>CAZETQ010000058.1:0-38237 GCA_964515165.1 uncultured Solibacteraceae bacterium | reverse complement strand
GGATTGGTGGACCTGAAGGGATTCGAACCCTTGACCTCTTCCATGCCATGGAAGCGCGCTCCCAACTGCGCCACAGGCCCACAAGCGAGGCAGTTTCAGTATAGCAGGCTCACTTGTGTTCTCACCAAAGAACGCCGAGAGCGGCGGCTTCATCCTCGAAGCACTCGAAGACTGTCACCAGTTTGGTCACGGCCAGGACGTCTCTGATTTTGCCGGCCGGGTTCAGGATCTTCAATCGCGAGCCACGGCTGGCGAACCGGAGATGCTCCCGAATCAGAGAACCCAGGGCGAAGGTGTCGATGTAGCTGACCTGAGAGAAATCCAACACGACCGTTCGCACGCCCTCCGAAAGGAGATCTTCGAGAACCATTTCGAGTTCCTCGCCGTTCTGGAGACCCGTGAATCGCTTGGGAAGCTCCAGAATTTTCACTCCCTGGCTTTCCCGCATCGGATATGTGGCGAGCATCTGGGTTCGCGCCTCTAGCATCTAGTGATCGAGGGAGACTAACCGTTTCCGGCCTGTGCAAAAATCGCAGAATGACTCGCGAACAGGCATGGAAAATCCTGTGTGAACACACAAAGTCCGAAGGACTGCGAAAGCACGCGCTGGCGGTGGAGGCGTGCGTAACGGCCTATGCGAGGAAGTTCGGCGAGGATGAAACCAAGTGGAGCGTCACCGCTCTGCTGCACGATTTCGATTGGGAAATTCACCCGACGTTGGACGAACATCCCCAAAAAGGCGAGCCGATTCTTGCGGCCCGCGGAGTTCCCGAAGACATTCGCCGCGCCATTCTTTCCCACGCGCTGCATTTGAATATTCGCCGGGAAACTCCGCTGGAGAAAAGTCTCTTCGCGTGCGATGAATTGGCCGGATTTTTGACGGCTATTTCTTATGTCAAGCCGTCGCGGTCCATCGCGGAAGTGGACGTAAAATCGGTCCTAAAAAAGATGAAAGACAAAGGATTCGCCCGAACAGTGAATCGCGACGACATCCGCCTGGGGGCAGAAGAGTTGGGCGTCCCCATCGAGACACACATCCAGTTCTGCATCCAGGCGATGCAGGAGAAAGCGGCAGAATTGGGTTTGGCGGGAGTTTAGGCTCCGGCGGCGTTGGCCTTGCTCCCCTTGCCGGCCACCAACCGGTACAGTGCCAATAGAATGACGGCCCCCACAGTGGAGCCGATCCACCCTGCGGTGTCCCCTTCCTGATACCAGCCGATCGCCTGACCCAGGTAGCTGCCAAGCCACGAGCCTGCAATACCCAGCAGAATGGTAATGATCCAACCACCCGGATCTTTACCGGGCATGAGTAGCTTGGCTATGGCGCCGACGATCGCACCGAAAATGATCTGACCAATCAAACCGAACATGCGTTGCCTCCAGCGGAGATGATACGACAACCTTAAGAGTCGCGGCGCGCATGATACAATTCAAAAAAGCGCGCCCGTAGCTCAGCTGGATAGAGCGTTTGGCTACGAACCAAAAGGTCGCATGTTCGAATCATGCCGGGCGCACCATCTAGGGCTCTACGCGAAATCTGCCCCGAAGTATTAAGTGTCCTGGACCTTGAACGCGATAATTTTCCAATCCGTCCCGATCTTCTTCCAGAGCAGGTAAAGGACCGGCGGATCTCCGGGAACGTTCAGGGTGAGGCCGGTTGCAAAGTAGGTGCCGTATACGGGCGGCCCGGTTGGAGCGTACGGCTTAGCAGATGCCTGCGACTTGCATTCCATGTATTGACCAATGGAATTGGGCACGCTGAGGAGTACGAAATTCGATTCATGATTATGGTGGATGAAGCGCAAATCGGTGTGGCTGGGATCTGCCGCCTGGACGATCTCGGTTAGCGAACCGGCGCGATGGATCGTGTCGACGATCTCCTTCAACGAACTTTGCAGCGTTGTGCGTGGATTGGTCACCGGCTTTTCTGCTTCCAGCCGCACGCATTCGTCGCAATCCGGAGCGAAGTATGCCATCGCTCCGTTGTAGTTGTGCTTGACCAGCCACTTGGTGAGAAAGTCTCCCGTTGCTCGAATGAAATCCGGGTCACCGGAAACGAATTGGCGCGGCGCGGAGGACGGTGCCGGCCCAGAAGACGCCGCCGTTTCGCCTGCGATTCGTACGGACCGCGCGTCGGCCTCCGAGATTAAGGACACGATTTTCCAGAAGTCGCCTTCCCTGGCCCAGAGTGCCGCAACGGGTTCTCCTTTCATAGGAGCTTTCCACTGGAATATCGATGTATAGAAGCGCCCGTATTTGTCCGGAGACGGCTTGTGCTTCGCGGCTTCGCCGGGATGGAGGCGGTAGTAGCACTCATAGGCGAAACCCACGCTTTCGGGGACATCGTACAGGGCAAATTCACGGCCGTAAGGTTGGTCTACTTCTTTCAGTTTCAAGAGATCGTTTTTTACGGGGAAGGCTTCGAGAGCCGATTCCAAGCCCGCGATCTTCCCGATCTTCGTGTTTACCTGTTGCATGTGCTGGAGCACAAGAAAAGGGGCCATTCCACGATCGGCTGCCCTTGCATCGTTATTCAGTTCCAGGCAGGCATAGGCTCGATCGGACATGTACGCAAGTGCCTCGCCCGGCTTCTGCCGAACCAGCCAGGATTGCAGAAAGTCGTGAGCGGATTCGTCGGGCTTTGCCTTGCCCTTCACCTTGGGCGCCGTCGGAATATCGAATCGGGACGAATCCGCTACCGAGGTCGTCAACGGCAATCCGAAAAGACTCTTCCACCAATTTGTCAGCCCTTCCCAGCGGTTCACATGACGCTCATGGTTATTCCCGGAAGTGACATCGGAGTTAGAGCTTGTCAGGTGCCCGTTGAACAAGGCTTTTGGAAACTTGGATGAGCGATAGTCCACGTCAATGTCGGCACGTTTTCCATCACGCTCGATGGAAAACTGTATAGAAGGAGCACCTCCCTCCTGACGGTAGCTGAGCGGATATTCTTTGTGATAGACCGTGTTATCCATTGCCCGGCTGAAGGGCTGCGTATCGCCCAGGGTCTTCAAGGCATCTGGCTTTAAGACGACATAGAGGCGGTATTGATGATCGCCACTTGCTCCTTCGATCCTGCCGTTGACGGTCTCCAACTGCGCCACCAGATCCAAGGCGGTTCCCGCGGCGGAACCATCCTTCCGAGTCAGCTTGGTCGTCATTAAGGCGTGCGTCACCGCATCGAACGTGGTGCGGGCGGAAAGAGGCCAGGCTTCGAAGATTTCCGCATTGGTGGCCTTTCCCTTCGTCACCTTGTTGAAACGCTGAGCCCAGTCCACGACTAGCGCTTGTTGTGGCGGCTTCAATTCGTCATAGCCGCGGCCAAATTCACGCGGTGGCGATTGTGCGAAGACAACTAGCGAACCAACGATCGGAACCAGACGAACCGTGCGAAGTTTCATTGGCCTTGTTTTTGTTACGAAATCTGCTCCATGTAGTGTACAAACTTGCGCGCATAGAGGTCGAGCGTGGCCATGCCGCCACCATCCCTCAGGGGCGAGCACATCTCATACGCGACGCTGCCGTTGAATCCGCCTTCGGCGAGTCCGCCAAAGAAGCTGCGGTAGTCGATAAAGCCGTCGCCCATCGGGACGGCGACGGTATGTGGAGTCTGCGGCTCGTAGTTGACCAGCGCAGGCAGGTACCGGTATCTCGGGCGCAACTGATAGTCGGCGACAGTGGTGTGTACGGCAAGCGGCGCGAGAGCCTTTGCCGCCTCCTTCAAATTGGCTCCTTGGAGCGCGGGAGCCCATGCGTCAAATAGCGCCCGGCAGTTCGCCTCATCGATTTCATGGAGCAGATCCGACATGCTTTCCCAACCACAGGCGATGTCGTGATGGTTTTGCACGCCGAGAGTTACACCCTGATCCGCCGCAATGCGAGAGGCTTCGCGAAGCATTTCAACGATGAGCCTCCATTGCTTGCCATGGTCGGCCGCCGGGTTGTCGTAGCCGGTAAAAACCCGCAGCAGCGGGCCGCCGAGGTCTGCAGTGAGTTGGATCAACTGGGTGAGATAGGCTACGTTGATTTCCCGATGAGGAATCTCACCGTGTTCCAGGTCACCAGTCAGGTTGCAGTAACCCGCCACGCAAAGATTTGTAAGATGGTGCTGCTCCAGCAATCGGCGGAGAGCCAGCCGCTCCGATGGTCCGTAATCCAGCGGAGAAACGTGAGGACGCTTGGCCATCAGCATCACCCCGCCGAAACCGAGTTCAGCAGCCTTGGCGACAAAGCGGTCAACCGGCAGAAAGGCCTGGCCCCAAAGTCCGGCGTAGCTAACGGAGTGCAGAAGAAGAGCGCGGCTCATGAAGCCGCCATGATCTCACGAGAGGAAAGGGGTGTGAACTACAGAAGCCGGAAGTTCACTTCGATCGTCGCCGCAACGGCGACAGGCTTGCCGTCTTTCAGCGCGGGCTTAAACCGCCACTTGTGTACAGCTTCGACCGCTTTCTCATCCAGGCCTAAGCCGATGGGTCGAATTACTTTGATCTGCTGGGCGATCCCACTGGGGTCCACGACCACCTGGAGGACGACTGTGCCCTGATGTTTCGCTTTGCGAGCTTCTTCGGAGTATTCCGGCTCGACTTTGTAGATCAAGGATGGTGCCGAAACTCCGCCGCCGATGCGATAGACACCACCGCCGTAGCCTCCGCCTTCTCCAGGTCCATAACCGGTTCCCTTACCGGATCCTACGCCGCCACCGCTTCCCGAGCCAATGCCTCCGCCGGAACCAGTTCCATTGGAGGGAACACTCAGCTTGGCCAGAGGATCGCCGAACACCGGCATATTCACATTCGGAACCTGATTCGGGATGTTGAGCGTCGGCTCCATCACCAGCTTTGGATCCGGATTATTTACCACGGCCATGGGAGGAGTGAACTGTTTGGGAGAAGGCCTGGGCAGCTTGCCCTTCGAGGCCGCGGTCAGCGACCGGTCGCCGCCCCCACCGCCGCCACCCGACAGTTTCTCGGAAGGCTTGGCAATATAGGGAGCGATATCGACTGGCGTAAAGATGGTTTCTTTGACTTTCTGCTGGACGATCGGGTTGGTGCCGATGACGATCAGGAGAGCAACGACACCGCCATGGATCAGCAGCGAACCCATGCCGGCTTTGCTTTCATTTCCGGCGGTGCCGCCCCAAATGTTCTTTACCGGTACCGGCTTGGAAGTGACTTCCAGAGGGGGAAGCTGGGGAGGATTGAACGTTTCCTTGATGCGGCGGACAAAGCTCTGAAACCACGGCTCTTCGTAGCTTCCGGAGAAGACATCCGCTAGATGAGTCTCGGCATCGCCCGGCGTCGCGGGCCGGGTCTCGTGATCTACCATCGTGGTTCCCATAAATAATACCCGCCGCTTGGAGCGGGGCGTCGCCTCACTCTATCAGGACGCAGGACCCGTCAAAACGTTTCCGGAAGATGGAAACACAACGGGCCGAACCGACAGTCTGATTTTAACATAATGCTGCCAAAGCAGATTCAAATTCCAAAAATCATAGAACGAAACGAAAGTTCTACAAGATCTTCGTCCGGTCATCGCCACACGGCTCGCCTTCGACCTGGCGCCGAGTGGCACCCGCCGGACTGTTAACGTCAAGCTGGCACTCCTAGAAACCTGCTGGCCTGAACCCACATGGTTTCAGTCACTTCCGTCAGCTCGTGCCCCGCATCGAACAACTGCAGCTTCACGTGAGGATGGCGGCCGGCGTACCGGATCGACGCTCCGGCCGGAACCACCTCATCGTTCCATCCGTGCAGGATCAAACCGGCTTGCCCGAATTCCGGCTCCTCCGGGAATTGCAAGCCGTCTTCAATCAGCCCATATCCCACGCGCGCCGGCCGCCCCTCGCTGTAGTGGTGCACTTCCAGAAACCCTTCCGACTTCCATCGGGCAAACGCCTGCTCGCCGATCCTCGCCCCCCATCGCCGGGCGAATCCAAACGCCGGAGCCATCATCACTACATGTGACACCTCCGGGTGGCGGGATGCATAGAGCGCAGCCAGGTAGCCGCCCATGCTTGACCCGATGATCACCAGCGGCTCGCCGCTTCCCAGCCGTTCGATGACATCCAGTTGCCCGCTCACGGTCAGCCGCTCGAAGCCCTCTGCGGCCAGTTCGGGAATCTCCAGGTCCATTCCGCAGGCGGCAAACTTCTTCCGGAAAAACTGCGCCTTCTTGGACATCGGGCCGGAGGCGAACCCGTGCAGATAAACGATCCGCATTCAAGGCTTCCCGGAGCTTTCCGGAAACTTCAAGTCGGAATCGGCGGAAAACTTGCGGAACTTCGAATAGCGGAATAAAGTTTCCGACACCAGCACCGCCGCATCGGTTCGTTGGTACCGGGAGGCGGCCGGAGTGACAATACCGCTATCGGAGCGTACATAGTCCACTTGCCCGCTGTCCTGAACGATCGCGCCGTTCGGAAGAGGAAGCATCGCGCCAAAGGTGATTCTCAGCGGCATTCCGTCGCTTCGCCGCAACCAGATCTCGCCCCGCAGCTTCTGGTGAACCATTTCCTTGCCGTTGAAGATCGTGAAGCTTCCCTCGCCGTTCTTTTCCCGGAACGAATACACCAGCGCCGGTTCGGAGCCGGCGTTCGACAAGCGGCCGAAGAGAATATCCAAAAGCGGGAGGTTCCGGGCACGAAACAACAGGATCATCAGGGAGAAATCTGTGGCCGATCTCTCCAGCCCGTGTTTCTGCAGGTCTTCCAGCAGATTCTTCTTCGCCTCGTCTCCCTCGGATTTCAAGCCGCTCACCAGCTTCCGGCGAGCTTTATCCGCCGGTTGCTCGGTCTTGCCGTCGACACTCACCACCTGCCGCGCTTCGTGAAACACCGGATCACCATCCTGCACCATCTGCGCGTAGCCGAATTCGGATTTCAGCTCCCGCTCCTGCAGGACCAGTTTGGGCGGCTCCAGCGCCGATTGCCCGACACGAAAGAATGAGCGTTTTTCCTGTTTGGCGGACCTTTGCGTCAGGGTTTCTTCGGCGATCAATTGGCTGGCGGATTGAGCAAACAATTCCGCCTCTTCGGTCATGCGAAGCAGCAACGGATCCTGCTCTTGCGCCAGAAAGAAAACAGGCAGCAAAATCGATGCCGCAAGAGCCATACAGCTATCATATCGGGATGGTTCGAATGCTTCTGGGGCTGGTCCCGGCACTCGTGTTGGCGCAAGGTTTGGAGTACGTCCAATCTCACTACACCAAGTACGAGCACCGGATTCCGATGCGCGACGGCAAACGCCTCTTCACGTCGGTTTACGTTCCCAAGGAAGCCTCGCAGAAGTACCCCATTCTGTTGAACCGGACTCCGTACACCGTTGCGCCCTACGGAGTCGATCGATACAAAGCGGACCTGGGGCCGTCGCCCGCCTTCGGGCGTGAGGGCTACATCGTGGTGTATCAGGATGTTCGCGGCAAGTGGATGTCCGAAGGTGAGTTCGTCAATATGACCCCGCACAAAGCCTCCAAAGGCGGCCCGCAGGATATTGACGAGTCCACCGATACTTACGACACCATCGACTGGCTGGTGAAAAATATCCCCAACAACAACGGCCGCGTGGGTACGTGGGGAATCTCCTATCCCGGCTTTTACACCGCTGCGGGAATGATCGACGCGCATCCGGCGCATGTCGCTGCTTCGCCCCAGGCGCCGATTGTCGACTGGTTCACCGGCGACGACTTCCATCGCAACGGAGTGCTCTGGCTTCCCCATGCGTTCAATTTTCTTTCGACCTTCGGGAAACCGCGGCCGGAACCGGTTACACCCGATGACGCTCCTCGCGG
Organism: uncultured Solibacteraceae bacterium; assembly: GCA_964515165.1. Taxonomy (GTDB): domain Bacteria; phylum Acidobacteriota; class Terriglobia; order Bryobacterales; family Bryobacteraceae; genus JAPKYZ01. Next base: position 30,452 of record CAZETQ010000058.1, on the reverse strand, counting down.
CTCCTTCGACTACAAGACTCCCGACGGCTACAACTTCTACCTCTTCAAGATGGGTCCTCTCGCGAATGCGAACGAGCGGTTCCTGAAGAACAACGTCGCCTTCTGGACCGAGATGATGAAGCACGATACCTACGACGAGTTCTGGCAGTCGCGCAATCTCCGTCCCCACCTAAAGTCGATCAAACCGGCCGTTCTGACCGTTGGCGGCTGGTTCGATGCCGAGAACCTCTACGGAGCGCTCCAGGTTTACGAGAACGTGGAAAAAGCCGGATTTCAAAGCGAAAACCGGATTGTGTTCGGCCCGTGGTTTCACGGAGCATGGTCTCGCGGCGAGGGCGACCGGCTGGGGGATATTTTCTTCAACAGCAAAACAGCGGAGTTCTATCGCGAGAAGATCGAGTTTCCTTTCTTCCAGCAGCATCTGAAGCAGAAGGGCGATGCCAAGCTGCCCAAAGCATACATGTTCGAAACGGGCACCAATCAGTGGCGCGCGTTCGAATCCTGGCCGCCGAAGAATGTCGAGAAGAAGTCGCTCTATCTCCAGGCCAAAGGAAGGCTGGCATGGGACGCTGCCGCCGATGCCGCCGGTGAAGGCTACGACGAATACATCAGCGACCCCGCCAGGCCGGTCCCGTTCGTTGCCAATACCGCCACCGGAATGACCCGGGAATATATGACCGCCGATCAGCGGTTTGCCGCCGAGCGGCCGGATGTTCTCGTCTACCAGACCGACGTTCTGGAGGAAGACGTAACTCTCGCCGGCCCATTGGTCAACGAGCTGGTTATTTCAACGTCCGGCACCGATTCCGACTGGGTGGTGAAGCTGATCGACGTCTTTCCGGACGACTATCCGGACTATGACGACGTTCCCGATACTCGCGTGCTGCCGCCGGGCGCCGAGCCGCGGAAGCCGATCGATCCGAAGCGCAATGTCGCCTCCATTGTCCGCATGGGCGGCTATCAACAGTTGATCCGCGGGGAGATGTTTCGCGGAAAGTTCCGGAACTCGTTTTCCAAACCAGAACCTTTTTCCCCCAGCAAGGCGACTCCGCTGAAGTACACGATGAACGACGTCTTTCACACCTTCCGGAGAGGTCACCGCATCATGATCCAGGTACAGTCCAGCTGGTTTCCGATGGGAGACCGGAATCCCCAGAAGTTCATGAACATCAACGATGCGAAAGAGGCCGATTTTCAGAAGGCGACACAGCGGGTGTTCCGGTCCAAAGCTCAGCCTTCGCGCATCGTGGTGAACGTTCTCAAGTCTCCGGCTTAACCGCGAAGCTACTTTCGCTCCAGAAGGTAGGCGCAGGTTTCCAACCGGCTGGCGCCGCCGTCATTGACGGCAAACTTGGTGCTGACAAAGCTTCCGTCCCGGTTGACGTTACCGTTCCACAGCGAGCCGCCGGCATAGGCGCCATCCTTGCGAAGCGCGTAGAAGTTGATATCGAACTTCGCCAGCCGCTGCCCGTCGTTGTCGAAGTTCCGGGCGATCCGCTTCAGGACATCGAGAACCGCTTCTTTCGGAGACATGCCGTGGCGCATGTTCTCCACGACGGAGTGAGCTCCGGCGACCCGAATGTTCTCTTCGCCCCGTCCCGTTGAGCCCGCCGCGCCCACATCCTGGTCGACGTACAATCCGGCACCGACAATGGGCGAATCGCCGACACGCCCGGGAATCTTCCAGGACAAGCCGCTAGTGGTCGTACAGCCTGACATCTCGCCCTTCCCGTTCAACGCGAGGCAATTGATCGTTCCGGTGATGGGATGCCGCGCCACCCATTCCGCCCAGGCAAAGGTGTCTTCGCTGGCATTCGGAAAGAGCCTTCGCAGCTCGGCAGTCGGCTTCCCCTTCACCGGAGCGTCCACTCCGTCAGTCCAATTGTTGTGACCGTTTCTGTCACGCAGAGATTGCTTCCAGGTCAGCCATGCCAGGCGCGATTCCTCAGTCAGAAGGTTCTCTTCGGGAAAGCCCATCGCCTTGGCAAAACGAAGAGCTCCGTCGCCCACCAGCATGATGTGGTCGGTCTGTTCCATCACCAGCTTGGCGACTCGTGAAGGGGTCTTAATGTTCCGGATGGCCGCGACAGAACCGGCGCGGCGTGTCGGACCGTGCATGACGCTGGCATCCAACTCGACGACTCCTTCTTCGTTAGGCAGGCCGCCATATCCCACGGACCGGTCGTTTGGATCGAGTTCCACGATGTTGACGCCGGCTATTACGGCATCCAGAGTATCGGAGCCGCCCTTCACCATCTCCATTGCTTTGGCGCAGCAGGCCAAGCCATTGGCGCTGGAGATGACGATGTTCTTCGCGGCAGCGCTCGCATTCTGAGAGGCGGCGGCCAAAGCGGCCGACCCGGCCAGCCAATCGCGGCGCGTCATACGTTTTTCCCTCCCCTGCCCGAACTTTCCAAAAGTCCCGAAGTTTGAAAAAAAATCGCTTAAGTAGTGTAACGCGGTCCGGAAATTCTTCACTACAGATTGGTCCCGTCCTATGAAACAGCCATTGCGATTTGCTGATGAACACATCGAGATTCGCCCCGGCGAATGCTCGGTTTTCGTGGATAACCAGCCGGTGATACTCACCCGCAAGGAGTTTGAGCTGCTCGCCACACTTGCAGCCAATGAGGGTGAGATTGTCAATCGAAGCTTCCTGCTGCAGGATATTTGGGGATACGGGGAAGAGGTTCGAACTCGTACGCTCGACGTTCATATCCGGCGGCTGCGGAGAAAACTGGCCAACTACGGTGATGCTTATATCGAGACGGTCTTCGGTGTCGGGTACCGCTTCAAGCGGTTCCGTCCCGCCGCGGCGTTTCGAAGTTTCGTCACCGCGGCCTGACCGTCAACAAACCCGGACGGCGCGCGCCCGGAATGCGGCGTACTGCCGGGGGACCGCTACAATGGTGGGTTCCCATGCAGAAAACCGTTTCGCCGGCGCGCAGCCTGAAGGGCTCCGTTCGCCTGCCCGGCGACAAATCGATCTCTCACCGGGCGGCTATGCTCGCCTCTATCGCCGAAGGGCCGTCTACCCTGTTGAACTACTCGACAGGCGAAGACTGCCAGTCGACGTTGGCCTGCATGCAAGGCCTGGGAGTGTCGATCCGGCGTGACGAAACCACCGTCACCGTCGCGGGTGCCGGTCTGGACGGACTCAAGCAACCCTCCGCGCATCTCGATGCCGGCAACTCCGGCTCGACCATCCGGATGCTGTCCGGCATTCTCGCCGGCCAGCCGTTTCAAACCACCATCGCCGGCGACGAGTCGCTGTCCCGCCGCCCCATGCAGCGGATCATGACCCCGCTTGCCGCGATGGGGGCGAGGCTGGACGCGCGGGACGGGAAGTTTCCTCCCCTGACGATCGAGGGCAAGCGTCCCCTGAACGCCATCGACTACACGCCGCCGATGGCCAGCGCCCAAGTCAAGACCTGCGTCCTGTTTGCCGGGCTTTATGCCGACGGGATCACCCGCGTGCATGAGGCGGTGCGAACTCGCGATCACAGCGAAATGGCGCTGCGGGAGTTTGGCGCGAGCGTCACGGCAAAAGGAGAGGTCATCTCCATCGAAGGCCGGCCCACGCTCAAAGGACGCGAGTTCCACGTTCCCGGCGATTTGTCCTCTGCTGCATTTTTCCTGGTCGGTGCGCTGTTGGTCCCGGATTCCCGCATCCTGATCGAAAACGTCGGAATGAACCCAACACGCACCGCTCTCCTGGACTACCTGACGTCCCTGGGCGCCTTCATCCGGATTCGCCGGATCGAGCAGATCTCCGGTGAAATGACCGGCGATCTGGAAATCTCCCACGGCCCGACCCGGCCCGGTATGATCGAAGGCGCGCTCACCGCCGGATTGATCGACGAAATTCCCGTGCTTGCCGTATTGGGAGCCGCCGCGGGCGGCCTCACCGTGCGCGACGCCGCGGAACTCCGGGTGAAGGAAACGGACCGGATTGCCACTTTGGAGGAAAACTTCCGGCGCGCCGGCGTTCGCATCGAAACCCGGCCTGACGGCTTCACCGTGGAAGGCGGGCAGAAATTCAACGCGACCGGATTCGACTCGCGCGGCGACCACCGGATCGCTATGGCGTTTTCCGTGGCGTCCCTGATTGCTTCCGGAGAGTGCAAAATAGAGGGGGCTCAGGCAGCCTCCGTTTCCTTCCCCGAGTTCTACAATCATCTGGAACGCCTGGCGAACTGACGCAGCGAGAACCGCATGGACGCGCGCATCGGCAATGTTTCGGATCTAACCCTGGCAGGTCTGGTTCACGACCTGAAAAACGTCTTCGAGACGATCAACGAAGCTGCGGAGCTGCTGGCTTCCGATGACCGGTGGGAGTCCCTGGCCGCCGCCATCGAGCGGGCGGTCAAGCAGGGCCGCCGGATCACCGCCAGCATCCAGGAATCTGTTGACACCTTTGATCTGGAGCTGATTCTGGACAACGCGATCGAGTGCACTCGCGATTGTCTCGCCACCGGCCAGCAGCCCCAGCTCCGGTTTGCGCGCCGGTGTGAACCCGGAATCCGGCTGGCCGGGCGTCCCGGCGCCTGGGAGCGCGTCCTGGTGAATCTTTTTCTCAATTCGGCGAAAGCCATGCCGAATGGCGGCGAGGTAGAGATCGCCGCCAGGAAAACCTCCAATGGCGTCGAAATCGTCGTCAGCGACAATGGCCCCGGCATTCCCCAGGAGATCCTCGGTCAGGTGTTCAACCCGGGCTTCTCCACCCGCCGCAGCCACTCCGGGCTGGGCCTGTCGATCGTCGATTCCATCGTCCGGTCTCACGGCGGCAGCGTGAGCGCCGGCAACCGAAACGGCATCTCCGGTGCGACATTCGTAATCGCTGCGCCCGATGCCGCCGGTTCCGCCGCGACCGGCTCGGCAACGCTCTAGCGTTCGCATTTGACCCGCCTTCCGCGGGTTTCGCCCGCTGCTTCTCGGGAAATCTCTTAGAGGAGCCTAAATCGCATTCCCGATTCCACCGATATGAGAGGGAAAGGTGGTGACGGATAGTGGCGCTGAACCGCGATGTCGAGCTGTGGAAGTCCGTGGCCGGAAAACTACCCCCGAGCGTTCGCACATATTTGTTGAAATCTGTTGACCTCGACAATCCTCCGGAATTTGTCCCGTTTATGGAACGGACTCTGGTACCGCACCTGCGCGCCCCTCGCGACACCCTGGGCAAAATGCTGCTCGAGCGCGGCGGAACGCTCGTCGGTATCCTCAGCGATCCGCGGATCATCGGCTACACGGAAGCCGCCGAAGTGATGCGCTTTGCACTGGCCGCCGATCCCCACTTCGACATCCTGATGCTGCGCCACCTTACGGACCCGTCCCGGTCTTGGCCGGACGATATCTCGTCGGCCGAAATGATGCGGGTGCTCGACCTGCTTCGCGCCGTGGGAGGAATCAAGCGCCACATGCTGATCCTGATGCGCCGCTTTCTGCGCGTTCCGGATCCGCAGGTTCGTTCCCGGGCAGTCCGCCTGGTGACAGCAAGCTATCCCGCCTACATTGAAACGGCCATCACAGATCCCGATCCGCGCGTGCGGTCGAACCTTCTGGAGGCGGTTTGCGAAGGTCTGGAGAAATTCAATCCTTCCCAGACAAACCTGCTGACGAAGGCCTCCACCGACAGCAACCACAGAGTGGCGACCACGGCACTCTATTACCTGGCCTTGCACGGGGACGAGAAGGCCGCCGCCGAGTTGAAGCAGTGGCTGCACCACCCGGCGCCGGCACACCGCCGCGCGGCCGCTTGGGCGCTGGTGAAGCTCAGCGAGACGAAAGGCTCCGGAAATTCGTCAATTGAACCTGCGCTGCGGTCAGAGCTGGCCGCAGCAATGGGTCCGTCAACGCCTTAAGCTCCTCCTCGCGGTTCTGCTTCAGGCGGGTGCGGGCCGCCCGCAGTTCCGCGCGCAGAAACCCCGGATGGCACATAAACTCGGTGGAGCCGTCGGGCAGGCTGCCGATCAGCCGGACAAGATCGCCCGCCTCGAAGGCCCCCGTCAGCCCGAATCCAGCGAAATAATCCGTCGTCCGGCAGCCAAACCGGCTGAGCACCGCGTGAAATTTCGGACGCAGAAAGCCCAACGACCGGGCGAGGATCCGGCGTCCTGCCGGGGCTGGAGAGCCATTTAGCGGAAAATCGAACGGCCGGCGAACCCACGGAATTTCAAACTCGGCCGATAGCCGCGCCACCGCCTGGAGAACCGGCGGTAACAGGTGCGTGTGCTTGTGAGTATCCAGATGCGTCGGAAGAATTCCGGCCGCCAGAATTTTCTCGACTTGGGCTTTCAACTCCCGGTACACATCCCACTTTCCGGCGATCATTCCCCGCAGGAGTTCAGCCACCGTCATGGGAAACGCCTGCCCATCCAGAAGCGATTCGCCCCCCACCAGCACCAGATGGCACCCCATATCCAGCGACGGATTCTGGCGCGCCAGCCGGATGGCATGGTCAAAGGCAGCGCCATTGGCCATCAGGGTCGTCGCTGTCAGAATGCCGTTCCGGTGTGCCTCAATAATTCCGTCGTTCACATCCGGCGTGAAGCCGAAATCATCGGCGTTCACTACGAGTTGACGCAAACTAAAACAGCCCCAGCTTGATGCGGAGGAACTTCTTCGGGTTGGCACGGAAATCTTTCATCAGGCCCTGCAGCTCATAAGTGGCGCCGTTCAAATTCTCATAGAGCTGCTGATTCACCAGCAGTTGCCCCATGGTTCCTTTGCCGGCATTCAGATTGTCCAGCAGCAGGTTCACCTTCTGAATCGACGCATTCAGGCGGTTGTGCATCTCTTCATCCTTCAGCAACTTGCCGGCGGTCCCTTTTCCCGCATTCAAGTCCGCGACCAGCGTCCGAAGCTCGTTGATGGTCTTCTTGCTGTCGTCATAAAGAGCCGGATCCTTCAACAGCTTCCCAGCCGTACCTTCGCCGCGCTGCAGACCTTCGGCCAGCGAATCGAACCGCGCCAGCGTCCCGTGCAGATCCTGATACAGCTCTTCGTCGTAGATCAACCGGCCCATCGTGCCTTTGCCCGAGTTGATCGCCCGCGCCAGCTTCTCGCCTTCGCCAGCAATCGCGTTGATGCGGTTGTATAACTCCTCATCTTTCAGAATCCGGCCCAGGGATCCCTTACCAAGCTCGATCTGCGCGACCACCGCTTCCACGCGCTTTAAAATCAGCTCCGCCGCGGCGAGCGTGGTTTGCCCCTGGCGGACCAGATCTTCCATCTCCGTGGTGGCGTCGCTGGGCAGTTCCCCACCCGGTACCACGCTCTGCTGGCTGGAACCCTTCGCGATGTCAATCAAGCGCGAACCCAGCAGGTTCTCCGACCCTACCGAAACCTTCGAATCCGCCGGAATCAACTTCAGGAACCGGTCAAAGATATTCATTTCGACGCGTATGAATCGCCCTGCTTGAGACTCGCCGGAAAAGTCGACCCCCGAGACATTTCCGACCATCAGGCCATTCAATCGAACTGGCGCGCCCTTGGCGATGCTGGGAGCAGTATCGAGATAGGAGTAGATCTTATGCTCGCCCGTAAAGAACCCGCGGCTGCTGGTGATGTAGAAGATCAGGACGCCCAGCAGGATGAGGGCGACGGCGGCCATCACGCCGACACGCAACTGAGACCAGGTTAGTTTCGAGGCAGTCGGCATCAGCGCCTTCCAAATTTTGACACATAGGGATCGGTAGATGCTTCCAGTTCCCTTTGCGTGCCCTGAAAAACAATTCGCCCTTCGCGCATGACAAGAAACTGCGTTTGGTGCGCGCGCGAGTCTCCATTGACCGCCGGCCGCAGAGATGCCGACTCAGCGTCGAATTCATAGTCAGCCATCAAAATCCCATCCTGATAGCGGTGAGTAACGATAATGCTGGTCGTATGTTTCAGGTCGCGCTGCTTGGCGACGAAAGCCATGATGTTGTTGGCCGTGATCGGATCTAACCCCGCCGTGGGCGAATCATACATCGCCAGGGGCGGATCTGTCACCGTGGCCCGCGCGATCCCCACGCGCCGCCGCATTCCCCCCGACAGTTCCGCCGGAACCTTGCTCAAGGTATCCCCCAGCTCGACAAACGTCAGAGCATCCACCACGCGCTGGTGCACTTCTTCGTGCGGACAGCGCAGCATCTTCTGGTTTAGAAGCGGATAGGCCACATTCTCTTCGATCGTCATCGAGTCGAACAGCGCGCTCTCCTGGAACAGCATTCCCACCTTGGCTCGAATGGCGAACAACTCCGACTCCTTCATCGCCGTAATCTCGTCGCCGAACAGGAACACCCGCCCAGTGTCGGGACGCAGCAACCCCGTGGCGACCTTCAACAGCACCGTCTTGCCGCTACCCGCCGCGCCCAGCACCACCCAGGTGTCTCTCCGCCGTATGGTCAGCGAGAAATGGTCGAGCGCTCGAACTTCCTCAAACGACAGCGACACATCGTCAAACTGAAGAACGATCTCCTCTTCGGTTTCCGCCATCGCTACATGCTGACGAAAATCTGGGTCACCAGAACGTCAATGACAAACACCCACACCGACGCGACAACCACCGCCTGCGTGGTCGATCGTCCTACTCCCTGGGTTCCGCCGTAGGTCCGGATTCCGTAAAAACAACCCACCAGGGCAATGACGAATGCAAAGAGAAACGGTTTCAACAACCCCTGCGCAATATCGTTGTACTTCAGCGCCTGGGTAGCGCTGTTCCAATACTGGGGACCTGAAATATTCAGCCGCGTCGCCGCAATCAGATACCCGCCGCATAGGCCGACGAAATCCGCAATGATCGTCAGCAAGGGCAGCACCACAGCCAGGGCGATCATCCGCGGAGTCACCAGTTTCCGCGTCGGATCCGTTCCCAGCGCCCGCATGGCGTCGATCTGTTCGGTGACCTTCATCGATCCCAGCTCGCTCGCGATGCCCGAAGCGTTCCGCCCCGCCACCAGAACGGCCGTCAACACCGGCCCCAGTTCCCGCACCAGCGTGATCGCCACAAAGGTGCCGGTCTGGCTGGCCGCGCCATAGCTGGAGATCGCGCGCGACATCTGCAGCGCCATCACGATTCCGGAAAAGGCGCCGATCAGCGACACAATCGCCAGGCTGCCGACACCCATAATGTCCATCTGCCGGACGATGTCTTCCCAATACGTGGGCTTCCGTCCCACATTGCGAAGAGCGCGGCCGGTGAGGACGAAAAACTCTTGAAATACCAGGAAGGGGGGCTTCAGGAAATCGAGCAAGACGGCTCCGTTACACGAAACCCCGATGCTACCATGCGAGGGGACTGGTTTCATTGAAGGGTCTGACGGATATTCCGGGAATTTTGGTCGGACATGCCTCTGACTTCGATGGCCTAACCGGTTGCACCACCATTCTTTGCGAAGCCGGGGCGGTGGGCGGCGTCGACATCCGGGGCTCCGCAACGGGCACCCAGGAAATCGACCTTCTCAATCCGCTGCACCTGACCGCGAAAATCCACGGGATTGTCCTGGCCGGCGGGAGCGTTTTCGGCCTCGAAGCCGCCTCGGGCGTCCGCAATTTTCTCGAAAAGAAGGGCGTCGGCTTCGACACCCGCGCGGCGAAAGTCCCCCTGGTTCCCGGCGCCATCCTCTACGATCTCGGAATCGGCAAATCCACCGTCCGGCCGACGCGGGAAATGGGTTCCGCCTCAGCCGCCTCGGCGACAAATGCCGCAGTCCCGGAAGGCAACGTTGGCGCCGGAACCGGTGCAACCGTCGGCAAGATGTTCGGCATGGCGCGGGCGATGAAAGCCGGCATCGGATCGGCCACCGTCCCCCTCTCCGGACGTCACGACGGAGTGCTGGTTTCCGCTCTCGCCGCCGTTAACGCGTTCGGAGACATCCTGGACCCCGGCTCCGGCCGGATCATCGCCGGAGCCCGAACCGCGGAAAACAGCCGCGGCTTTGTCGGTACTGCGCGAGCCTTGCAGCACGGCGACGATCCCAAAGCCGCGCCCGTGCCCTCCAACACCACGCTCGTCGTTGTGGCCACCAACGCCGCCCTGACGAAAGTGGAAGCCACCAAGCTCGCCCAGCTTTCCCAACACGGAATGATTCGCGCGATTTCGCCAGTCCACACCACCGTGGACGGAGATGTGATCTTCACCCTTTCGCTGGGCGAGCGCCGCTCCGATGTCAACGCCCTGGGAGTCGCCGCCGCGGAAGCCGTATCGGCAGCGATTGTTCGGGCCGTGCAATCGGCCAAAACTCTCGGCGGAATCCCAGGGTTAGCCGGCTAGAGATTTCCGCTGTTTCGGCGGCGTCGGAGCCAAATGAGTCCTAGTGCCGAAACCAGCATTGCGGCGGTTGAATTCGGCTCAGGCGTGATGATTGGCCCCAGAATATTCACTGGAATCTGACTGCCGCTCGAATCAAGCTCATAGAAGCGTAGTTCTATGGTGGAATCTGACGCTGCACCAGACTGAAATCCTGCAAACGTTCCTCCTGCTGCGGCACTCATTCGAATTTCGAACGGTATTCCCAGCTGGAACGGAATGGTGCCACTATCTACGCAAGTAAAAGGGGCCAAACAATTTCCAATTCCTGAAACTGAGACCTTGCTGCCGTAACTGGCCCCGGCACTACTACCATCCCCATCAGCAACAATCAAATATTCGACAAAGCCTGGTCGGACAGGCCCCTCCGTTGTGGCGAGAAAATTCAGCGTAATTGACGCAGTGCCCGACGTGTCGGGATCCGCTCCTGACCCGGCGCTTGCAGCGACAACAATGCTCAAGAAATCCGTGCCGAGCCCGTCGTTATATATGAATGTTGTCTGAGCTCGATTCGGGTCGCCTGGCATGCAGGCTGCCGCTGCTCCGTCAATGGTGCAGCTGGAAACGGGAGTTAAGCTGGCACTGATGAGCGCTTGCGCTCCAATTAAAATCGCGCCATATAGTCTGCAGAAAGTTCGCCCTCTGGGCCTTTTCATAGGTTACCTCTGGTTGGATGAGATGCCCCGAAAAACACATTGTTTCTCTTTTTTTTCAAAAACGAGAGGCAGTCAGAGGAATAAGTTTACAAATAATCTGCTGAATTACGATCAATATCGCCAGCTCTTCAAATCCGCACCCGGCGGATGCGCTTCCTCGATCCGCTTCAAAATCTTCGGCAGGTACATCGTGTTGTACCGGAGCCTCGATATCGCATTCGGCTGCGTCGGATCGCCGTTCCAGCAATGTTCCGCCCGATCTCCATAGGCCACTTCGGCATCCGCCGCCGGATTGGATGCCTTCTTCAGAAAGTCCTCCATCAGGTACACGGCGTTGTTCAGGTAGTAGTTGTCCATGTCGCCGCAATAGATGTGGAGCTTGCCTCGCACCTTCGGCCCCAGCATCGACCAGTCACGCTCCAGGATGTGGCGCAGATCGAAATGCTCCTTCCAATACTCGGCAACTTTTGGATCGATCGCTCCGGTCAGCTTGTCGAAGATCCGGGCCGGATAGCCGTCCGGCCCTACCGGCGAGTAGACCGCCTCCCAGATATCCCACTGCTGCCCGGATCTCGACTTCGTGCCCAGCGCCAGTTCGTAATGATTCACGCTTTCCTGGGTTCCGCTGATGTGACCCAGGTAATCGCGGTGCGCGGGCTTCGGCACGCGCGCGTGAGGTCCTTCGGTGAAAAAAGCGTTCTTGTCTTTGTAGATGTCTACGACCGTGTACTGCCGAAAATCGATCGGATCGGGACACGCGGCGAAAGAGCCATTGAACTCGTCCGGATAGAACATCTGCACCGCCAGAGCCTCCCAGCCGCCAGTCGACCCTCCATACGTAAACCGGGCCCAACCCTGCCCGATTCCCCGGAACCGCTTCTCGATCTCCGGCAACAGCTCGTACATGATCGCGTCGCCATACGGCCCGAGGTTCGCCGAATTCACCGCGTAGGAGTCGTCATAGAACGGATTGGCGTGCTGGATCTCCACAATCAAAAACCTTGGGAATCCGGGAGAAATCCATTTCCTGTAGAAGTCGTGCGCTTCCTGCTGCACGATCCGGTTGTAGCCCTCCAGCCGGAAGCGCTCGCTATAGTCCGCCTTCAGGTTCGGGTCCGGCGGTTCCGGCCGGAAGCCTCCGAAATCCGCCGGAAAGTGGCCGTGGAAGACCATCAGCGGATAGCGGGATTCCGGATGCTCGTCGAATCCTTCGGGCACCAATAGGTGCGCGCCCAGATGCATCGGCCGCCCCCAGAATTTCGTCAGCCGCTCGCTTTGAATCTTGATGTGCTTGATGTACTTGGTGTCCTTCGGCTCCGGAATGGGCGGAATCTCCTCAGTCAGTTCGATGGAGATCCGGGACTTGCCGCCCAGGACCACCTTCACAGGCTTCGAGTAAAGATTTCCCGGCGCGCGATTCCACTGCTGCCCTTCGCCGCGATCCATGGGCAGCTTCACGGTGTGCCCGTCGGACCGGTGGAAGGTCTCGTACCGGTGCAGCAGCGCCTGGACGTAATATTCGCCGGGCTTCACCGAGGAAAGCCGGCGCACCGGATAGCCGAACGCGGAATCGTTGACCGCCGTCTTCGCCGCGGGCTTCCATCCCTCGACGTCCAGCCCGAAGACCATCTGAGTGTTCTGGTTATCGCTGATCTGGAACCGCGGTTCCTCTTTGGGATCGGAAGAAATGAGCAGCAGCAGTCTGCCGTCGAGAGGTTGCGAGGATTTCGTGGCGGGAAACGTGACGCTGACTTCCAGCGCCAGCGTGGGAAGGCAAAAGCAGACAATGGCGAGCGCGCGCGGCATGCGCGTCAGTTTAGCGCTCCTGGAGCGTCAGAAGCCGGCGACGCGCGAAGCGTGCGAGGCGACTTTCGAGTGAATTGACCCGATGCTGGAGGCGACTTGGGGGACGATCGCTCCGGCGGCCAGAACGATGAGGCCAGCGATCAGAGCGTATTCAATCAAATCTTGTCCTCGCGTATCAACGCGTAGACGGGAGGGGCGTAGACGCGAGAGGAACCGAATAGTTGTCACACGCCCTCCTTGACCAGAAATGCGAACGGAGCAGGCTTTCAACCCGGTAAAAGCCTGCTCTTACCCAAACAAAGCGAGACGGATCCTTAGCTTTACGAACCGCCGGTACCGGCGGCATTGGTCATCGCGGAGGCAACCTTCGAGAAAATGACACCGATGTTGGTGGCCACACCCGGCATGATTGCTCCCGCCGCGACGGCCACAAAGCCTGCCATCAGCGCATACTCGATCAGGTCCTGGCCGCGAGTGTCCTTCCAGATCCGCAACTGCCACAACACATTTACAGCTTTCTTCATTTCGTTGCTCCCCTCCTTCCGGGAAGTTGAATGAGTCCAGCGTAAAGGGGCCTTGTGCTTTTCCCAATCGAGCGGAAGCCCCAATTGCAGTCTGAATTGAGCTTAGCTCCCGGATTCGGTGGTGATACCGTCCGGACCCAACGAAACACGGCGGTGCTGCAGCATCGCGATATTCGCCAAATGCGGACCGGCGACCGCCTGCGCGGCGATTTCGACCGGGCAGTTGGGCTGTTTCCGGCTCTTCACGCATTCGGCGAAATTCGCGATGTGGCTCTCGATCGGAACGGGCGAGTTCTCCTGCATCGACGGGGTGGCGCCGCGCTTCCAGGGCTCCGTAAACACCTGGTAGCCGGCCTCGTCCAGAATCATCGTGGCTTTATCGCCCTGGAAGGTGATGGACCAGCCGTTCAAATACGCATTGTCGTAGTTGAGCGTCCAGGTGGCCATAAAATCGGGGTATTCGAAGATCGCGCTGAAAACGTCGGGATGCTCGGCGCCCTGCATGTTCGCGACATAGCCATGCGCCAGAGCGGATTTCGGCGGGCCGGATTTCATGAACCACTGGACGACATCCATCAGGTGCGTTCCCTGGTCCGTCATGTTTCCGCCGGCGTAGTCGTAGAAATAGCGCCAGCGGCGGAAACGCATCGGCTCAAGCGAACGCTTGGGAGCGGGACCAAGAAACATATCCCAATCCAGCTTTCCTTCCAGCGGCGAGTTGTCCAGCGGCTTGGCGATGTTCCAGTGCCACTGGGGCCGGACCATCGTGACGCGGCCGAGAATTCCGTCATCGACCAGCTTCTTGGCTTTGAGAATCGATTCCGCGCTGCGGCGCTGCATGCCGACCTGGACGATCCGGTCCGACTTCTTCACCGCCTTGATCATCTTTTCGCTCTCCATCAGCGAGTGCGAAAGCGGTTTCTCGGCGTAGACGTCTTTGCCGGCACTGAGCGATTCCAGGAGCATCGGGCAGTGGTGATGATCGGGCGAGGCGATGACGACGGCATCGAGCGACTTGTCTTCCAGCAATTTCCTGTAGTCGGTATACGTCTTCGCGTCCGGCGAGTCTTTCTTGGCCTCCGCCAGATGCGGCTCGTACACATCGCAGACAGCTCCACACTGATAGCCGAGCTTCTGGAAATTCCGGTTCAGATAGCGGCCCCGGCCGCCCGTTGCAATCACTCCGTAAACTAAACGGTCGTTTGCGCCGAAAGCGGACTGGGGCACGAACATCGGGGCCGCGGCCGCGGCCATGAAATTTCTGCGGGTGGACGGCATGAAATTCTCTCCCGCGATCAGCATATACCCGATAAGACTTTGTTGGAGCTCACGGCCCGGCCTTCGATTCCATCGCTTGCGCGGTTCCGCCCGACGCACGCCGACGTGTTGTTTGCGGCGATCATGACCTGGACATTCGTCGCCGGCGGTTTCGGAATGACCGGGTTGCTGATGGACGGCGATACCGGCGTCCACATTCGAATCGGCGACTGGATTCGCGAGCACGGCGCCATCCCGCACCAGGATCTGTTCGGTTTCTCGAAACCGCACGGCGAGTGGTTCGCTTATGAGTGGCTTTCCGGGGTCATCTTTTCGCTGGCAAACTCCGCGGCTGGACTGAAAGGCGTCACGCTGATGGCGGCGACGCTTTTGTCGCTGGTGCCGGCGTTCCTCGCTCTACACGCAATCTGGCGCGGAGCCGCCGGAGTGGTCCTAGTGCCGTTAGTTTTGCTGGGCGCCAACGTCCTGAATATTCACTTTCTCGCCCGCCCGCACATTTTCACGCTGGTGCTGCTTTCGGCAACGGTCTGGATGCTGGAGCGGGACCGGCGCCGGCCATCGCATCGAATCTGGATTCTGGTTCCCCTGATGGCTTTGTGGGCGAACCTCCATGGCGGGTTTTTCATCGTCTTTCCGTTGATTGGTCTTCTGGCCGTGGGTTGCATTCTCGAAAAGAAAGCCGGTGCCCGGCGCTATTTTCTGTTGCTGGGTGCAGCTTTGGCGGGAACTTTTGCCAACCCGTACGGCTGGAAGCTTCATCTGCATGTGCTGGAGTACCTGCGCTCGGGCTGGGTGGTGCGGTATGTATCGGAAGCCCAGTCGCCGAAGTTTCAATCGGAGGCGATGATTTTCTTCCTGGTGCTGCTATTCACGGGTTTGGCGACCGCCGGAATTCTGTTTTCAAAAGGCCGCTATACCGAGGTGCTGTGGATCGTTTTTCTCAGCTATTGCTCCCTGGTGTCGGTGCGGCACGCGACGATCTGGGTAGTTGTTCTGGTCCCGATCATTGCCGAGGAAATCACCAACCGTTGGCCTACAATCCGGGGCGTGATCAATTTCGAATTGCGATCGATGACCCTTTGGCCTGCGGTCTTCGTGGCCGGAGTGGCGATCTCTCCCACTGTTAGTTGGCCATCGCAATTTCCATCGGAGCTTTTTCCCGTGGATCTTGTCGAAAAGCATCGCCAGGAATTGAAGGCGGCCCGGGTGTTTGCCAGCGATCAGTGGTCCGATTACCTAATCTGGCGCAACTATCCGGAACAGCAGGTTTTCATGGACGCCCGGCACAACTACTTCGGAGAGAAGATCGCAATGGATTCGCTTTCGCTGATGAACGGCATGCCGGAGTGGAAGAGGCTGGCCGACCGCTACAACCTGAATATGATGCTGATCCCGCGAAAGTCGGCTCTTACCGCGGTACTCGCAGAGCGGCCGGAGTGGCGGATTCTCGATCAGGATTCGCTGGCTGTGTTGCTGGCGCGGCAGCCGCTACCTGCGCGGGAATCTCAATCTCGGTCCGCGTCCCCGCTCCCGGCCGGCTGTCCACCGACATCCGGTAGCCATCTCCGAACAGCACCTTCAGACGCTCGTTGACATTCGAGACGCCAATCCCCAGCTCGAAAAGTTTTTCCAGCCGCTCCGCCGGGATGCCGACCCCGTCATCCTCGACGACAATGTGCAGCCGGCCTTCCTCCAGGCGGCTGCGAATCCGGATGCACCCGCCGCCGATCTTCGAAGACAGGCCGTGCTTGATCGAGTTCTCGACAATCGGCTGGAGCAGCATGCTGGGGACGAGGCGATCCAGGGTATCGAGTTCGATATTTTTCTCGAATTTCAGCTTGTCGCCGAACCGGACCATTTCGATGGTCAGGTAGTCGTCGATAAACGAAAGCTCATCCCGCAACGGGCTGAGCGCTTCGACTTTCCGGAGCAGCCGCCGCAGAATGCTGGACAACCGGTAAATCGTTCCCCGCGCTTCATCCGGATTCAGCCGGATGAGCGACGCAATCGAGTTCAGCGTATTAAACAGGAAGTGCGGATTGATCTGGTTGGTCAGCGCCGTCAGCCGGGCTTCCACCAGCAGGCGATTTTGCGCCTCCAGCTTCCGTTCCGTCCGGGCGCTGTTCCAAATCTTCAACGGCACGGCGACACAAAGAACCATCGTCACGTAAGACGCGATCAGCTCCAGACCGTTGCCTTCGGCAAAAGGCTGGAGGACCGCCCGCGTAAAAACGGCGCTGACCGCATCGTGCAGAAAAACGGCAAACAGAAGGGAGCACAGAAACAAAAGCTGGAATCCGCTGCGCTTCAGGTCCCAGCCTTTTCGCATCACGCGATAGCCGGCCAGCAAATCGAACACCGGCGAGAATCTCCAGATCTCCTCCGGATCGGGAGCGATGTCGCGCAGCAATCCGCCGAGCAGGCCGAAGCCCGCAAGCATCGGCATAGTCATCCATTCCTGGCTGACCAGGGTAGCGGGCAGCGAAATCAGAACTCCGGAGAGCAGGCCGGTCCAGTATCCGCCGGTCAAGCCGGCAAGCAAACTCCCCGCCAATCCCAAATCCACGGCTTGATAGGACCGCGAGAACACGCGAAGGGCGGCGCCGGCGCCGAAGACCGCCGCAAATGAAAGAGCCATTCGCGTGCGCTGGGCGATATTCCGCTCTTCGCGGAGCAGCATTCGAAGAAACCAGCCCATGCGCGCGAGGATGCTGGCGATGGACGCGGCCACCGCAATTCGCACCAGCAGGACCACAAACTGTTGTTCCGACGGCATGGACGAGACCGGGTCCGAACGGACGGAGCCCTATACTGAAAGTAACCTTCATGGCTTCCACCTTGCAGATGGCGGCGGAAGCTCGCCTGCCTACCGAGTTTGGAGAGTTCCGCGTTTACGCATTTCAGGACGGCGCCGAAGACGCGGTGGCCCTGGTGATGGGCGATCTGCGGCCGGGCGCCTGTCCTCTGTTTCGAATCCATTCGCAGTGCCTGACCGGAGATGTTTTTCATAGTTTTCGCTGCGACTGCCGGGCCCAATTGGAATTGGCAATGCGCCAGATCGGGAAAGAAGGCTGTGGGCTGATCGTCTACGAATTGAAGGAAGGACGCGGCATCGGAATCGTGAACAAGATCCGCGCGTATCAACTGCAGGACGGCGGCGCCGATACGGTGGAAGCAAATCTCCAGCTGGGCCTGGAAGTGGACCTTCGCGACTATCGCATTCCCGCCGAGATTGCGAAATACTTCGGTCTGACGCAAGTGCGGCTGATGTCGAACAACCCGGAAAAGATCGCGGCGCTGGAAGCCGTGGGGATTCAGGTGAAGCGAGTTTCCGCGGAGGCGGACGCCCACGAAACGGCGCAGGGTTACCTTCGCGTGAAGAAGGAAAAGATGGGCCACCTCATCGAAGGGTTCTAGGTTCAGATACCGCGGCGAACCATAGTACTTCGGTAATATATGCGCTTCGCCGCTGTTTCGCTGCTGTTCTGCCGCTGTTTCGCTGTGGTTTCGCTGCTGTTTTGGATGTCATGAATTCCTCGCCTTTCCGCAAATACATATCCCCGCCGCGCTTACGGTAGCGCAACCATCCGTTCGGTTTGCCCAGGGACATACCGGCAAGCCGTTGACCCGCTTTGGAAAATAAAGTTCGAAATCGCAAACTCGCTTCGGAGCGTTACCGGCCCGTCTGCGACGGAGACGGCAGAGGTTCTCCGGCCAGCCGCTTTTGCACCAGAGTGCCCAGAAGTTCCGCGAAGGGAGCGATGTTCTCCTCGACGCTGGCCCGTTCCAAGGCGGACATGTACGCATCGCGAGCGGAGACCGGAATGACGGCCCACGGATAGCCGCCCGCGGCCATCATCAAATTCATCAGAAACCGGCCCATCCGTCCGTTACCGTCGAAGTAGGGATGGATGTAGACGAAGACGAAATGTCCCAGCACTACCCGGACACCCGGATGGTCTTCGGCGCGGAGAAGATCGAAGAACGCGGGCAGCGCATCCCGAACGGCGTCCCGGTTTGGCGGAACGTGCATGGACTGCCGGATGAAAACCGGACCGTTGCGGTAACCCGCCAGGCCGGACGCTTTCAGAAGACCCGCTGTTACGCTAGGGGCGAACATCCCCCGATACCAGGAGCGATGGTCGTCGTCTGCCACAGCACCGGCATTGGCACGCCGGAGCACTTTGGCGATGCTTTTTTCGACGAGTTGGAAGGCCTGCCAGTATCCGCGGGCCGCCATGGCATTGCGGTGTTCGCGGTCCTGATAGTTCGTATCAGGATTCCAGGAGCCGCCGCTGCGCACGCGCTGGATCAGCTCCGGCGTGACTCGATAGCCTTCGATGGACAGGGAGTGATAGGCATCCGTCGCATATGCTTGTTCGACCCTCTTCTTATAGGCAGCGCCGCTGCGAGGCAATCCAGGCGCTTGGGGAAAGATCTCGATTACCGGCCCGCGCATCTTTTGCCACAGGAGCGCGATGCGATTTATGTAAGGCGAAGTTTCGCGGGTGGGCAAAGCCACCATCGGTTGATCCGCGAACGGATCGCTTTCCCGAACGGTGTAACCGGCGGCGGACATGGTGGCGACGATTTCCTCGGCGATCGCTCTGCGGCCGCTGCTGCGGAATGCCCCGGCCAGGCGTCCCGCGATCGTGCTGTGGCCGCCATCCAACAGTTTTTCCAGCAGGCCCGAGGGGTCGCGAATCATGGCCAGTGCCGCCCGAGCATCGGTGGCTTGATTGCGGAAAAAGCGCGGAGACGCCTCAAGCAGAGCGGCTTCGAGCGAGAACAGGCGCAGGCCGTCCTTTTCGACCCGGTCTGTCACGGGAGGGAGTGCGGCCTGCAGCTCAAACAGCGACGTACCGTAAGGCAGGTTGGTTCGATTGTTCTTCCCTTTCGGCGACCGCACGGCAAGCTGGCGGGGAACGGTCCAATTTCCGGTATGGAGCGAGAGAGACTGTTCGGGCGACAGACTCCAATTCCTGCGAAAACGCGCTTCCAGGTAGGCCGCGGCAAAACTCCAGAACGAGGCATACCAAGCCGTGCTTTCTCCTTGGACCTGATCCGGCCGGCTGGGGATGTACCAACCCTTGAGAACTTCCTCCAGGAAGCCGGCGCGGAGGAGACGCTCGCGGTGCGTACGCGTCAGGTTCCGCGCCCGGATAGCCGCGGCCCCGCCGGTGTTCTGGAGTTTGTGGAGGATCTCCAGCGACTGCGCGAGTTTTTTGGAGGGAGAAGGCATGGAGTAAAGTTTGTTGCGTTGTTTTGGTACTAGTTTATCATGCTGTATTAAAACTAGTTTATCGTGTTTTTTAAATATTAGTTTATTGTGTCACGTAAAGGCATTCGCCACCGCTTGAGGTCCCCCCTTCCACAAGACGAGGCTGCGGAATAAGAACGGTTTGGAACATGGTTTGCTCCTACCCTTGTCATGAAGCGAGCGGGTGGGACCAGCCGCCCAATCGAGAGAACAGGCCCTGCTGATTGCGCTGCCCGGCGCCGGCGAGAGCGCCAGGTTTTATTGCGACATCTTTTCGGCGGGGCGGTACCGAAAGCTGGCTCGAGAGCACGGCTATGTTCTCGCGTGCCTCAGCAGCTACGGTTGGGGATGCGCTATGAGAATCATGAGAACCAGGTCATTGCCGTTCGCGATGAGCTGGTTGCCAAATACCCTCGTTCGAAAGGTTTTCCTCACCGGTTATTCGATTGGCGGGCGAGGCGCTCTGATGGTCGCCCTGCGGCATCCGGATAAATTCGATGGCGTTGCTGCGATTGTCCCCTGGTTGCGACTGCCGGAGACAACCGGGAAGCGTTTCCGGAGATGACCGCGCGGGTGGAAGAGTATCCCCATGAGGTGTTTTTCATTTCCGCCGTGTTCGACTTCTTCTTTTCCTCCGGCCGAAAAGAGACCAGGCGGTTCATTGAAGCAAGCGATGGCCGGGTGAACCGGAAGTATTACCCCACCGATCATTGGTTCGTGGTGGCGGCATCGGCCAAAGATATGTTCGATTTCTTTGATTACCAACGAGCGGAAAGATCCGCTCTGGACGACCAACGAACGGAGATCAAGGCCAAGGCCGAATCACTCCGGTGACTGTCGCCGGTTGGCTCGCAAGGTTGGCGGACGGATGGGCCTCAGCAACGCGGCGAGGCGAGACTGCATCTCCAGGAAGCTGGAGGTGAGGATGAGCGCCGCTGAGGTTCTCGATAACCCTTGGATCTGCGCTTCCAGGCGCCGGATCCGTTCCGCATGGAAGTTTCCCGGCACGGACTGCAGCCGCAGATCTTCCGGAAGTTCGGCAGGGTCATACCCGGCAGCGAAGAGACACGTGGCCGCCCGGCGGTCGGCTTCGAGGATCCGGGCGCGGAGGGAGTTCGCGGTTCCGGGAAATCGGGACTCGTAGAGCAGGTACGGACTGCCGAGCCACAAGATTTTTCGTTCTTCCGGCTGAAAGGAAATGCTCTGGAAGAGGATTTGCGCCAGCGCTCCGGCCAAGGCAGCCTCACTGCGCACGCGCTGCAGGAAACCTGTGTGGACGATCAAATGCCGGCCCGGCAGCGAGGTGAGGTTCGGATCCTCGTTGATCAGGATGTGGACAGTAACGGCTGCTCCGGAGTTGCAATCGGCCGAAAGCTTTTGCGCGATACGGCCAACGTATTCATAGATTTCCGGGTTGTCGACCCCGATGTTATTCCGGGTTAAGTCGTTCAGGAAGGTTCTGATCAAGGCCTGGAAGGCCGAGTCTTCCCCGGATTGCCCGGCAAATAGCCCGGAGGCGGCGACAAGGCCGCACGTCAGCAGCCGCATGGGGGAACGACGAACGGCTGCGAGGTTGGGTTTCGGGAATTTGCAGTTCGGTTGATCGGGCGGACGACAAAAAACGATCGTCCGCCCTACGAATACGCTTACACTGCGGCGACGGTGGCGGGGACCACGGCTTCGGCGTCGAAGACCGAGGCTAAAGCATGAGTGACGGCGGCGAGGCGGACAGAGGCGACGATGGTTTCTTCCGTCATGCCCTTTTCGAGCACCACACGTTCATGCGAGGTGACGCAGGCCTGGCAATTGTTGATCGCCGAGACGGCGATGCACCATAGCTCGAAATCCACCGGATCGGCGCCGTGGGTACGAATCGCCTGCATCCGCAGGCGGGCGGGAATGGTGGGGTACTTTTCGCCGGGGACCATATGGGTGAACCGGTAGTACACGTTGTTCATACCCATGAGAGCCGCAGCCGATTTGGCGCCGTTCAAAGCTTCCGGCGTGAGATGCTTTTCCGCTTCTGGCAGCAACACCTCCGTGAGTTTGGCGTTGCGGGCGGCGATGGTCGCCGCCACAACGGTGCCCCAGGTCTGCTGCTCCGTCAGTTCCGCCTGCTTTAGGAGCACCTGAAGATTGAGCTTCAGATCCTTCGCATAGGCGGGGACGGTTTCGAGCATCTGGTCGATTGTCATAACAGATCTCCGGTTTTCGGACCGGCTTAGACCTTCAGGGTCTCCTCACCCTTTTTCCAGTTACAGGGGCAGAGTTCGTCAGTCTGCAGCGCATCGATCACGCGCAAGACTTCCTCCGGATTGCGGCCCACCGACAGATCATTGACGGAGACGAAGCGAATCACGTTCTCCGGATCGACGACGAATGTGGCCCGCTGGCAAACGCCTTCCTTCGGATCGAGAATCCCCAGAGCGTCCGACAGTTCGCGCTTAATATCGGCGAGCATCGGGAACGGAAGATCCTTCAGATCGGAGTGGTTGTTGCGCCAGGCGTGGTGGACGAATTCGGAGTCCGTCGAGCCGCCCAGAATCTGGGTGTCCCGATCCGCAAACTGGCCGTTCAGCTTACCGAATGCGGCAATTTCCGTGGGGCATACAAAGGTGAAGTCCTTCGGCCAGAAAAAATATACCTTCCACTTACCTTGATAATCCGTGTCGGAAAGAGTCTTAAAAGCCTTGCCGAGATCCTTTTCATTGGAAATGGTAGCGGTGAGAGAAAATTTGGGGAAAGTCTGTCCTACTCCAAGCATGCTGCTGAATTGCTCCTTAATGGTTGTTTACTAACTGTCGAGGGCAGACGCGCACTCGGCGCAACTGCCCAATAACTCGATACTTGTTTTCTCAACGCGGAACCCGGATTTGAGCCGGGACTTCAACTTCGGCGGCTCCACCGCCGAAGCCGGCAGGTCGAAGATCCTGCGGCAACGCGTACACACCAAGTGATGATGCGGCTCCGTATTGGGATCTAACCTTTGCGTGCCGTGGTGCAGGGAAACTTCGCGCACCAGGCCCGCATCGAGGAAGGTCTTGATGTTCTTGTATACCGTCCCCAGGGAAATAGAGGGAATCTGCTGCCGGACGCGTTCGTAGACCGATTCCGGCGTGGGATGCTCGCCAGTGGCGAGGAGTTCCCGGTAGATTAGCGTTCGCTGGTGGGTGACGGCGAGGCCGAGAGCGCGGCAGCGGGACGGAAAGTCCCGGAGAAGCGTTTCGGCATGCATATTGCTATTAGACGATAATTATTATTATTCGTCAACTACTCTCCAACACGCATTCGAAGCACCTCGTAGAATAACGATTCATGAAGAAATTCACGCTGCTGTTGTGCGCGGGCGTCGCCGCTTGGGCCGCGGATGCCGATTTGATTCTGCATAACGGCAAGATCCTGACCGTCGACTCGCGATTCTCCGTCGTGGAAGCGATGGCGGTGAAGAGCGGGCGAATCTCGGCGGTCGGGTCGAGTGTGGACATTCTCAAGACGGAGCGCGGAAGCGGCACCCGGGTGATCGACCTGCGCGGGAGCAGTGTTCTGCCGGGGTTGAATGACGCCCATGTGCATGTGCTGGGCGCGGCGATGAGCGAGTTTCGCCAGACGCTGCCGCCGCTGAACAGCATTTCCGACATTCAGGCGTACATTCGGGAACGGGCGGCGAAGACCCCCAAAGGCGCATGGATTGTCGTTCCGCGAACCCTGCCGCCGCGGCTCGCCGAGATGCGATTTCCCACCAGGCAGGACTTGGATGTGACGCGGGATCATCCGGTGGCCTTCGATGGAAGCTACGTTTGGTCCGCGAATTCGTTGGGGCTGCAGATGAGCGGAATTACGCGCGACACTCCGAACCCGCCGAACGGCGAGATCGTCAAGGGTCCGGACGGAGAGCCGAACGGCATTCTCCGCAACGCGGCCGGGTTGTTGAAGGGCGCGCAGCAGAGCGAGAAGTTTACCGAGGACGAGAAGCTGCGGGGGATGGAGGAGATGCTGCGGCGGTATGCGGCGGCCGGTTTGACGACGGTCGGAGATCGCGCCGTGACGGCGGAGGATGTGGCGCTTTATGAGAAGCTGCACGCGCAGGGACGGCTTCCGATTCGCGTCCGGATGACGTGGCGCATCGATGCTTCGAAACCAATCGAGCAGGTGGAGCAGGAGATTCGCTCGTCAAAATGGACGACGGGACGCGGGGACGATTCCTTGAAGTTTTCGACGTTCAAGGTAACGCTCGATGGCGGGCAGTCAGTCGGGACGGCATACCAGCGCGTTCCTTATGGAGCATTCGGAAAGCAGTTGTATGGCCAGACGAATCCGGACGCCCGAGGAATGCTGTTTGTCGAGCCGGAGAAGCTTTACCGGATTTTCAAAGCGGCCAGCGATCGGGGGTGGCAGTTGACGGCTCACGTTCAGGGCGGCGCGGCGATCGACAATCTGCTGGATGCGTTTGAGCGGCTGGATAAGGCGCAGTCCATCGCCGGCCGGAGGCACCATGTGATGCACGGGAGTTTCATGAACGATGCGGCGATCGCTCGGATGGAGAAGCTGAAGGTGGCCGTCGATGCTCAGCCGGGGTGGATGTATTTCGATGTTCCGGCGCTGGGGCGCGTGTTCGGGCTGGCGAACATGCCGAAGTTTTTCCCGCTGCATTCCTTCGTCGAGCACGGAATTCCCGTCGCCGGAGGCAGTGATCACATGATCGGGCACGGCAAGAACAATAGCGTGAACCCGTACAATCCGTTTCTCAATATGTGGATGTGCACGGTGCGGAAGACTCGGGACGGCAGCGACTTCTATCCGGAGGAGCGAGTCAGTCGCGAGGACGCTCTGCGGATGTGGACTACCGGGGCGGCATGGATGCAGTTCAGCGAGAAGGAGATCGGGTCGCTGGAGCGAGGGAAGCTCGCCGATTTCGTGGTGGTGGACGGCGATTTCCTGAAGGCCTCGGCGGACTCTCTGCGGGCGATGGAACCGGCGATGACAGTGGTCGGGGGCCGGGTGGTTTACGAGCGAAAATAAGGCTTATTCAAGAAAATGGCGATTTCCTTTAATAGCGGTCGGCGTTATTAAAGGATCGTTGAATAAGCCTTGGGCCTACTCCACGATCGCCTGCATGACGGCGTTTTCGAAGTCGCGATCCAGTTGGCGGTTGGGGTTGCTGGTCTGGATCATCATGATGCCGGCGAGCTTCTCTTTCGGATCGACCCAGAAGTGAGTACCGTAGGCGCCGTCCCAGCCGAAGCTGCCGGGGGAGACACGGAAGCCAGCGGCGACCGGATCGTTGATCACTTGGACGCTCAGGCCGTAGCCGCGTCCGGGAGACCGGCCCGGTAGGGTATCGGGGACAAAAACGGATCCCATCAAATCCACGGTCTTGGGGCTGAGGATTCGCTTGCCGTTCAACTGCCCGCGCTCGGCGAGCATCATCGCGAACTGCGCATAATCTTCCGTGGTCGACATCAGTCCGCCGCCGCCGGAGAAGTAGACGGTGCTGGCGAAACGGTTCGGATTCTGCGTTTTCTGCATGGGACCGGAGCCGCGGACGTAGGCGGTCACGACGCGGGGCCAGCGCTGCTCGCCGGGGTGGAAGAATGTCTCCTTCATGCCGAGCGGCTGGAAGAGTCTCTGGCGCAGGAACTGCTCGAAGGTCTGTCCCGATGCGATCTCCACCACTCGGCCGAGCGTGTCGAAAGCCATCAGCGGGCTGTAGGCCCAACGCGAGCCCGGTTGGAAATCCAGAGGCGTCGTGGCGTATTTCGGGACGTAGGTGGAGATGCTTTCGTCGGTTCGCATGATGCGCTGCATCTCGGCGCCGCTGGCCTGCCCGCTTCCCAGCCCGGAGACGTGGGTCAGCAAATCCTGGATGGTGATCTCGCGAGTGGCGGGAATCAGGTAGAACTGCGGAGCGGCCGGGGGCTGACCCTGTGCCGGCGGTTTCGCCTCCTGCGCGACCGCCACTTTCATGTTCTTGAATTCCGGGATGAAGGTAGAAACGGGATCGGTCAGACGGACCTTGCCTTCCTCCATCAGCATCAGAATCGCCACGCCGGCGACGGGCTTCGTCATCGACCAGATGCGGAAGATCGAATCGGTGGCCATGGGCTTCTTGGTCTCGATGTCCATCAAGCCGTGAGCTTCCAGGTGGACGATATGAGCTCTCCGCGCGACGAGCGTCACCGCTCCGGAAATCTGGTGATCGTTGATGTACCGGTGCATGGTGTCGTGGATTCGATGCAGGCGCTCCTCGGAGAATCCCTGAGTTTCCGCCTTGACGGTTACGGCCGCGGACAGGGCTACGGCGGCAAGAAGAAGCAATGCTGGTCGCATAGAGCTCCGAAGAGGATTTTTCGCTGCGAGAAGTGTATCGCAGGCTACAATGAAAGTGGATTGTGGCCGCTTGCCGGCAATGCGATCGGAAGTCATCCGATGAGAAAAATCCTCCCGTTCCTCGCACTCCTCCTCGCAACTGGTGCGATTGTGCCTGTATACGCGGCGGACACTGCGCCCCTATCGAATGAAGGCGCAGCCCAGTTATTGAAAACACGGTGCTTAGCCTGCCACCAGGGGAAGAATCCTGCCGGCGGTTTGAATCTGACGGGCTACGGCTTGACGGTCACGCCCGCCCAACATCCCGACCATTGGAAGTCGATCGCGACGCGAGTGCATAACAGCGAAATGCCTCCGAAGGGTGCTCCGGAAATGGATCTGGATACTCGGGAGAAATTTGTGGCTTGGGTGCAATCGGGGCTGCGAGCCGCAGCTTGCGCCGAGGGAGTGACACCGGGCCCGAGCCTGATTCGGCGGCTGAATCGCGCCGAGTACAGCGCCACCATTCGCGATCTTCTGAATATCCACCTGGATGTCGGCGCGGCTCTGCCGGATGATGGCGCCGGAGGCGAGGGCTTCGACAACGCTGCCGAGACGCTGTTTCTGTCGCCGATCCACGCGGAGAAGTACATGGAGTCCGCGAAGCTCGCGATCTCCACAGCAATGGGCGATGCCCGGACGCGCGCTCAGTTAATGATCGCCAAGCCCGGCCCGGGGAGATCGGAGCCAGCCGCGGCTCGCGAGATTGTCGAGAATCTGCTACCCCGCGCGTTTCGCCGACCGACGACGGAAACGGACGCCGGCCCGTTTTTGGCTCTCTACCAATCGGCCCGAAAGCGAGGGGACTCCTTTGACGAGTCGGTTGCGCTGGCTCTCCGGGCGATTCTGATCTCGCCGGATTTCCTGTTCCGCAGCGAGCGGCCCAACAATTCGCCGGCTGCTCGGCCGATCGACGATTTTGCGCTGGCCTCGCGGCTTTCGTATTTCCTGTGGGGCACGATGCCGGACAATCTGCTGTTCGACATTGCCCGGCAGAACAAGCTGCATGATCCGGAGATTCTGGATTGGCAGATCACGCGGATGCTGCGCCATCCGAAATCGTTGGACTTCGCGACGCATTTCGTGGAGCAATGGCTGGGTACGCGCGAGCTGGGCAAAGCGATTCGTCCGGACGCGCAACTCTTCCCGGTGTACTCGGACGAGGAAGTCCAGTCCGATATCCGCTATCAGCCGGTGATGTTCTTCCGGGAACTGCTGGTCGAGAATCTTTCACTGCTCAATTTGCTGGATTCCAAATTTACGTTCACCACTCGTAAGCTGCAAAGGCTCTACGGACTGAATATCAAGACGGCGCGGGAAGCAAATGCCATGCCCCAGCGGATCGAGTTGC
Organism: uncultured Solibacteraceae bacterium; assembly: GCA_964515165.1. Lineage (GTDB taxonomy): Bacteria > Acidobacteriota > Terriglobia > Bryobacterales > Bryobacteraceae > JAPKYZ01. The sequence goes on along the minus strand of CAZETQ010000058.1, from coordinate 2,920 downwards.
CGGAAGGCAGCGATCGCGGAGGATTGCTGGGGATGTCGGCGGTACTGGCTGTTTCTTCGCACCCGCAACGAACCAGCCCGGTGCTGCGCGGGAAATGGCTGCTGGATTCGATTTTGGGCACCCCACCGCCACCGCCGCCGCCGAATGTTCCGGAGTTGAAGCAGCAGGCGGGGGCTGCTCCCCAGACGCTGCGTGAGATGCTGACCCAACATCGGGCTGATCCCACGTGCGCCGGTTGCCACGCCCGGATTGACCCTCTCGGATTCGCGCTGGAAAACTACGATGTCCTCGGACGGTGGCGCACCGAAGACGCCGGCAAGCCCGTGGATGCGACCGGGGAATTGCCGGACGGGACGAAGTTCAACGGTCCAGCAGAGTTGAAGGCAGCGCTGATGGATCGCAAGGACCTGTTCATCACCAATCTGACCCGCAAGATGCTGGGTTATTCTTTGGGACGAGGGCTGGTTTTGACGGACTACTGCACGGTGGACGGAATTGTGGAATCGCTGAAGAAGAACGACTACTCGGCCCGAACCCTCATCAAGGAAGTAATCTTCAGCAAACCGTTCCAATACCAGAGCGGATTGGTTTCGAAAAACGCAACGCCGGAGAAGCGCGTAAGCCAAGGAGCGCAATAAGAATGTCGAAATTCCCTCTCTCCCGACGGACTCTCCTTCGCGGAGCCGGAGTCAGCCTGTCGCTGCCGTGGCTGGAAGCCATGATGCCGGCGCGAGCTTCCGCGGCGACCGATGCAGCCGCCAAGCAGCCTGTCCGGACAGCGATGCTCTATATGCCGAACGGCGTCAACGTCAATATGTGGACGCCCAAAGGAACGGGACGCGATTTCGAGCTCTCGCCGACCCTGGAGCCGCTGGCGGATCTGAAGGACGACATCCTGGTGTTGGGCAATCTCTGGAACCAGGCGGCGAAGACCGGCGACGGACATTACGTCAAGGAATCGAGCATCCTCACCTGCACCACCATCACGAAAACGATGGGCGTCGATCTGAACATGAACGGCGTCTCGATGGATCAACTGGCGGCGCAACGGGCCGGCGACCAGACTCCGATCCCGTCGCTGGAGCTGGGGATTGAGCCTGTGGCGACGGGCGTGGACGCCAACGTGGGATACACGCGCGTCTATGGCTGCCATATCGCCTGGAGCAGCCCGACCACTCCGCTGGCCCGCGAGATCAACGCCAAGTTTGTCTATCAGCGGTTGTTCAACGCCGCGAAGGGCAATCACAAAGGCGCCAAGCAGGATGTCCTGTTACTGGATCAGGTGCTGGCACAGGGGAAAAAGCTTCGCTCCGAAGTGGGCAGCGCCGATCGGGCGCGCATCGACGAATACTTCTCGACGCTTCGATCGCTGGAGCAGCGGCTGGAGCGGGCCAGCAATCCCGCGAAGTCGACCTGGAAACCAAAAGTCCCGCTGCAATCTGTCGCTGAACCGACGGATTCCCCGAAGGACCACACCGAGCATTGCCGCTTGATGCTGGACATGATCGCTCTGGGATTCCAGAGCGACACTACGCGCATTGCTACCTTCATGTTCGGCAACGCCGTCAGCGGACAGAATTTCCGGTTTCTGGAAGGCGTCACCAACTCGCACCACGAAACCTCGCATCATTCGAACGATCCGGACAAGCTGCAGCAGTATCACCTGATCGCCCGCTGGCACGTCGCGCAGTACGCCTACCTGCTGAACAAGCTGCGCGGCATGAAAGAAGGCGACGGCACCGTACTGGACAACTCGATGATCCTGTTCGGATCCGCGCTCAGCGACGGCAACAGCCACAATCCACACAAGCTCCCCCTGGTGCTGGGCGGCCGGGGCGGCAACCGCATCGCGACTGGGCAGTACCTGGTGCCGACGGAAGACACTCCGCTGGCGAATCTGTACGTCTCGATGCTGGACGCGTTTGGAACGCCGGTGGACGGCTTTGCGGATAGTACTGGCAAGCTGACCGGCGTGCTGGTCTAGTCCTTAAGGATTCTGCCGAGCGGCTGTCCCGCTAACCGCAATCTCTAGACGTGCGTCGAAAATAAAGGGCTGAGGCTCTGAAAAGAGAAGCCGGCCAAATTGATGGTGATGCCGGTTGAGGAGATAGTTCCGCTCAAATACCAAGTGAGGGTCATTTGGCAAAATGACGGACGGAACTTCAGCAACTGGTTGCTTGCCTGACCTGATCCAGTTTGCACCCATGCGCTGGCTGGTTTCTCTGTCTTCCGGAACTGTATCAGCCAGCTTTTCGATCAGGTCCCCAGGGACATCAATTGCGACCCAGGAATATTTATCGGGAACAAGGCGCTTTCCCTCCCACATGAACCAGAATTTCCAGGGCGCAGAGAGAAAGAGAATTGGCTGCGTAAAGCACGCCAATACCCTCCGGATTCCATCTGGCGCCCGAGAGAGCCGCACCGGTATCGTCATCGGGTGCGTGCCGTCGATTCACCAGCCGATAGCAGCGAAACACTATCTAGGCGAAAACGCCGTAGTCTAAACGGATAAGGATTTTCCTGGCGTAATCGAATCCCACTCTTCCATAACTCGCGAGAGCCTGGTTGGGAGTCAGGTCATCAAGCTCGGCAAGGTGGGTGACCATCCACTCGTTGACCAGATCCTGCTTCCCAAAGACGTCAAGAGCCTCTTTTTCCAGGTCTTGAACCAGCTGCTTCAGCACTTCCTCAGAAACATGGACTTGGGCCTTTGATGTCAACTCTCGCCGGGGTTTTGTATCCGTTCCCTGCATCCACCGTTAGTATAGCTATTCCATCAATCCTGCCTTCTACTACAGAAAGGCGCTGACTTCCGGATGCGGTCTGGCTCAAAGCATCTTCTTCAAGACGATCTGCTGCCGGGTTTTCTTGCGAGCCTCTTCGCTGACCTTGCTTTCGGAGTCTTCACGTTCCCGGGTCA
>CAZETQ010000057.1:0-39122 GCA_964515165.1 uncultured Solibacteraceae bacterium | reverse complement strand
GCGACCACTGCCGCAGCCGCCACCTGATGACCGAAGAAGAATTCGACTACCTCTACCCCGCTCCGCAGGAATCTGTGCAAACGATGGCGGCCGATGATCGGATTCTCCTGGATTTTGCGAATCTGCCGGAACAGTTGTCCCTCAGCGTTGACAGCTCGGACAGTAGTATGTCGAACGACCCCCTTGCACTACTCGCTTGATCTTCTTCTGACAGCGCAGGCAAGGCTCGCCCGCTCGACCGTAGACGGCAACGGGAAATGAGCTTCCCCGCTCCGTCTCGCCGGGATTGGAATAGTTTAGATACGCGGAATCCACCGCGGCCTGCAGCACTTCGCGGATCGCCGCGTGCAGTTCCCGGAGCTTGGCGGGCTTCAGCGAATTCATCGCGCGAAGCGGACTGATCCGGGCGGCAAACAGGGACTCGGCGGCCCAAATATTTCCCAGTCCCGCAATCTGAGCCTGGTCCATCAGGAACAGCTTCGCGGGTTTCCGCGAACCGGCGGCGCGCTCTCGCAGCCATTCTTCGGTGAACTTGTCCGAAAGAGGCTCCACGCCGTAGCCCTTTTCGAACGCGGGAAGATCCCGGGGATGAATCAGATTCACTCGTCCCAGATGGCGGCTGTCTTCAAAGATAATTTCGCGCCCGTCGTCCAGCGCAAACCGCGCCCGCGCTGAAACTTCGGAGCCCGCGTCCGCCGTATACAGCTCGCCGGTCATCCCCAGGTGGATCCGCAACAGATCGTCGTCCGGCAGGTGAATCAGAATATTCTTCGCTCGCCGCGTGACCTTCAGAATTTTGCGATTTTTCAGCCGCCGCGCGAGGGAAGTTCCGGATTGCGGCCGCGTGGTCCGCGCAAAGAGGAACTTGGCGGAGACAATCGTCCGGCCCGCCGCGCTTTCTTGCAGCCGCCGGGCGACCGCCGCTACTTCTGGCAGCTCCGGCATCTATTTCGCCGCCGCCTCCAGATCGATCGTGATCGACACTTCGTCGCCGGCAATGGCGCCGCCGCCCTCCGCAACTTTGTTGTACGCAACGCCGTAATCCTGGCGGTTGATTTTTGTGGTGATCTGGGCACCGATTTTCATGCCTCCGCCCTGCTGCTTCACCGGCTGGCTGACCTCAGCCGTCAGAGTCACCGGCTTCGTCGTGCCGCGGATCGTCAGATTGCCCGAAACCTTCAATGCGTCCCCTTCGTTCCAGAATTTCGTGCTCTCAAAGGTGATCGACGGATACTGTTCCGCATCAAAAAACTCGGCTGAGCGCAGGTGAGCGTCGCGCTTCGGGTTCCGCGTATCCAAGCCCTTGACGTCCACCGTCGCTTTCACCGAACTCTGATCCAGGGAAGCAGGATCGTACTGGATCGTCCCCGTGATCTTTCCCAGGCTTCCGCGCACCGTGGAGATCATCAGATGACGCACGGCGAATTGCGCGCCCGAATTCGAGCTATCGATCTGATATGTCGTTTGGCCGAAGGCGGCCGCCGCCAACAGCAAGATCGCCGGTCTGTACATACGCACTCGCTCAATATAGCGTCAGCTCCACCGGAGCCCCCACGCCGCACCCCAGCTTCTTGGCGGCATGCGCCTGATTGGCGGAGATTTCGAGGTACCCCGAGGAGCCCTCGATCACGAACAGCTCGCCGTATCCGCCTTCGGCGTAGTTGTTGGCCAGCTTCGAAAGCCGCTCAAACCCGACGGCCAGCTCGAACGGCCCGGTCCGGACGCGTTCGAAATCGGCGGCTTTGAAGTTCGTAATCATGTTGCCGAACCGGTCGATCTTCAGGACGGTGCCCGTCCAGGCACGCTTGTTGGTCTGCTCCGGAGCGGCCAGCCGGAGTTGCAGAGCGTCGGCAATCACCTTCCCGGCCTGGGCCGGCGTCGCGCCTTTGGCCAAGTGAGCCGCCGATGGGGCGAAGATGTCACGCCCGTGGAAGGTGCGCGAAACCTTGGGAAGCATCCATTTGGGATTGGTGATCTCCCGAACCTTGCTCTTGCCTGCCGCCGCCCGCACCATCGAGAAGACTCCGTTGTCGGGGCCGATAAAATACTGCCCGGCCGCTTCGACCAGAATCGGGCGCCGGGCGGAGCCGACTCCCGGATCGATCACCACCACATGAATCGTCTTCTTCGGGAACCACGGCGTCGCTTCACCGACCAGGAAGCAGGCCTCGGATATCGAGTAAGGCGGAAGCTCGTGCGAGATGTCGACGATGTCCGCGTTGGGAGCGATCGTCCGGATGACGCCTTTCATCGCGCCCACAAAGTGGTCGCTGAGGCCGAAGTCGGTAGTTAAGGTAATGATGGGTCGCGGCATACTGGAGTTGTGGGTCGCGCTTACTTCGATCACAACGCGACAACGCCCGTTCACCCCGATGTTCTGCGGCGTATGTCTGCCGCGTGGAGTGAAACTTTCGGGAACGCTTCCAGTATCCATCAGGAAGGACAGCGGGCGAAGCAGTTATTGGAAGAGTCTCGCCGCGCCGTCGCCGCCGCTGCGGGCGCGAAGCCCGAAGAGATCGTATTTACCAGCGGCGGTACCGAAGCGAACAACCTGGCAATTTTCGGACTGAAGCCGCGCCACGTGATCACCACCGCCATCGAGCATCCGGCGGTGCTGAACGTCTGCCAGCAGCTTCCAAACGTGACCGTCGTTCGAGTCTCCGGCAGCGGAGTGGTCGACCCCGCCGGCATCCGCGCGGCGCTGCGTCCGGAAACCGACCTGATCAGCGTCATGGCCGTCAATAACGAGTTGGGAACGATTCAGCCGGTGGACGAGCTGCTGGAGTTTGGGATCACGGTCCATTCCGATTGCGTACAGGCGCTGGGAAAGACGGAGCTGCCGAACGCTCATCTGCGGAGCTTTTCCGCTCACAAGATTTACGGCCCGAAGGGGATCGGAGCGCTGTACGCCCGGAAGGGAGTGCCCCTGCACAAGATCACCTTCGGCGGACGGCATGAGCGCGACCGCCGTCCCGGGACCGAAAGCGTTCCCATGGCCGCCGGATTCGCCGATGCCTGCCGCTTACCGAAGAGCGACATGGGGACTCTCCGTGACCGGTTGGAACTGTCTATTCTGGATCGCGTTCCCGATGCTCACGTCAACGGAGCCGGTGCCCCGCGTGTCTCCAACACGACGAATATTCGTTTCGATGGGATTGAAGGCGAAGCGATGGTGATCGCCCTGGATCTCGCCGGGTTCGCCGTATCCAGCGGTGCCGCCTGTTCCAGCGGAGCCGTCGAGCCGTCCCACGTCCTGACCGCCATTGGACTTTCCAAGGAACAAGCGCGCTCCAGTATCCGTTTCTCGCTAGGTACGTCTAATACGGAAGAACAAGTGGACGCTCTGGTGGAAGCCGTCGTTCGAAGCGCCGCCCGTTTGAGAAAGCTATCGCCGCAGTATGCCTGACCGGAAGCCCATTGCCGTTGCCATGTCCGGAGGAGTGGATTCCTCTGTCGTGGCAGGTCTGCTCAAGCGCGAAGGGCACAACGTGGTCGGCATGACGATGCAGCTTTGGAACCAGCGGCGGCTGCCGGACCTGGCGACGGAGGATGCGGGGGGACGGTGCTGCTCGCTCGATGATGTCTACGACGCTCGCGCGGTTGCGGGCTTGCTGGGCATTCCTTATTACGTGGTCAATTTCGAGGACCGCTTTGAGCAGCACGTCGTTAAGCCGTTCATCCAGTCGTATCTGCACGGGGACACCCCGATTCCCTGCACCCTGTGCAACAACTTCATCAAGTTCGACCAGTTTCTGGAAATGGCCGACGCCGCGGGCGCCGAAAAGATCGCCACCGGCCATTACGCGCGGCTGTGGTTCGATCGGGAGCGGGGCCGCTGGCAAATGGCTCGCAGCCGTGACTCGGCCAAAGATCAAACCTACTTTCTGTGGGGGCTGACGCAGCCGCAGCTGGCCCGAGCCATGTTTCCTCTCGGAGGAATGGTCAAGCCGGAAGTGCGGGCGCTGGCGGCCGAAATCGGGATCCCCACCGCGGAGAAGCCGGACAGCCAGGAAATCTGCTTCGTTCCGAACGGCGACTACGCTGCGTTTATCGACGCCTACTTCAAGGAGCAAGGCATCGCGCGCGAGCAGACAGCCGGCGATATCGTCGGCGCCGACGGCCGGGTGCTGGGCCGTCACGGCGGCACTCACAACTTCACGGTCGGGCAGCGCAAGGGATTGCGTGTCGCGGCCCCGGAGCCGTTGTATGTCATCGCGACAAATCCTGCCACTCAGCAGGTAATTGTCGGCCGGAACGACGATCTGCTGCGCTCCGACTTTACGGTTCGCGAGATGAACTGGGTTTCGATTGCCGAACCGGCGGAGCCGGTGCGGGCGCAGGTTCGCATTCGCAACAAGCACGTTCCGGCGGCGGCGACCGTTTGTGCTCTCCCCGGTGGCCGCGCTTCCGTGTCTTTCGACGAGCCACAGCGGGCCGTCACGCCCGGACAGGCGGCGGTTTTCTATGACGGGGATCTCGTCTTAGGCGGCGGATGGATTGAATAAGCGCCTGGAGTATTACGCCATCCGAACGGCACTGGCGACGATCGCGGTCACGCCGCTGTTTGTCGCTCGCTGGTATATCGGCCTGCTCGACCGGTTTATCCCCAAGTGGCGGCACATCGCGCTGGTCAACCTGCGGCTTTCGGGAATGCCGCTGGGCTGCGCGGATAAAGTCTTCGATTCGCTGGCTCGCCTCGCTCATGTTTTCGCGCGCCTTCCGAGGATCAACCGTGGGAACGTGCGCCGCTGGATCCGGTACGAAGGTCTGGAGCATTTCCAGGAGGCCAAGCGCCGGGGAAAAGGCGTGCTCTTCGCCACCGGCCATCTCGGTTGCTGGGAGCTGAGCCACTACGCTCACGCGCTGATGACCGAACCCATGAGCGTCGTGGTGCGCCCGCTGGACAATCCGTATCTGGACGAGTTTGTCGAGCGACGACGCTCCGGATCCGGCAACAAGATACTTGGCAAGAAAGACCTGCTGCGCGATGTGCTGAAGGCTCTTCGCGCCAACGAGGCGGTAGGGATCCTGGTGGATCAGAACACCAGCCCCGACGAGGGAGCTTTCGTCGACTTCTTCCGCGTCCCCGCCTCTTCGAATACGGGCTTTGTGAAGCTGGCGCACAAGACCGGCGCGGCCGTCATTCCAGGATTTGCCGTCTGGCGCGAAGCGGAGCGTAAGTTCGTTTTGAAGTTCTACCCAATCCTGGAAATGACCGGCGATCTGATCGCCGATACGCAAGCCGTTCAGCGCGCCGTGGAGCGCGCCGTCCGCGAGTATCCCGACCAGTGGCTGTGGATCCACCGGCGCTGGAAAACACGCCCGCCGGGCGGCGATCCGATCTACTGAGGCAGCTAGGATAATAGTTGCATGGTGGACATCAAAGAAGCCGTCGAAGCCGCAATGAAGTTCGCCTCGGATACGCTTGGATCGGTCCGCACGGCGGATCTGCGCTTGGAAGAGATCGAGTCCGGTACGGAGAACAGTCAAGAGGTGTGGCTGATTACTCTCAGCGCCCCGGATCCGAGGAAAGACGATGCGTTTGGCTCTCTCCGGGAGGTTCTCGGTGCGAACGCTCGTCGAGAGTACAAGGTTTTTGCTGTTTCCAAGATGACGGGCGAAGTCCTTTCGATGAAGGTTCGTCTATTCGCAGTTCCAACCGCCGGCTGATGCTGGATGCGCGGGCGCTGATCGAGAAGTACCGTGGACAAGGCGTTCTGATCGATACCAATCTTCTGGTTCTCTTTCTCGTCGGGCTTACGAACCCCAACAGAATTACGAAGTTCAAGCGCACGCAAAGCTACAAGGTTGAGGATTTCCGCCTTCTTCAAAACCTGATTGCCTGGTTCGGAGAACCGTTGATCGCAACCCCACATCTGTTGAGTGAGGTGAGCAACTTGACGGATCTTCCCGAACGAGAAATGATACAGGTCCGGCAGCTCTTCCAATCTCTTGTGGAAAGACTGGAAGAGCAATACGATACCGCTCGCGACTTAGTGGAGACTGAGTTCTTCCAAAGCTTCGGTCTAACCGATGCGTCGATTGCAGCGGTATCCGGCAAAGGGGTACTTATCCTTACCGCCGATGTGCGGCTGCAACTTGCCCTGCAAGCCAAGGGATTCGACGCGCTGAATTTTAACCATGTCCGCCCGCTGGGCTGGCAGATTTGATTCGCACCGGAATCCGTTTCATTTCTGAGATAGAGTCTCGAAGATGCGAACGAACACACGAGGAACCCGGCGGGCGGTGCTGGAGGCGGCTCTGCTGGGGGGCGCGGGAGCCAGCGCGCTTGCCGCGCAGACCGATGGCGGGTGGTCTCCGAAGAAGCAGTCGGCCGGAGGGCCGATCCGGTCCGGGCATCTGCTGTTTCTCAGCGGGATCGGCGGGTGGTATCCGGAACGGCGGCCCACGGCGGGCGATGCGAAACAGCAGACTGCCGATGCATTGACGATCATGAAGGCCGCGCTGGAGAAGGCCGGCTCATCGATGGAGAACGTCTTGAAGGTCCAGGTGGCGCTGGTGGACCCGGAGAAGAACTGGCAGCCGATGGACGACGCCTACAACACCTTCTTTCCGAAGAATAAGCCCGCCCGCTCTTACTTTGGAGCCACCGGATTCCGGCGTGCGGGGCAGCTTCTGCAGATCGATTGCATCGCCTACGTCGACTGACCTACTTGAAGTTGCTGTAGGGGCCCGCCTTCTTCCAGTCGGTGAGGCTGAGGCCTTCGGTGTCCCAGACGACTTCTCCGTCGCGGATGGTGAGGATGCAGCGCAGCTCCCGGTCTGCCGGCATTCGCGCATGGCCGGAATCGACGAATCCGAACGAGCCTTTGCGCAGCTCAAAGACGGCGATATCGGCCGTGCCGCCTTCGGCAAGCGTGCCCAGCTCCGGACGGCGGATGGCGCTGGCGGGGTTGACGGTGGCGCGTTCGACGATCTGCTGAAGACTGAGCCCCATGGCCAGAAACTTCGACATCACGTTGGTCATGGTAGTGCGGGGGAGCATCACGCTGCGGCTGTCCATTCCGGTGGAGATCGTATCGGGCAGCAATCCCTTGCGGATGGCGGGAACGGCAATGCGGAACCACAAACCTTCGCTGCCGTGGCCGGCATCCCACACCACGCCTTTCCGGTCTACCGGCGAATCGGGCAGATGGCCGCGCCGTCCGTAGATTTGCGTGGCGATATCGCCGGGCCGGAGATCCAGCGAATCGGCCATGACGACGGTCTTTGCCAGCGCGGCGGCCTTTTGGGCGGCCTGGAGAGTTTCGGGCGGCGCGCCGGGCGCCCGGATGCCAACGATGATCCGGGGATACTTTGCGACGGTTTCGGCGGCGGCTTGCGCGTCGACCGCCCCGCCGGCGGCGATATTCACGAATGCCAGCACCCGGACCTTCGCCGGTTCGATTACGCGTTTCCGGAACTCTTCGAAATCCTTCCCGCCGGCGCTGCCCGCATCGACGACGGTGGTGACTCCGAACCGGAGCGCGTTGTGATCCGGGTTGACTCCGGCGGGATCGGCCCGCGGGTCGAGATAGGCGTGAATGTCGATCAATCCGGGCGTGATGTAGTAATCGGAAAGATCGACGACGTTGCGGCCGTGGGCGGTGGGAATCGCCGGGGCGATCTTTTGGATTTTCTTTCCGGAGACCGCGATATCGAGCTTCCGGTCCCGCCCGTTCTTCGGGTCGATGACGTGCCCGCCTTTGAGCAGCAGGTCGTAAACTTCCTGGGCCGGCAGCGCGGCGGCCAGCAGGAAAACGGCGATTGCCCGGATCAAGGAATCACCTCGTAATTTCCGGCGGAGGTCCATTCCGGAAACGAGCGGCCGTCACGGTCGAAGACCAGCTCGCCGGCGCGAAGGGTCAGGACTGTTTCCAGTTTTTTGGTTCCCAGCCTCTTGTTGTGCCAGGCGTCCTTGTAGGCGAAAACGCCGTCGCGCAACTCAAAGACCGCCACGTCGGCGATGCGGCTTTCCCCGAGTGTTCCGATCTCCGGAAACCGGGAGATGGCCTTGGCGGGCGTTACGGTGGACCTGCGAATCGCATCCGGAAGAGACATTCCCAGCAGCATCAGCTTGGAGATGCAGTTGGGCATATCGGATTCCGGAATCAGAATGCTGGAGGAATGGAGATCGGTACTGATGGTGTCCGGCGGAAATCCCTGCTCCATCGCCTTGGAGGCCACCGGCCAGAGGAAGCTTCCGGCTCCATGGCCGAGATCGAACAGCACTCCGCGCTTTCGCGCTTCCAGCATGTACGGCTGCAGCTTGCCGTTGAACCGGTCGATCACCTCGATCTGGCGGTCGTTGTAGAGGTGGGTATGCATGTCGCCGGGGCGCATTCGATCCAGCACTTTTTCCCGGCTGGTCCGGCCGGTGTTGGTGAAGATCTTGTCGTCGATCATCACCGGCACTCCGGCCAGCTTGCCGGCTTCCTCGGCCCGCTCGATGGCAATCCAGCCGTCGAGGCCGAAGTGAGCGACCTTGATTCCGACGATCACATCGCGGTGGTCCCTGATACAGGCGGCGGTTTTGTCCGGCTCCATGTCGGAGACTTCGCTTTCATACGGGGCGACCATCCCGTGGCCGACGATGTTGAGCAGCGACAGGACTCGGGTTTTGGACCGCGCAATGATCCCCTGCTGCAGATTCTGAAACGTTCGCCAGCCGGCTCCTCCGGCATCGACCACGGTGGTGGTCCCGGCGGGGAGGGCCGTATCGTCCGGTTGGATGGCGCCAATGTAACCGGTGACGTGCATGTGCAGATCGATGAGACCGGGCGTGACATACAGGCCGGTGACATCGACCACTTTGCGAGTTTCGCCAGCCGGCAAATTGGCCGCGACGCGAGCGATCTTTCCCTGGAGGATTCCCACGTCCATGACGCCATCGATGCCGTTGGCCGGATCGATCACATGGCCGTTTTTCAGCAGCAGGTCGAACCGGGTTTGTCCCCACAGCGCGCCGGCCAGGCCGCAGGAAAGGAAGAAAACCAGGCGCAGAAACCGGAGGGAGGATTCCATTCCGGTCATTCTACCTTCGGCCGGTTGAGCATCGTCCAAATTTCCGCAAACAACCCTGCGCTAGAATCAGTCCCAATGCCGACCGTGCTGGCGTACTGCGCATTGATTCCGTTGACGATTTCCCTATGTTTCGGGCAGAAGACCTACGAAATCCGGCGCGCGGCATCGCCGATCCAGATCGACGCCAAATTGGACGAGGCCGCCTGGCGTGACGCGCAGAGCGTGGGGGACTTCGATTTTCCGTGGTTCCAGTCCGGCACCAAAGAACAGACTGTCGCGAAATTGCTGTGGGACGACGAGAACCTTTATGTTTCGTGGCGGGCGGCCGACCGGCACATCTCGGCTTCGATCACGCAGCGGCACGGGCCGGTTTCCAAAGACGACTGCGTGGAGATCTTCCTCAGCCCGAACCCTCAGAAAGTCCGGAACTACTACACGTTCGAGATCAACGCCATCGGAACAATGCTGAACCGGGCTCGCACGGACTGGTGGACAGGGCCGCCGACGTGGGAACCGGAAGGCGTGGTGTACCGGACGAGCTTCCACGGACTGGAAAAAAAGGAAGAATCCGCCGGGGATTCGGAATGGATCGTCGAGGCGGCGATTCCGCTGAAGAACTTTTCCCGGGACGCGGCGCATACGCCTCCGCGGGACGGCGACACGTGGCGATTGAACCTGCAGCGGCTGGGTGGAATTACAAACGCGCAGGCCAGCACCTGGGCGCCGCTGCCGGCGGGCGTGAAGAGCTTCCACACTCCGGAGGCATTTGGAACGGTTCGTTTTGTCAGCAACTCCGTTCAGGCGGCATCGGGCGCTCCCGCTGCGGCCGACACCGTCGCCCAGGGGCGAAAACTCTACAACAGCTCCTGCACGGCATGCCACGGCCAGGACGGCACGGTGGGCGACCGGGGACCGGCGCTGGCGGCGCGGCGGCGGTATTTGCGAACGACGGAACCGGACCTGTTCGATGCCATCAAGAATGGAATTGCGGGGACTTTGATGCCGGCTTCCCCGCTGCCGGATGCGGATGTGCGGAAGATCGTCGCCTATATCCGGGGCCTTCGCGCGACGGCCATCGACAACCCGCCGGCCGGCGACGTCGCGCTGGGAGAGCGGGTCTTTGAAGGAAAGGGGCGCTGCCGGGAGTGTCATATGTTGCGGGGACGCGGAGGGTTGACCGGGCCCGACCTTTCGGGGATTGCCGGCGAGAGGAGCCTGACTTTTTTGAGGGACGCATTGACCAGACCGAAATCCCACATCCCGCACGGCTACCAGCCGGTGAAGATTGTGACGGAAGGCAATACTGCGATTGAAGGCGTTGTGAAGAACGAGAACAATTTCTCGCTGCAGGTGCTGGGCCTGGACGGCAAGCTGCACCTGCTGTCCCGCAAGGAGCTGCGCAAGATCGACTATCCATCGCGGTCACTGATGCCGGCGGACTACGACAAGACGCTGACGGCGGCGGAGCTGGAGGCTCTGCTGGCATTCCTGAGCCGCCAGGGCGAAACGGGAGGCGGCCGGTGACGCGAACGATGTTCTGCATTCTGACGGCGGCGGCGCTGCCGGCACAGGTGAGCTACGAGGACCTGCTGAAGGCCGATCCCCGCAACTGGCTGAGCTACTCCGGCAGCTTTCCCGCGCAGCGGCACAGCCTGCTGAAGCAAATCCACACGGGAAATATCCAGGACCTGGTGGCCAGTTGGGTGTACCACGTTCCGGGAGCGAGCCGACTGGAGAGCGTGCCGGTTGTCGTCGACGGCGTGATGTATGTTTCCCAGCCGAATGAAGTCTACGCGCTGGACGGGCGCAGCGGCCGGATGATCTGGGAGTATCACCATCGGCCCGCGCTTCGGAAGGGGCCGAACCGGGGAGTGGCGGTGCTGGGGAACAAGGTGTATGTGGGCACTCCGGATGCGCACCTGGTGGCGCTGGATGCCAGGACGGGGAGCGTTGCCTGGAAGGCGAAACTGGCCGAGGCGAAGGACGGCTATTGGAGTCCCGTCGCTCCGCTGGCGATCAAAGGCAAGATCATTATGGGGATTGCCCCGGGGGATCACGGCCTGAACGGTTTTCTGGATGCGTACGATCCGGAGACGGGGGAACGTCTGTGGCGCTGGCATTCGATTCCGAAGCCGGGAGAACCGGGAAACGAAACATGGTCCGGAGATTCCTGGAAGACGGGAGGCGGCAACACATGGCTGACCGGCAGCTACGATCCGGAGCTGAATCTGGTGTATTGGGGGATTGGCAATCCGGCGCCGGATTTCGACGGCGATGTCCGGAAGGGCGACAACCTGTACACGGAGAGCATGGTGGCCCTGGATGCGGATACGGGCAAGCTGAAGTGGTATTTCCAGTTCACTCCGCATGACGTGCACGACTGGGACTCGGTGGAAATTCCGATTCTGGTGGACACGATGTTCGAGGGGCAGATGCGGAAGCTGCTGCTGCATGCGGACCGCAACGGGTTTTATTACGTCCTGGACCGGACCGACGGCAAGTTTCTCCACGGGGTTCCATTTATCAAGCAACTGAACTGGGCCAAGGGCCTGACGCCGGAGGGGCGTCCGGTCCGCGTTCCGGGGGTGATTCCTTCGATTCAGGGAACGCGCACGTGCCCGGCGACGGCGGGGGCGACCAACTGGCACTCGCCGGCGTATAGTCCGGACACCGGGCTGTTTTATCTGTCGATGATGGAAGGCTGCGGGATTAACTACAAAGCTCGCGACACGTTCCGGCCCGGCGGGAATTCGTACATGGCGACGGGCTACATCGAGGACGTCGAGGCTCCGTGGCAGACTTACGTGCGCGCGCTGGAGGCGACGACGGGAAAGATTCGCTGGGAGTATAAGCAGACCGGCTCCAAACGGTATGGCGCGGGAGTGCTGTCGACGGCCGGCGGAGTGGTTTTTGCCGGAGACGATCAGGGCGGGTTTACGGCGCTGGATGCGAAAACGGGCAAGGCTTTGTGGTTTTTCAATACCGGCCAGCAGATCACGGCTTCGCCGATCACGTACAGCTTTGGAGGAAAGCAGTATGTGGCCATCGCCGCCGGATCGAATGTGATCGCTTTTGCGCTGCACGACAAAAGCGCGCCGTAGCGGTTGGGGCGGTTAATTTTCGGAGAAAGGCTCATCCCATGGACAGGCGACGATTTCTGGAAGGTTCGATGCTGGCGGCTCCGCTGGGGGCGCAAACTCCGCCGGCGGCGCGGGAGACGGAGGCGGGCGGAACGGGGAGCACGTCCTACCAGGTTCAGCCGGTAGTGGAGAAGCGGCAAACGGGCAAGCCGCACCAGGGCAAAGTGCTGGCGGCGATCCAGCCGCATTGCGACGACATTCCGATCTTCGCGGCGGGGACGGTGTTGAAGCTGATCGACGAGGGTTACACGGGCTATCTGATCACGATGTCGGACGACTCCATGGCGGGCACGGGAGCAACTTACGGCGAAATCGTTCAGAAAAACGAGCGCGACACTTTCGAGGTGGGCAAGCGGCTGGGGTGCAAGGATTCGCTGTTTCTGAACTATCCGAATCACAACATGGACGCCTGGCCGATTGCGGAGATTCGGGCGCGGCTGGTTTATCTGTTCCGGGCGCTGAAGGTGGATACGGTTCTGGTTTACGATCCGTCGGCGCTGTATGAGCGCAATCCCGATCACTACATCACGGCTCGGGCGGTGGAATGGGCGGCGGCGATCGCCGGATCGAAGTGGGACTATCCGGAGCATTTTCTGACAGGGCTGCAGCCGCACTCTCCGAAGGAGCGGTATTACTATGCGCGGGGCCCTCAGCTGGTCAACCGGGTGGTGGATATCGGCGCGTTCATGGACCGGAAAGTCTTTGTGAATCTCGCCAACGTCACGCAAGGACCGGCCGGGGATCTGGGCGCGCAGCTTCGCCGGCGTTTGCGCGAACAGGGGAAACGGCTGCCTCTGCTGGGCGAAAACGACGAGTCCGCCAACCAGGCCTATACGCGGCATTTCGCGCTGAGCCGGGACCGGGCGCGCGGGCAACAGCACGGGCTGGAGTATGCCGAATACTTTCACTACATCGGCGCGGATCAGTCCGAGGTCGACGCCTATGTGGAGCGGAACGCGGTTTCTCTGTAAGAGGTTTCGGAATTTTACCCGCTTCCTCCGGTCGCGGCTGCCTGCTCTCGTGGCTTAGGAGACGCCGGCCTGGCGGAAGACGGCTTCGCATTTCCGCTTGATTTCGGTGGCCAGTTCAAACGGGTCGGCTTCCTGGAATTTCGGAAGGAACAGCTCGACGGAAATGGGACCGGAATAGCCCTTGCCGGCGAGTTTCCGGAGGATCCGGGCGAGCGGGGCGACGCCGTCGCCGGGGATTACGCGGGACTGCGAATCCAGCAGCTCCCGCGGCAGATTCTGGGTGTCGTTGAGGTGGGCGTGAATGATCTGACCCGGCTGGATCAGGTCCATGTCCTCGAACTTACTGGGGCCGGACCAGAAATGGTAGCAATCGAAAACAAGGCCGAAGTTCGGATGAGCCGCCTCGCGCTGGAGGCGGAGGGCCGTCGGCAGCGAGGCCATGAAGGTCGAGTTGCGGACGAACTCGGCGGCGGCTTTCACATGAAACTGGGCGGCGGCGCCGGCGGTCTGGCGGATGTTGTCCAGGGAACGGCTGTAGTCGTCCTGGGTGAACTTGGCGGCGGTCGAACAGGGGGAGTAGACGACGGGCGCACCGAGCTGGGCGAGCAGGTCGCAGCGTTTTTTGAACGCCTCGAGATTTTTGGCGAAATCGGGATTGGGCTCCCAGAGGCCGGAAACGCTGGTGACTCCGCAAACGATGCGGAGGCCGTTGTCGGTGAGGACCCGTTTGGCGGCGGCGAGGGTATCGGTTTTTAGAAACTCCTCCAGGGCGGGGGCGGACGGCTCGACATCGCGAATTCCCGCTTTTGCCCAGCCTTCCAGCGCCTTGCGGTATCCGGCGCGGGCGGAGGTGAATTGGTGCATGCTGAGTGTCATTTTGCGAGTGGTGGCATTTGCGGCTCCCGCGGCGAGTGCAAGGGGCGTTGCCAGCATGGTTCGGCGGAGAAGCATCAGCACTACGATACCGCCGGCGGGGTTGGCAGCAAAGATGCGGTTGGCCCGGAAAGGGGGAGATTTCCGCCTCGAATGCTATCCTGTTCACGTGTGGCGTCCTGCGCGGATCAGCGCTGTTTTTGCCGTGTCTTTGTGCGTTGCGGCGCAGCGCGCCCCGGTGCTGGAGATTCTCGAGCACGAGCTGAATCGAAACTTCAGCGCATTGAAAACCAAGGGCGATCCCCCGCCCTATTTTATTTCCTACACCGTTACGGAGATTGAATCGGAGACGGTTGTCGGCTCCATGGGAGCGCTGCAATCGTCGGCCGGCAGTCGCAACCGGTACCTGGACGTGTCGGTTCGCGTGGGGTCGCCGGAGCTGGATAATTACCACCTGATTCGAGGCGACCGGCCGAGATTTGCGGGCGCCGTCGGCGTGGCGCTGGACAATTCGGCGGAGGCCATTTCCCGCAAAGCGTGGCTTGAAACGGACCGGGTTTACCGGGCAGCGACGCAGCGGTTCATCAACGTCAACGCCAACCAGCAGACCAACGCGAAGAAAGATACGATTCCCGATTTTTCATCCGAGGAGCCGCAGAAGGCGTCGGTTCTTCCGCCGAAGCTTTCTTTTAACCGGAGCGGCTGGGAAGCGAAAGCGCGGAAGTGGTCCGGGCTGTTGGGAAGCAAGAGCCAGGTTCTTGCGGCTCATGTTTCCGTCATGGCCCAGCGGGAAACGAAATACATGGCCGACACGGACGGAACCCGAATCGAGCATGGGCGCCTGTTTGCGCGGATCGTCCTGAGGGCGCAAACGAAGGCCGCCGACGGAATGGATCTGGCGACCTCGGAGACATTCGAGTCGGCCGATCCGTCGGGTTTACCGGACGACGCGACGGTCCAGGCGGCGATTGAAAAGATCCAGAAGGATCTGCTGAGTTTGCTGCGGGCTCCGCTGGTGGAACCGTATGTCGGGCCGGCGATTCTCTCCGGACGGGCGGCGGGCGTGTTTTTCCACGAGATTTTCGGACATCGCGTGGAGGGGCACCGGCAGCGGGACGATACGGACGGACAAACCTTTGCCAAGAGCGTGGGAGGGCCGGTGCTTCCCAACTTCCTTTCGGTCACTTTCGATCCGACCCGCAAACAGATGGACGGGATCGATCTGAACGGAACCTATTCTTTTGACGACGAGGGAGTGAAAGCGCAGCCGGTGAAACTGGTGGAGGCGGGGGTTCTGAAGACGTTCCTGATGTCGCGGACTCCGATTGAAGGATTTCCGAAATCCAACGGGCACGGCCGGAAACAGCCCGGAGCGGAGCCGGTATCGCGCCAGTCGAACCTGATCGTCGAATCCGCCAAGCAAGTTCCGGACGCGATGCTGCGGAAGATGCTGGTGGAGGAAGTGAAAAAGCAGAACAAGTCGTACGGCCTGTACTTCGAGCAGGTGACGGGCGGCTATACCAACGTCGGCCGGGCCGGGCTGCAGGCCTTCACGGTGATTCCTTTGGTGGTCTACCGGGTGTATGCGGACGGGCGGCCCGATGAGCTGATTCGCGGGGCCGATATCGTGGGGACGCCGTTGACGAGTTTTGCCAAGATTGCAGCAACTTCCGACAAGCCCGGCGTGTTCAACGGCTATTGCGGAGCGGAATCCGGATCGGTGCCGGTTTCGGCGGTTTCTCCCGCGCTGCTGGTATCGGAAATTGAGATTCAGAAGAAAGACGCATCGCAGGACCGGCCTCCGTTCCTGCCCAGACCCGGATCGAGAACCGAGTGAACATTTCACGCCGTCACGCCCTTTCCCTGCTGGCCGCCGCGCCGGCCTTTTCGCAGACTTCTCCCGCCGCCGGCAACGTCATTCTGAAGGCAATGGCGGATGAGATCGCACGCTCCAAGCAGCTTCGGGTTTTGAACGCCAAGGATCCGGTGTATTTCACCGAGTTTGCCCTGGACGACGCGCAGACCTATTCCGTGAATGCGACGCTGGGCGCCCTGGTGAACGAGCGCCGGAACCACTTTCGCGTTCCGAGAGTGTCGGTGCGCATCGGGTCGACGGATTTCGACAACACGAACTACCTGTTTTCCGATTTCTATATCGGATCCCGATTCGATTCCGATCAATTCTCGCTGGACGACGACTACGATGTGCTGCGCCAGTCGTTCTGGCTGGCCACCGACCGGGCCTTTAAAGCGGCCCTGGAATCGATCGGGCGCAAGCGAGCCGCGCTGCGGAATATTACCCAGCCAGACAAGCTGCCGGATTTTTCGAATGCGCCGGTGGTGCAGAAGATTATCGCGGTTCCGAAAAGCAAGCTGGATGAGGCCAAGTGGCGCTCGCTGACCGTTGCGCTGTCGGCGGTTTTCTCGCCCTACCCGGAAATCTTCGATTCCACAGCGGAGTTCGATTCGACACAATCGGGCGCTTATCTCGCCAACAGCGACGGCACGCTTTGCCTGTCGCCGGACGTTCTTTTCTCGATGAAGTTCCGGGCGTCGGCGCAGGCTTCGGACGGAATGCGCGTCAGAAGTCATGCGGCGGTGCATGCGCTGAATGCCGGCAAGATGCCGGGGGAGGCGGAACTCCGCCGCGCGGCCACCGCCGTTGCGGACGAGGTAAAGGCGCTGGCGGCCGCGCCGCGCGGGGAGTCCTACAGCGGACCGGTATTGTTTGAGGGGCAGGCGGCGGCGCAGATGTTTGCCGATGTGCTGGGCGGCGCGCTGGTATCGAGCCGGAAGCCCGTCAACGAGCCGAGCCGTCCGGCCAATTTCCCCCCCAATCCATTCGAAGGCCGCGTCGGATCGCGCGTATTGCCGGAATCGTTCACGGTTGTGGACGATCCGCTGCAATCGGAGTGGAAATCGCGGGCGCTGCTGGGCGGCTACGCGGTGGATATTGAAGGCACGGTTCCGGAGAAGTTGACGGTTATCGAGAAGGGGATTCTCAAAACTTTGCTTTCGACGCGCACACCGACCAAGGACGCATCCAGCTCCAACGGCCGGGCGCGGCTGCCCGGACCGTTCGGGACGAAGGCGGCGGCGATCACCAACTTGTTCGTCAGCCCGGCCGAGGGCGTACCGGCGGCGGAGCTGAAGTCGAAGTTCCTGAAGCTGGTTGCCGATCGCGGGAAGCCTTACGGGATTCTGGTTCGGAAGATGGATTTCCCGTCGACGCTTCCGGTCTCCGAGGCCCGGCGCTACATGAACCCGCAGGAAAAGCCGGCCGCTCCCCCGCTGCTGGTCTACCGGATCTTTCCCGACGGACGCGAGGAGCTGGTGCGGGGGCTTCGCTTCCGCGGATTTACGGCCCGGTCGCTGCGGGACATCGTGGCGGCTTCCTCGGATCTGTTTGCCTTTGATTTTCTAGGCAACCTGGCTCCGTTTTCACTGACCGGCGCCGGCGGCTACGTCTATACGAGTACGGTGATTGCTCCGCCGGTGCTTTTCGAAGATGTGGAGCTGGAGACGCTGGATCAGGATCTCCCGCGGCTGCCGATCGTGCCGATTCCGCCTTCCGGCGGCGAATAGCGGATGCGAATTCTGAGCCGGGCCGCTTTTCGAGAGATCGCGACCAGCTCGCTTCTGGGCATCGCCCTGTTCTCGTTCGTATTCTTCCTGCGGCAACTGGGAACCGGACAGATTTTCGCCCTGATGCTGCGAAGCTCCGCCGAGCCGCAGACCATCGCCTACCTGCTGGCACTTCTGATTCCCCCAACCCTTCCGTTCACCGTTCCGGTGGGAGTGCTGGTGGGGATCTTAATCGGCCTGAGCCGGATGTCCAGCGACAACGAAGTGACGGCCATGCGGGCCGCGGGAGTTCCGGCGCGGGTGCTGCTGCGCCCGGTGCTGGCATTCGCGTTCCTGGGGCTTGCCATTACGGCCACCGCCAGTTTGTGGGTGACGCCGTGGGCGGTTCGAGAGACCATTCGGATCGCGAACAAGCTGGCGGCGACGCAGCTTACGGCCGAGATTCAGCCACGGGTGTTCGAAGAGTCGTTTCCGAACACCGTGCTCTATGTCGGCGACGTGATTGCGGGGCCGACGGTGGAATGGCGAAAGATCTTTATCGCGGACCTGCGGCCTCCGGAGGAGCGTTCCTCGGCTGCCAAGGAAGCGGGCGATGCTCCCCCGATTACGATTGCCGCCGAAGCTTCGGCGCTGCCCGATGCTCCGAACAACCGCATCCAACTGTCGCTGCGAAACGGTTTCTCCCATGAAGCGGGCAAGGAGATCGGAGACGACTACAACCAGCAATTTCCGAACGGCGAGCAGATTCTGGAAGCGCAGAAACCGGATGAAGCTCGCGCCAAGGCTTACACGGAAGTCGATACGGCGCCGCTGAAGGAAATGATTCGTCCGCTGACGGCGGCCGCGGCGATCGATCCGAAACTGGAGCTCAACCAGCGCTTCGCCCTGCCCTGCGCCTGCGTGTTGCTGGGCTTAATCGGCGTTCCTTTGGGGGCATCGTCGCGGAAAGCGGGCAAGTCCTCGGCTTTTGTCCTGACGGTGGTCCTGGGATTTCTTTACTACGTGGGGCTGCTGCCGCTGATCGGACTGGCGCGCCAGGGAAAGATTCCGCCGGAGCTGGCCATCTGGACGCCGAACGTGCTGTTTGCGGTTGCCTCCGTGGTTCTGCTGACCCGCCTGGAGCAGTCCGCCGGGGTCGATCTGGTGGGCATCGTCCGGACAAGGTTGTTGCGTTTTCTGAAGAGATTCCGGGGGCTGGAGGCTTCGAATTTTTCGTTCCGGCGTTTCTGGATCCTGCCGCAGGTTGTGGATACCTACATCCTCAGCTCGTTTCTGTTCTATTTCATCCTGCTGTTGATCAGCTTTGTGCTGATGGTGGAAATCTTCACGTTCTTTGAGCTGCTGGGAGACATCGTCAAGCACCAGAAGCCAATGTCCCGGGTTTTGCAGTACCTGTTCTTTCTCAGTCCGAAGCTGATCTACGACTCGGCGCCGATCGCGGTGCTGGTGGGTGTGCTGGTGACGTTCGGGGTTCTCACTAAAAACAACGAGGTGACGGCGTTCAAAGCGTGCGGCATCAGCATGTACCGTCTTTCCCTGCCGGTGCTGCTTGCCGCCGCCCTGTTAAGCTGCGCGCTGTTTGCCTTCGATCACTATTACATTCCGGAAGCGAACCGGAGGCAGGACGCCTTGCGGAATGAGATCAAAGGCAAGCCCGTACAGACGTTCCTGAAGCCGGACCGGAAATGGATCTTTGGCCAGGGCTCGCGCATTTATTACTACAAATATTTCGAACCCGCCGACAATGTGATGTCCGGTGTGAGCGTATATGAGCTGGACCCGGATACCTTCCATCTGAAGCGTCTGATTAGCGCCGAGCTGGCCCGGTGGGAGCCGTCCCTGCAGACCTGGGTGTTTCAGAACGGGCAGGTTCGAACCGTCGACGGAATCCGGGTGACCTCGTATTCGGACTTTCACGGCCAGACGGCGACGTTTTCCGAGCTGGATGAGCCGCCCGGTTATTTCCGGAAGGAAGTGAAACTTTCCCAGCAGATGAACGTGTTCGAGCTCTCCGACTACATCCGGGAGCTGAGCCAGTCGGGACTGGACACCGTCCGCCTGCAAGTGCAGTTGCACAGCAAGTTCTCGGTGCCGTTCTTTGCGCTGATCATGGCGCTGATTTCGGTGCCGTTCGCTTTCCTCACCGGCAACCGCGGCGCGATGGCCGGCGTGGGCGTCAGCTTAGGAATTGCGATCGCCTACTGGACGATCAGCAAGCTGTTCGAACAGATCGGATTTTTGAACCAGCTTCCGCCGGCGGTGGCGGCGTGGGCTCCGGACGTGATTTTCGGCCTGGCGGGCCTGTACCTGATGGCCCGCATGCGAACTTAGCGGGATATCGTTCGCGAACGATCCAGGAGTTTCTCCGTCAGGCTTGCTGACCTGCTCCTGGAGAAATGTCCCATGCAAAACCCGCTTCCTCCGGTCGCGGCTGCGTGCTCTCGTGGCATTGGGAGGCAGGCGACTGAAAAAGCGATCGCCTGCCCCACGCGGCCGGATGAGCTGGTCAACTTTTCACCCCCGCGCTTTCCTGATTTCCTCGGTGAGCGCGGGAACCACTTCGAACAGGTCGCCGCAAATTCCGTAGTCGGCTACCTCGAAGATGGGAGCATTGGGGTCTTTGTTGATGGCGACGATGGTCTTGGCGCCCTTCATTCCAACAAGATGCTGGATCGCTCCGGAGATACCCACGGCGATATACAGCTTTGGAGAGACCGTCTGACCGCTGGAGCCGACCTGGCGCTCCATCGGCAGCCATCCGCTGTCGCAGATGGGCCGTGACGCCGCAAGCTCCCCGCCGGCGGCTTTCGCGAGTTCCTCGACCATCGGGATGTTTTCTTTTTCCTTAATCCCACGGCCCACCGCAACGATGATGGCTGCGCTTCCCAGATCCACCTCTCGCGCGGATTCGCGAAACGGTTCTTCCGGCTTCTGGCGGAGCTTCGATGCGTCGAGCGGCGGGTTGTGAAACTCCACCTGCGCGGCGGCCGATGTGATTGCGCCGGCGCGGTACGCTCCGGCTTGGATGGAGGCAAAGATGGGGCGTCCGGCGGCGCGGACGTCCGCATTCAGCTTTCCCTGGAACAGCTGCCGGACAAACGTGATGCCGGAGCCTTCGGTCTTGATTCGCACCACGTCGGAGATCAACGATTGTCCGAACCGCGCCGCCAGCTTCGGAGCATAGTCGCGAACCTGGTAAGTGTGCGGGAACAGCACGACGTCGGGCTTGGCAATCCGAATGAATGTCTCCAGCGCGTGCGTATAGGCATCGGCGGTGTAGTGTTCCAGTAAATCGTGTTCCAGGGCGAATACTCTTCCTGGAAGGGAGTTGGCCGCATCGCCAATCCCCTTCCCGAGGATCACTGTCGCGTAGGGAAGCCCCAGTTCCTGGGCCAGCATCTGACCCGCATCCATGGCTTCCAGGGTCATCTTGTGGAGTTTTCCGCCGTTCTGCTCGGCTACCACTGCGATGAAGCTCATATCGCTCGCGCCTCAAACCGCAGCTTCTCCACCAGCCTGGCGGCCGCGGTCTTCGCGTCGCCCTCCAACATTTGCGTCATCTTTGCCTTTTCCGGAGCGTAGATCCCCAACAGATTGCTGGCCGCGGTGGGAACGCCGCCCAGATCTGACGGCGAGAGCCGCCTGATCTCTTTCGTCCTGGCCTTCTTGATGCCCATCAAGGTGGCATACCGGAGTTTGTTGATTCCCGACTGAATCGTCAGCAGCGCGGGCAGCGGCATGGATACGTGCTGGAACCAGCCGTCTTCCAGCTCGCGTTTCACCCGGACCGTCCTGTCGTTTACTTCCACCTGCATGACGATCGTGGCGTGGGGAATCGCCAGAAGCTCCGCCAGGATTACGCCGGTTTGTCCGGCGCCGAGATCGTCGGACTGCAGTCCTGTCAGCACCAGGTCCGGCGACTCCGATTTCAGTGCCGCGGCCAACAGATGGGCGACGGCCAGGGAATCCATCAGCTCCGCGCCGGATTCCTCGATGTGGATTGCCCGGTCGGCGCCTTTTGCCAGAGCCTCGCGGATGGTGGAGGCGGCGCGCTCCGGTCCCAGGCAGAGGGCAATCACTTCGCCTCCGTGCTTTTCCCGAAGCTGGAGCGCCTCTTCGAGCGCATAAGCATCCGGCTCGTTAATTTCAAACGTGAGATCGCCGTCCTCGATCCAGCGGCGGTCGTCCCGGACCTTCAGTTGTGAGTCGCGCGAGGGAACCTGCTTGATGGCGACAATAATCTTCATAAGTGCGAAACAACCAGAATACCGCCGACGTTGTGATTATCGGCGCAGGAATTGCGGGCGCGTCGATTGCCTGGCATCTGACGGAGCTGGGCGTTCGAGATGTGATCCTGCTGGAGCGCGATTCGGCACAGGGAAAGGGCTCGACCGGGAAGAGCATGGGCGGGGTGCGGGCTCAGTTTGCCACTCCCGTCAATATCCGCATGTCGATGTACTCGATTCCGTTCTATGGGGCGTTCGAAGAAAGGATGGGAAGCTATTGCGGATATAAGCCGCACGGGTATCTTTTCTGCGCGACAACCGAGCAGCACATGCAGTATCTTTCGACCAACCTGGCGCGCCAGCGCGAGCTGGGGTTGGAGCAGGCCGAATTGGTCCGCCGCGAGGACATCCAGCGGATGGTGCCGCTATGGCGCACCGACGATGTGTGGGGAGGAAGCTTTTGTCCCACCGACGGGTTCGTCGATCCGCATTCGGTGATGGCGGGATTCACGGAATCGGCGCTGTCGCGGGGAGTGCGCCTGTTTCGCAACGCCGGGGCGACCGGCATCTCCGCAGGCATGGTGAAGACGACGGCCGGCGACTTCGCGGCGTCCCGGATTGTCATCGCGTCGGGAGCCTGGTCGCGAAACGTTGCCGCGCTGGCCGGCGCCGATCTTCCGGTAACGCCGTTGCGCCGGATGCTGGTTCCCACCGAGCCGTTTGAAGGCATTCCGGAACGATGTCCCATGACCATCGATATGAGCACGGGCTTCCACTTTCGTCCCGAAGGACGGGGGCTGCTGATGGCCTGGAACGATCCGGAGGAGACTCCGGGATTTCAGACCGCCGTCGATCCGGCATTCGTGGAAAAGATTCTGACGCGCGCTGTCGATCGCGTTCCCGCATTTGAAGCTCTGGAGGTCAATCCGAAGCGCGCCTGGGCGGGATTGTACGAAGTATCACCGGACCACCACGCGATCCTGGGGCGGTCGGCGGAGCATGACTGGCTCTACTACGCCACCGGATTCAGCGGCCATGGAGTGATGCACGCTCCGGCGACAGGAAAGATTCTCGCCGATCTTCTGACGACCGGCTCGACGGATCTGATCGATCCGGAAATCCTGTCCATCCGGAGATTTGCCGAAGGCCGGGAGATTCACGAGACGGCGGTGCTCTGACCGGCGGTCGAAAGAAGCGCGACGAAGCCGACGGTTCCTAGTACGTACTGGGTGCGTTTTGTGTTGTCTTTGCCTCGGCCGCCGTTCGATAGTGAAGAACCTGGAGGATTCCATTTGATTAAGAAAACAACCGGCCTGAGCCTTGTCTTACTGGCCTCATCCGCACTGCAGGGAGCGGTGCTGTATGAGCAGGACTATGTAATGAGCGGCGCGCGGTTTTCCGATTACGGTTCTGTTTCACAGGTAGGTTTTAACGCCTATGACGATTTCACGGCTTCGGTGAGCGGCACGGTTGAACGAGTGGTCTGGCAGGGCATCTGGCTGGATCTGAATAAGCCGGTTCCAGAGCCGATTCAAACTCCGGACGCGATGACCTGGGAAGTCAGCTTCTATGCGGATGGAGGAGGCATTCCCGGCGCACTGCTGGAAACGTACTCCTTTCCCGCGGCGAGTATCGGCTCGACGTCTCTCGGAACCGGGGTCTGGAATGTGGGAGGAGATAGCTATAACTTCCAACTGCTGGAATATGCGGCAGATCTGCCAACGGGCTTCCAGCTCAACAGCGGCACTCCGTACTGGCTGCTGGTGATGGCGCGATCGGAGAACTACTATCCGGCGTTTGCCTGGATGGGAGGAGAAGCGGGAAACTCCAACACAATGCAGGTGCAGTTGGGAGCCGGCGAAAGTGTGCTGAACACCAGCTTCAGCGCAAGAGACCGCGCGTTTCGATTAGAGGGACAGGTTCCGGAGCCGGGCACCTTCTTCTTTGCCGCGGCTGCATTGCTGGGCTTACCGTTGGCGCAGCGCTGGAAAAAGCGCGCGTAAGCACCGCCCTCAGGCGTAGCGTTTGAAGATCAAGCTTCCATTGGTCCCGCCGAAGCCGAAGGAGTTCGACAATGCATGCTCGATCTTCATCGAACGAGGCTTGTTCGGGACGTAGTCGAGCGTGCAATCCGGATCCGGCTGGTCATGGTTGATTGTCGGCGGCGCGATCTGATCGCGAATCGCCAGGCAGGTGATGCCCGCCTCCAGACCTCCGGCGCCGCCGAGGAGGTGTCCGGTGGTGGACTTGGTAGAGCTGACAGCGAGCTTGCCGGCGTGATCGCCGAAAGCGCGGTAGATCGCCTTGGTCTCCATGACGTCTCCCAATGGGGTGGAAGTGCCATGGGCATTGACGTAATCGATGGCGTCCTGCGGGAGTTTTGCATCCTTTAGCGCGTTCCGCATCACGCGAAAAGGTCCGTCTCCATCCTCAGAGGGAGCGGTAATGTGATACGCATCGCCGGACATACCGTATCCAACGATTTCCGCCAGGATCGGAGCATTCCGCTGAATGGCGTGTTCCAACTCCTCCAGGATCAGAATTCCGGCGCCTTCGCCGACGACAAATCCATCCCGGCCCAGGTCCCAGGGACGGCTGGCGCGGGGCGGCTCGTCATTCCGGGTGGAGAGGGCGCGCATTGCGGCAAAACCGCCGATGCCCATCGGGGTGATGGTTGCCTCGGCCCCTCCACAGATCATCGCGTCGGCGTAGCCGTGCTGAATCAGCCGGAAGCTATCGCCGATGGTATGCGCCGATGTCGTGCAGGCGGTGGCCACCGCCGAGTTCGGGCCTTTCGCTCCGGTCCGAATCGACACATGACCGGAGGCGAGGTTCACAATTGTCGCGGGAATAAAGAACGGTGAAATCTTGCCGGGGCCGCCTTTGAGATACTTTTCATGCTCCCGCTCAATGACTTCGAAGCCGCCGATTCCGCTGCCGATATAAACGCCGATCTGTTCGGCGTTTTCGGGCGTAATCTTCAGTCCGGAAGAAGCCAGAGCCTCATCGCTGGCGGCGATGGCAAACTGCATGAATCGCGCCAGCTTTTTGATCTCTTTTTTCTCCACGAACCGGGCGGGATCGAAGTTCTTGACCTCACCCGCGATCTGGCAGTTGAACGCACTTGCGTCGAACTGGGTAATCCGATCAATGCCGGTCTTGCCAGAAAGGAGACTCTGCCAAGTTTCTTCGGCGGTATTGCCGACACAGCAGATCAATCCGACGCCGGTCGCCACCACTCTACGAGCCACGTTTTCTCCGTTGAAAAAAAATGCAGTGGGGATATAGGCGCGGGGTTACTTCTTGCCTGTATGGCCGGTGATGTACTGAATGGCGTCGCCCACCGTCTTCAGCTTTTCGGCATCCTCATCGGGGACGTCCAACTTAAAAGATTCCTCAAAAGCCATGACCAATTCCACGATGTCCAGGGAATCGGCGCCCAGATCATCCACAAAGGATGCGGTCTTATCCACTTGGGCCTCGTCAACTCCCAACTGCTCGACGATAATCTCTTTTACCTTCTGTTCGACCTGCTCAGCGGTCATTAAGCCTCCAAATTTCTGAGTCTAGCAACAAAAAATCTTTGACGACACTGTAACCTGCTGTTCTCCAGTGCCGCCTTCACAGTTAATCCCCGTTACACAGGCGGGCATCGTCACCCCAAATCCCAGATGCCCGCCACCCACAAATTGTCCGATCCGGACGCTACGTTCCCATCTCGTCAAAAAGCCCATCGAATAAGACGCTTGTCAGGTAGCGCTCGCCCGCGTCGGGCAGGATGGTAACGATCGTCTTTCCCGTCATCTCCGGCTCGTGGGCAATCCGGACGGCCGCGGCCACCGCGGCTCCGCAGGAGATTCCGCTTAAGATCCCTTCTTCCCGGGACAGTCTCCGGGCCATTTCGATGGATTCGTCGTTGGTCACCAGCTCCACCCGGTCCACCATGGACAAATCCAGGGTCTGCGGGATAAATCCCGCGCCAATTCCCTGAATTTTATGGGAACCCGGCTGGATGGGCTCCCCCTTTAATTTCTGGGTAATCACCGCGGAGTTCGCCGGCTCCACCGCGACGGAAAGAATCGGCTTGTTGCGGGTCTTTTTGAAGTATCGGGAAACTCCGGAAATGGTGCCTCCCGTGCCGACGCCGGACACCAGAACGTCAACGGCTCCGCCTGTGTCGTCCCAGATCTCG
This sequence comes from uncultured Solibacteraceae bacterium, assembly GCA_964515165.1. Classification (GTDB taxonomy): domain Bacteria; phylum Acidobacteriota; class Terriglobia; order Bryobacterales; family Bryobacteraceae; genus JAPKYZ01. The sequence goes on along the minus strand of CAZETQ010000057.1, from coordinate 13,111 downwards.
GGTCCGGTGGTTTCGAAGTGAATCTTGGGATTCGCCGGGTTATTGAACTGCTGCAGAAGGACATAATGGTCCGGATCGGAAGCGGCGATCGACTCTGCCTGCTCGATGGACCCGCGCATCCCGTCGGAACCGGGAGTCAGGACGAGCTTGGCCCCCAGGGCCTTCAAGACCTTGCGGCGCTCCAGCGACATCGTTTCCGGCATCGTCAGAGTGATCGGATAGCCCCGGGCGGCGGCGACAAACGCCAGGGCGATGCCGGTGTTGCCGCTGGTCGGCTCGATCAATTCCTTTCCTTCGGCGAGGATGCCCGTTCTTTCGGCGTCCCAGATCATGGAGGCGCCGATGCGGCATTTCACCGAATAGGCGGGATTCCGCCCTTCGACCTTGCCGAGGATGGTAGCGGGGGCTCCGCCGGTTACGCGATTCAGCCGGATCAGCGGCGTTCGTCCAATGGACAGTGAATTATCTTCAAACCACATCGAGGACCTTTAAATCTCCCAGTTTGGCACGTACCGGCTCTGACGCTCCTGCCAGGACCGTGTCAGGCTCTCCAGCGTGGCGCGGTCGATGACGTTGGAAATCGCCGCATCCACCTCCGCCCAGAGGTGAGTAAAAGGTGTTTCTTTCCGCGCCCTTCGCGACCCCTTCGCCCCCTCGACGAAGCGCACAACGTCGCCCACCGAGATGGCCGACGGCGGACGGGACAGCAGGTAGCCGCCGTCCGCTCCCCGGCGCGATTCGACAAAGCCGCCCTGCTTTAGACCCGCCAGGATCAATTCCAGAAACTTTTGAGGAATTTTCTGGCGCCGGGCGATGTCGGCAATCTTGACCGGAGTGCCGGCAGGTTGGGTGGCGAGATCGAACAATGCGGCGAGCGCGTACTCACCTTTCACAGAAACATTCATCAAACAGACCATTCAGAGGTTACTGGACTGGGGGTGCCGCCTGTCAACTGGCTTTCAGGGTTTACCCTGGCATGAATGACGCTGATGACAACAGATTCGAGATATGGAGTGACGTGCACGCTTCCCACCGCTACTCCCACCCCCACGGCGTAAAATGTGAACGCATGCAATTTCTGAAGAATTCCCTGGTTGAACTGATCACGCAGACGTCGACGAACCTTCCTCCGGATGTGCGAAAGGTCATGAGCGGAGTTCTGGAAACAGAACCTTCAGGAACGCAAGCCTCCCAGGCGCTGTCCATCATCGCCACCAACATCGACATGGCCCAGGAAGACGAACAGCCCATTTGCCAGGACACGGGGATGCCGACCTTCGATGTGCATACTCCCGTGGGCGTCAACCAGATTCAGCTGAAGAAAGCCATTCGTGAAGCCGTGGCCGAGGCGACAAAGATGGGGAAACTCCGTCCCAATTCCGTGGATTCGATCACCGGCAAGAACACCGGCGACAACCTGGGAATCGAGACTCCCGTGGTGCATTTCGAGCAATGGGAGCAGGACGAGATCGAGATCAGGCTGATCCTCAAAGGGGGCGGCTGCGAGAACAAGAACATCCAGTATTCTTTACCGGCGGAGCTGGAGCATGCCGGCTACGTCGGGCGCAATCTGGAAGGTGTTCGTAAGTGCATTCTCCACTCGGTTTGGCAGGCGCAAGGTCAAGGCTGCGCGCCGGGCGCCGTGGGAGTGTGCATTGGAAGCGATCGAGCGCACGGATATGTCCTGGCCAAAAATCAGCTGTTCCGGACGCTGGACGATACGAATCCCGATCCGGTTCTCGCCAAGCTGGAGGCCGAAGTGATGGAGGAAGCCAACCGCATCGGCGTGGGTCCCATGGGATTCGGCGGCCAGTCTTCGTTAATCGGATGCAAGATCACGGCCGCGAACCGCCTGCCGGCCAGCTTCTTCGTATCCGTTGCCTACGATTGCTGGGCGTTCCGCCGCCTGGGTGTGCGCCTGGACGCAAATACGGGCGCGATCACCAGGTGGCTGTATCGCGATCCCGAAACTCCGGTTCAGAAGATGGCGAAAGGCGAAGGATTTCCGCTAACCGGCCGGGAAGTGGTCCTGACACCGCCGCTGAGCGAGGAACAGATGCGGTCGCTGAAGGTCGGCGATATCGTCCTGATCCGCGGCGACGTTTACACCGGGCGCGATGCGGTGCACGCTCACCTGATGAAGAATCCGCCCCCGGTGGACCTGAACGGACAGATCCTGTACCATTGCGGTCCCGTCATGCTCAAGCAAGGCGACGAGTGGGTGGTGAAGGCCGCCGGTCCCACAACGTCGTCGCGCGAGGAGCCGTATCAAGCCTATGTCATCAAGAATTACGGAGTGCGGGCGGTCATCGGGAAAGGCGGCATGGGAGCAAAAACGCTCGCGGCGCTGGAGGAGTTCGGCGCTGTCTACCTGCACGGAATCGGAGGCGCGGCGCAGTTCTACGCCCGGTCGATGAAAAAAGTTCTCGGTGTCAATTGGATGGACTTCGGCATTCCGGAGGCGATGTGGCAAATTCGAGTGGAAGATTTCGCCGCCATTGTCACGATGGATGCGCACGGAAACTCCCTTCACGCGCAGGTCGAGCAAGAGACCGGCGACAAGCTGGAGGAAGTCCTGGCTTGAACAAGCCACGGCGCAAAGAAAAACGCGCCGCTACTTTTTCTTGCTTTTGGATTTGGAGCCGGCGGGAGCCGACGCCGGCGCTTTTTCCTGTCCCTCGAACGTCACCGAAGATTCGGTCGTGGAGATCGTCGATTCAGCGGTGAACCGCCGGTAATTCTTGTACTCCCCGTCGTTGCGCGTGCAGTAGAACGTATCCCGCTGGCAGGCGAGATTCTGCGACAGCACCGGCAGCAGAAATTTTTCATTATTGATCGTCACCCAGCCATACTCGGTGGTGGTTTCGACGGTGTCCACGGGATAGTTGGCCGGCAACTGTTTGGTCCGCATCTCCACGCGCATCACCCGGGCGGTTTTGGAGTCGATGTAGAGCGTTCCCTGGTAAGCCGGCTTGATTGCCGAACCAATGCGAATCGTCCAATGAGAGTTCGGCTTTAGCACCTTGAAGTCATAGACGGTCGTTTCCACACCGCCAACCGTGTCGGTGCCTTTTTTCTTGAACTCGGCATCAGTGTTGGTGCTCAGGACGTCTACCAGAATCGTGCCGAAATCTCCTGTTGACCAGGACCCGCTGTCTTCCGGCGATCCCTTCTTGAGCGCTTTTCCATTGATCCGGATATTCCGGTAGTCTTCGCGCCCATCGACGTACATCAGCTCCAGCTCCACACGATCCTGCTTCTTCCACTCGGGTTTCAGCTTTTCGGAGGTGTAGCGCGTGGTGATCTGATCGCAGAGGAAGTTGGGGAGGGTGTCGTTGTAGTCGTAGTTGACTTCTCGCGCGCGTTCGATCAAATCTTCGGAAACCGGCCTGCCGGAAGTGGCGGCGGGACGCTCATAGGGGGGCGGCGGGGCGTCCGGTTCCGGCGGAGGCTGAGTCTTGATGTTGCTGAGATCCGGTCCTTCTTTCGGAGCTTTCCTCGGGGCATTTCCTCCGCGTTTCAACACCGGCGGACCCGGATCGTCCGGCGCCGGTTTCGTCTGCGTTGCCTGCGAAAAGGCAACGGCGGGAAGGAGGAACGAGAAAAACAGCCGGCGCATTTGATACACTTCTATCTTACGGCCAGGTAGCTCAGTTGGTAGAGCAGCGGACTGAAAATCCGCGTGTCGGCGGTTCGATTCCGTCCCTGGCCACCACGCCAACCGGCTCCCTCTTTGGAGCCGGTCATTGGATTTCAGTCACCGGCAATGCCCGAAATCCATTTGAAAAAGGAAAGCTATTCGGTGTGCGCGAGATCACCGCGCCAGCGGCTACCTCCGACTTGCCGACCACGTCGCGCACAAAGTTGAGATTTACCGTATCGCTTGATCCGGCAATTCGGTCCACTTTGCTTCAAAGAGTTCCAGCCGCCCGCCCGCATCCACTACGAAATCCACTTCGCGGGTTCGACCACGCCAAAAGAAAAGGCTGCCCACGCCTCCTGCGCGACGTTCACGGTCTCGGAGCTGGGCAAAAACAAACGTCTCCCATACAGTCCCTGCCGCCGGGGATTGCAGTAGGGCCTCTTGCGCACAGCAGACCCGCTGGAGCCGGGGTTCCACAGCCGAGGTATCCACATTCGCTCGTTGTCACCCGGAACTTCGGTTCCGCCCCTGCCATATTCACTTTGCAGCCGCCTGCTTGAAAAGTTCGTTGACGAGATCCACCGCCGCGTTCACCAGAAGCTCGCCGCTGCCTTCTTCAGGCCGGGCGCTTACGACTTCGTAGGCACCCTGGGCGTAGGCTTTGCGGTCGGGCACGTAGCCGATGGCTCCGTTGGCGAGAGAGATGACGGCGGTTTGGGCGAAGGGCGACGCCTGTTTGATGGCGGTGCCTAATTCGACGAAGATCTCGCCGGGAAGGCCGACAAACGCCAGTGTTGTTCCAACTGTCAACACCTGAACTTCGGCGTCGATGGGCTGGCCGTTCCGCTTTCCGAGCTCCAGGATTTTGAAGGCTCGGACCAGATCGTAGAACGGAGCCTGGCCGGGCTTGCCGTACTCGCTCTCGATGGAGCGAGCCCAAGCCAGATCCGCATCGGTGAACTTGACCGCAGGCAACGGAACAATCCGGCTGGCCACGCGGATCTCGGCGGCCGGGACTTCCGTCATCCGGGTGTACGTTTTCAATACTTCGGCCGCCAGGACAGTTCCGATGCGGGCAGCTTCCTTGTCGCCCTTCTGGGGCGTGGAACGGGAAACGTCGATGTGATTGATGTTCCCGGCGGTTCCGAGGGTGAACAGCGTCGTCATTTCCGGGCCCTTGACCCCCTGGAGGATCGACGACAGGGTCAGCGGATAATCCGCAGACGCGCTGGTTCCGCCAACTGTGTCGAGATGGAGCGCAAAGTTCACCAGCGTGGCAATGGGCGCGCCTTCCACAGACTCCGCGAAGATCACCGGGACCTCGGGATCGATGGGGCCGGCGGGCCGGACAATCTTCGGGTTTCGTTTTCCGGGGTTCCAGCCGACGGTACCGTCCAGCATAAAGAAGCGGCGGTTGAAGCTGATGGTTTCTTCGCGGCCGGCGCCGAATTGCAGACGCGCGGGCCGCAGTTTCCGCTGCGCGTCCTGTACGCTCTGCGCCAGCAGCCCGGGCAGACTCTTGACGTATTGCTGCGCCAGAATGCGTCCCGGAGAAGGCTGCGAAGTTTCCGCCAGCCCCCCGCGCAGATCGGGCCCGGTGTGGGTGTGAGTGGCGCTGATCAGGATATGGGAAGCCGGAATGCCGGTTGCGGCGGTAATCGCCGCCCGGGCGTCGCGGATGATTTCGACGGGAATATGCAGCAGGTCGCAGGCGACGATGGCAATCGTCACGCCGCCGGATTGAATGACGAGCGACTTGGCATACAGATCGTCATGGATGCCGTCCATCGCACGCTCGGAGTAATAGCCGGCCAACGGCGTACCGACCTGCGGCGTAATCCTGACCTGGGCGGCGCCGGCGCGATACTCGGCGGCGGACAGTCCGGAAGACAGCGCCAGGGCGGCGCCGAGAAGAAGAGGGTGTCGAATCGTTCGGATCATCGGCAGCGGAAGATCAATTATTAAACTTCCGCCCCGGCCGCGTCAGAGAATTCCGTCGGCAACCAGGCGAACCGCGAGCAGCTTACTTTCCAGAGAATCGGCGGCGCCTGGCGACTCCGGCTGGTGGTATGTGCCGTCGGCACACATCTCCCGCGAGTTGGTGGAATCGGCCCAGTAGATATCCAGCAATTCCTTCAGGCGGCGCACCAATCGGGAATCGCGAACGGGAAAGAGAACCTCGACGCGCTTGCTGAGATTGCGCGTCATCCAGTCGGCGCTTCCGAGCAGGAATTCCCCTTCGCCGTCATTGTGGAAGTAGTAGATCCGGCTGTGCTCCAGGAAGCGTCCCACGATGCTCTTCACGCGGATATTGCCGCTGACGCCCGAAAGACCGGGCCGCAGGCAGCAGATTCCGCGGACCAGCAGGTCGATCCGGACGCCTGCCTGGGAGGCCCGGTAGAGGATCCGCATCATTTCCGGGTCGTCGAGCGCGTTCATTTTTGCGATGAGATGGGCTTGGCCGCCGCGCCGGGCGATGGCGATCTCGCGCTCGATTCGCGAGACCAGCTCGCCGCGCATGGAGATGGGCGCAACGATCAGCTCCGCATAGCGGGGCTCTTCGGAGTATCCGGTCAACCGGTTAAACAACGTGACGGCGTCGTCGCCGATGGTTTCCCGGGCGGTGAGCAGGCTGAGATCGGTGTAGAGCCGCGCCGTGGATGGATTGTAGTTACCGGTGCCCAGGTGAACGTACTTGCGGATGGTGCCGCCTTCCCGCCGGACCACCAGGGCCATTTTGCAGTGGACCTTCAGGCCGACCAGGCCGTAGACGACGTGGACGCCATTGCGTTCGAGCGCCTTGGCCCACTCGATGTTGCTCTCTTCGTCGAAGCGGGCTTTCAGCTCCACCAGGACGCTGACCTGCTTCCCTTCCTGGACGGCGGTGAGGAGCGATTCGACGATGGGGGAATCGCGGCCGACGCGGTAGAGCGTGATCTTGATGGCCAGCACCTGCGGATCGACCGCGGCCAGGCGCAGCAGATCGACGACAGGCTGGAAGGAATCGTAAGGATGGTGCAGCAGCAGATCCTCCCGACGGATGAGGGAGAAGAGCTCTTCCGCTGTTTGAGTGCGCAATTCGGAAGGAGTGGTCACCGCCAGCGGCTTGTATTTCAGGCGCGGACGATCGAGCCCGTGGAGCTGCCAAAGGCGATGGAGATCGAGCGGGCCCGGGACGCGGGAAACCAGGTCGGGGCCGGCTTCCAGCTCGCTGGTGAGAATGTCGAGTACGGTTTCCGGGAGATCCCGTGTCAGTTCCAGCCGGACGACGTTGCGGAACCGGCGCTGCCACACCGCCTCTTCGATGGTCTCCAGCAGGTCGTCGCTTTCGAGCTCCTGAATTTCGACCTCGGCGTCCCGGGTGATGCGGAAGGGGTAGGCGTCGACAATCTGCGTTCCCGGAAAGAGGCTTTCCAGGTTGGCAAAAACGATCTGTTCCAGCCAGACAAAGCGGCTGACTCCCGGAGGAGTGCCGGGAACGGGAACAAGCTGGTCCACTTTGTCCGGAATCTTGACCCGAGCGAAGTGCTCCACTCCGCTTTTGTCGCGAAGAACAACCGCGAGGTTCAGGCTCAGGCTGGAAATGTGCGGAAAGGGACGGCCGGGATCGTAACCGAGAGGTGTCAGGATCGGAAAGATCGTCTTGCGAAAAAACTCGTTGAGGGCGGCGCGCTCCGATTCGGGCAGCGCCGTGTAATCCAGGATGTGGACGTCCTCGCGGGCCAGCAGCGGAACCAGCTGGTTCTCCCAACAGGCGTAGGCCCGGGCCGTCAGCCGCGCCGCCTCCGCCCGGCTGGCTTCCAGTTGAGCGGCAGTTCCCCGCCCGTCCAGGCTGATGTCGTCGGTGCCGACGGCGAGCTTCTGCTGCAGGGCAGCCACGCGCACCATGAAGAATTCATCGAGGTTGGAACCGAAGATGGCCAGGAACTTGACTCGTTCCAGCAGCGGATTGGTTTCGTCGGCGACCTCTTCCAGAACGCGCTCCTGAAAGGCAAGCAGGCTCAGCTCGCGATTGCAGTACAAGGCGGGATCGTCGTAGGACATTTCCGTTGCAGTCGAGAGGCCGGATGGTGAAACCGGCGACATTGTTTCCATGGTGAGCTGCTTTCCTGACGCAAAACCAGTTTATGGGAAACCTGGCGGATGGCGAGTTTCCGTACAATGACTGCGTGAAACTTGCTCTTGTTGCCGTTGCCACGATTGCGCTTGCCGAAGTTCGACCGGTTCCCCCGCCGGGAATCGCCGTTCCGGCGGAGATCGCCGCGGAGATGCGCGCCGATCTGGCGAAGTGGCAGGGCAAGGCCGATCCGGACGCTGCCGTGATCGCGAAGGCAGTTCGCTGGGCTCTGGACTACAACGAGTTTTTCAGTCCGGAATCGATCGAGCGGACGCGGAGCTTGCTGAAAATGACGGCTCCTCCGAAAAACGGACTGGTGGTGCATGCCTATCGTTCGCGCATCGACGATAGCCTTCAGCCGTACGGACTTGTCCTTCCCGAAAATTACTCGCCTTCGCGCAAATGGCGGCTGGACGCGTGGTTTCACGGCCGGGCGGAAACTTTGAGCGAAGCCAATTTCATCTGGGACAGATTGAACAATGTGGGGCAGTTCGCGCCGAAGGACACGATCGTGCTGCACCTGTACGGACGCTACTGCAACGCCAACAAGTTCGCCGGAGAGGTGGATCTTTTCGAGGCGATCGAAGATGTCAAGAAGCGGTACTCGATCGACGAGGACCGCATTCTGATGCGCGGGTTTTCGATGGGCGGCGCGGCGGCGTGGCATATCGGCGCGCACTTTGCCGGACTGTGGGCGGCGGTGGCTCCGGGAGCGGGGTTTGCCGAGACTCCGGAGTTTCTGAAGATGACTCCGCAGCAGATTGACGCCACTCCCGCCTGGGAGCGCACCTTGTGGCACCTCTACAATGCGACGGATTACGCCGCCAATTTCGCCAATGTGCCGCTGGTGGCCTACTCGGGCGAGATTGACGGCCAGAAGCAGGCCGCCGACATCATGGCAAAGGCACTGGCGGCGGAGGGGATGACGATGACGCACATTATCGGTCCCCAGACGCCGCACCGGTATCATCCGGACTCCAAGGTAGAGATCGACCGGCTGCTGGACGGCTATGCGGCGAAGGGCCGCGAGGCATTGCCGGCGAAGATTCAGTTTGTGACCTACACGTTGAAGTACAACCGCATGAAGTGGGTGACGCTGGACGCGATGACGAAGCATTGGGAACGCTCCCGGATTGATGCGGAGCTGCGGGATGGAGTGATCGAGGCGAAGACGGAAAACGTCGATGGGTTGAGCTTTGAAGGCGTGAAGGCCACGTCGGTGGTGCTGGACGGGCAGAAGCTGCCGGCGAAGCAGTTGAGCTTTCACCGGAGCGGCGGGAAATGGGCGGCGGGCCAGAAGCTGCATGGGAAAAGGCACGATCTGCAGGGCCCGATCGACGATGCCTTCATGGGACGCTTCATTGTCGTGAAGCCCTCGGGGTCCGCGTCGGCCTGGGCGCAAGCGGAAATGGAACGGGCGATCCGCGAGTGGCGCCGGCAGTTCCGGGGAGACGCGATCGTCAAACGCGATTCCGAGTTGACTGCCGCCGATATCGCATCGGCCAACATCGCGCTGTGGGGCGATCCTTCCAGCAATTCCGTGATGAAGCGAATCGCTTCCAAGCTGCCGGTGGCCTGGCCGAAGGAGAAGAACCGGGAGTTGATCCTGATCGCGCCGAATCCGGAAAATCCGGCGCGGTACGTCGTTTTGAACAGCGGATTTACGTTCCGGGAGTTCGACTACCTGAACAATGCCCGGCAGGTTCCGAAGCTGCCCGATTGGGCGGTGGTGGATACGACGGTGGCCGCCGATGAGAAGGCTCCCGGCCGGATCGTGGAGGCGGGATTTTTCGACGAACAGTGGAAACGGGCCGATCGCCGCTAGCCCGGGCGGCCGGGAGTATTACCGGATTGCGAGGAAATCGACGATATCGGAGGAGTAGCGATTGAGCAGCTCGTCCGAGCTATGAGTCGGAATCCGGAGCGTCTTTGCTTCCACGGAGACTCCAGACTTGCCGAGGATGGCTTGAAAGGCCCGCACGTTTTCACTTGCCAGGACCTTTGGGTCGTCATCGGAAAACAGAGCCAGCCATCGAGTGCCACCCAAATGGGAGGGGATTTTCGACGGGGGCAGCGCCCGGATCCGGCGGAGAGGATCGGAGGAGGCGGTTGCCTTCCGGAACGCCCGATCCTGTTCAGGATTGCCGGGGCAGGCGGAAGCGGGCTGGAATGCGAACGCTTGTGCAATTCCGCCCACTCTGTCGGTATTGCCGGGACAGCGATACATGCTTTCGAGAGAAATCACGGGGGCTACGAGCACAGCAGAGGCAAAGTCCGCCTTCCGGTTGAGCACCAGGTTCAGCAGAGTCGCGTTTCCGGCGGATATCGCCATGGCATGAAAGCGGTCTATGCCGTACTCGGACTTCAATCGTTCCATGAGGGCGGCGACGGCGTTCTGGGTGGCGGGATTTCCCCACATTCCGTTTTCGCGGGTGGCTCCATGGTTCGTTTGGGCAATTACGTAACCGGCGCGCAGCAGGCGGTCCATGGCTCGGCGGGAGGCGGCATTCGACTCCCAGGAAGAAGTGGTCTCATCCACCGTTTGGCCGTTGCCGTGAATGAGAATCACCGCTTCCCGGCGCTTTTCGGCATCTTTCGGAACTTCCACAAAGCACCAGTCGCCGCCGATTTGAAATCGCTTCGCGGTGGCGGTTCCAGCGGCAAATTCCCGGAAGAGATCGCTGCCGGATTCGCCTTCATGGATGACGACGCGATAGCGGAACGGGAGCTCCCCATCGGGCGGAATCGTCAAGGACCCATCCTTGGTCTTGTCTTTTTCGAAATCATGCTGGCCAAAGGGATTTGCCGCGGCCAGCCCGTATCCGCGAGCGTGCCACCAGGTGGGATGGCGCGGATTTGTGGGGTGATCGAGGATCGTCACCGCCAGCTTCCGGCCGTCGCGCACTACGGCGTATTCCACCCATGGGGACCGCTTGCCCCAGATATTCCGGCTGGTTGTCAGCCCTTCGGCATTGCGGAGCAGGGCTCCGCGGTCCTCCCGAAAATCATCGGAGAAGCGAAACCCGAGCGCGCCTTCTTCGGTGTCTCCCATCTTCAGCGGCGCGCCGGGGATGGCGCGGATCGCGACGGAGACATCGACGATCCTTCTGACCGAGTTGCCGGAGAATCTCAGCTCCTGCCGGAGCGTTGCGATTTTCCGGCCGCCGGGGGCGATCAGATCGCCCTCCCAACGCAGCCAGTCCGCACCTGTTGCCGGAGCGCCGGTCAGGACGATTTTCCCGGTCTTGTCGGGACCCAGCTCCCGCCAAAAATCGACGCCGCCGATGTCGCCATGGGTATACCAAAGACCTCGCTGCCAGACGTGATCGTTCGTCTCGCCGGGCTTCGGATCGACGGGGAACCCTCGAGTCACCGCGGCTCCGGCCGCGGAAAGGACGGGGTAAAGGAACGGCTTGTCCCACTTCGGCTCGTAGTGAAAGGTAGTGAACGGTTTGCCGGCGATCCGGACGTCAATTCTCCCGGTGTCGCGATGAAAGGATACCTGGTTCTGGCATAGGCAGGAGGCGGGAAGAAGAATCGCAATCGCGACCCGAATTTCCGGCCAGCGAACCGGCAGGCGCTTGTTTCGACGATTCGTCATCGATGGATCTCCGAAGACATGGACCTTCGAAGATTTTACGCTCCGTCTGGCTTCCGCGAGTTAGCCGGGATTTCCGTCTGTCCCGGATGATCGATTCAGATTCCGGATCGATTGCGCTGTTCCGGACGCCGAACGTATGAAGACGAGGAGCACGAGCCATAATGAAAGCAATGGCAACCGTCCACATGAGCGAAGCCGAAGTGGCCCGCGATCTTCATGCTGTGCTCGCCAAGGTGCAGCAGGGCGTCGAGGTCGTCATCGAACAGGACCACCGGCCCGTCGCCGTGCTCCGCGCACAGAATCGCAGCGGGCGGCCGATCACCGACATCCTTCGCGAAGCCAGACAGCGTAACTCGACCGTGACTCTCGACGAAGACTTCGGTAAGGATCTCATGGACAAGCCGGCCACGGTAATCGGTGACAGCGACAGATCGACCGGACCATGAGCGGCCAGGATGGCTTCGACAAAACGGCTTGGCTTATCGGCCAGATCGAGGGCCAGGAAGCGGCCAAAGAAAACGTGTTGCCGTTCAACGATCTGTGAGTCGCCGGATGAACCGGAACCAAACTCGCAAGCTCCTCGATGTACTCGCGCCGCCGCTGGGAGGCTTCGGGCGTCCTGGCGCGGTAGATTCCAGATGATCGCGGTTGCCGCTATCGAACAGGGCTACGCGTGCTCACCCGGCAATCTGCGCCACTTCCAGAAGATCCCTGGACTGACAGTCGTTCCTCTTTAGCAGCTCCTTCCCCTCCTTCTCAAACTTTCCTCAATGGTCCTCGCCGTCAAAGGTAAAGCTGCCGTGCTATCAGCGTGAGGAATTCCGGAATTGTTCCGTCTGTCACGCATTCGCATCCCGATACATTCAGTGTGATAATCTGCGCCTCGATGAGTCGTAGTAACTGGCGATCGCCGAAGTGGCGTGTACGGTGGTGGACGATGATTCCAGTTATCGGGGGGCTTAGCGCCTTCGTTCTAACGCAGCTTCCTGACATCCTCATGGTTCCACTTGTCGAACCACGCGAATTTAATCAGGCATTGCCGTTCGACGTCCCATTCACGATATCCAATCGGTCGAAAAGCACGCTCCACGAGTTCTCTGCGCAATGCATGATTTTCGAGAAGGATTGGGGACTAGGGCGCCATGTGATAGATAGCACCATGAACCATCCCGACACAAAGCCTAGATTTGAACCAGGTGACGTGATGACAGCAAACTGTCACGAGAATACCCAGTTCGTCCTTCCGGGATTAAGGCGATCGATAATCGGAGTGGTACTCCGGTACAAACTGTTCGGATTTCCCAGAACGCGAGAATATCGCTTCGAGGCCGTGATTGAAGGAGATGGAGACATTATTGGCTGGCTCCCGCAATCAGGTCCGCGCACTTCGGCGCGCAATTAGCAACCCTGTAATCCGGTCTCAGCGCGATCGAGATGGCTGAGGGTGAAGAAGACCTTTGTGATGAGCCTGCTATAAACGTCGAAGTGTCCACCGAAGGCATTGCCAGCGGTTTTGGCCAGTAGTATCCAGCGCATGCCGAAAGAAGTTCCGATGGACGCGCGATGGGATCTTTAATACCGAACTCCTAAACTTTTAGTGTCGTTAGTTTTTATAGTTGTCCGGTTTTATTAACACGCTAGTTGTCCGGTTTGGTTTCAAGCAGCCCTCTTCGCCTTTTTGGGAGAGAGAGGGCGAGTCGTCGTCGAGGCGGTGGGAAAGTGGGAATCGCCGGAGGCGATTTCCAAGGAA
>CAZETQ010000056.1:31035-39460 GCA_964515165.1 uncultured Solibacteraceae bacterium | reverse complement strand
CGCGGCTGCTTGTGTCTGTAACTTTATCGGATCAAGGAAGCCGCGCACGAAGTAAGCGGGTCGCAAACCATGAGCGCGTCCCTATTCGAACTCTAGCTGAGCGCCACCCGAGTTCCGCCTTCGAACTCGGCTTGCACGTCAACTGGCGGCGCATATCGCAGCATCCGGCCGCAGTTTTCGCAGAACATGACGGTCGTTGCGCTGCGCAGCTCCTGGTAGAACTGCGGGCGCAGCGTCAGCCGGCAGGCGGAGCAGAGGCCATCGCGGACTTCGGAAACCACGACGCCGTTGGCGTGCTTTTTCTTTAGCCGGTCGTAGTGCCGCTGCATCGTGGGAGAAAGAGCGGAGTAGCCGACTTTACGCTTCTCCTGCACCTCGGCCATTTCGAGTTTGTCGGTTTCGGTCCGTTCCCGGGCGGATGCTTTCTCGGCCTCCACCTGCTTCTTTTCGACGGCCAGTTCCGCTTCCGCCGATTTGACTTCCGCCTCCAGCGGCTCCGACTCCGCCATCAGGTCGAGGATTCGATCTTCCGCTTTGCGGATCTCGGTGCGGCAGTATTCGATCTCGTGCTGAAAGGCGCGGTACTGCTCGTTGGTCTTGGCCTGAAGCGTCTGATCGTTCAGCTTGGAGATCTTCTGTTCCTGCGTTTGGATGTCCAGTTCGCGCTGCTTGCGCTCGCGCTGGTTGGCAGCCAAGGCCGCGCGGTTGGCCTCCAGCTTGCGGAGATGCGATTCCAGCTGCTTCTCGATTACGGCGACGTGCTTCGGCAGCGCAGCGATTTCCGTTGTCAGCTCGGTAATTCGCTTGTCAAATTCCTGCAGGCGGAGCGCCTGCTCCACTTCCTGGACCATCTCTGGTGATCGTATCACGCGGACTTCGAATGGGGGTCTCAGCGCGCGAAGCCCAGGCGCCGGAACAAACCCTGCAAACTATTCATGGCTGTGGCCAGCTCCGGAATATTCAGGACCCGGCAGACGGCCCAAAATACGATCGCCCCCAGCGGAATCGACACCGCCAAATCCAGCAGGCATCCCAGCGTACCGCGCCCGGCCCAAGTCCAAATGGCCCGATGCGAAACAAAGATAGCGGCCGCCATCACGGCAGCTGCGCACAAAACGCGCGTAAAGCTGGAGAGAAGCTCGCGGCCGTGAATTCCTCCTATGCGGTTGCGAAGAATCCAAAACAGGATGAGAAAACCGAAGATCGCGACAACGGACGTGGTGACGGCCAATCCTTCGTGGCCCATGCCCGCGGTCTTCAGCAGCGTCTTTGCCGTGAAGTAGTTCACCAGGACGTTCAGCAAACTGACGATCATCGGGGTGCGGGAATCTTTCAGAGCGTAAAAGGCCGGCGTCAGCACCTTCAGGGCGGAATAACCGGCCAGTCCTACAGCGAATGCAGCGAGAGCGGCGGCAGTCCGGTCTGTGTCGTAGGAATTGAACCGGCCGCCTTCGTAGACGGCTCCGATCATCGAAGGACCCAGGATCGCCAGCCCCACGGCCGAGGGCACGGTCAGCAGGAAGACCAAGCCCAGCGATCGCGCCAGGGTTTTCCGGAAGTCTTCCATTTTCCCGGCCGCCGCGCTGCGGGAAATCGCGGGCAAAGTGGCGGAAGCGATGGCGACACCGAATAATCCCAGAGGAAGCTGCATGAACCGGAATGCGCAGTTCAGCCAGCTCACCGGGCCATTGAGACCGCGGACCGGATCGAAGACTCCGGCGGCAAACGATGTGTTCACCATCACGTTGATCTGTACGGCCGCATTGCCAAGAATCGCCGGCCCCATCAGCGCCAGGATGTGCCGTAGACCCGGTTCATGCCGGTCAAACTCCGGCCGGAATTGGAATCCTTCTCGCGCCAGCGATGGCAACTGCACGATCAATTGCAGCGCACCGCCCAGAACCACGCCCCAGGCCATTCCCTCGATCGGCATCATCCCGAGCGCCGGGCCCAGGATCCATCCGATCACCAGGCCGAAACCGACCGAGCCCAGATTGAAGAATGTCGAGGAAAGCGCCGGAATTCCGAACTGATTGAGGGCGTTCAAGACTCCCATGGCCTGCGCGGCAAGCGCCACCAACAGCAGGAACGGGAACATGATTCTGGTCAGCCGCACTGCGAGATCGAACTTGCCGGGGACGCCTTTGAATCCGGGGGCGAAGATCGCAACCAGCTCCGGCGCAAACCAGGCCCCCAGTGCGCAGCCGATGCCGACGATGAGAATCAACGCGGTCGCCACCAGCCGGGCCAGCCGCGCGGCATCTTCCCGGCTGCGATTGGTCAGATACTCGGTAAACTTGGGAACGAATGCGCTGGAAAGAGCGCCTTCGGCGAAAAGGTCGCGCGTCAGGTTCGGAATTCGAAACGCCAGCAGGAAGGCGTCATAAGCCATGCCCGCTCCGAAAAGCCGGGCCATGACGATCTCGCGGACCAGTCCGCTGACGCGGCTGAGGGCGACCGCCGCCGAGACGATTCCCGCCGAGCGCATCACGCTGCCGTGGGAAGCAGCGGGCGCGGGAACGTCGTTACTGACTGTACTGTTCAAGGAATCGAGCTACCGTTCGAATGCCGGTGTAATAGTTGGCGACTCGAAATTTTTCATTCGGCGAATGCAGGCCGTCGTCCGGCAGACCGAAGCCCATCAGGACCGTCGGAATGCCCAGGTACTCCGCAAATTCTCCGACGATCGGGATCGATCCGCCGGAGCGAGTCAGCACGGTCGAGCGGCCGAGCGTCTCGCTGAACACCGCCGCCGCCGTGCGAATGGCGGGATGATCCGGATTCACAACCAGGCCCGGACCCGCGCTTAAGACTCGAACCTCGCACTTCACGCCCTGGGGAGTGTTCCTCTCAACAAAATCTTTCAGCGCGCTCACGATTTTTTCGGGGTCTTGCTGGGGAACCAGCCGCAAACTGACCTTCGCTGTCGCGGTTGCGGGGATCACTGTTTTCGCACCCGCGGCCGTGAACCCGCCGGCAATTCCGTGAACTTCGAGCGTCGGCCGCGACCAGATACGTTCCAGAACGGTTCGATCCTTCTCCCCTATCAGTGCCGCGGAGCCGACTTCCTCTCGCAGCAGCTTGCTTTCGTCGAACGGCAGCGATTTCCAGCTGTCCAGTTCGGCGGAGGAAGGCTCCGCGACATCATCATAGATACCCGGGATGAGGATTCGCCCGTCTGCGTCCTTCATCTTCGCCAGCAACTCCACCAGGGCGTAGACGGCATTGGGCGCCGCTCCGCCATAGAGACCGGAGTGGAGATCGCGGCCCGGGCCTTTCGCTTCGATCTCTGTATAAACCAGCCCTCGCAGACCGATGCACAGTGTCGGGATTCCATCGGCGTACAGCGCCGTGTCCGAAACCAGGGCGACGTCGGCTTTTAGCTTTTCCTTGTTCGCCGGCACGAACTTCGAAATGGATTTCCCGCCGATTTCCTCTTCGCCTTCGATCAGAAATTTCACGTTGACCGGAAGCTTGCCGTTGCCCGTCGCCGTCAAAGCTTCGACCGCTTTGATGTGGGCGTACATCTGGCCTTTGTCGTCCGCCGATCCCCGCGCATAGATGTTGCCGTCGCGGATGTCAGGCTCAAACGGGGGCGACTTCCACAACTCCAGCGGGTCGGCCGGCTGGACGTCGTAGTGCCCGTAGCACAGGACTGTTGGTTTTCCCGGAGCGTGCAGCCAGTCCGCATAGATCAGCGGATGACCGTCGGTGGGGATGATTTCCACATTCTCCATTCCGGCGCGTCCCAGGGCATCCGCCACGAAGCGGGCA
Organism: uncultured Solibacteraceae bacterium; assembly: GCA_964515165.1. Taxonomy (GTDB): domain Bacteria; phylum Acidobacteriota; class Terriglobia; order Bryobacterales; family Bryobacteraceae; genus JAPKYZ01. The sequence goes on along the minus strand of CAZETQ010000056.1, from coordinate 35,686 downwards.
GCTTTCGCGACGTCCTCGCGGTGTTCCGGCAGCGTGCTGATGGAGGGAATCCGCAGCAGCTCCAGCAGCTCGTCGAGGAGGCGCTGTTCATTTGCGGAGATGTAGGAATCGACACCAGTCGAAACCGGCAGGGAAGGCGCGGGCATAAATGGCGACGCCTTCATTATAGGGTTCCGGTGTTGCATCGGGCCGCGGGAACTGGAGCGGACGGCAACAGGGCTCGTCCGCACTCCAGCTCCCGCGCCGAAAGCTACGCCGCGTCCAGAGCCTGCCCCAGATCCCACAGCAGGTCGTCCAGATCCTCGATTCCCACCGACAGCCGCACCATGTCCTGCATCACGCCGGCGGCCTCCTGCTGCTCCGCACTCAACTGCTGGTGCGTGGTGACGGCAGGACAGATCACCAGGCTGCGGGTATCCCCGACGTTGGCCAGGTGCGAGAAGATCTTCAGGCTGTCAACCAGCTTGATACACGCTTCGCGCCCGCCTTTCACGCCGAAGCTAAAAACGGCGCCGGCGCCCTTCGGACAATACTTCTGGGCGAGCTTGTAGTACGGCGACGACTTCATCGACGGATACTTCACCCAGGTCACTTTCGGATGCTTTTCCAGGAAGGCGATGACGCCGGCGGTGTTCGACAGGTGGCGGTCCATGCGCGGCCCCAGCGTTTCAACGCCTTGCAGCAACAGGAAGGCGTTGAACGGACTCATGCACGGGCCCAGGTCTCGCAATCCCTCCACCCGGCACCGGATGATGAACGCCATCGGGCCGAACACTTCACTGAACACCATTCCGTGGTAACCCGGCGACGGCTTGTTGATCATCGGAAAGCCGGCCTTGCTCCAGTCGAACTTCCCGCCGTCCACGATCATTCCGCCGATCGAATTCCCGTGGCCCCCCATGAACTTCGTCATCGAATGAACCACGATATCGGCGCCGTAGTCGATCGGCCGGCAGACATAGGGAGTGGCGAAGGTGTTGTCGATCATCAGTGGAATATTCGCCCCATGCGCGATCTTCGCCACAGCCTCGATATCCAGCACGTTGTTGCGCGGATTGGAAATCGTCTCGCCATACAGCAGCTTGGTTTTCGGCGTGATCGCCTTGCGGAAATTCTCCGGATCGTCCGGCTCGACAAAGGTCACGTCATATCCCAGGCGCCGGAAGCTGACGTCGAATTGAGTGTAGGTCCCGCCGTACAGCGTCGCCGCGGCAACCAGATGATCCCCCGGCTGCAGTAGGCTGGAGATCGCGATGAACTGCGCAGCCTGCCCGGACGCCGTGGCCAGCCCGCCGATGCCGTTCTCAAGCGAAGCCACCCGCTGCTCCAGGACATCCGTCGTGGGGTTCATGATCCGGGTGTAAATGTTCCCGAACTGCTGCAGGGCGAACAGATCCGCCGCGTGCTGCGAGTTGTCGAAAACGAAGGACGTCGACTGATAGATGGGCACGGCCCGGGCTTTCATCCCCGTTTGAGGATCGTAGCCGTGGTGCAGCGCGCGCGTGTTGAATCCGTATTTTCGTTCTTCCGCCATAAGGACTTGAGGTTATCGCAGGAAACCCCGGGCGGGGAGGCGCTCAGTCCAGGACGCGGATGAACTCGCCGATCACCCGGCAGTCCTCGCCTTCGGCAAGTTCCCAGGGCTCAAACTCGGGATTCAGAGGCTCCAGAACGATGCGCTTGTGCCGGAACGAGTCATCGTCGAGAAATTCTTTCTCGCTCCGGTATCGCTTCACGGTGTAACGCTGCGAGGACTCGGAAAAATTCTCGATCAGCAGCAGGCGGCCCCGGCGCGAGCCGGCAGGATGATACCGGAACACGCACAGGCTTCCATCGGGAATCCTGGGTTCCATGGATCGTCCCGTCACCTGCGCCACAAACATCTGGTCGTCGATGCGAAGGTCCTCAGGAACCTCCACCCATTCCTCCGCCTCGCCGGCGATCCGCTCCGGATCCATGTTCTCTCCCCAGGAACCGGCCGCCGCGGCCAGCCGGATGCGCGGCAAATGCGTTTCATACCGCTGAACGGCCGCCGGAACATGCTTACGATAAAGCCGGGTGAGGGTCTTTTCGAACGAATCGATGGTCACCGTTTCCGCGTCCGTCACGCGCACCGTATTGGAGAGCGTATCGCCCGCCCAGTCCAGAAACGCTTTCGGCCCCATCTCGCGGATCTTGCCGTCCAAATCCCGCTCCAGCGCGATCATGATCTCCAGGTCGTCTTCGTCGGAGATCAGGTGAAAGTCGCGCCGGAAACGCGTTCCGGCCGAACCGGACGTCTCATCCCACAGCAGAACTCCCGCGGGCTCGGACCGGCGCCCCGGCAGCGCGACCTCGAAGATCGCAAACCGCCCGCGGTGCATTGCTGTCAGCGTCGATGCCATCTATTTCAGGATCGGCGAAACGCTTCCCAACGAGAGAGAACGTTTCCCTTACAAGGTGAAAGGATAGTATCCTCTCCGCGCCCGGATTTTCACGTTCGGGTATTTGGACACTTCGACGCGAATCGCGCGGAAGGTCTTCTTCACATCGGTGTTATCCGGAACGTATCGAAGAATGTACTGCGTCGTGACTTCGCCGGCCACGTTGGCCACGGCCCGGAACAGACCCTGCGCGACCGCCGAAGCGTAGCCGCCCGTTCCCACTTTCAACGCATAATTTCCTTCGTCGGAAGGAGTCGACAGGTAGCCGGAAATGTCCTTGTAAACCCCCTGCAGCGGATACTCCACGCGTCCGCCGGTTTCTTCCGCCAGCCGGGTGAGATTCTTTTCCCCGTCCGTAAAAAACCCGAAGCCGACGGTCGAAACTCCATAGATCGTCACAAGGTTACGCTGCGCAAGCTCAAGAACTTCTTCAATCCCTTTCTTGCTGGCGGTATCATGGCCGTCGCCGACCACCACGATGACGCGCCGGGGCTCCACCGGTTCTCCCTTCACGAGAGTCCGGCTGGTACAGGAAATATACAAAGCGTCATAGAGCGCCGCACCGCCGCCGGGCTTCATTTTCCGGATTTTCTCCAGAAGCTTCTCCGGGTCGGTGGTGGTATTGGCCAGCAGTTCCGCGTCGTTGGAGTACCCGATCAGATACCCGGAATATTTGGGTTCTCCGGGTAGCAGCGTCACCACCAGTTCTTCGACGGCCTCCTGGAACTTCTTCCAGTGCAGCCGGTTGGAGTTGGACTGGTCCACCAGGAATCCCACCACCACGGGTTGATTCCGTTCCCGGGAGAAATACTGGATCCTCTGCTCTTTCCCCTCGTCGTAAATCTGAAAATCGCCCTGGTCGAGATCGCTGACGAAACGGCCCTTCTCATCGGTGACGGTCACCGGAACAATCACTTCGTTGACGCTGACTTGAATCTCGCCGTCCGGCTTGGAGCCCGCGTTCTGGGCAAGTAAGGCGGCAGGCACCAGACCGGCGACAAACTCTCTTCGCTTCATGACGGTATACGTCCTATTATAAGAGCCACCCCGCATAGAAGGGACGGCGAATCTCACCGCACTTAGTATCACCGATCCACGCCGCGAATCCTAGTTTTTTCCCAACCTGATTTCCGCTGGCCTCTGAAGGCCGGGAGTGGTGGTTTTCAACCACTGGAGATTGGAAGATCTGTTCGTAATGGGTTGATAAGACGATAGTTCGGAATGGTTATCCAAATGCCCGCAAATGGACGGGTGAGCGCGATGAAAAAGGTCTTGTGGGCGGTGATACTCCTGGCGCCGGCCGGACTGGCGCAGGAAGAGGACGCTCCCGGCAAGGGCGTCGCCCGGCTCAGCCTCATTGCGGGCGACGTGTCGGTGAAGCGCGGAGACACCAGCGAGTGGGTGGCGGCGGCGGTCAATGGCCCGCTGCTTGCCGGAGACACTGTCCTGTCCGGCACCGGCTCGCGCGCGGAGGTTCAGTTCGACTGGGCCAACCTGGTCCGGTTGTCCACCGATACCGAGCTCCGGATGGGAGAGCTGGACAACAACCGTTATCAGATTCAATTGGCGCGCGGGACAATCATGTTCGCCATCGTCCGGGAGTCGGATGCCGACGTCGACATTGCGACTCCCAGCGTTTCGGTTCGGCCATTCAAAAAGGGCATGTACCGGGTGACGGTTCGGCAGGATGCCGACGGCTTGGTCACAGAAATTTCGGTCCGGAGCGGGGAAGCGGAGATCTACTCTCCGCAGGGTTCCCAGCGGCTCAAGGCCGGACGGACGATGCAGGTTCGCGGAGCCACCAGCGACCCGGAGTTTCGCAGCGTGGCGGACATTCCCGATGACGAATGGGATCAATGGAACGACCGGCGCAACAAGGAGCTGGTGCGCAGCACTTCCTACAACTACGTCGACCGCAATATCTCCGGCGCCGAGGCGCTGGACGGCCATGGCCAATGGGTGAACGTCGCTCCGTACGGCATGGTCTGGCAGCCCACGGTTGCCGTCGGCTGGGCACCCTATCGATATGGCCGCTGGACTTGGGCGAACTATTACGGGTGGACCTGGCTCAGCTACGACCCCTGGGGCTGGGCTCCGTATCATTACGGACGCTGGTTCTGGGGGGCGAACCGCTGGTGCTGGTGGCCCGGCGGCGGCGGAGGCATTCGTCCCTACTGGCGGCCGGCGCTGGTTGCCTGGGTCGGTTGGGGAGCCGGCGGCTGGAGCGG
>CAZETQ010000056.1:28151-30935 GCA_964515165.1 uncultured Solibacteraceae bacterium | reverse complement strand
CGCTGGAGCGATCGAAACATCAGCCAGGACAGCATCCGCTCCCAGCCGGCAAATCAGCAATTCTATTCGCGCCACCGCGGAGCGCCGGCCCAACAGGTTTCCTTTGCCGATCAGCGGCGCAATGTCGAGCAGGCGGCGAGAAACGCGTTCGGCCAGGCACCGGGTAGCGCCAGCGGAGTCGAGGCTCGTCAGGCCGCGCCTTCCGAAGGCCGTCGTGTCGGGCAAGGAGGCGAAGGTTGGCGCCGCGTGGGCGACAGGGGAGCTTCCCTGGGCGCGGGGGGTGGATCGTCCTACCAATCGTCCGGTCCCCGGGAGCCTGCTGCCTCCTCGCCGGACGGGCAGACAATGCGCGACCGGTCCGGAAACGGTTGGCAGCGATTCGGCGAGCCTCGGCAGGCCGGCAACCGGGTGGACTCGCAAACCACGCCGCAGCGCTCCGCGTCCGAAGGCTGGCGGCGCGTCGGCGGCTCCGCCGCGGTACCGGGAGCCTCCGGAGAATCGCTCGCTCCGCCGCGAAGCCGGGACAGTGGCGGATCTGGCGCAACCTATGGACGGGAATCGCGAGGATGGGAGCGCTTCGGCGCCGTCCCGGATTCCGGTTCGACACGCTCCAATCGCGGGTTCGAGGGCGATACCGGAAGTTCCGTGAACGTCAATCCTCCGATGGTGCGCGACCGGTCCGGTAGCTTTGGCGGATCCTATGGCCGCTCCCAATCGATTCCGCGCATGGAGTCGCCCCGAAGTGGAGGCAGTATGAGCGCGCCAGCGAGAGGAAGCATGGGCGGGCTCGGTGTGGGCGGCGGATCGCGCGGCCCCTCCGGAGGCGGTCCTTCCATGAGCGGTCCCCGGATGCAATCGGCTCCCAACGTCGGCGGAGGCGCTCCGTCACGCGGAGGTGGCGGCGGGGGCGGTTCGGTTAGCCGCGGCGGCCGGGGACGCTAGCAGATTTTCTTCCCTCGGGCTCGATGCGCGATGGCGTGGCGAGCCCATTTTTCGGCCGAAGTGTGCCATTTCCGACAATCTTATCTAACCGCCCTGCGTGAGGCATACAACTCGTCCAACTTTTGATCCGTCGTTCTCAGGCACGCAGCCTTCGGCTCGTTCGGATATAGGCGGAAATATTCACCGCGCAGGTCTGACGGTCGCCGCTCCTGATAGGAGGTTGGGATTTCGAACATTGATGGGTTGGGCTCGCCGAGATCGACCTTGGAAGCTTGGCTCGTTTTCATCTTCCTAAAGCTATCTCCACCAGGATCCGTTGTATAAGCCGTCTCTGATAAGGAGAAACAATTCAGTGTCGGTGCTTGCCATTGCTCGATTTTCATCGTCGTCGAATGCTTAATATTAGTGACAACTTTAACCACGTCAATACCCGAGATCTGGTCTCTCTCCGGATTCAGATCGTTCGTACACACGCGGGATAATCGGGCTGTCTCCAGCGCTTTAGCCGGCATTGGCATCGTTGTCGTGCTGTTCGTTACGCCATCAACTAGAGTCTCTTCTCCTGTCACTAAATTGAAGATCTTGCGCTGAATTGCATATCCACTCTTGTCCGGTTTGAGGATGGACCTCATTTTGACCTCGGATCCGTCACTCCGGCGCGCGTATGTTACTGACTCACTCAAAATCGGTTTTCCATCCCGATTGAAAGTGACCTCATTCATGACGATCGTATACTGCGAATTGTCAGCGGCAATAACTTTTCTGATTCCGAAGTAGCTGCAAGATGAAATAACAGCTAAGAGAAGCAAGCGCCTACTGGCCAGCAGTGGCCATCGTTGTATTTTGTTAAGCACAGTACCAACCTCCACTACACCAACTCGCTGTCCAACAAATGTAGGTGATGGATTGACAATAGCGATGGACGCCACTGTCCGGACAGTTGGGCGATGCACAGACTTCAACCTCACAAGTCATGTCGTCTCCATACCAGGAACACTGAGCATCATCGCCATAAGTACATAGTACTCGTGATAAGAAGAAAAACCCTTCGTTGTAACAATATTGTCCGTAGCTTATTCCTGCGCTAAGTAGTCCAGCTAGCACAAGGAGCGCTAGAAATTTTAAACGATTCATCTGCGTGAGAACTGTCACTACGTGGGCCTCCTCACCGTTCTAATTACTATCCTGATATCTAATTGTCAAGGGGGTTTAGCGATCTATTTTTCGACGATATCATTATTAACATAATATGTGTTATCAGAAGTTGTATCTGGCAAAATTTGGCGCTCAGTTTCAGCGCTGAAGCGCCCCCACAATGAACAGTCCCGAAGCGGCTACCGCCGCTACCCCGCGAACGTGATTCCACGCGGTCCATCTGGCGAGGAATTCCCTCCAGATAGCCAGAGCCTCCGCGCTCCCGGGATCCACCGCCATCAGCCGGTTGTTGCGCGGCACGTTGCAAAGCATTGTCACAGCGAAGGAGCCGATGACGTAGGCCGCGGCCCCACCGAGGATCCAGCCGCGGCCCGGCACCCCGGCCTGAAAGAGACAGATTCCGGCCGCCGCTCCACACGCAATGGCGGTTCCCAGGAAGGTGCCCAAAAACACCGGATTCAGGATCGCCCGGTTGATCGCCTGCATGGCGGCGATTCCCTGGGCCGCCGGAAGTTTGCCCAGCGCGGTCATCACGCTGGTGGAAAACGCGAAGAAGACTCCGCCCATCAATCCACTCCCCACCGCGCAAAGGACAACCAGCCAGCTCAGCACAACGGTCTCCACCGCTTCAACGCGGACCTGCTGCCGTTTGCGCGGCCGCATCGGAGACCGGACGAATCGTCGTCT
>CAZETQ010000056.1:0-28051 GCA_964515165.1 uncultured Solibacteraceae bacterium | reverse complement strand
TTCTGAAACACCGATACGAAAGTCGCGATGTCGGCAACGGTGGAATGAGCGCCGCCCCACGGCGCTCCCAGATTTCTCCAGTATTGGCTGTTCCAGTCCCAGCCGGTCACTTCCGGAACCTGGCAGCGGGCGCAATCCGAAATCTTCCGGCCGCCCAATCCTAAAGACGTAGCAGTCATCTTCAGAGGGCCGTACAGGCCCTTCCGGAGATACTCCGGCAGCGGCTGTTCGGCGATCTTTTCGACAATGGCCGCCGCCAGCAGAATTCCCATGCTCTGGTAGCTGACTTTTGTCCCCGGCGCGAAGCCCAGCGGCACCCGGCAGGCACCGTCGATAAAGGCGGAAAGCGGCGCGTGCTTCTTTCGCAGCTCCGTATTGTCGGGCAGCATGTCCGGAAGTCCGGAGGTGTGGGTCAGCAGGTGCTTCACGGTGACCCGGCTCCGGTCTCCTCCGGTAAATTGCGGGAGAAACTTTTCCACCGGATCGTCCAGCCGGAGAGCCCCCTGATCCCGCAGCAGCATCACCGCCGAGACGGTCATGGGCTTGGTGATGGAGGCGATTAGGAACGGGGTGGCCGCTTTCGCTTTCCCATAACCCCGGACAAATTTGGTTTCCGGCGACCGGACCAGCAGAGCCGCCGATTCCACCTCGCCCGCGGCGGTCTGCCGTTGCAGCAGGGAATCGGCCGTATCCAACTTCCCTGCCCGCGCCGCCATGGCGACAGCGCCGATCCAGTCCCGTCGAGTCATCACCGAACCATCCTAAGCTAGGTAAGATCCGCGTCGTCTCCGCAATACCGCGCCAGGCTTCGCTCGTCGGGAATGATGACCCGACGGTGCTTGCTGTTGGCCGGTGCGTGAACCTGCGCGATCAGTCCCGTGCTTTCCAGACGCGCCAGCGTCCGCGAAACGACTTCCCGCACCGTACCGACACACTTCGCCAGTTCCTCGTTCGAATACGGAAGATTCAACTCCAGACCCGCCGCCGTCCGGACACCGTGATCGTTTCGTTGCGCCAGCAGGAAACGCGCGACGCGCTGGCCCACCTGCTGCAGCGCCAGAGCATCCACCAGCTCTGCGTGGCTTCGCAATCGTTCCGCCATCAGCTTCAAGGCCCTCAGGCACACTTCCGGATGCTGCAGCAGGAACCGCTGGACATCGGCCTTCTTTAGAAAGAGCACCGTGGCCGGTTCTTCGGCGACTGCTGTCGCCGGATAAGGACCGTCGTCGAACAGGGGAACTTCCGCCAGCGTGGCTCCGTCGCGCTCGATATGAATGGTCTGCTCGCGGCCCTGGCTGTTCACGCGGTAGGCCCGGATCTGGCCGGAGACGATGACGAAAAGGCCCTCTGCCTTCTCGCCCGCCAGAAACAGCAGTTCGCCCTGCTTCAGTTCCCGCTTTCGCGCCACGGCGGCAAGTTCATGCAGGGCGGTGGAATCCAGGCCCCGGAACAACAACGCGCGAGAAAGCACTGCTGCTTTGTCCATCGCTACCAGACCTATCACGGAATGGAAGCGGCCGGACGGTCAGCCACCGGAGGCCGTGCGGAAATAGTCCGGAAGTCCCGGCTTGGTGTCGCGAAGAATTTCGAGAATCGCCTGGCGGTCTTTCGCCGGCAATTCCGCGTCCTTTCCGGCCACCGGAGCCGTCAATGCCCGGAACAGTTTCCGGAGCACCACGTCCTTTGCCGTGTCCGGAATCGCATCGAATGCCGGGCTGTAGATCATGTAACTCAGCGGATAACGAAACACCCGGGTTTTGAGATCGAAATCGCGAAGAGAGCGGCCTTTCTTGTCCCGGGGTCCCCGCTGCGGAAACGTTTGGGTAAAGGTGGAAACGCCGGACATCGGGTCTTTCATCGGCGCCTCGTCTTTGAACAACATATAGGACACCATCTCGTCGGTCAGGAATTCCAGGCGTTCTTGAAAGGCCGCCGCCATCTTTTCATCTTTTTCGGCCAGCCGCGTCTCCCAGTTCAACCGGGTGAAAAAGCTGGTCATGCGATTCTGATGCTCCAGCGTCATCAGCGCAACCAGGTCGCTCGCCGGCTGCATATATCGGGTGGCATCGAAGCGGCCCGCCAGACTCGTCAGATTCTGGGTGTCCCTGGTGTCCAGCACGCTCGGCTGATCGGGGTTGGGGGCCGTGGCGTTTCCACGGTGCACCAGGTCGCCGGACCGGCCGGTCACATACCAGCCGCCCCAGCGCTGATCCAGCGGAGTCCGGCTGTCGACCACAATCCCGGCGGCGATGAAGCGCGGCGATCCGTCCGGCCGGGGAATGATCGAAGTCGCCAGAAGGCCGGGAACATACAAGGTCCCGCCGATTAAATGGCAGTTGAGGCACTCCTGCTTGCGCCGCACAAATTCCGGAGTCTTCGCCTTCGGCTGTTCCATCGTGTAGAAGATGATTCCCTGGTTGGGGTCCAGAGCCGTAAATTCCAAAACATCTCCGTCCGGGACATAGCCGATCGCGGCTTCGTCGTTGAAGTACAGCGCTCGCGGATTGCGCGGCGAGATGCGCGGTCCCTGGAAGCTGGTCTTGGAAAACACCAGCATCTGCGAATCCGCATGAATATCCAGCTCCTTCAAAATGCTGGGCAGATACCCGTGCTGGCTGTCGAATTTCAGCTGCACTTGCCCGCGATCGATCTTTTCCTGCAGTCTGGCGATCGCGTCCTGCGGCGGCCTCTTGTCATAGTCGATCGCCGGGTGATCGAAAGGCAGATAGGGATAGTCCGCCCAGTCGTCGCGGGCCGCCCATGCCGCCGCGATCGCGCATATCGCCAACCCGGCCGGCCAGAAAATCGCTCGCTTGCGCCGCATCTTCTTCCAGTCTAGCCACCGCGGGAAATACGCACTGTGACTTAAGTCACAGGTCATTCCGGAACCGGATTGGCCTCCGTGACCTGAGTCACTGCGCCATTTCCGCGAAGTGCCGCATACTGCTCTCAGAAAGGGCGAATCGCTTGTCGACCGCACATTTGCATAGCAGAGACCGGATGGCGGAATCATCGAATTCGGGTGGTATCCCGATTCCGCGGGAGCATGGCGCCTGGGGATTGATGCTCCAGCCGTTCCTGGCCGCCGCTCTGCTGGCCGGCCGGTGGGATTGGCTGCTTGTTCCCGCGATGTTTCTGGTTCTGGCTGCGTTTCTGATCCGGGAGCCTTTGACCGTCCTTGCGCGATACCGCTGGGCCGGCCACCGCAAGGTTCAGATCCAGCCGGTTGCGGGCTGGCTGGCGGCCGAGTGCGTTGCTATTTTGATCTGCTTTGGGATTGCCGCGCGCGATCTGCCTTGGATACCGCTGCTCGCCCTGACAGCGGCAGGAATCGCGCTCACCGCGATTTCCGTCTGGTTTGCGGTCCACAACCGGCAGCGCTCGGTTGGCCTGCAGCTTGTGGCGGTGGCCGGTCTCTCGTCCAGCGCTTTCATGGCCGCCCTGGCCGCCACCCGCGAGATTCCCCTTTGGACATGGCTTCTCTGGGGAATGCTCACTCTCCATGGAGCCGTCTCGGTTCTTTGCGTGCACGCGCGCCTGCAGATGCGAATCGCCGCGGCGCGCCCGGCGAGCGGCAATCCCCGGCGTCCTGCCCTGCAAGGTACCGGTCTGCAGTTTCTGGCCGCCATTCCGATTGCCGTGTTTGGCAGTCCGGTGCTGGCAATACCGATTCTCTTCTCCGGTGCCATCCACGCCTTTGAGCTCCGGCGCCTTTCTTCCGCCGCTCACGTGCGGGAACGGCTGCAGCGCGTCGGCTTCCGCATGCTGGGAATCTCGCTGGCGCACATGGCGCTGGTCATCCTGGTTCTGTGGCCGCTCGCATAAAAACGCTTAAAAAATAGTGGTTTCGTGACTTTGGTCACGGCCTCTTCGGGCGAAAGTCCGCAAAATCGGCATAGGAGGCAATCCCATATGGATCGCATCGAAAATGCCACGGTAGCCGAGATCGCGGCGCACTCCCTTGCCGCCGTCCGCGTGTTTGAGAAATACGGCCTGGACTATTGCTGCGGCGGAAAACGCCCGTTGGCGGAGGCGTGCTTGCAAAAAGGACAAGACGCCGGCGCGGTGAAAGAAGAACTCGAAGCCGCTCTGCGCGAAACTCCCGCGGCGGACGGCGATTGGTCCGCTTCCCCGCTCCATCAGCTCTGCGATCACATCGAAGCCGTTCACCACGGATTTCTTCGGCGTGAGCTTCCCGCAATCCAGGCACGGCTCGACAAGGTGTACCGCGTCTACAACCAGCGGTACGGACCCACCCTCATCGGGCTTCCCGAAGCCTACGCGGAGTTGCGGCAGGAACTGGAGCCGCACATGCGGAAGGAAGAGGTGGTTCTATTCCCCGCAATTCGGGCGATCGAAGAGGCGATGGAGGCTCACCGCCCGCCGCCGCGATTGATTTTCGGGTCCGTCGCAAATCCTATCTATTTGATGGAAGCGGAGCACGATCACGCCGGAACCGCGTTGCGGAAGATCCGGGACATTACCGGTGACTTCGACATTCCCATGCACGCTTGTGTCACCTATCGAGCCCTGATGAGCGGCCTGTCGGAGCTCGAGACGGACCTGCACCTGCACATCCACCTCGAAAATAATATTCTCTTTCCTCGCGCGGCGCGGATGGAAACCGCTCTCAGACAGGAGAGCCCGGCATGGCGTACGTAATTGCGGAACCTTGTGTCGCCGTCAAAGACACGGCCTGCGTCGATGCTTGCCCGGTCGACTGCATCCATCCCCGCAAGGATGAAGAGCCCTTTGAATCGGCGGCGCAACTCTACATCCACCCGGAAGAGTGCATCGATTGCGGAGCTTGCGTGCCGGTCTGTCCGGTGTCGGCGATCTTCACGCTCGATGACCTTCCGGAGAAGTGGACTCCCTATGCGGAGATCAACGCCGGCTATTATCAGCATCGCTAGATAGGGGAACCATGCAAAACCGAAAGCTATGGATCGCATTGGCGGTTGTTGTCATTGGATCGTTCATCGTTCTCGGGGGCGTTGGCAGGCACATGATCAGCCACGCGCCTCCCATTCCATCGCGCGTTGTTACACCGGATGGAACTCCTCTGTTCAGCGGGGAAACGATTCAGAACGGACAGAATGTCTGGCAGTCGTTGGGGGGCCAGGAAGTCGGATCCATCTGGGGGCACGGCGCCTATGTTGCGCCGGACTGGTCGGCGGATTGGCTGCATCGGGAATGTGTGTTCATCCTGAACCGATGGGCCCGGCAGTCCGGCGCTTCCTCCTATGAGGCGCTCGACCTGGAACGGCAGGCGGCATTGAAAGCTCGCCTGCAGGCCATCATGAGGACAAATACCTATGATGCCGCCACCGGTACGATCACTGTCGATCCCGTCCGCGCGGAAGCGTTCCACTCCCTGGCCACGCATTACGCGGATGTCTTCGGCAACGGACGGCCCGAGTATGCAATTCCCCGCGGTGCGCTGATCGATTCCCAAAGGCAGCGGGAAATGGCCTCGTTCTTTTGGTGGACCTCCTGGGCGGCCAGCACTAACCGCCCCGGAACCAATATCACGTACACGCAGAACTGGCCTTCGGAGCCGCTGGTAGGAAACGCTCCGACCGGGTCGAACCTTGTCTGGAGCGTCATCAGTTTCGTCCTCCTGCTTGCTGCCGTCGGCGGGATGGTCTGGTACTTCGGCGCGCAGGAACGCACGCTGGAGCACGAACGCCCGCCGGTCTCCGACCCGCTGCTGGGACTGGATACCACGCCGTCGCAGCGGGCAACGATGAAATACTTTTATGTCGTCGCCGCACTGTGGGTCATCCAGGTGGGACTGGGCGCCGTGACGGCTCACTACGGTGTGGAAGGGTCCGGCTTCTATGGCATTCCCCTGGATCAATGGCTTCCCTATTCGATCGCGCGAACCTGGCATCTCCAGCTCGGTATTTTCTGGATCGCCACCTCCTGGCTGGCAACGGGCCTTTACGTCGCTCCCGCGGTGAGCCTGTATGAACCGAAAGGCCAGCGTTTGGGCGTCAATCTTCTGTTCGGCGCCTTGATCCTGGTAGTCGGCGGATCGCTCACCGGAGAGTGGCTGGGAATTCAACAGAAGCTGGGAAGCCTCTGGTTCTGGCTGGGCGCGCAAGGATACGAGTACGTCGACCTGGGACGCCTGTGGCAGATTCTTCTGTTCATCGGACTGGTCTTCTGGCTGTGGCTGATGTGGCGCGCGCTTCGGCCCGCGCTTTTGAAGTCCAGCGAAAGCCGGTCGCTGCTGACATTGTTCCTGATTGCCAGCATTGCGATCCCCGTGTTCTACGCCGCCGGCTTGATGTACGGCGAACGAAGCCACCTGGTGACCGCCGAGTATTGGAGATGGTGGGTGGTGCATCTCTGGGTGGAAGGATTCTTTGAAGTCTTCGCGACCGTGGTGATCGCGTTCCTGTTCACGCGGTTGAAGATGCTGTCGATCCAGACAGCGACGAAGGCGGTCCTGTTTTCGACGGTGATCTTCCTCTCCGGCGGAATCATCGGCACGTTCCACCATCTGTACTTCAGCGGAGCGGGTCCGGCCGTGATTGCCCTGGGAGCAACCTTCAGCGCTTTGGAAGTCGTGCCTTTGGTGCTGATCGGATTCGAAGCCTGGGAGAACATCCGGCTTTCCCGGACGCGCCAGGAGATTCAGTGGGTGGGCGCCTACAAATGGCCGATCTACTTCTTCGTTGCGGTCGCCTTCTGGAATTTCGTCGGCGCCGGATTGTTCGGCTTTCTGATCAATCCCCCGATCGCTCTGTATTACCTGCAAGGTCTGAATACGACCCCCGTCCATGGCCACACGGCATTGTTCGGCGTCTACGGCATGCTGGGGCTGGGCCTGATGCTGTTTTGCCTGCGAGCGCTGAAACCCGGTAAGGCCTGGAAGGACGGACTGCTCCGGTTCTCGTTCTGGAGCATCAACAGTGGACTGATGATGATGGTGCTCTTCAGCCTGCTGCCCGTCGGTCTCCTCCAGGGATGGGCATCGGTGGAGCATGGCACCTGGTATGCCCGCTCCGCCGAGTTCATGCAGACCGACCTGATGACCAAACTTCGCTGGATGCGCGTCCTGGGCGACACCGTCTTCGCCCTGGGAGCGCTCACGCTGGGCTGGTTCGTCGTGGGACTGTTGACCGGCCGTTCCTTTGATGACCAGGGGAATGTGCCCGTGGGACAGGCGGAAGTGATTCCCGTCGGGCAATCGCGCGGGTAACAACCTAGTATTTGTATACAAGATAGTCCGGCCACGAACCAGCTCCACTGGAAAAGTGGCCGATTTAACGAATACTTGCGCCATGCGGGACCCGATTGTATACTTCCGTGGTGTCGGCCCAGATACTGCAAAGCGATGTCACGTCGCGGCTCCGCGATGAGATTCTGACCTGGACGCGCCGGCCGGGCGAGGCTCTCCGTGAGGAGTCTCTCGCCCGGGAGTTCCAAGTCAGCCGGACGCCGCTTCGCGAGGCACTCCGGAAATTGGCCGCTGAAGGGCTTGTCGACTACTTCCCCCATAAAGGAGTTCGGGTAGCCGAACTGACGCCCGATCTGATTCGCGATGTCTTTCTACTTCGAGAAGCGCTGGAAGGCATTGCTTTTCGGCTGGCGGCGGGAAGTCTGGAGAGGGGAGCCGTTCGTCAATTTCGCCAACACTACGACTCCTTGCGGACCCGCGTGGCGGCGGGCGATCTTCGCGATGTTGCCGATGGTGTCCACGAACTGGTTTTCCACGGCTGTGGCAGCGATCGCCTGAGCGCCATGCGAGCCGTCATTATGGCGCAGGTAAGGTGGATCCAACACATTGCGGAGGAGTCGCCCGAACGGCTGGTTCGCTCTTTCCGGGAGCACGAAACCTTACTGAACTCGCTCGAAGATCGCGACGAGGAAGCGGCGGAGAGTGCGGCGCGTGCCCATGTTCGAAGCGTCCTCCGGCATGTGCTGGCATGTGTCGAGGCGAAGAATCGCTTGGAGGCGACGGCATAGAGATGATTCCCACAACTACCTTGGCCGGTCAGAGCGCCACGGCTCAATTGCCGGCCATCAAGATTACCGGCGTTCGCATACACCGGCTGGCTGCGGATTTGAAGGAGCGCTTCGGCTGGTCCCTCGGATGGACAAAACGGCGCACCGCAATCCTGGTCGAAGTCCGCACGGATGCCGGCCTGACAGGCTGGGGCGACGGATACTACGGCGGCGACGTATTGTTCCGCCATCCGGAACTGGTGTTGGGCCGGTCGCCCTTCGAAGTAGAAGCGATTTACGACGACCTGAGGTCGCCCGCTGTCAGACAAGGAAGGCCGGGCCCAGCCTACTGCGGAGGGCTGGATGTCGCCCTGTGGGACGTTGTGGGACAGGCGCTGGAAATGCCCGTCTGGCGGCTGATGGGAAAGCAATACAGGGATCGGGTGAAACCCTACTGCACCGCGCTTTACCGGAAGGACTGGAATGATTTGGCCTCCGGGCTGGCCACCGAAGCGGCGCAGTGGGTTGCATCCGGGTTTGATGTTCTGAAGATGAAGGTGGGCTACGAGCCGAACCTTGATGAGAAGATTGTGCGCGCCGTTCGAGATGCAATCGGAAATGACATCGGCCTTGCCGTCGATGCCAATTGTTCCTATGACAGCGGCACGGCGATAAGGCTCGGCTCCCGCCTGCAGCCGATGGGCGTCCTATGGTTCGAGGAACCGGTCCTTGCCGAGGATCTCGAAGGCTACCGGCGGTTCAAGTCTTCCGTTTCGATTCCGCTCGCTGGCGGTGAAACGCTCGCTTTGGATGAGCTGGTGCGGGATTACGTGCAGCCGCGGCTGGTCGATATTCTTCAACCCGAGATCGAAAATATCGGCCTTACCGGCGCCAGGAGACTATCCTACCTTTGCTGGTTGAACCGGATCCGGCTGATCCCGCACAACTGGAGCACTTGTGTACGGACAGCGGCGATCCTCCATTGGATGAGTACAGCCCCGCCCGTTACAGAGTCTCTCCAGGGACGGGATGCGATGTTTGAGTTCGATCAAACAGAAAATCCGTTGAGAGATTCCATCGCCGAGTCTTCGCTCACTCTTGGGACCGACGGATGCATCCCAGTTCCGGCGGGCCCTGGTTTGGGCGTCCGCGTAGTCTCCGGAGTGGTCGAAAAGTATCGCCAGGAATTGCTGGAGGTCGAATGATCTCAACAGTACTTGTGTGAGATCCCTGAATTTCTATGAAATGGTGGAGGCGGGGGGAGTCGAACCCCCGTCCGAGAAAGCCTGTCCTGAAGAGCCTACGTGCGTATCCGCGTCAGTTGTTTCGGCTGCCGCCTAAGACCCGGCGAAAAAGCAAACAGCCTAGTCCGATTGATTTAAGCAAGCGCGCTCCGTACCTAAGACGCCCGCCGATCCCGAATTAAGACGCCGTCACCAGACCATCGGGCTGATCCAGCTAGGCGGCTACTTAATAATTAAGCAGCGTATGCAAACTGCGTGTTGGCAGTTGTGTTTTTCCGATCGTTTTACGGGAGCTCGGAACCCGGCACGCCTCTCCACGACGATTCAATCCCGTCGAAACCGTTGCGCCCCCCTTCCTACTCTTTGATTCTACCGATACTCCAAAGGTTTCGGGAGATCGCCCTCCACCAGCCGATAAGTGCGCCCCGCCGCCAGATTCTTGTGCTCATCCACCCGTCCGCTGGGCCAGGACACCGTAACCCGGTTGACGCTGGCCGCCTTCCCGGTGCCGAACGTCAACGCTTTCTCCGAAGCCGAAAGATAGCTGGAGCCGCTCTTCACCATCGCCGTCTGCGTGTTCCCTCCCGCAAACACCCGCACGACCGCCCCGATCGCGTCCCGGTTGGATTTCCGGCCTTCCAGTTGGAACCGGATCGACCGGTTGCCGTTCTCCACGTCGTTCCGGTAAAGAATCGCCGGACCGGCGTTGGTCGTCAGCAGGACATCGCAATCCCCGTCGCGGTCGAAATCCCCATAGGCCACTCCCCGCGCCACCTTCGGAGCGGCGAATTCCCTTCCCGCCTCCGCCGCGACGTCTCGAAAAGATCCGTTTCCTGTATTCAGAAACAGGTGCGGAGGCTGTGCGTGATTCGTTCTCCGCCGCAGATTCCGCACGGTGTCGTCGATATGCCCGTTCACCGCCAGCAAATCCAGCCGCCCGTCCAGATCGGCATCCAGAAACACGCAGCCAAAACCCAGGCTGCCCTGAGAAACCTCGCCGACTCCCACCCGATCCGCCCGGTCGGTGAAGGAGTGCCCGTTCCATTCATAAATCCCGATCCGCTCGTTTTCAAAGTTCGTCACCGCGATCCCCATCGACCCCGATCCCTGAAAATCCCCCGTGTCGACTCCCATCCCCGCGCGGGCGCGCCCATCCTCGCTGAACGCCACTCCCAGACTGACCGCCACTTCGCGAAACTTCCCGTCGCGATTGTTGCGATACAGCTTGTTCGGCTGCGTGTCGTTGGCGACAAACAGATCCGGCCAGCCGTCGTTGTCGAAATCCAGCAGCGCCGCCCCCAGCGATTTCGAAGAAGCGTCGAAAATCCCGCTCTTGGCCGTAACGTCCTCAAACCGGCCGTTCCCCAAATTCCGGAACAGCCAGCACGTCGTCCCCCGGTACGCTTCCGGAGTGCAATACGACTTCGCCTTCCCGTCCAGACTGCAATGGACATCCGCCTCCGGCGACCATCGAACGTAGTTGCACACGAACAGGTCCAGCAGACCGTCCCGGTCGAAGTCGAACCACAGCGCCGATGTCGAAAAGGAGCTGCGGCCCCCCAGCCCGGCGGAGTTCGTCGCATCCACAAAGCCGCCCCGCCGGTTGTTGCGGAAAAGGCGGTTCTGCCCCACCGCCGTGATGTACAGGTCGGGATAGCCGTCGTTGTCGTAGTCGCCCACCGCCACGCCCATTCCGTACATCGCGATCTCCAGGCCCGCTTCCCGGCTCACGTCGCGAAACGTTCCATCCCGGTTGTTGCGATACAGCCGCAGCGTCGAACGCGCGTTCGGCTGCCCCGGCCAGTTCTGGCCATTCACCAGCAGAATGTCCAGCCACCCGTCGTTGTCGTAGTCCAGAAACGCGCAGCCCGGCCCCATCGTCTCCGGCAGATACTTCGCGCCGAACGCTCCGTTGTTGTGCCGGAATTCCAGGCCCGCCGCGGCCGTGACGTCCACCAGGCGGAACCCCGGCGATCCCGCGGCGGCCGCCAGCGGAGCCAGCAACAGATCCCGCCGCCTCACGGCAGCGTCACCAGCCCGTTACGAATCGCATGCACCACCAGTTCCGCCGTGTTGTGAATCCCCAGCGCGTCCATGATGTTCGCCCGGTGAACCGCAACGGTGTTGACGCTGAGATTCAGCGCCGCCGCAATCTCCTTGTTCGATTCTCCGGCCACGATGTGCTGCAACACCTCCAGCTCGCGAGTGCTCAGCGGCCGCTTCGCATTGGCGGGACCTTTCGCCTGGGTGAGTCTTGGATCCTGGACCCATTCTTCGGTCACCACCTTCTTCACCGCATCCACCAGCTCCAGATCGATGGCGTTCTTCAGAAGGTAGCCGGACGCCCCCGCCTCGCGGCTGTTGGCGATGTAGCTCGGCTCGGAGTGCATGCTCAGCATCAGAATTCGCACCCCCGGCTGTGTGGCGCGAATCCGCCGCGCCACCAGCACACCGTTTTCGATCGGAAGTGCGTAGTCCAGCACGACGACATCCGGTTTCAGCCGCCGCGCCTGCTCCACCGCTTCGGCGCCGTCGCTGGCTTCCCCCGCCACCTCGATATCCGGATCGTCTTCCAGAAGCCGCCGGAATCCCCGCCGCACCAGCGAATGATCGTCCACCAGAAGCACTCGAATCTTAGCCATGAGGCACCACCAGTCTCAACAACGTACCGCCCTCGCTGCGGCGTGCGATGGAAATCGTCGCGTTCAGAATCTCCGCCCGCTCGCGCATCGCCGCCAGCCCGATCCCGTTCTTCCGCGTCTCCGGAAGTCCCACTCCCCGATCCTCCACTTCCAGCGTCGTGTGGTCCCCCGCCGATCCGGAGCGCACGAAAACCTCGCTCACCTGCGCATGCCGTGCCACGTTGTTTAAACTCTCCTGAAGAATCCGGAAAATGTGAATCGCCCGCGACGGCTCAAACTCGTGCAGCGGAGCGCTCTGCTCATAATGAACCTGAATCCCCGTCTGCCGCTCAAATGTCGCCAGGTGCCACGGAACCGCGCCCTGCAATCCCAGTTCATCCAGAATCACCGGCTGCAGCGATTGCGATAAGCCCCGCACGCGCTCCAGCGTCTCCTGGACGATCTCGCTGGTTTCCTGCAACTGCTGCTTAAACTCGTCGCCCGGAGCAAACCTTCCCGCCCTCTGCAGCATCGACCCCAGCGCCGTCAGAATCTGGCCGAACTCGTCATGCAGGTCGCGCGAAATCGCTCGAAATGCCGACTCCTGGGTAGAAATCAACTGCTGGGCCAGCTCGCGCCTCTGGTCGCTCAGCTCCGCCAGCTTCTGAAAATTCGCCCGGTTCTCCCGGATCAGCACCCAGCTCAGCGTCCCGATCAGTAGAACCGACGCCGCCAGGAACAGATAGGCGTTTCGCTCGATTCCGCCGTAGATACCGCCGATCTGCTCGGCCGCCTGCTGCTCCTGCTCGTTGTTCTGGACAAGCAGCCGGGCCACCAGCGCGCTCAGAGCTTCCTGCCGCGGCTGCAGCGTGTCGCGAATCAGCAGCCGGGCTTTCGCGTCATCTCCGGACCTCGCCTGGGCGAACATGGCGTCGGATGCCTCCCAGAAGTTTTGGAATGACGAGACCAGGTACCCGGCCTGCTCGGCGCTGCGATTCCCGGCCGGCAGAAGAGCTTCCTTGCGAAAGGCGTCCTCGAGATTACCGCGAATTCGCTGGAATTGGCTGCTCCACGCCTGGACCGGATAACCGTCCAGCTCGTCGAGCATGTCCCGCATCGCTAACCCCAGCGCGTTCAAGTCCGATTGGATGCGAATAAGTTGCAATGAATTCTTACGGTTACGCTCGACAATCTCAACTTGTACTTGACGCATCCGCTTCACCGAATACAGCGTATATCCCGCGAAGGCTCCCACCACCGCCAGCGAAACCAGCGCCCCCGCGGCCAGCCGAACGCTATTTCCGTACGTACCCGGTAGTTGCGGACCGCTTGCCGCCTTCACGATGCGCCTCTTCGGAAAGCGGGTGCACGCCGGTCGCGTCGATCCAGCGGTTGTAGAAGTTGAACAGCGCGCACACCGTGATGGCGTAATAGATTTGCTCGTCCGTCCATCCCGCCGCCCGAACCGTGTCCAGGTCGCTCGCCCGGATCCCTTGCGAATCGCTGTTCACGCGGTCCAAAAACCGGAACAATACTTTCTCCGCCTCGTTCAGCGGTGACGATTCGAAGTTCTCCACCACCGCTTTCACCAAAGCCTCGTTGTCCAGCAGTACCGCCGCAACTGCGGCGTGAGAGTTCAGTCAAAACGGGCACTGGTTGCGAGCCGAAGTGAAGGCGGCAATCAGTTCCCGAAAGCCGGGCGCCAGCGGCGACGGCTCCCGCATGACGTGCTGGGTGAACTGCGCCAGGTGCTGCGTCGCCGATGGCTTGAAAGCAAACAGATGCCAGATTTGCGGGTACTCCGCCCCGGTTCGTTTGAGAGTATCGATCGCTTGCTGGTAGGGTCCCGGTTCCGGGTTCTTCTCGACGTCCGGAAGAAACATCGGTTTCATCTGCGCCATGGCTCACAGGAGAATATCCGCCGATCGGGAAAGCCCACAATAGTCAAAATCTATTATGGGCTGCCCGCCTCGCCACGTCCGCCAGTGCGATTAATCCGTGCTGTAGTTGATCTCCAGCCGCCGCACCGCCCGGGACGCCGTCCACAGCACAAGCCCCGTCACTGCAAACAGGCCCAACACCGCAAACAGCGCCGGCGCCGGTTCGGCCGGTGCCAGCAGCAGCCGGACCAGCGCCGGCATCTCGGGATCCATCGGCGGCGGAACGGGACTCAGCGATTGCAGGTAGTAAATCACGCTAAACTTCTGCAGAATCGCCGGCAGGAACCCGTTGATTCCCTCCCACAGCAGCAGCACCGCCGCCGGCACAATTGGATTGCGAAGCAGCAGCCCGGCGGCCAGAAACACGCTGCCGTAGCCGGCGCATCCCAGCATCGCAACCAAGGCATAGCCGAACAGATGCATCGGTCCGGCGGCGTTCCAGTAGACGGTCAGCTCCGCCGGATCCTGCGGCCAGAGCATCGCCAGGAAACACAGGACGGTCCCGCCGCCAAAGATCACAGCCGCCGCCGCAAGCCCCGCCAGATACTTTCCGGCAAGCAGAACCTCGCGCCTGGCGGGAGCAAGCAGCCAGTAATGCAGCGTCCGGTCCAGCATCTCGCCTCGAAACAGATTCATGAAGATTCCAAGACAGCCGAAGAAAACGGCCAGACGCAGGTAGAAGAACTGGAAGACCCGGGCGAAAACCTCCCGGTCGTCCTCGAAATTGATCAACGTCGAGCTGCTTTTCTCCGTCAGAATGCCGTCGCTGAAATTCAAATGAACGCGCCGCTTCCCGTCGAAGTACATCAGGTAGCGGCGGGTCGGCTCGTTGTCTTCGCCGCGGCGGCGGCGGTGCCATTCGCGATCCTGTATCGGCCGCGGGGCGATTCGAAGGACGTCCGTGTCGCGCTGTCCTTCGCGAATAGACGCCAGCGTTTCCGCGGGCGTGATGCGATCGCTCCAGTTCTTCTGGCGAACCTTGGTTTCAACGGCATGGCCGATGAAGATCACCGAGGGGAACAGCGCAAGCAGGTAAACCCAGAACGATCGCCGGGAAAAGAACACCCGCCGCAGCTCCAGCGATGCAATCGTGCGGGCTTGCCGGAAGTGGGCGGCGGTCATCGGGAATCTCCGATCAGATATTCGTAAAGAGCATCGACATTCTCATCCGCCGCGATCACGCTTTCCACCTCGTGACCGCTCAAGGCGATCCGGCTCAGCGTTCGCGAAAATTCCCGCCGGTTCCGGGTCATCACCAGCAGACCCAGACGGTCCTCATTCAGCTTGATCTCCGTAATGTGATCCTGCTCAAACAGCAGCCCGGCGATTCGCGATGCATCGCGGCAGCGGACAAGAAACTGGCTCGGATGCTCGTGGATCTCGTCCCGGACGTTCCGGATCTCGCCTTCGGCAATGATCATGCCGTTGGCGATCAGGATCACCTGGTCGGAAATGATGTCCACTTCCTGCAGAACATGGCTGGAGAGAATCACGTGCCCGCCCCGCGTCGCGTACTCCCGGAACAGCGCAATCGTTTCCGCTCGTACGAGAGGATCCAGGCCATTCAGCGGCTCGTCCAGAACCAGCACATCCGGATCGTGAGCAATCGCCTGCGCCAGGCGCACACGCTGCCGCATGCCTTTCGAGTAGGCGGCCACTTTCCGGTGCGCTGCCTCGGTCAGGCTCACGCGCTCCAGAGCTTTCCATGTCCGCTGCGTTGCTTCTTCACCGGAGAAGCCATACAGAAGAAGACCGGTGCGGACAAACTCGAATCCCGTGTTACCCCGCGGCGCGGCATCATACTGCGTCTGGTAGCCGGTGAAACGCATCAGCTTCTCCGGATCGCGCGGAGATACGCCGCGGACCGAAATGGAACCCCGATCGGAGTGAATCAGACCGGTCATCAGGTTCATCAGCGTCGTCTTGCCGGAGCCGTTTGGACCCACCAGGCTGGTGATCCCCGGCGGAATCCGGAGCGTGACCCGATTCACGCCCAGCACTTCTCCGTAAAACTTGGAGACGTCTTCGAACACGATCTCCGGGCTCACCGGATCACCTCCACCGGACGCAGCTTCCGGTACAAAACGGCCACCAGCAATGCCGCCATGGCAAATATGGCCATCGCCGATCCCAGCACCTCCGGGCCCCGGGCCAGTGGAACGCCCAGCATCGCCCGCCAGATCTGTTCAATCGATTTCACCGGATTCAGAACATACCCCCAGCTCACCCGGAGAACCCCGTTGACAATCTCCGACGCTCCCGCCAGCACGAAGAAGAATCCCAGCACCAGCGCTCCGGCGACGATCCGCCACCGGACATAGGCGGAGCAGGCCATCGCCACCAGCGACACCAGCACGATCCACAGCAGAAATCCGGCAAAGATCGCGACACCCAAAGTCCAGTTCGCGCGAAACCACTCCCATCCGCCCAGCCCCGCCTGCATGGCGAAAAGCAAAAGGCCGGGCACCCAGGTGATGGGCGAAAGCAGGCCCACCAGCACCAGCATCCGCGCCAGAACGTAGCCGCTTCTCGAAAGCGGCCGGCTGAAATAAAGCGGCAGAGCGTTATTCGTCAGGTCGGGAGCGATCAGGTTGGGACCGGCGAACGCCGACAGAATCACTGCGACGGTGGCTTGCGTCGCCATGAAGACATGAAAGAAGCTGCCGTCGATGGCGAGAAACTTCGTCAAGTCCTTGTCGAGCCCGGGCCACAAGTCCGCGTGATTGGAAACGTAGATGAATCCGGCACAGGCGAGAGGCCAGAAGACCGACAGCGCCAGAATCACGACAACAATTTTCTGCTCCAGCAGTCGTGCCCACGCGAAGCGAGGAAGTACCAGAAATCGAGCGAGGGGACTGGTGGTCGCTCCGCGATACCGCTGATACCCGCGTCTATAGACCGCCATGCGTAAGGGCCTCCTCTCCTGCGGCGGCTTCCCCCGCCGTAGAGTTCAGATGGCCCGCGGCCTCGCCCGGCGTGCGGTTCAAATGGCCCACCGCTTTCAGGAAGATTTCCTCCAGGCTGTCGCGCCGGTGAGTCAGGCGATGAATGTCCAGCTTCTGCTGTGCCGCCACGCCCCAAAGGATCGAGACTTCGATTCCCGGCGGCAGGACAATGCGCCAGCGTCCCCCGCCCTCGGAAACCCCGTCGGCGCCGTACTCCCGAAGCGCGGCGGCCAGCCCCGAATCGTTTCCGGCCACTTCCAGCTCCACAAATCGCCGGTTCGCGCGGCGCTCTTCTTCCAGGTTGGCGTGATGAACGATCGCGCCGTCTTTCAAGATGACCGCCTCGTCGCAGACTTCCTCTACATCGCGCAGCAGATGTGAGCAGAGCAGGACGCTCATGCCGTGCTCGCTCTTCATCTCTCGAATCAGCTTCAACATGCGGACTCGCGCCGCCGGATCCAGGCCGTTGGTCGGCTCATCCAGAATCACCAGCTCCGGGCCATGAATGATCGCCTGCGCCAGCTTCGCCATCTGCTTCATCCCCAGTGAATACGTGCCAAGCTGCCGGTACCGCGCCTCGCCCAGCCCGACGTGAAACAGAACTTCGTGCGCCTTTTCGAGCGCGACGGCGGGAGGAAGTCCGGAGACTTCCCCCATCAGGCGAAGGAACGTCACCGCGCTCATGTTGGCGATGAAGGAATCGTTCTCCGGCATATATCCCAGCCGGGACTTCACCTCGCGCGATTGATGCTGGCAGGAGAAGCCGAGAATGCTCGCGCTGCCCGAAGCCGGCCGGTGAAAGCCAAGCAGGGTTTGGATCAGCGTCGACTTTCCCGCTCCGTTCGGACCCAGCAGTCCGATCGCTTTTCCGGCCCCCGCAATGCCAAGCCGGCACGAGATCCCTTTCAGAATCTCGCGCCGGCCCAACCGAACCTTCAGGTTCTGTAGCTCGATAACGGAAGTCATGAATCAGTTTTTCTTCACAGTGGCGTAACCGGCGCCATTTCCTTCGGGCCGGCCACAAGCAGCAGGTCCAGAAGCAGGCTTGTTAATCGAGTACGACTGGCCGCGCGAATTCGTTCCGTTTCTCCGTCCACCACCACAAGAACCGGCTCGCGCTGCTCCAGCAGCGTCTTCAGCGCGGGATTCGGTGCCAGGCTTTCGAATCCCGAAAACATTCCGCTGCTATTCACCCAGACAAACGCCGAATGGTGCAATCCCGGCGCCGATGGCAATTGAGCCCGGAACTTCTCCGACCGGATCAGCGGAAAGCCTCCCTCGCGGGTGGCCAGCGCCTGCTCGGCGGCCGCCCGGTTGGTCCCGGCCACCAGGTAGCCCCGGTCATAGGTCCAGGACAGCGAAACTCCTTTCTGGCTGGATCGCATCGTCTGCCACACCCGCCCTCTTACAGTTTCCTCGGTCAACGTCAGGGAATGCTCGGACTGCCCGCTGTTGAAGCTTTCCACCAGCCTCCGGATGGCATGGTCGAACGACGACGGTTGAACCAGCTCCACCGCCAGCAGCAGCCCGCCCTTGTCGATCGCCAGCGATAAGTCGGTACCCAGCGAACCGGCGACGTCGTTCATCAGGTTCACGCCGGTCTGCGATTCGATGCTGGCCAGATCGGCCGCAAGACGCGTGCCCGCCAAAGACAGCAGATCCTCCAACGCCTGCCGCGGGTTGCGCGTGGAAGCCGAGACCGCGAACACCGCATCGTGGCCGATATATTCAGCCGAGCCCGCCGCCCCCGGAGTCGCCAGCCACGACGGAATCCCCGTCCGCGCCCCGCCGAAAATCAAAGTCGCCGAGTTTCCCTCTGTCCCGTCCACCGAGTTCTGCTCGAAAAACGCATACTTCATCCGGTCGACTCCAAACACCGCATTGGTCGCCGCATCGTGCTTGGCCCGGATCATGGCCAGGTCCACGCCCACAAGAATCCCAATGCCGCTCTTGTACCGGCTGGCGATCTCGGCAGCAAAGCCCGTTCCCGCCCCCGCCCCCAGCCGCGATGCCAGCGCCGCCACATGTTCCGCCGAATCCGAAGCGATCAGCAGATCGCCCTGGATCCGGTACGGCACCGAAGACGAAAACGCCTCCATCGCCTGCTGCAGCGCAGCTTGCTGCCCGGGCCGGATCTTCGCCAAAACCAAAGGCAGATAGGGCTCCGACCGTCCCGCCAGTACCGCCACCACTTCATCCCCCAACTGCGGAGCGGCACTTTGAACATGCGACAACACCGTCTTGAGCTCTGTGGCCCCCGGCGAGTTCCACCACTCCCGCAGAGCCTCGTTATCCTGCGCCCGCTGGTCGATCAGCCGGACGGCCTCCCGCAGCATGTCGCCGAAATTCGGCAGCGCGACGTAGGCAACCGCATCGGCTGGAAGACTCGGCAGCAGCGCCGCCTCCGTTCGGACCGCTGTCGGCATCGCGGCGACTTGCTTTTCCACTTCGATCAGTTCCGGCAGCAGCGAATAATACTTTTCGGCATTGCCGCTCCAGGCGATTGCGCTCTTCACCGGAACGCCGCTCAGCGATACCGTCGAAGCGGCCTGCTGGCCCGGCTTCAGAAGATGCGCCGACCCGGCAGTATCGACAGCCACCGCCCCCTCGACCACCGACACAAGCGATCCGGACGATCCGGCCGACACCGCAAATACCGTGCCCTTCACCGAAACCACCGAATCTCCCGTCAGCACGCGCAGCCTGCCGCGGCGCTGCCGGGCCGCCTCGACAATCACATCGCCCCGCGCCAGCACCACGCTCTGGCCGCTCCACGCCGCGCGCACGGCAAGCTCCGTCCTCTCGTTCAGCTCCACGCGCGAGCCGTCGGTCAGCCGCAGAATCGCCCGGCTGCCCGCTCCCGTCCGCACAGCTTCGTTTTCCCCCAGCGTCGCGCCCGCACCCAGCGAACCGGCAGCCACCCGGTTCAGCGTTCCCGTCACCCGTTCCACCGTCGCGCGAGGACCCCGCGCCGCCAGCGCCGAGTCGATCGGATCCCGGCCCAGATACGCGGCCATCGCAATCGCCGCCGCTGCCGCCGTCCAGACCGCCCATCGATACGATCGCTTCACCGGAGTCCGCAGCTCCACTACCTTGCGCTCACCCTTCAATTCCGCAAACTCGCGACGGCAGGCCGCGCACCGGGCCAGATGATCCTCCAGCAGCAGCCGCCTCGATTCGGCCAGCGAACCGGCCAGATAGTCCTTCAACTGCGCCCGGAAATCGCCGCAGGACGTCGTGCCGGCCGTCAGGCGCTGGCGGACCCGCGCCTGGATCGCCTCCAGCTCCCCGGCAGGGATGCTCTCTTCGCGCATCTCGCCCAGAATTTCGTCGAATTTTTCGTCGGTCATCGCTCCATCTCCTGCTTCAGCGCCGCTCGAATCCGGAACAACCGGCTGGCGACCGTTCCCCGCTCCATCGAAAACTGGACGGCCAGTTCCTGATAAGACAAGCCCTCCAGGTAACAGAGAACGAAAAGCTGGGCGTCTTCCTCATCCAGCACCGCCATCGCCCGCCGCAGCCGCTCTTTCATCAGGGCTTTGTTTTCTCCCGAAGGCGATCCCGCCTCTTCGTTCATCGCCGTTTCCGCGCGAGTCGCGCGCCGCCGCAGCACATCGATCGACGCATTGGTCGCCGCCCGCCGCAAATAGTTCTCCGGCGACCAGTCCGGATTCGGCCTGTGCTCGCGATCCAGAACCCGCAGAAAAACGTTCTGCAGCACGTCCTCGGCATCGGCGGAGTTCCCCGTAATCCGGAGCGCCGTCTGGAACACCGTCCCGGCGTGCCGTTCGTAAAGGTCGTTCAGGCCTTGTGTTCCCGTCACTGAAAAAATCCTGCCATGAATGGTCAGAGCCGGTGTCGCCATCTTCGTTCTCAACTGCTGATACGCGCCAGGAGGCCGAAAACTTCCGCGCGATTTCAAAATCGGAAAAACGTACTAGCAGGGTACAGAACGCTCTAAGGCCTCCGATTTACTGTTGAAAACGCCGCGGGCTGATAACCTGCCAGCCTATGGGTGTTCGCCGGCTTTTCCCGCTCCTCCTGGCCGCCTTCGCCATGACGGCCAGTGCCGCCCCGGGAGCCCCCGCTCCTCACGAGCCTTCCACCGCGGCCATGTGCGCCGCCTGCGCCATCGGACTGCTGGGCGGTTGGGCGGCGGGAAGCCACCGCTGGAAGTCCATGAATCGGCGCCATTTGGCACGGTACGTGCAAAAGAAGCGGCATGAACCCCAACCCGGCGCCCAAACCGGGACCCGATGATCCCGTCCTCCCCGGCGAAAATCCGGCCAAACAGGAAGACCCTCCCACCCGCGTTCCCCGCCCAATCCCGACGAGATCCCGGATGAGCCCCAGCGCCTGAAACGGAAGCCCTTCTATACCGGCAATTTCGTCGCCGCCACAGCCACCGCCCAGGCCGGCCGCATCAAGCGCCAGAATCTTCCCCTCCTGTTCCTCTAAAACGCAACTCGCCACCGCTTGCGCGCGTTCCTATAATTGGGGTAGCGAGGAGCCATATGTTGAATCACCGGGTTGTGCGCCGAGTCCTGCTTTATGCGGCAGGCGCTTCCGCGTTCCTGACGGCCCAGGAAGACCCCGTATTTCGCAGCGACGTCTCCCTCGTCCGCGTGGACGTTCAGGCGCTCGACAGCGCCCGCCGCACCATCCCCGGCCTCACCGCCAGGGATTTCGTGCTCCGCGAAGAGGGCAAGACCCGCCAGATTCGAAACTTCGCCACCGAAGAGCTCCCCGTCGATATTCTCTTCCTCATCGACGTCAGCGGCAGCATGCGCCCCCACGTGGCGCGTCTGGCGGACGCGGCCCACGCCGCCATCGGAGTCCTCGGCCGCGACGATCGCGTCGGCATGATGGTTTTCGACCGCTCCACCCGCGTCCGCATGAATTTCCGGGAAGGCTACGACGAGCTGGAGCGCGAGTTCGACAACCTGCTTCGCCATGAATCGTTCAACGGCGGAACCGACATCACCCGCGCCCTCTACGATGCCGCCAAATACATCACCAAGCAGGCGCGCAAAGACGCCCGCCGGGCGATTGTGATCCTCACCGACGACCGTACGGAATTCGGACGCGACGACGACGGCGTCCTCCGGGCGCTCACCCGCGCCGACACCGTGCTCAGCGCCCTGATCGCTCCCGACGCCATGGGAATGTACTCCGGAATTCCCGGCGGCGGTTGGCCCCAGGGCCGCCGTGGCGGAATTATCGTCATGCCCCCGACATTCCCCGGCCGCTATCCCGGTGGCAGTTGGCCCCGCGGAGGGGGAGGCGGCTGGCCCACCGGCGGGCCCGTCGGTGGCGGCCCCCCACTCGGTGGAGCCACCAACGGACGGCTCCAATCCGCCGGAACCAGTGAGATCGCCGAGGCGTCCGGCGGCGACAGCTTCCCCGTCAGCGACGGCTCCGCTCTCGAAACGACGCTCCAGCACATCCGGCAGCGCTACGCCCTGCACTTCCTGGAGCCCCCCGGAACCGCGGCCGGCCAGCAGCGAACCATCGACGTCCAGTTGACCGCCGCGGCGCGCCGCCGCTATCCCGGAGCGGCATTGAAGTACCGTACGGTCTACATTGCCGAAGGAACCGCCCCGGGCCCGGATAGCGATGTGCCGCCCGAAATCTCCTCGACAGCGGTACCAGGCGCCGCTCCCGCCGAATCGAGCGCCGCTTCCCCCGCTTCGGCGGAGGAAACCCCGGCTGCCGCGGAATCCTCCTCCTCGCCGTCCCGCCGCCGTCCCGCCGTCGACGAGCCTGGAAGTTCGCGAGGTCCCCGAGTCGCCGACACTCCGCCGCCGCCCGTCCAGGCGCCGCGCGAAGGAACTCCCGGCAAAGGTTGGCGCAAGCTCCTGCCCGGCGAAAAGCCGTAACGTCAGTCCTCCGCTCGGGCCGTCTCGCCCGATCCCAGCTCCACGCGAGCCTTGATATCCCGGTACGCCGCCTCAATCAATCGCTGCAGCGCCGCCGCATTCACAGCCACCCCCGGCCGCAGCTTCACATGACGCATCCGCTTGCCCGTCCCTTCCAGCAAGTGCGACGGATCCGGCAAAGAATTGCCGTGATAGAACCCCACATTCACATGCGCCCGAAACACATTCACATACCCAAAAGCAGCGTCCCCCAGGCACGCCACCGGGCAGCCGTCATGCAACAGCTCCCGCACCTCATCCCCGCATTCCCGCATCGCCTGAAACCACTGCCGGGCAATCGCGCCCAATTCGCCGTGGCGCTCGTCCAGCCAGGCCTCAATGGCGGAATCCCGCTCCACCGCTCCGTCCAGTCGAAATAAGCGCTCTTCCACACCTTGAGTATCGTTGCGCCAGGGGCCAAATCTCGATATCGTTGCCCCAAACGTTTTCAGTACGGAGGAGCCATGCGTCCTGTGCGTTATGTGAGTACTGTTTGCCTCGTCCTCGGCGGCCTTTTCCTCTTCAACCATTCCGCCCACGCCCAATCGACCTTCGCCAGCATCACCGGCAATGTCGTCGATGCCAGCGGAGCCGCCGTCCCCAACGTCAAACTGGAAGCCATCCGAATCGACACCAACTTCCGCTATGAAGCGCTGTCAAATAACGAAGGGCAGTACACCCTTCCGAATCTCCCCGATGGCACCTACCGCCTGCGAGCTTCCTCCCAGGGCTTCCAGGATTTCCAGATGGACAACATCATCCTCGCCGGACGCGATGTCCGCCGTGTCGATGTCTCGTTAACCGTCGGCAGCGTCGGCACCGTCGTGGAGGTCCAGGGCGGCGCCACGCTGATTGAAACCGAAACCGCGCGTATTGCCGATACGAAAGACCGCGAAGTGCTCCGCGCACTGCCCCTGACGCTCCGCCGTGCCTGGGACTACTTCACCATGACGCCCACCGTGGACCGCACAAGCTCCTGGCATATTTCAATTGGCGGCACCCGCAACAATCAGTCCATCGCCGCGATCGATGGAACACCGATCAACGATGCGGGCGGTGGAACCGGAATCGGCCCTCTTCTGGATAAAACCGAGTCTGTGCAGGAGCTCCGCATCGACATGGCCCAGGGCTCCGCCGAGCAGATGACTCCCGGCCAGGTCACCATGATCTCCCGCGCCGGATCCAACGACTTTCACGGAGCCGTATCCGACTACTACTCCACCGACGCCTTCCGCGCCCGCGATCCCTTTCAGAACACCCGCGCCAACGGCCGCAATCACACCTTCACCGCCTCGGCCGGCGGTCCCATCTGGATTCCCAAAATCTACGACGGCCGCAACCGGTCCTTCTTCTTCTACACCCTCGAAGCCGGTTTCGGATCGAAGGGCGTCACCAACTTTGTGAACGGCGTCCCGCTGGAGCCGTGGCGCCGGGGCGACTTCTCCGGAGTGCCCGGCAACATCGTCGATCCGTTCAACAACAAAGCGCCCTTTCCGAACAACCGCATTCCGGAGTCGCGCATCAACTCCACCGCCGGCCAGATCCAGCAGATGTTCTATCCGCTGCCCAACTTCGGCGACCCGAATACTTTCTCCAACTCGAACTTCCGCACCCAGCGGCCGGCATTCCGGTTCTGGCAGCCCACCACCACCATCCGCGTCGATCAGAAAATTAACGATCGCGTCTTCGTCTACGGACGCTGGACCGCCGTCCGGTGGAACATCCCCAACTGGGAAACCAACATGGCGCCTGTCATGGAACCGTTTGCCAGAACGCGCAACATGGACGCCTTCACCGGTTCTTATTCCCACACCATTACCCAGTCCCTCATCAGCGAATTCCGCTATGGCTTCGCGCGCCAGGATTTCCCCCAGAATCCCGGCATCAGCGGAAATGAAGTGGTGCAGCAGTTGGGCCTGCAGGGTTTGGTGCCCAACCTGCCCGATGTCGGCGGAGTGCACCGCGTGACCTTCGCCGGACTCGGTCTCACGCCGCTGCAAGTGCAAACCAATGCTTGCGCACCCTGCTCGCGCCAGCGGAATCACAATTTCACCGAAAACCTTTCGTGGTTCCGTGGCGCGCATTCGCTGAAAATGGGCGTCTACGCCTCCTACCTGATCGACTCCCAGCGGCAGGAAAACGCCAACCTGTTCGGCAACACCGAATACAGCAGCCGTTTCAGCGGCCACCCCTATGCCGACTTTCTTCTGGGAATCCCCTCCACCATGCAGCGAGCCTATCCCGCCGTCCTGCGCGACAACCGGCGTTGGGACTATTCGTTCTACTTCACCGACGAATGGAAGCTCTCGCCGAAACTGACCTTGACGATGGGCCTCCGCTGGGACGTCCACACCCCGTGGACCGAAGCCGGCGGCTTGATGGCCATCTTCGATCCCTCGCGAGGCCAGCTCGTGGTCCCCGACGGATCGATCGATAAGGTCAGCCCGCTGCTGCCGCAATCCTACATTTCGGTGGTAAGCGCTTCATCCGCCGGACGGCCGCAATCGCTGGTCTCCACCGACTGGAATAACCTCGCGCCGCGATTCGGTTTCGCCTGGCGTCCGCTGGGAAATACGACGGTCGTCCGCGGCGGCATCGGCATCTATTACGACACCGCCCCCTGGCAGCCCACCTCCGCCGCCGGGCCGTTTGTCTTGAACGAGCCGGCCTTCACCAATCCCGAAAGCGCCCCCCTGGTTCTCCCCACCGTGTTTCCCACCGGAGCCGGCGGCCTCAGCTCCTTCAACCTGCCCGACGGCATCCGCGGCGATCTCCGCATTCCGTTTTCCATGCAGTACACCATGACCGTCGAGCATCAGCGTTGGAACACCGGCTTCCGCCTGGGTTACATCGGAACCAACACCCGCCAGGGCATCTACCGCTACAACCTCAATCAGCCCGTGGCCGATTCCCGCCTCTACATCGACAAGCCGCGCATGTTTCCGCAGTACCCCGATATCCTTTACGCCGACAACGGAGCCGGCCATCAGTATCACGGCCTGACGTTTGAAGTGGAGCGGCGCATGCGCGGCGGACTGCACTTCCAGACTTACTTCGTCTATGCCCGCGATATCGGAGATCTGGAGCGCGGCCAGGCGCCCGAAGATGCCTACGACCGTCACCGCGAGCGCGCCGTCTGGGAGCGGTTCGGCCCCCGCCGCCTCTCCGGCAACGTCATCTATGAGCTGCCCTACGGCAAAGGCCGCCACTGGGGCAACCAGTCCCACTGGCTGGCAAACGGAATCTTCGGCGGCTGGAATGTCTCCGGCATCTTCGCTCTGGAAGCCGGCCGCTTCCTGACGCCGCAATACAATGGTCCGGACCCGACCGGAACGCGCTTCACCACCAGCGGCAGCCGTCCCATCGTGCTCCTCCGTCCGGACCAGCTCCGCAGCCCCACGCCGGACAATCCCACGCCGGAACAGTGGTTCGATCCCTCCGCTTTCGCCGCCGCCCCCATCGGACGCTTCGGCACTTCCGCCAAAGGAGTCATCGTCGGAGCCCCGGTCCAGGTCCTCCACGCCTCCGTGGCGAAGTACTTCTATCTCGGCGAGCGGGCCCGCCTGCGCATCGAAATGCTCGCCACCAACGTGACAAACACGCCCAACTACCAGGAACCCAATCTCCGCATCGATCAGGCCGGCGGCGCCGGAAGAATCACCGCCGTGATCGACCGGAATACCAAGTTCGATTCCGCCATCCCGCGCGAGCTGCAGGCGCAAATCCGCCTGGAGTGGTGAAGAAAGGATCTCCAGCCCCGCGCGCGCGGGGATTCACCGGAGCGCACTCAGGGGCCGGACAGTTCGTTTTCTGCCGTCGCCACGCGAGACATTGCCGTCTGCCCGGCTTCCTACTTCATCGAGTTCCGCACGTCTACCAGGAGTCGATCGAAATCGTCGATCCGAATCAGTCCGAACCGGGGAAGTTCCAGGTCGAGAATCAGGTACAACGCCAGCGTCATCAGCGCCATGAAAACCAATCGATGGGTCCAGTTCCTGGAGCTGGATGCCGACATGTTATAGCCGGCCAGAAGCCCTGCTGCCAGCACCATCACCACCAACACCACAAAGATGATGGTGGGCGGATGAGTTTGCGTTGCGACAACCCGTGTCGTCGTGATGTCGATCATGTTGTTCAGAGTGGCGAGAATCAGGCTGGTCGCCGCTGGACTGTTCAGCTCCCGCGTTGCGGCGACAGCATGCGACCAGATGCGGCTCTGGATCTGCGCCGACTTCACAAGATTGGCTTTCGCCCGCTCGACATTGGGCAGCGCCCGATACACCTCCAGGCGCGAATCGACATATTGCCGGAAGTCCTCTCGAAGTTCGGCCTGCCGGTCGGCGGGCAACAGGTCCAGCCGCAAATACGCCGTGCCGATCGTGTTCGATTCCTCGAGAACCAGGCTCCGCCGCGCATCGAACCGCGCCGCCGCGCCCGAAAACGTGAACGCCAGAAGAAGCCCCATCAACCCGAAAATTGCGCCGTCGATCGTGCCCGTTCCCCCTGCCGCCTTTTCGCGGTCCCGCTGTTGTGCCTTTCCAATTCGCCATCCCAGCTCCAGGACCACCAGGATCGCGACGGCGATGGCGATGGGAATTACCGTTGCCCAAATCGGAAATGCCTGAGTAACCATGTGTATGTCCCTGTTACTGTACCGAATCGGAAGCCAGGCGCGATACGATTTTCCGATGATCTTCGACTGGACCCTGAATACGGGAAATCTGCTGACCGCCGTCGGGTTTGCGGGAACCATCGTGAGCCTTTCCCTCACCAGGAAACAGATGGTGCGCAACGGCAAAACACAGCGCGCTCAATTTGTCCTGAACGTCATCGACAAACTCTTTTCCGATGGCGACGGCAGAAAGTTTTTCTACAAAGTCGATTATGAGAAGTTCCAGTTCAGCTCGACTCCCGAAGGACTCAAGACGTTCAAGGGAAGCGATGACGAGCGCCATCTCGACGCGCTGCTCTACCGTTACGACTCCATTGGCCGGATGATCCGGATGAACATCATCGAGATGGAGGATGTCGAGCCGTTCCTGTTCGAAATCATTCAGGTCTTGCGCAATTCCGCGGTCCGCGATTACATCGCATGGCTGGAATCCGAATTTGAAAAGTTTGGCGCCGTCGGCGCCAACCGCCGTGCCCGGCCGCACGACGACGCCCGTTGGCTCGTCGAGCAGCTGGAGAACAAGCCCGCGCCGGCGTAGCCGGTTCGGCCCAAACGAATTTACTTTCCCCCTAAACCCAACAACTTCCCCCATCCCACCCCGCAAACGACATTCCCGCGGTTTGTACCGTGAAGCCGGTATAACCACATGACTGCACCACAGCTCGCAGCCAATCAGGCCAACGCTCTTCTCTCCACCGGACCGAAAACTCCGGAAGGAAAAGCCGCCGCAAGCCGGAACGCCATCCGCCACGGAC
>CAZETQ010000055.1:2375-40616 GCA_964515165.1 uncultured Solibacteraceae bacterium | reverse complement strand
TTGCCAGTGCGTAAATCCGTCAGGGGTGTTGTACTGGATAACCAAGTCGGCCCTGCCGTCGGCGTTTACATCAGCAACACCAACCGTTTTGATATTCTGAGCGCTGGTATCGGTCAACGTCCAGTCTCCGCTGAAGGCGAACGCAGTGCCAGTGGAGAGGCGAGTTTGCCAGTGCGTGAATCCGTCAGGGGCGTTGTACTGGATAATCAAATCGGCCTTGCCGTCGGCGTTTACATCAACAACACCAACCGTTTTGATATTGTGGGGGGCGGTATCGGCAAGCGTCCAGTCCCCACTGGATGCAAACGAGCTGCCCGTCGAGAGGCGACCTTGCCAGTGGGTTAAATTCTGGGCGAACCCGTTGCTTCCAAGCCCACCAACAACGATTGACAAAGCGGTAATAAGCCGACTCAGATGTGGCATCGGTAGCACCTCCTGCAAGTGGTGCTGCTACCATATCTTAGCTTTGTAGGCTTGTAAAGCCACCTGCGTCGTCACCGCCAACCAAGTTCTAAGGATGGACCTTTCGTCTTACGGTATTCCGTGGTCGGATTCCGCTTTACAAGAAGTCGCCGGTTTCAAAGAGAAGTCATGTCGTCCTTCTGAGTGCTTTGCCGGTTCTTGTACCTGCGTAGGGCCTCGTGTTCAAAAAACAGCTTGCGCAACCTGTAATGCGAGGTGGCCTCAATAGTTGCGTCGTCGGCCTCACTGGCGGTCAGTTGCGCAAAGTGGACAGACGAGTTTTCAATCCTGTCGTGGACCACCACGAGCACGTCGTTCACGCTGGTGTCTCCCCAGCCACTGGCCGTCGCCTGGTCCTCCCTGCGTCGGCGATGCCTTCGTGGGCGTTGCAGCCCTCGTCAGTTCGACCCGCCTTCCCCTGTTCGGCGGCGGGGATCGACAAGGCAGTGGTGGATCAGATCCACAGGATCCGGGCAACTCGCTCTTTGTTGAAGGAAGTCGTACAGCGTGCAACGTAAGGCGATCAGCACACTGAAGCGCTGCAGCGAGAGCGCCCGTTTATCGAACGGCTTGAAACAGCTGGTGGAGGAAGTGCGTCTCGCGCGAGCATCACAATCGCTGCCTCGGATGGGCCCTGGCGTGCCCAAGAATTGGTGACAGTTTTCATTGTCCGCATTCCGATCAGTTAGCGGCTTCTTTGGCGCCGGGCTTCGAAGCTGGCTGTTCCTTTAAGTACTGTTCAGCCTTAAGCCCGGCCTCGTCGATGTCGCGTTGATCGACGATTCGATATCGGTCGAACATTGCTGCCCTCGCAACACCCCAGCAGCTCTTTGTTGTAGGCGACCCGAAACAGTCGATCTATCGCTTTCGCCGCGCTGAGCCTCGAGTCTACGTTGCCGTCCGCGAGCAATTGATCGCATCGGGAGCGCAACGAAAGCAGCTCGATACGAGTTGGCGTTCGACGGCGACCATTCAAGCGTTCATCAACTCAGCGTTTGCCAATATGGACGGGTACCTGCCGATTAGTGGCGGACCGGAGGCCATGAAGACGCAGCCGTCTATCATCGCTCTTCCCGTTCCAAAGCCGTACAACGGCGACTTCGTGACGTCGAAGCAGGTGGTGGAGTCCACGCCCACTGTAGTGGCGGCATTCATCGAATGGGTGTTGACCAAGGACTGTAGCTGGACGGTCCGCGATGGCAAACAGCAACGCAGGATAAAAGCGGGCGACATCTGCATCCTATTTCGGCGCGCAACGAACGCGAAGCGAGACCTAACGGAAGACTATGTCCGAGCTTTAGAGGCTCGCGCGATCCCTCATGTGCTTGTCGGGTCGAAAGGCCTGCATGGGCGCGAAGAGATCATTACACTTCGAACCGCGTTGCGTGCCATCGAGTGGCCCGAGGACGAACTGAGTGTCTATGCCGTGCTTCGTGGATCTCTGTTCGGCATTCCGGACAACTTACTGTTCCGGTGTCGTGAGGCCGGAATTCGCCTACGTCCTGGGACATCTTGGCCCGAAGATGCTGATTCCGATTATGATCCCGTGCGTGACGCGCTCGCGATCATTGCCGAACTTAACCGGAAACGCAACTCGCATCCGATTGCCGATACGATACGGCGTCTGCTGGAAAGCGTACGGGGCCATGCAGTCTTCGCATTCCACAAGGGCGGTGTGCGAAAGCTGGCGAATGTTCACCGACTGGCGGAGCTCGCGCGACAGGCTGACAGCCGCTCGACCGCAAGTTTCCGAAGCTTCGTCGAGTTCCTGGAAGCGGAGGCCGCTTCCGGCGAAGCCGCCGAAGCGCCTGTGATCGAGCATCAGGCCGACGGCGTGCTGCTGATGACGGCACACAAATCAAAGGGCCTCGAATTCCCAGTTGTCATTCTGGCCGACCCCACCGCCGGTCTCATCAGCCAGAATGGCTGCGAGCGCTGGGTTGACCTCGAACGACGTGTGTGTGCGCAACGTCTGCTCCGCTGTGCACCTTGGGAACTACTTGAGCATGAGGCTGAAGAAGAGAAAGCAGAACGTCATGAAGGTGCCCGAGTCGCTTACGTTGCGGCTACACGCGCGAAGGATCTTTTGGTGGTGTGCGCGATCGGCGATACGGAGTATGAAGATGGGTGGCTGAGTCCCTTGTATGAAGCGCTATATCCGCCCAAGAACCAACGACGCGATGGACGGTTTGCGCCCGGTTGCCCTCAATTTGGTGAAGAGACTGTCTTAAACGCACCCTCTCAGCCGACGGAAGCGCAGATCCGTTCCGGATTGTATCGTACGAGAACAGGGCCACATGAGGTTGTTTGGTTTGACCCCGCAGCACTGCGCCTGAACGCTGCTGCCGCGCGAGGGGCCGATCGCGAACAACTGCTACAAGGCACTGCTGCTGAAATCGCCAGTGGCGTAGAGCGATACCGGGCCTGGCAGCTGTCACGACAGTCGAAGCTCGAATCAGGCCGCACTCCTCTATTCGACGTGCGTCGTGCGACTGACATCCGCGATGTGGCAGAGGCCTCTTCGATCCCAATCGAGATTATCGAGCTGGACAAGCTCGTGCAGCGCCCGGATGGGCGCCGGTTCGGCAGGCTTTGCCATGCACTCCTCGAGAACGCCGGCGCCAATGCTCGTGCCATCGGTCGCAGGTTCGGAGCGACTCCAGAAGAAGTGAGGGCAGCCGAGTGCGCTCTAGCCGCAGTGATGGACCATCCTCTTCTGTCCCCGACCGGCATGCGATTCATGCGCGAGTACCCCGTATCTGTCCGACTCGACGACGGCACATTGATTGAGGGCCGCGCCGACCTGGTGCGCGACGATGGCCAAACAATCACCGTGATCGACTATAAAACAGACACCGACCGGACTCGCGCCAAACGTCAGTTGCAACTTTATGCATATGCGCTGGCACGTGCCACCGGTCGGCCCGCACGCGGCTTTATCCTCGAGATCTGAAGCAGATCGCGGAATACCGCGCACCCGTCGGAAGGTTGCCGTTAGTCTGCGCTGTAGCTGCAGGGCTACATCAAAGAAGAGAACGCTTTTCCTTCGGGCTGTTTCCTGCGTTCCGCCTCCAGGCTCCGATCAATATCACTATTCAAGTCGCGGTTTCGGTTGTGTAACCTTCTTTCCTGGTCTCTTCGGGCGCGGATGCCCTTAGCGGCCTAGCCGCTCGGCATCGCCTCGCTGTTCCGATCTCCCGTGCTAACTTCGGTACTTTGCGGCCTGCTTCGTGCTGCTTGAGCACTCCGATGATCTGCTCTTCGTTGAACCGCCCTCTCTTCATCACCGATCTTCCTTCGTCGTCTCCGACTTGCGGGGCTCCGGAAAAGCTGAGCCAGTTTGAGAGTGAGGATTCGGCAGGTTGAGGGGGCCCACTCGCTGGGGCGTCTTTTTTTTCTGGTCAACGACCGCCGCATGAGCCGAAATGTTAAAAGCACGGTCTTATGGATAGGGCTGCGAAGTCGTGCCGAGTCGAAAGGCGACCAGTTGTGCGTCTTCCCTCTAGCGCAACTCCACTCGACGATCTACCGTAGCTATCTATCGCGCTGGCACAAAATATCGGTCAGCTCAGCTAGCCTTCCGGGCATGGATTACGCCGGATTCTGGCTGCGCTTCGTAGCATACTGCATCGATGGCCTGATTCTCGGGTTCGTGGGAATCTGTGCGCTGATTCCTTTCGGCGGGATGCTCGCCATCCTTCAACTGAACGAGGGCGACTTGGCTCGGAATCCGATGGTGCTGCTCGCCACCGGATTTTGGGGATTGGTGCTGCTGGCGATGGCCTTCTTCGGACAGTGGCTCTACTTCGCCTTGTTCGAATCGTCGCTCTGGCAAGCCACGCCGGGAAAACGGGTCGTCGGCCTGATCGTGAGTGACGAAGCCGGTAGCCGTCTGTCTTTCGGCAGAGCGAGCGGCCGCTTTCTGGGAAAAATTCTCAGCGGCCTGATCTTGAATATCGGGTTCATCATGGCGGGTTTCACCGAAAAGAAGCAGGCCCTCCACGACATTCTCGCCGGATGCTTCGTCCTCCGCCGTCATCCGGTGGCGAGCCCTTCCAGAACCTCGCCAGCCGCCCGATAAACCGTTTCACCCTCTACTCCGCTCGCAACGCTTTCAGTGGGTCGACGCGAGCGGCTCTTCGAGCCGGAAGGTAACTGCCCAGGAAAGCGGCAAGAATCAATCCCGCAGCCGCGGCCAGGTAAGTCAGCGGATCGGCCGGACTGACTTCAAACAGCAGCGATTTCATCACGCGTGCCAATACAAAAGCCGCGGTCAATCCACAAATTACCCCAATGCCGGATATCGCCAAGCCATGATGCACGAACAGCCTGGTGACGGTCTTAACCGGAGCGCCCAGGGCGAGCCGGATTCCAATATCCCGCGTCCGCTGAGAAACCGAGTAGGAAATCACTCCGTATATCCCCACCACCCCCAAAACCAGTGCCATGCCGCCGGCGATGGCCAGCAGCGCCAGGGCGAAAGAAGTTCTGGCGAGCGACCGTTCGTAAACCGATTCCAGCGTCTTCACTTCCGCCACAGGCAGGTTCGCGTTGACACTCATCACAGCCTGCTGGATTTCCTGCCACAATCTCGCCGATCCGGCCCTCGATGTCCGGACGACGTAAGCCACACCCCGGATTACCGCATCCTCCCCGTCAAAGTTCTTCAGCAGAAGAGGCCAATAGACAATAGTTGGAGCTTTCTGATCGATGCCGTCGTCGTGCAAGTCGGCGACTACCCCGATCACCTCTCGCCAGTCGGCTTTTAACGTAGTGCGGATGCGTTTGCCGATCGCCGCGCGAGGATCCCGCCAAAGCTCGCGCGCCATGTTCTCGGAGACGAGAGCCACCGGCGCTCGATGGTAGACTTCCGTCCAGGTCAGGTCGCGCCCGGCGATCAAGCGGCTTCCCACGGTGGAAGCATAACCAGGCGAGATGAATTTATAACGCCGGATGGGCGGAACGCTGCCTTCGGCCAAAGGGTGATCTTCCGCATAGACGGGATTACTGGAACCGCGTTCCATTGGAATTGCGTTGATGATTGCAACTGACGATACACCCGCTAAAGTCTCGATCTTCCTGAGGATTTCCTCCTCCATTCGAATCGCGCGCTCCGGATCCTTGACCAGCGTTTCCGGAATACCGGTGCGAATCGTCTCCAGCTCCGAGGCGCCGGAAAATCCGGGATCCACGTGGCGGAGGGCGCGGAAGGTGCGGATCATCAGGCCGGAACCCACCAAAAGGATCAACGCCAGGGCAACCTGCACCACGACGAGAAGACTTCGCGTCCGGACGCGTTCCTTGCTGCCGGTCAAAGATCGACTGCCCGACCGCAATCCTTCAAACGCATGCGGCCGCGCATACTTCCACGCCGGAATCAGGCCGAAGAACAGACCGGACGCAAGCGAAAGACCGGCAGCGAATGCCAGCGCCGCCGGATCGATTGCAATCTCGTGGATGCGCGGCAGATGCGGCAACCCCGATAAAACCAGCACCCGCACAGCGGAATAGGCAAGTGCGACTCCCACTACGCCTCCCGCAATTCCCAGCAGGACGCTTTCCAGAAACAGTTCCCTCGCGATACGGAACCGGCTGGCTCCCAAGGCGGCGCGAATCGCGAACTCGTGGCGGCGTCCATCGGCTCGAACCAGCAGCAGATTAGCCACATTGGCGCACGCAATCGCCAGCACGATGCACACCGTACCCATCAACACCCAGAGAGTCTTGCCGATGTCACCGGTCAGCGCGTCCTTCAGCAATTGCAGTCGCGGAGCGATCCGGGCATCTGTAAACGCATTCCTGGCAAATCCGGGATTGATCGCGAATTTCATGGGAGCCATCGGCAGCATGCGGGCTACATCGGCGTTGGCTTCCGCAAGCGTCACCCCCGGTTTCAACCGGGCGATGCCCTGGCAACAAAAGCTGAT
The DNA here is from genome assembly GCA_964515165.1 of uncultured Solibacteraceae bacterium. Taxonomy (GTDB): domain Bacteria; phylum Acidobacteriota; class Terriglobia; order Bryobacterales; family Bryobacteraceae; genus JAPKYZ01. Next base: position 34,227 of record CAZETQ010000055.1, on the reverse strand, counting down.
CAGGCGAATCTCCGCGCGATTCAGCTGCAGAGGCACCAGCAGAGAGACCCTCCGGTCCAGGAACTGAAACGAGGGAGGCAACACTCCGATGACTTCGCGAGCATTCCCGTCCAGTAAGATGCGGCGCCCTAAAACAGAAGGATCGCCTCCGAACCGCGACTTCCAATATCCGTCCGAGAGGATGACCGTGCGTTCCCTTTTCGGATCTTCATCCGAAACCGTGAAATCTCGTCCGAATGCCGGCTGAATTCCCAGAGTGGCGAGAAAGCGGCTCGATACGGTAAGGCCCGGAACTTCCTCCGGCTCGGCCAGACCTGTTATTGTCCATGAGTCACCCACCCACATTCCGACGTCTTGAAAGACCCGGTTTTCTTCGCTGTAAGTGAGATGGAGAGAAGCAGCCTGGTTTAGTTTCTCGATCTTGATGCCCGGGGCGGTGTGCGCCAGCACGACAAGCCGCTCGGAGTGCGGATAAGGAAGCGGTTTCAGCAAAACTCCATCGATCACGGTGAAGATGGCGGTGGTCGCGCCGATCCCCAGCGCCAGGGTCAAGATGCTAAGCGCGGTGAAGCTCGGATTAGCGGCCAGCCGGCGAACGGTATGACGAAAATCGGAAAACAGAGTATCTATGCTGTTTTCCCACCCATACCCGCGCACTTGTTCTTGAATGCCGGTTACATTGCCCAGATCCAGCCGCGCCGCCCGCCGCGCTTCCTCGGGAGAAAGACCTTTGGCCGCGTATGCCGCCGACGCCTCTTCCAGATAATGAGTTACTTCATCGGCGATTTCCCGGTCGGCGGCTTTTCGATCTTGCAGCACGCGCAGACCGCGTCTCACTTGACGCCAAAGAGACATCCTCTACCCCTCTGCCTTCAGCAGATGAGCAATCGCCGTCGCGCGGCGGTTCCAGTTCGCGGTCTCGACCTCAAGCTGCTTTCGGCCGGAGCGAGTGAGCGAATAAACCTTGGCCCGGCGCGAATTTTCGGTCTGCCGCCACTCGGAATTCAGCCATCCCACGCGCTCCAGCCGCTGAAATGCCGTCAGCAGCGAGCCCGGATTAATTTTGAAGACTCCGCGGGAAATCTGCTCAATCCGGCGCGCAATGCCGAAGCCATGCATGGACTCCAGACTCAGCGTTTTGAGAATGAGCATGTCCAACGTACCTTGAATCACGTCGGTATTTGGTTCATTCATCTCGTGCCTCAGTTTAGTCCCTCTCCTGTTGACTGTCAAGATGTGATAACCAAAGGAAGCCCCGGCCGTCATGCCGGGGACCGTCGTCACCCACCGGCAAGAGCATCCAGCGCCCCGTCGGCCACCCGGTAAATCGTCCAGTCGCTTAACGGCACAGCACCCAGACTGCGATAGAACCCGATCGCCGTCTCATTCCAATCCAGAACCGACCACTCCAGGCGCGCGCAATCGCGCTCCTTCGCCAACTTCGCCAGATGCCGCAACAGTTCCTGTCCGATGCCCTTCCCTCGAAACTCCGGCTCCACGAACAGGTCTTCCAGGTAAATCCCTGGCTTACCGCGAAACGTCGAAAAGTTATGAAAGAACAAAGCGAATCCTACCGCTTGACCGTCCCATTCAGCGATTACAGTTTCAGCGACGGGACGCTCCCCGAACAGAGCCTTCTGCAGATCTTCGGCGGTAGCGACCGCATGCGTCAGCAGCCGTTCGTACTCCGCCAGTTTTCGAATCAGTGATAGAACGAGAGGGATATCATTCGGGACGGCTGGCCGGATCGACAGGGGCATAGATAACAGGATGCCGCACTGGAAAACCCGGAAAAGTCCCTCCTGCCCTGCCGTGGACGGAGTTCGCCCCACTTTCGTAGCTCGCGCCACGGACAATTCGTTAGTCTCGAGTCACGACCGAAGCGTCCTCTGAAAAGTACCCCTTTCCCCCCAACACGGTCCTATAAGGGGACGCTCCGGTTCTCAACCAACCAATGCCACGGCGAGCTGGCCGAGAAAGGCACCGAGAGCCGCGCCGGCCAGCACGTCACTCAGGAAGTGCATCCCCACTACGATTCGCGAAATTCCTACCGAAGCGGCGATAAACAGTAGCGCCGGCGACAACGAAGGATAGAAGTGGCCAACCGCAATGGCGACGGAAAACGCTGTAATCGTATGTCCGGAGGGAAACGAAAACTGATCCGGCGGTAGCAGCGTGGCCCAGCAATGCGGTTCCAGGTGACACGGTCGGCGCCGGGCCGCAATCCGTTTCAGAAAGATAAACAAAGCCACGCCCGTACCCGCCGCCAATCCCGCCGCTCCCACGGCGCGAAACCGGTCCGTGTCCCCGAGAATCACCAGGACGAGAGCCAGCGAATACCAAAACCATCCATCGCCGCCCCGCGTGGCCGCCATCATCCACAGGCGCACCCACTGCGGAGCGCTCCAGCGGTTCACCCGGCGCATCAGACGATGGTCGCGCGACTCGATAAATTGACGCACCCTCAATACCAGTGTCATGCAATCAACTCCGGAATGGGCAGGCTCGCTGCATCCACCGCCAGCCGGGATCGCCACATCGAAGAAAATGCCAGTTCTTGCCCGTAGTTCACCAGCAAGACGATGGGGAGGGCAGCCAGCAGCGGAATCAAAGGGAGAACGGTGGGCCGTTCCCGCAGAAGACTTCGGACAATCGACAAAACCTCCCGATTCAGCAGCCAGTAGCCGCCATCGGAGCCGCCAATCGACCCCGCGCCGCTGCGGACGCCTTGCAGAAACTCGAACTTGTTTCGAGCGTGTTTCACTTCCGTGAACGCTCGCCCGGCCGATCGAAGCGCATGGGAGTCGCTGCCCCCGATGCTGGCCTTCCCGGTCCGGGCGGCAAATTCCGCGGCGGCGGTGTTGGTGCGGTTCGGCATTGCGCCATTCTTGGTTTCGATGGCACTGGCAGCAGCCGCGACAAAGGCAAAATCAGCTTTCGCCCGCCGCCCGGTCAGGGCAGACAGCGGGTGGTTGATGCTCGAAAGAATTCCCTGCTCCTGCAGGTAGGCGAAGAACCGCGGAGCATCGTCGCGTCTCGCCTGCACCTCAACGTGCTGCCGGTCGGTGATGTCGTAAATCCCGACATGTGCTTCGGTTCCGGAAGGCAGAATCACGGTTACTTCTTCGCTCAAAAGGAATTCCGGATATTTGCGTAGCTCCTCCGCGGCATCGATGGAATCGTGATCGGTGACTGTGACCAGGCCCATTCCCAATTGGCGAAGGCGTTCGTATAAAGCCAGAGGCGGGGTATAACATTCCCGGCAGATCCGGCTAAGCAGAGGCAAAGTGCACATCCCCGAGTGGACGGTATGGACGTGAAGGTCGCACCTCATGCCCCTAGCTAACGCCTCGCCTGTCACAAGTGGATGAATTGTGGAAAAAACATTCGTGAAGAAATTGTTTTAATTGGGTATAACACCGTGAGATTGCTAGGATTAGGACTCGGTGCGCAGGATTGACTTCGTCTTTTTCGATGCCGGGGGTGGGCATCGCGCGGCAGCGACCGCGTTGCAGTTGGCGATTCAGCAATCCGGACGACCCTGGGACGTCCGTTTAATGAATCTGCAGGAAGTGCTGGACCGGATGGACATCTTCCGGCAGATTACTCGCATCCGGATGCAGGATGTCTACAACCTCCTGCTTCGCAAAGGGTGGACGCTTGGCTCCGAGTACATGGTTCCGCCGATGCAACTGATCATCCGGCTGTTTCATTCGAAGATGCGGCGAATGCTGACCGAGTACTGGAAGAAAGATCCGCCGGACCTGCTGGTCAGCGTCGTCCCGAACTTCAATCGCGTGCTGCTCGAAAGCTATCGCCGGGCAAAGCCGAACGGTCCGATGGTGACGATCCTCACCGACATTGCCGACTACCCGCCGCACTTTTGGATTGAGCGACAGGATCAATTCTTCATCTGCGGAAGCGATCGGGCCGTCCAGCAGGCTCGGGAAGCCGGACACCCCAGCTCCCGGATCTTCCAGGTCTCGGGCATGATTCTGCACCCGAAGTTTTATCAGCCGGTGGAGTTCAACCGTTCGGCTTTGGGCCTGGATCCGGATCGACCGGCCGGGCTGGTTCTCTTCGGCGGCTACGGCAGCGCGAAGATGAAGGTCATTGCCCGTCGAATCGCAGAGGCAAAGGCGGATGTCCAGCTCATCTTCATCTGCGGCAAAAACGCGAAACTCAAGCAGCAACTGACGGCGATGTCGCTGCCGTATCCCCACTACATCGAAGGTTTCACATCCGAAATTCCTCGCTACATGGCGGCGGCGGACTTCTTCATCGGAAAGCCGGGGCCTGGATCGATCTCCGAAGCTTTGCAGATGAAACTGCCGGTGATCGTCGAACGAAACGCCTGGACCCTGCCGCAGGAGCGCTACAACGCCGATTGGGTCTTAGAAAAGGACGTCGGCGTCGTATTGAAAGACTTCGACAATATCGGCGAAGTCATCCGCGATCTTCCACTGGCGCGACTGCGCGAAAATGCGGCAAAGATCCACAATCGCGCCGTATTCGAGATTCCGGACATTCTGGAGAAGCTGCTGCCATGAAATTTTGCCTGTTCCTGCTTGCCACCTCACTTGCCGCCCAGCCTGCCAACGAGCGGTTTCTAAAATGGATGGACCAGCGCGCGCAATCGCTTCTAGCCGAGCGCGACAAGACGATCCAGGCAATCCGAACTCCCGAACAGATCGCGGAACGTAAGCGCTACGTTCGCGAAACGCTCCTAAAGCTGATCGGCGGTCTGCCGGACTATAAAGGATCGCTCAACGCGAAGGTCACCTGGACGAAGCAATTCGATCGCTACGCCATCGACGGCGTCCTTTATGAAAGCCTGCCGGACTACTGGGTGTCGGCGAATCTCTACCGCCCTCTGTCCTCCGGGAAGCATCCGGCCATTCTGTTCCCCATGGGGCACTGGGACCAAGGCAAGCCCGCCGCCCAACTTCTGGCGGCGAATCTCGCCCGCAAGGGTTTCGTCGTTCTGGCCTTCGATCCGGTGGGTCAAGGCGAGCGGCTGCAATTCTACGACCCGCGCATTGGAAAGTCGCTGGCCGGCGGTTCCACCGAGCAGCACTTCCAAGCCGGAGCCCTGGCCGTTCTCGCCGGCGAGCAGGTGGCTCGCTACTTCATCTGGGACGGCATGCGAGGCATCGATTACCTGCAGTCTCACCCGGAAGTCGACGGCGAAAAAATCGGCGTCACCGGCTGCTCCGGCGGCGGCACGCAGACTACCTATATATCCGCGCTCGATCCGCGAGTGAAAGTCGCCGCTCCGGCGTGCTACATGCAGAGCTTCAAACTGCTGTTCTCCGGACCTGTCGGCGATAGCGAGCAGAGCTTTCCCAACTTCCTTTCCTCCGGGCTGGACCAGACCGACTATGTCGAGCTGTTCTCGCCGAAACCCTGGCTGATCGCCAACACGGAGCAGGACTTCTTTACTCCCGCCGCCGCCAAGATCGTCTACGAGGAAGCCCGCAACTGGTACGAGATGCAGGGCGCCCAGGACCGGATCAAGTGGGTCGTGGGCCCGGGCGGCCACGGCACTCCGCTGGTGGTCCGGGAGGCGATTTACGACTGGATGATCCGGTGGCTGAAGGACGGCAACGGTTCCCCCAAAGAAGAGCTCGTCACGCTTGTACCCGATCTCGATTTGCGAGTCACCAACGACGGGCGAGTCCCCGGACGCGAGCTGCGCGAGATCATCCGGGAGCATATTCCGGATCAGCGTCAATACTCTTTCTCCTCCGCCGGCATGGAGTATCCGACGGATTCCGTGCTCCTGGAGGGCTCCGGAGATACGGCGGTTGTGGTTGTTGAGACGGCCGCAGCACCGGGCAAGCGCTCCAAACAGATCGCTGAGCGCGGGGTCACTGTCCTCTCCCTGAACCCGCGTGGGCTTCCGGTGGAGCCGTACCGGCAAGTCTCCGGAGACTGGGCGGCCAACGAACGGGCCTGGCTGATCGGCACGAATCTTCCGCTGATGCGCGCTTACGACATCGCAAACGCGGTCAAGTCGCTTCGCGCGCGGTCCGGAATCAAGCGCGTTCTGGTGCACGCTCCGGGAGTGGCGGGATGGTGGGCCATCTACGCGACGATGTCCAAGCCCGGTATCGACGGCTTGTGGCTGGACCGCACTCCGCACTCGATTCGCGCCGCCTTCGACGGCGTCCACACGGACCTTCATGATGTTGTCGTACCCGGCGGCGCGAATTTCAACGCCGAGCTGACCTTGCAACTATCCAAGATCCCCGTCCTGTGGAGCGACCCCACCGATTGGATGCAGAACGTCGTCAAGCTTCCGGGAAACTACGTGTACCGGAACGTCGTGGTGGACGACGACAACCAACGGCTTATCGATCTTTTTCTAAAACGATAGCCATCGGATCCTCCGGCCACTTGTGGCGCGGGTACTTCCGCATCAACTCCCGGCGGATGCCCGGATAGTGGCGCTGCCAGAATCCATCCAGATCCTGCGTGATCTGCACCGGCCGCTGGCTGGGCGCGAGCAAATGCACGACTAACGGCCTTCCGCTGACCATCGGGGTACTCCGCATTCCGAAGAAATCCTGCAGCCGCGACGACACCCATGGTGTCTGCCCGCCGGCGTAGCTGATTTTCGCGCGGCGGCCATTCGGCAGTTGGAGAAACTTCGGCGCATCGCGATCGAGCGCGGGCCGCAGCTCCGACAACGACAAACCTTCGAGGTCGGCGAACGATCGCGCGCCGGCACAATGCCCGCGAAGCCACTGTTCCAACTCCGCATTGGAAACCGGCGAGCCGGCAAACTCCGCCCGAGCACGGAACTGCGCCAGGTCGTCCGCTCCGACGAACCGCGCAATGCCGGCTTCCATCGCCTTCTGCGCCAGCAGTGCCGAGGCGTCTTCGGGAGCCGTTCGCTCTTCGATCAGCGCGAGCCGTTCGAACTCCAGGCGCCGGACGGCGTCGACACGCTCGGCGGCACGGTTCCACTCCAATTCTTCGCGCCCCACTACACGCTCCGGAAATTCATCCATCAACCAGTCCGGATCGAGAAAGGATGCGCGATGGACCAGGGGGAGGCCGCGCTCCTTTCGGTGTTCGATTTCGACGGCCACGATCCAGTCCGAATGCTGGTCGCGGGCGATGGCCGACCCTCCTCCCGCCAGCAGAAACTCGTCGCCGCGCAGACGTTTGGCCACGCGGTCGGGGAACGCTCGCAATGTCGCTCGCGCGATGTCCATCGTTCCCGCATGCCGCGCGACGCAGCGGATTCGAGCGTCGCCCAACAGATCCGCCGCCAACGCCGCGCCATCCCGGCCGGCATCTTCCACCAGTCGCGCCAGTCGCGGATGCAACGGATAGCGCGTCAACTTCGCATCGGCGTGCAGCAGATCCAACAGCCGCGCAGCCGCCTGCAGAGCTTCCGGCGGCGGAGCGTCCAGCCAGGGCAGCTTGGCCGGATCCAGCTTCATTGTTCGGAGCGTCAGCAGCATCGACGCCAGCTCCCGCCGGAGAATCTCCGGCTTGTCCTGCGCGGGCCGCCGGGAAAAGTCATCCGCGCTGTAGAGCCGGATGCACAATCCCGGAGCCGTACGCGCCGCCCGCCCGGCTCGCTGATTCGCCGACGCCTGCGAAATCCGGCCGACGTTCAAGGACGGCAGCCCCGTCCACGGATCGTCCGAGGCGATGCGGGCCAGCCCGGAATCGATGACCAGGGTGACTCCGTCGATGGTAATGGAGCTTTCGGCAACGTTGGTCGCGAAGATGACTTTCGGCTGGGAGCTCGGCGCGACGGCCCGATCCTGCTCCTCCGGCAAGAGGTCTCCATAAAGAGGAAGGCCGATCGCTCCCCATTGCCGGAGGAGCGGCTGCCACTCCGCCATCGTTTCGCGGATTTCGCGGACGCCAGGCAGAAAAACTAAAGTATTGCCTCTCTTCGCTGCGATCTCGCTGCTACTTTTTCCCGGAGCGTACTGAATTTCCAGCGGGAACAGTTTTCCCTCGCTGCGCAGCACAGGAGCACCGAGAAACTCCGCCACCGGCGCGGCGTCGAGCGTAGCGGACATGACCACGATTCGAAGGTCAGGCCCCCGGCGCTGCAAGTGTACCAGCAGTGTCAAGCAGAGATCGCCGTCCAGATGCCGCTCGTGAAACTCGTCGAGGACCACGGTGGAAACTCCGCGCAGCGTGGGATCGGAAAGCAGGCGGCGCGTGAGGACGCCTTCCGTGAGGTACCAGAGGCGAGTCTTCGGGCCGCCCTGCTCGTCGAAGCGAACCTTGTAGCCGACGGTTTGTCCGAGTGGTTCTCTCATCTCCATAGCCACGCGCCGGGCCGCCATGCGAGCCGCGAGACGGCGCGGTTCCAGGACAAGGATCTCGCCGCCGAGTTCGAGCAGAGCCGGAGGAACGCGCGTGGTCTTACCCGCTCCGGGAGGGGCTTCGAGGACCAGGTTAGGGTGTTCTCGAAGCGACTGGAGAATTTGAGGGACTAATGAATCGATCGGGAGCGGCTGCACTCAGGTTTAGTTTGGCGCAATCCAAACTTCGGGTCCTGCATTCGAATAGGGTCCAATCAGCAGGGCCATCGGAACAGACATGACACGAGAATTTGGTGAGAACTGAGGCAGTTTTGCGTTCACCTGAATAACGCCTGCGATCATTCCGGGTGCCGCGCCTGCATATTCGATCGACGCGGCAACTGTTCCGAAGCGCACACCGACGCCCAGCACCGGACGCGGGAGCGGCATGGGCGGACTGACCACGCTGCCGTCCGACATAGGAGGATCCATCCGGCCGGCGCCGGTTGCATACAGGATGATCCGGGCGTCACGGCGAGCGGGATTGCTCTCCGAATTTACTGAGTAGTCCTCGTTGAGAACCAGGAAAACGCCCGGTACTGCTTCCAGGACGGGCAACTCGACTGGGCCGAAGTCGCCGACCCTTACACGGGTTACGGGTGCATTCACTTCAAACGGAACAACGGCATTGATCTGATCTGCGCCGGCATAAAGGATCGGGGCTCTGATCCCGTCGAAAGTCACCTGCGTGTCCGGTTCGAACGCGCCAAAGATACTGACCACCTCGCCAGGCGAGACCTCACCGGCTGGAAACTGTGGATGCAGTCCCGGCCGAAACGTTGCGGCATTCGTAACGCACACGGTGACAGGGCCATCCCGGTCGGCGTCAATACGGCCGGCGAAAGCGTCACTGTCGCCCCCTCGATAGGCAGGCTGGATCGCTTCTGGAGTGGTCACGCAGGCCAGTCGACGTGCTGTGCCGGCGATGTGGGCAGCACCCGTGCCGTCTACAGCCAAAGCGCCATCGATCGTAGAGCGAGAATGAATCACCTTGCCCGTCGGGTCGAGCACGAGGAGACCTCCACTGGAGACGTATATCCGGCCCGAGTGGATCGCGATGCTGGTTGCACCTGCCGGGATCGAGCTGAAGTACGAGGTCGAGCCCTCCGCCCCAACCTTGGCGACACTGCCACTCGCAAATTGGCCGGACAACCAGGCAGAACCAGTCCCATCGAGAGCTACGCCGGTGGCATAGTCAGCCGCAGGTCCGCTGAGATAGGTCGCAAGCTGAAGGCCGCGGCCGTCGGGGGTCAACCGGGCCGCGAAACCATCACCAAAGTGATTGGGACCCTCCACGATGCGCCCACCAAAAGGTACTTGCGTCGAAACGGGAAAGTCAGCGGATGCCGAACTGCCCACTACCCATGCAGAGCCGGAGGAGTCAACGGCGATTCCCCGCGCCATGTCGTCATCCGAGCCGCCGAGGTACGTGGCATAGACCACCTGAAAGTCGGATGTCAGCTTGATTACGAAGGCATCTACGCATTCTTTTTGCAGTCGTCCAAAGCTGCAGTCTCCTTGCTTAATTCGCGGCTGATAAGCCCCAGTCGTGGTTTCGAGGCCAGTTCCGGCTGAGCCGGCAACGTAAACTGCACCGGAGCTGTCGATTGCCATTGCTTCGGGCAATGCCGCGATCCCAACCGCCTTGACGAGCATCGTTCCATCCGGGCTGAGTCTTGCGATAAACCCGGAGGCCGGAGTTCCGCCGGTGAACGGAAATGATGACGGGAGCGATGTGGTTCCCGCGATGGTTGCTGATCCGTTGGTGTCGACGGCGATGGCACGCGCCGCAGAATCGCCGCCTGGACCTCCGATCCATGCTCGCCAGATGAGTCTTCCGTCAGGATCGAACTTCGCTACAAAAGCTATTTCATTGGTGTCGCGATTCCCGCTCGTGAAACCTGGAGCGTCTGGAAAATCAGGAGAGCGCGACGCACCGGCAACGTAGGTGTTACCCCCGGCGTCCGTTGCCACAGCAAGGGCTGAATCGGCGTACTTCCCTCCGAGGTAAGAGATATATTCTTTGCCCGTCAGCGACGTCGCCGCAAGGACAAGCACCCATCCGATTCGCATGATGAAACAATATCGAATTCATCCCGCGTTAGGATTAAGATCGTCTTGAGCGACGTCCATTCCTAATCCGCCGGCTCGGCGAGAACAAGGAGTTTCGATCGATGAGCAAGATCACCCTGAAAGTGAATGGAAGCACGCACACAGTGGATGTCGATCCGGCCACGCCGCTGTTGTACGTGCTTCGCAACGATCTGAATGTGCAAGGCCCGAAGTTTGGCTGCGGGCTGGCGCAGTGCGGAGCGTGCAAGGTAATCCTGAATGGCGTGGCCGTTCCTTCCTGCGTCATGCCGGTGTCGTCCGTGAAGGGCGAGATCACCACGCTGGAGGGTCTGTCGTCGAACGGCAAGCTGCACCCGGTGCAGCAAGCGTGGATCGACGAACAGGTGCCGCAATGCGGGTTCTGTCAGAACGGGCAGATCCTGACCGCCAAGGCGCTGCTGGACAAGACTCCGCATCCCACCGACGCGCAGATCCGGGCTTCCCTGGACACAACCTTGTGCCGCTGCATGACGCAATACCGTGTTCAAGCAGCGGTGAAGCGAGCGGCGAAGGCGATGGCCGGAGTTGCGGCGTCCCACAAGGAGGTCGTGGCATGATTCCGAAACAAGTGGAAGATGTCCTCGCCGTACATCGGCGCGACTTCCTGAAAAGCGCCGGGATTCTGGTCGCGAGTTTTGCGAACGCACAGAACGCGGCGGGTCCTTATCCCACTCCGGATTTCCGGCAGATCGATTCCTGGATCGTCATTCATCAGGACAATACAGCCACGTTCTATGTCGGCAAGACGGATCCCGGACAGGGAACGGGAACGGGCTTCCGCCAGTTGATGTCCGACGAACTGGATATCGCCTTTGACAAGACCACCTGCATTATGGGCAGCACGGACATCACCGTCGACCAGATCGGGTCCGGAGGCTCGACGGCCATGGAACGGGATTCGTGGCCGATGCGCCGAGTTGCGGCGGAGGCTCGGCGGGTGCTGCTGGAGATGGCCTCATCGCGGCTGGGTGTGCCGGTGGATCAGTTGACGGTTCGCGACGCGGTGATCACGGCGAAAGCCGATCCGGCCCGGCGCGTTACATACGGAGAGCTGATCGCGGGAAAGAAGTTCAACGTGGCGTTGACGGGGAACAACGTCAATTCGATCACCGGCCGGGCCAAGGTGAAATCGAATCCGGAACTCAAATACACGGGTCAGTCTATCCAGCGTGACGATATTCCCAGCAAAGTGGACGGTTCGCAGAAATGGGGCGTGGACATCAAGCTGCCGGGCATGGTTCACGCCCGGAACGTGAAGCCGCCATTTGCGTGCGCAAAGCTGACCGGCATCGACGAGTCCTCGGTAAAGAACCTACCGGGTTTTCTGAAAGTGATGAGCAAAGGGAACTACGTGGCGGTTGTCTGCGAGCGTGAGGAGCAAGCCATCCGCGCCGCTCGACAGTTGAAAACAACCTGGGAGAAGCCGTCGACCGCGCCGTTTCCCTCCTCCGAGAAGTTGTTCGACTATATGCGAACGGCGCCCCGGGCAGCCAAGCCCACGGGGGATGGAGAGACTCGTAACGCAGAGTCCGGAACGGTCGTCGTGGGAAATCCCGACGCGGCCTTCACCGGCGCGGCGAAGACTCTCGAAGCGGAGTACGAGATTCCGTTCCAAGGTCACACGGCATTTGCGGGAGCGCACGCTACGGCCGATCCGTCGAACGGCCAGATGACTGTCTATTCGAACGACATGAAGTCGTACAGCATGCGGAGGTGCGTGGCAGCCTTTCTGAACATGCCCCGGGACCGGGTTCGGGTAGTTTATATGCAAGGGCCGCAAGGGTACGGGCGCTCGGCGGCGGAGGATGCGGCGTGCGAAGCGGCGTGGATCGCGAAGGAGTTGGGCCGGCCGGTGCGCATGCAGTGGATGAGGGACGAAGAAACGGCGTGGGACACCAAAGGCCCGGCCTTTCTGGTGAAGATGCGCGGGGCTTTGGATGCCGCGGGGAATCTCGCCGGCTACGAATACAAGGCTCGTTCCTGCGACTACGCCCACGTCGGCTACAACGAGCCCGATACGGTGCTGATCGCGCAATTGATGGGAGCAAGGCCCGCGAAGCCCGCCGCCGGAAGCGCCTCTCTTCCATCCGACATGTACGCGATTCCGAACCGCCGCATGGCCGGCGAAGTGGTCAGCCTGCCCTCCATTTGGGAGACTCCTTTACGCACCGGCAACCTGCGCGATCCGAATGGACCGCAGGCCACATTCGCTTCCGAATCCTTCATCGATGAACTGGCCGCCGCCGCAAAGGCCGATCCTCTCGAATTCCGCCTGAAACTGCTGGAGGCGTCCACCTCCGACGACAACGGGTTCAAACGGGCTCGGTCGATTGCCGCGCTGAAGGCCGCCGCGGAGGCGTATGGCTGGGATCGCCGGCCTTCTCCGGAACCTCGCGGCACGGGAGATATCCGGGTGGGGCGCGGCATCGCCTACTCGTTCCGTGCTCAATCGGTGGCCGCGCAGATCGCCGAAGTGAAAGTGAACATCCGGACGGGTCATGTTTGGGCGAAACGCATGGTCTGCGCCTACGACTGCGGCCTTGTGGTCAATCCGGAGGCTCTGAGGCGGGCTGCCGAGTGCGGCATGCTGCACTCGTTAAGCCGGGCGCTTCACGAAGAGGTTCAGTTCGACACGGAGAAAGTGACCAGCGTGGACTGGATCTCACATCCGACGCTGAAGCACTCCGACGTTCCGGCTTCGATCGAGATTGTTTTGGTGAACGGCGATCCCCGGCCGAACCGCGCCGATCTGGCTCCGTACGGAGGTGGAGAGGCGACGTGCAAGCCGACGCTCGCCGCGATCGGCAATGCGATTTACGATGCAACGGGCGTTCGTCTTCGCCGGGTTCCGTTTCGGGACGCGCGCGTGCTGGCGGCACTGAAAGCGGCGCGAGTTTGATCGCGAGCCCGCTCCGCACGGAAAGACCAACCGGCGCGGGTTCATCGGAAGCGGCTTAGCGGTTAGAAGGCTGCGGAGACGCAGATGCGGCCGCCGTCCTCCTCCGAACTCTGATACTCTGACGCGATTGCCCCAGCGAAAGCGAGGAAGCTAAATGCAGATCGCACAAGGTCTCCATTCCTTAGGAGATAAAAGTGGTGGACAGGTTCGCGCATTTTTGATCGATGACGGCAGTGAACTGACGCTGATCGACACACTGCTCGAAAAGGACGGGCGCGATGTGCTTGCCGAGCTGAAGGTGATGGGGAAGCAGCCCACAGACATCAAGCACATCATCCTGACGCACGCCCACCAGTCCCACCTGGGAGGGCTGGCGGAGCTGAAGAAGCTGAGCGGCGCGCGCGTCTATTCGCACGACTGGGAAGCCGGCGTCATCGAAGGAAAACGCAAAGTCGAGGTTCCCAAAACCACCACTCTGTGGCCGCAGAAGCCGCTGGAAGTCTACTACCTGCAGGTAGCCTTCGTTCTCGGACTGGGGGTGCCGCCTCCGTGCGAGGTGGACCAGAATTTAAAGGACGGCGACCACGTCGGCCCGTTGACCGTGATGCACGCGCCAGGCCACACTCCCGGCAGCCTTACGTTCTATTGGCCGGAGCGCAAGGCCCTGATTTGCGGCGATACCGTCGTCACGTGGCCCGACCCGGCCCTGGGCTGGCCGCAGATCACGCTGGACAATAAAGAAAACCGCAATTCCGTCGGCAAGCTGTGCGACATGGTAGACGCCGAAATTCTTTGCGTCGGCCACGGAGATCCGGTAATCCACGATGGCGCCAAGGTAATGCGCGATCTCGTCGAGGGCCGCAAGCCCAAGGTTGAGCTGGCCAAAGAAACGAAAAACGGCTGACGACGGTCAAGTTGTCCAACGAACGAATTCAGTGAGCCGCGTCGGAGTTGACCATCCACTTTACGCCGAATTTATCGGTAACCATCCCGAAGGCTTCGGCCCAGAATGTCTTCTCCAGCGGCATGACGACCGTTCCACCCTTTGCCAGGTTCTCAAACAACTGCTTCGCCTTCGCCGGATCGTTTAGTCCGATCGCCAGGCTGATGTTGCCGCCCGCCGCGGTCGCATCCGGCCGCGGATCGTCGCACATCATGATTTGTGACTCGCCGACCTTGATGGTGCAGTGCATGATATTGTTGGCCGCACCCATATCGGACATCGGCGAGTCGCCGTACGTCTGGCTGAACATCAGCTCGGCGTCAAGCGCAGCCTTGTAGAAGTCGATTGCCTCCCGGCAGTTCCCTTGAAATCGGATATACGGGCTTACTCCTAGCATCGTTAACTCCTTTGTACTCGCGTAGGATTGCACAGCATCGGTACAATCTTCTTTTGTGAATGACTGCGGAAGTAGATAATCTCGAAGCGCATCGTCCGGCCCTTTTAGGGCATTGTTACCGGATGCTGGGGTCCCCCTTCGATGCCGACGACGCGGTGCAAGAGACGATGATTCGCGCATGGCGCGGGCGGAACCAGTTTGACGGCCGGGCTTCGATGCGGACGTGGTTATACCGGATCGCGACGAACGTCTGCCTGGACGAAATCAAGAATCGCGGCCGCCGCGCACGCCCGATGGAGGAAGGCCCACCATCATCCGGCTCTCCCCGCGTCGAACCCGTGACAAAGAGACCGAATGACTATTGGATCGAGCCTATTCTCGACTCCGACGTCGTGCCGGCCGATGCCGATCCGGCGAAACGCGCTATGCTCCGGCAAAGCGTGCGGCTGGCTTTTGTCGCTGCCCTGCAGAAGCTCGCGCCGAAGCAGCGGGCGGTGCTGCTGTTGATGGAAGTTCTGGAGTGCTCTGCCACGGAGGTGGCCGGGATTCTGGACACCTCAGTGGCATCGGTCAACAGCGCGCTGCAACGAGGGCGGGCGGCGCTCTCGCGGCGCAAAGAGGATGAACCCACGGAGCTTTCCGGCGCGCAGCGCAAAATGCTACAGAGCTACGTTTCCGCCTTCGAGAGCTATGACCTCGACAGTCTCACGGCGCTGCTGCGCCAGGACGTTACGCTGTGCATGCCGCCCTATTCGCTGTGGCTGGAAGGCCCGGACGAAGTTCGCGCTTGGATGCTCGGGTGGGGAATCGGGTGTCGCGGCTCACGTCTTGCGCCGGCGGCGGCTTGCGGCTGGCCGGCGTTCGCGCAGTATCGCCCCGCGCCTGAAGGCGGGCACAAAGCGTGGGCGCTCATTGTTCTGGAGCTTTCCGGCGACCGGATCTCGGCGATTAATTCGTTTCTGGACGTTGGCCGGTTGTTTCCCCGGTTCGGCCTGCCCCTGACCCTCCCGGCCTGATCCGGCTTGCGCTAAAAAATCTCTCCGGCGAGCGATGAGTTTCGTTGACCGGCGCAGTCAAAGATGCGTGAAGGAAAACACACCACCTATGACCTGGCAGCTTTGGATGGGACGGATTCTCAGCGGCCTCGCCTCAGCATTTTTTCTCGTTGACGGCGGGATGAAGCTGTTCAAGCCGCCGATGGTTCTCGAGGCTACTCTGCAATTGGGCTACCCGGAGTCCTCGATTATCGGCATAGGGATCGTCCTGATTCTTTCTACTTTGCTGTACCTGTTTCCTCGTACGGCAGTGCTTGGCGCCGTATTACTGACCGGCTACCTGGGCGGCGCGGTCGCTACTCACGTCCGGGTCGCCGGCCCAATCGCCAACATCCTCTTCCCGGTCGAATGCGGGCTAATGGCCTGGGCGGGACTTTGGTTGCGAAACGTCAGTCTTCGACGATTGATGCCAGTGGTTTCTTCCACCAAATAATCGCCCTTCAGAAACCCTGCTTTTCAAGATCTTAAAACTGGTGATCAACCCGCCCATTCCTCAAACACCTTTGTAGTTCAGAACGGGCCGCAGAGTACGTACGACCTTCACCAACTCCTTCTGTGCCCTCAGGACAGCACGGATATCTTTGTACGCCGATGGCGCTTCGTCCCGCAGTTGCGCGGCCAGGCGCGAGTTGTACCAGATCCCTTCCATCTGTCGCTCGAACTGCGTCACCGTCACTTTTGTTCTGGCTTCGGTTCTACTTAACGCTCTGCCCGCGCCGTGCGCGCTGGAATACAACGCGTCCGCATTTCCGCGACCCTCCACATGAAAGCTGACCGTACCCATAGATCCAGGCAGAACTCCCTTCTCACCAAGTTTTGCCGACATCGCTCCCTTTCGATGTACCCAAAGATCCACGCCGCCATGATTCTCACGCAGAACGTGGTTGTGGTCGGTCGTGATGAGCGTCTCCCCGCAGATGTGGGCTCCTAACCTTTTGACGAGGACTCGCCCGATTTCTTCCGCAATGGCTTTTCTCGAAGCATCGGCAAAATGGCGCGCGTACAAGGCATCGTGAAGATAGGCTATGCCTGCGCCGGAGGTCGCCTCCAGCGCGCGAAGGCGGCTGCCGATAGGATTTGCTTGCGACAGATGATGATCGCGGATCGCTGGACCGATCGCCCGGGAACCGCAATGAACCATTATCCAGAGTCGGCCCTCCTCGTCTTCCTGCAGCTCGACAAAGTGGTTCCCGCTGCCGAGTGTGGCGAATTCCAGAGAGCCTTCTTTGCGGCGGACGGCTTCCAGGCTAGGGTGGCTCAATGCGAAGTTGGCCACGTCTTGGGGCGGAGGGATGGCCGCTTGCCGATTTCTCCGCCGCGCCGGAACGGCCGCGGCAAGGTCTTGCAGGACTTGCGCGGCAACGATCGGATCACGCAACGCGGCCGCCTCGGCATTTGTAGCCACAGCCAACATGCCGCACCCAATGTCGCCGCCCACCGCCTGTGGATAAATCAGGGAGGACGTTGCCGCTGCAACACCGATGCACACATCCTCCGACAGATGAATGTCCGGCATGACCGCAACTTTCAAAACATCCGGGGCGCGCCGGAGACGCTCGATGGCGGCTGAAACATCACGTCCCATCGGCGCCGCAAGCCAGAAACGAAGGGAAGCGATTCCCGATTCATTCATGGTCGCCTCCATCGGAATGAACAGGCGCAAAACTAAGTTCCGGCGCACGCTTGCGGGAGATTGTCATTGCCACTTCGGAGCGCAAACGTGGCATCACACGACCAAGCTCGCGGATGACCTCTCCGGCCGGTCGACCCGCGGGGATCAGCACATAGACAAGAAGCCGGCCGCAATCCGGCGCCGGAAGAACTTCTTCGACGAAGACGTCATTCAGATATCCGCTTGCGCTGCGATCCGAAAGAGCGAGATTCAGCGCCCGTTGGACTTGCCGGCAGAGTTGCCGTGCTTTTCTTTCTGCTTGCTTTTGAGAGGGTTGTTGGTTTGACTCGCCTTCATAAAGAGCTTCTGCGAAGTCTGGATCGATAAACCGCGACTCTCGAGAGTCGCGAGACTGGTGTTTCAAGTTGTCCCCTTTTTTGCACACACGAATACCGTCCTCAACGCAGAATGCGCGTAGAGGGACGCTAGCGATTTGGGTGGTTGGATACGATGGGCGTCAATTGCCCAGGCCCGCCGGATTTCGGCTAGGCGGTGGCGCTTGACGGCATCGGATCGTGTGCAATAGGGGACATATGCGGCTCCGAAGTACCAGGAAATTATCCCGCACCTCCGCCGTGAATAGCAACGTCAGTGCTTCAGCATTTCCAGGTGTTGCAGGACCGCCGACGATAGTTCATGCTCCGCCGGGGGAGTGTATGGCGAGACGCTCGGCTCATATCCGCCGCGCGGCCATTCCACTTCCGTCGGCAGATAGCCCAGCCAGCCGTTGGTGTATCCGCCATAGAGAGTGTTGGCGAATGGTGAGCGCTCTCGAACACCGATGGCCACCTGGCAGAACAGTTCCAGCGGAGCGCTCCAGATGGCGGTGTCCGTCCCGATGTGCAGAAAGCGAATCGGCAATTGCACCATTTCGCGTCCATCGGCAGACTTGCGGGTGTAACGCCCCAGGTCCGCGGCCCAACCCAATCCGTTCTTGCGTGGAATCTGAACCGTGATCGCGCTGGCCGATAGCGAGTGCTCGCCGTTTTCTGTTTTGGCTCGCGAGGCGGTTTCGATGATCCGATCGCCCAGCAGCACGCGAAACTGAGTCAGCCGGCCGGCCTTCGGATTCGGCTGGACGCTGTAAATGGGAGCGATGTCGCCCGCCGCTCCATTGACGAACAGCACGGTGGTTTTCAGCTTCTCCTCCACGTAGGCAGCCGCAATTCCCGGAGCGTCGCCGCTGATCACCAGGCTGGTGCCGCCCAGCACCGTTCCGTGAATCGCGTAATTCGCCACCAGCGCCAGAGGCGAGCCGTCCATCCGGTCGAATCGCAAAACTCCCAGCCGCCGGTCCACGGGACCGTCCGGATTCATCCCGAGAAACGCAGGACCTTCGATGTCGCGCGCCCGGCGATTGATATTCGCAAACGCGGAGCCCCAGCCCGCGCCGAAGCGCACCGGCTCCAGCCGCCCGCGGGCATCCTGGATCGCCTGTTCCAACTTCGCTTCGATCATCTTCGTGTAGGTCTCGTCGCGCTCATGCGTGTAGCGGTCGCCGAGAAATACGCCGGGCAGTCCCGGTGGTCCCACCTCCGGAGCGGAGTGCGTGTGCGTAACACTCCACCAGAAATTGACAGGCTTGATCCCGAACCGCTTCTCCAGCTTCGATGCCATCCCGTCATAAAAGGACGGAGAAAACAGGCAAAGATCCGAAGAGGCCCAGACAAACTGCGTCTTGCCGTCATCCAGCAGCAGCACCCGATGAAAAATTGGATCGTGCGTTCCGTTGGACTGCCTCGCTCCGTAGCCCAGCAGCCACTCCGGCCGCTCCGGCGTGATGTCTACTTTGACCACCGCCGCCTTCAGCGCAGCTCCCGCCGGCCGGATGCACAGACAGGCGAGAATCGCCAGCCACCCAATTCGAATCATTTGTCAGATTATGCCAGCATGTTGCCTGCGATAATCTCATCTCGTGCGAAACATGACTCGCCGTGGTTTTCTTGCTGCTCCCGCTCTACTGCAGCGCAGCCGGACAGAGGTTGCGATCCACGGAGACCAGTTCCTCCTGAACGGCGCGCCCACCTATCGTGGGAGGACCTATCGCGGGAAGAAAATCGAAGGGCTCCTGTTGAATACACGAATGGTGCAGGGGGTTTTCGATGATCGCAATCCCGAGACTCGACACAAGTGGGCCTATCCGGACACCGGCAAGTGGGATGCGGAGCGAAACACCCGGGAGTTTCTCGCCGCCATGCCGGAGTGGCGAAAGCACGGAGTTCTCAGCTTCACGATCAACCTGCAGGGTGGAAGCCCGGAAGGCTACTCGAAAGCGCAGCCATGGGACACCGGCGGGATCGATCCCCAAGGAAATCTGCGTCTCGACTATATGGCCCGGTTGGAAAAGATCCTCAACCGCGCGGATGAATTGGGAATGGCGCCGATTGTCGGAATTTACTATTTCGGCCAGGACCAGCGAGTCCAGGATGAAGCTGCCGTGAAACGATCGGTCAATGCGACGGCACGATGGATCCTGGAGCGAAATTACCGGAATGTGCTTCTTGAAATCGACAACGAGTGCAACGTCAAAGCTTACGACCACGAGATTCTGAAGCCGGAGCGCGTTCACGAACTGATCGAGCTGGCGAAAGCGATCCAGGTGAACGGCCGCCGGCTGCTTGTGGGAACCAGCTATGGCGGCAACGCGATTCCGCTACCGAACGTGGTGAAGTCTTCGGACTTCCTCTTGTTGCATGGAAACAGCGTGAAGGATCCGGCCCGCATCGCGGAGATGGTGAGGCTCACGCGTAAGGTCGACGGCTACCGGCCCATGCCGATTCTGTTTAACGAAGACGACCACTTCGATTTCGACCAACCATCCAACAACATGATGGCCGCCATCGGCGAGTACGCCTCGTGGGGTTACTTTGATCCCGGCAAAAGCGACTACGTGGACGGTTATCAATGCCCTCCGGTGAATTGGGGAATCAACACTCCACGGAAGAAGGCTTTCTTCGCACTCGCCAGGGAAGTAACCGGCTATTGAAAATACGGTGAGCCGTCGGACCGGAAGTTCGTGCCTCGCTTCCAGCGCACGGGCGGCATGTGTTGGAACGCTTCCTCGTTCAGCTCCACGCCCCAGCCGGGTTTGTTCGGAATCTCCAGGTATCCGTCCTTCTTCACCATCAGCGGTTCCTTCAACACATCCTTGCGAGCGCCGGAGACGGGCGCAGCATATTCCAGAATGTGAAAATTCGGCGTCGAAGCCGCGAAGTGAACATTGACCGCCGTGCCCAGCGGACTCATCGGATTGTGCGGAGCCACCAACATGTACTGAGCCTCCGCCATCGCCGCAATCTTCTTCATCTCCAATACGCCGCCGCAAAGACAGATGTCCGGCTGCACGTAGTCCAGCGCCTGGCTTTGGATCAGCTCCTTAAACTCATACTTTCCGTAATTCGATTCGCCGCTCGCCAGCGGGATCCGCACCTGCTCCGACAGCTTCTTCATCGCGTCGAAATTTTCCGGGCGAATCGGTTCCTCCATCCACATCGGATCGTACGGTTCAATCGCGCGAGCCAGCCGCACGGCGCGCTGCACTTCGACGAACTTGGTGTGAACGTCCACTCCGATATCGATATCCGGCCCCACCGCTTGCCGCACGGCGGCCACTCGCGCGGCGCTCTCACGGATGGATTGATTGAACGACATCGTTCCCGGAGCCATGATGCTCATCTTCAGCGCCGTGTAGCCGAACGTCTCGACAAGTTTTTTCGCGCTCGCGGCCGCTTCCTCCGGCGTGTTACCGCCGATGCTCTGATATGTGCGAATCTTGTTGCGCGTGCGGCCTCCCAGTAGCGCCCACACGGGCACGCCTGCGGATTTTCCGGCAAGATCCCAAAGGGCGTGCTCGATGCCGCTGATCGCCGCGCTCACCACCAGTCCTCCGGGAAATCTCGTGGTGTTGTACATCAGGTCGAACAGGTATTGCACGTTGCGAGGATCCTCTCCCACCAGCCAGGTCTTGAAATCCTCGATCACCTTGACCGTCGCTTCATCCGGCCCTGCCGAATAGGCTTCCCCCAGGCCATGCAGTCCTTGATCGGTGAGAATTTTCACGTAGACCCAATTGCGTCCGCCCGCGCCGATCAGAAAGGTTTTGATATCGGTGATCTTCATCGCCGGAGCGTTGCCGATCTTGCCGCCATCCAGCGGCTGCAGACCTTTCGCGGCGTCCGCAGCAGGGCGGGGATTGTCCTTCGCCCGCGTCCGAGCCTGGTTCTGCTGCGCAATGCCCAGCCGTGCCGCGGCCATCCAACCGCCCGCGGCCAGAAAGTGCCTTCTTCTCATTCCTTCATTTCCTTCCGTGGCGTCCATGTTATAAGACCGCGGAGCGCTATACTCCCCCAATGCGCGCCCTGACCATCCTCCTGCTTGTCACTGTGGCCTCTCCGGCTGAAACCTACTATCGGACCTTTTACAACAAGCATCCCGTTAAGCAACGCATCAAACCGGGCGAGACCGTGGCGACGAAAACCGTCGATTCCAGCGGCAAAGATTGGAACAGCCAAGAGGTAGCGGACCCCGGCAATCCTCTCACCGGGCCCTTCTACATTGAGGGAGCCGAACCCGGCGATGCGATTGTCATCACGTTTCATAAGATGCGCCTGAATCGCGATTGGGGCTATTCCGGATACCGTTTGGGGCTGTTTGCGATGACGCCGGAGTACATCGAAAAAACCTATCCGCCCATCTACAAGATGGACTTGGTCCGCAAAGGCTACGCCCACTACGTTCCGTGGGACCTCGATCGCGAGAAAGGTCTCGTCCGGCTGCGGGAGCCAGGAAGCAAAGCAATCAAAATGGAGTTTCCGGCCAAGCCGATGCTGGGATGCGTGGGCGTCGCCGCGCCCGGCGATTGGGCGCCGACCTCCAGCCCTTCGGGAAGCTACGGGGGCAACCTGGACTACAACCGTATCGGCGAAGGCTCCAAAGTGCTCCTCCCCGTCTACCATTCCGGAGCCCTGCTGTTCCTGGGCGACGGACACGCTTTGCAAGGCGATGGCGAGCCGACAGGCAACGGAGTGGAGACATCGATGGATGTCGAGTTCTCCGTCGCCGTCCGGAAGAAAGCGAATCTCACCGGTCCGCGAGTAGAAACCGCGGATGCCATCATCAGCATCGGCTCCCAGGCGGAGTTTCAGAGTTCGCTGGACCGCGCCCTGGAAATGGCCACCACCGACATGGTGCAGTACTTAATGCAGGAATACGGCCTGGAAGAGTGGGCCGCGCACCTGGTCATCGCATTTCAAGGTAAGTACGAAGTGGTCACGGCGCGAGGGTCGATGGCGCTGCTGATCCCGCGTTCCGCATTGCAGCGGAAATAGCGCCCGGACCCGGCCCGTTTTTCCCTGGCCTCCTCCACGACGGAAATAGCCGCTACCGTTCTAGCTTCTCGGAGAGTTCGGTCCGCCGGTCGCCTTCAACCGCGGAACACGATCGGCGGCGGCGGGCAGCGCGGGTAAGTCTGTGTATGGCTCGCTTTGGTACCAGTAAGCGCACGAATAGAAGCTGTCGGCGCGATGATTGGCGTGCCCGTGCTCCATGGTGTGCTTCAAATAGCGCTCGAACGTCACCGGGTTGTCGCCGTGGAATCGATAGCAGAGATAGCGGCCGCCGGTGCGCTCCGGCTGTGTGATCAATTGCGCGCCGTATTGGTGATAGGCGAAGGGTTTCGCGCCATCGCGTCCGCCGAAGTTCCAGCTGCCCAGAAAGTAGTCTTCGCTGCCGGTGCCGATGATCGCCGGCTTGGACTCGTCGTCGATGAAGATCATGTCGTCACCTTCGCCCATCCAGAACTCCTGGTTCTGCAGGACTCCCAGGGTGACCCCCATCAAGTGCCCGCGCCCGCGCGCTTCGCAGTAAACGTAGTTCAGCTTACCGTCCGGATTGGTCAGCTTGTTGGCGTCGCCGTTGGTCTTCCAATCCGTCGCCGTCGGCGCCGGAGGAGCCGCTTGCCGGTAATGCGCATGGAAGTAGAGCGCGCCGGCGGGTAGCCCTTCGACACTCATGTAGTCGATATTCGAATAGAACGCCCCGACGTTCTGCTCCCCTTCGTTGGTGACGGTCATCCGGGCCGACTTTTTATAAGGCATGGCGAAGTAGCAGTTCAGCGACTTGCCGGGAGAACACGCCAGGTACTCGGACTCATAATGAGCGTAGTCGCCGAGATTCAGTCCGAAGAAGTCGCCCACCGGAGTCTCGATGCTCGGCTTGGAGTTGCCGTCCCAATACGCGCGCAGCACCAGTTCCTTCAGATGCCACATACCCTGCGCCGCAATCGTGAACCAGATGTGCGAAATCATCCCCGGCCCCTGGTGGTTGAAAACCTCCTGTGTTTGCCCGGCGGGGATACTCCAGTAGTCGCGGTTTCCACCCGTCTTGTCGTAGCTGGATTGCTTCAGAGACCGGTAGTGCTGCTGGCGGGCGTACGGTGGCAGATACTCGAACCCGCCGCCTCGCCCGGAGCTTTGCGCGGCCAACGGCGCCGCTCCCGCAGCTCCCAGGGCAACATTGCGAAGAAAGCCTCTACGTTGAGCGTCCATAGCTTCCCGATAATATCAACGCAATCGAACTATCGCGCGTCGTCCGGCAAGCAGTCCGAACGCGGCGGCCACTCCCATCAGCGCCATGCTGGAAGGCTCCGGCACCAGGGCGGCCAGCGCGGCGGCACCGTACAGCTCATGCACCTTGGCGGTCGGATGGTCCAGGTCGAACCACAAGGCCTGCCCGCAGGGCGTCGCCGTCAGCAAACATGGCGACAACACGTCCGTGATGCCGTACTTTGCGCCCGCGTTCCACATCGCGTCCTGCAGGATGGCATTTAAAATCGCCTCCTGGTCGACGAAGTAAAACTGCACTCCCGGAGCCGTGCTCTGCAGGAAATTTACGCCCGCCTTCAGGTCGGCATTGAACAGCCCCGTAACGTAGGTTGCCGTGGCCGGATCGCCATACAACATGGAATCCGGGGTAGCTCCGACATTTCCGGAGCTGGCCATCAGAATATGCTTCGCGCCTTGCGTGGCCAGGTTCGCCGCGTTCTGCAGAAGGTTGTTGGCCGCTCCCTTCGCCTCCAGCTCGGCCTCGGAAAGCGTCTTCACCGAAGCGTCCAGCAGGTCGTTTCCGCCCCCCGTCAGGACAAACAGAGCATTCGGATCCAGCACCGGATTCAGCGCCCGGTAAAAGTCGACAATCGACGTCACGCCCGTGCCGGGCACGGTTCCATCGGCGCCCGTTCTTGCACCGGCTACGGCAAAGTTTGTTCCTCCTGCCAGAAATGGAGTGACCGGCAATCCCAACCCGGCCGCCAGATGCTCGATCCAAAGCGGACCGTTCGAAAACCGCCCGTCGTAGTACGGCGGGGACGGCGGAAGACCGGCAGCAAGATAGGAATTGCCCGTGTCCGTCAGACTATCCCCGAACACGACAATTTGCGAGAACGGCGCGGCATGCATTTGAGCGGCTTCCACAAAAAGCAGAAGCGCGGGCAGGAGAGCTCTCATTAATCCTCCGTCAGGATGTTTCTTTCGAGCAGCCGGCGCGGCGGCACCCGATTGTTGTGCTAGCTAGTGTACTTCCGCTGGCGGCTGCATGCCAGCATTGCGCTGCACCGGTAATGTCAGCCGGGCTTCGCAGCCCGGCCCCGGTTCGCGATTCTTCAGCGTCAGCGTCCCTTCATGAGCCTCGGCAATCTGCCGGCTCAGCACCAGGCCAATTCCGCTGCCGCCCGGCTTGGTGGTGAAGAACGGAACGAAGAGGTTTGCCTGGTTGGCCACACCGGGACCGCCGTCCACTACGCTCACTTCCACCCGGCCGTTGCGCGCCGTCCACCGGACTTCCACCGGACCGCCCGCCTCCACCGCATTGCGCAGCAGGTTGATGAACAACTGTTCCAACTGATCGGAATCGGCATCCACGGTCACGTCCGGCCCCCGATGAAGCACAATGTCCATGCGAGTCTCCAGACCTGCGGCGTGCTCCAGCAGCGGCGCCAGGCGCACCGGAGCCTTCTGCGGAGCGGGCAGTTTCGCCAACCGCGCGTAAGCCCCGATGAACCGTCCCAAACTGTCGGACCGCGCCGAGATGATGTCCAGCCCGCGAGTCGTGTCTACGCGCCAGTCCTCCGGCAGCGGCTCCCGTCGCAGCAACTGCCCCAGCGTGCCGGCAATCGACTTGATGGGAGTCAGCGAGTTGTTCAGCTCATGCCCCAACACCCGCACGATGCGCTGCCACGCCCGAAGCTCTTCCTCCCGCAAGGCCCGGGTGACGTCCGTCAACACCAGCAGCCGCAGCGGCAGACCTTCTTCCCGAAATGCCGTTCTGTTGATCCCCCAGCGTCCGGAGCCTCCGGGAAACGCCCGGTTCACCGTCGTCTCGCCGCCGTTCAGCAGATCGCTCAACCCCAGCGTCGTTGCGTCCAGGTCCAGGATTCGTTCGGAAGGCTGGCCCAGCAAACGCTCGCCGGCGCGGTTAACCAGCTTCAGCCGTTGGAGATTGTCGAAAGTGAAGACGGCTACGTCGATCTCCTCCATCACTTTGCGAAGCAGCGTCGTCGCCTCCAGAGCTCCCAGGCGTTGCGCCCGCAGAGTAGACCCGATGGCGTTCACCTGCTGCATCACTTCTCCCAGAGCGTCTTCGTTCTGGGGGTTGTGAGCTCGAATGGAGTAGTCGCCCTCGCGCATCGCTTCCAGAAGATTGGCCAGGGTGCGCAAAGGCTGCGACACTCGTTCGCGAACCGCCAGGGCGCATCCCAGCCAGAAGCCCAGGATCAGCACGCTGAACGTCCACCGGACTTTATCGGAGTACGCGCCGGCCCACCAAAGAATGACCAGCGAAACGGCAACCGCCGGCAGCCCCCCCAGCAGGACCATCAGTTGAACGCGGCGTTCGTGGAAAAGGTGAGGTCGCCAGGACACCTCTAGAGACCATACCGCTGCAGGCGCCGGTACAGCGCGCTGCGCGAAAGTCCCAGGGTGGCGGCGGCATGACTGACGTTGCCGCCATGACGGTCTAACGCCTTGCGAATGAGGAACGCTTCCACTTCTTCCAGGCTCATCTCTTCCAGCTTGGCCGCCGTATCGCGACCGGGCCGCAAGGCCAGATCCGGCGGGCGGATTTGCGTATCCTGCGCCATCAGCACCGCGCGTTCGATCACGTGATTCAATTCCCGAACGTTTCCGCGCCAGGGATTTTCCAGCAGCGCTTGCAGCGCGGTGTTGTCGAATCCACCGAGATTCTTCCGGTATCGCGTCGCATGCTGCCGGAGAAAATGCGCAGCTAAAAGTGGAATATCCTCTCGCCGGTCTCGCAGCGGGGGAATGTGGATCTCGATGGTGTTCAACCGGAAGAGAAGATCCTCGCGAAATTTGTTCTGCTGGACTTCCTGTGGCAGATTGGCGTTAGTGGCCGAAAGAATCCGAACGTCCACTTTTCGCGTTTTGGAGGATCCGACACGCTCCATTTCGCCGATTTCCAGCACCCGGAGAAGCTTCGCCTGCAGGTTCAAGGGAACATTTGCGATCTCATCGAGAAACAGAGTTCCGCCTTCGGCCATCTCAAAACGGCCCACGCGGTCGGCTTTCGCGTCGGTGAAGGCTCCTTTGACGTGACCGAAAAGCTCGCTTTCGAAAACTCCTTCGGCCAGGCCGCCGGCGTTGACCGTCACCATCGGCTTTCCCGCGCGAAGAGAAATCGAATGCAGCGATCGCGCCACGACTTCCTTACCCGTTCCCGGTTCGCCGGTGATCAGCACATTCGCATCGGAGGGACCGACGCGGGCAATCAGGTCCAGAACCGGCTGCATTGCCGCCGATTGAGCGATCAGCGTGGGACCCGATCCGTCGGTGCCGCGCAATAGCCGGTTTTCCGCTTCCAGCCGCAGGCCGTGCTTGACCGCTTCAGACAGTTCGATCTGCGTCTGGACAATCGCCAGAATCCGCGGATTCTCCCATGGCTTGGTGATGAAATCCTTGGCCCCGCGGCGCATGGCTTCTACGGCCAGTTCGACACTGCCCCACGCGGTCATCACCACCACCGGTACGGTGGGGTCGGTGCTTTGAATTCGCGAGAGAAGGTCCAGCCCTTCCTGCCCGGAAGTGGTGTCGCGAGTGTAATTCAGATCTACGATCGCCAGATCGTATTCGCGCGCTTCAATCGCCTGCAGAACCGCCTGTGGCGACGATACCGACTCGATCGCGTAGCCTTCGGCTTTCAGCAGAAAACGAAGCGCCTCGACAACATCCGGCTGATCGTCAGCGATCAGCAGTCGCGGGGCTTGCTTGGTTGGTCTCATTCGTAATCCAGCCGTCGGAAATCTCGATGACGCGATTTCCGTAGCCGGCATTCACTTCCGAATGCGTCACCTGAATAATGGTCGTTCCCCCGTCGTTCAGGCGTTTGAACATCTCCATGATCTCCCGGCCTTGCGAAGAGTGCAGATTGCCCGTCGGCTCGTCGGCCAGCAGTACCTTCGGATTGGCGATCATGGCCCGCGCGACGGCCACCAGTTGCTGCTGCCCGCCGGAAAGCTGGTTGGGGAAGAGGTCCTTCTTCCCGACGATGTTGAACCGGTCCAGCATGTCGGCGACAATCGATTCCCGCTCCGATTTCTTGATGTTGCGGTAACTGAGCGGGATTTCCAGATTTTCGTAAACCGTCAGGTTATCCAGCAGGTGATAGCTCTGGAAGACAAACCCGAAGTATTGCTTGTACAGCTCCTGCCGCTGCTGCTTTTTCAGCTTATGGACTTCGAAGTCCAGAAATCGGTACTCGCCGGTCCAGTCGGAATCGTACATGCCGATGACGTGCAACAGCGTGGATTTTCCCGCCCCCGACGGTCCCATGATCGAGAGAAACTCGCCTTCCCGGATATCCAGATTGATGCGCCGGAGAACGAAGGTCTTGGTCGGGCCGTGCTGATAAAACTTTTCAAGGCTGCGAAGCTGAATCATCGGGAGGAAATAAGCTGAATGGTTCGCTCGGCGGTTTGCATGGTCCGGCCCGCAAGGATCAGCACCAGCAACCCGAGAACAAGCACCTCCGGATACTCTCGGAGAAACTGCTTCATGATACCTTCTCCTCCTGCCGTTCTTCTACGATTCGTCCGTCGAACAGGTGAATCGTGCGATCGGCATAGCTGGCATACCGCGGGTCGTGCGTGACGATGCAGATCGTCGCGCCCTGGCGATGGAGGTCGCGCAGCAAATCCATCACCGCTTCGCCGTTGGCCGAATCGAGATTTCCGGTCGGCTCGTCCGCCAGAAGGATCGAAGGATCGCCGGACAGTGCGCGGGCCACGGCGACGCGCTGCTGTTGGCCGCCCGAAAGCTGCGACGGGTAATGTTTCACGCGGTGCGACATCCCCACGCGCTCCAGCGATTCGTGCACTCGCTTCTTCCGCTCGGCGGAGCTCATGCCGCGATAGGTCAGCGGAAGCTCGACATTTTCGTATACCGTCAGATCTCCGATAAGGTTGAACGCCTGGAAAATGAAGCCGATCTCGCGATTGCGGATTCGCGCCCGCTCGCTCAGCTTCAGATTCTCGACGTTGCGGCCGTTCAGCACATAGGTCCCGTCGCTGGGAGTGTCCAGCAGCCCAAGGATCGCCAGCATTGTCGACTTCCCGCATCCGGACGGCCCGGAGATGGCTACATATTCGCCTTTTTTCACATCCAGGTGAATTCCCGCCAAAGCGTGAGTCTCCACTTCGTCGGTCAAAAACACCTTGGTCACTCCATCCAGATGAATCAGGCTGCCGTTGTTCTCACTCATTCAGGTTCCCCTATCTTTGAATTTCAGTTGAGACGGATGCGGTTCTGCGCATCCCATGCCGACATGTCGGAGAGGATCACTTTGTCTCCCACTTGCAGGCCCTCGAGAATTTCGATCGTGTTGACCGCCGTCCGCCCGAACTTCACCTGCACCCGATGCGCTTCCCGGCCATCGGGATCGATCTTGAACAGTCCGACGGTGGCGTTCGGCTGGCCGAACACTGGCCGGCCGACATACACCACGTCCGCCAGACGCTCCAACTCGATATCGCCATCGACGGAAAGATCGGGCCGGCAGCCGTCCGGGCATTTGTCCTCCAATTTCACATCGACGGTCACTGTCCCGTTGATGGCCGCGGGATCGATCCGGGAGACTTTACCCTTCACGAAGCCGTTGCGCGTGTCGATGTTGGCAATCTGACCGACGCGGACGTCCTTGGCCTGAGTTTCCGGAATCTTCAATTCCGCCTTCAACTTCGTCGGCTGAACAACCTTTGCCAGCACCGTACCCACAGTCACTCGCTGGCCGACTTGTAGCGTCAGCTCCTGCAGAACACCGGCGGTGCCGGCGTGAACCTTCAGTTCCTTGAATTGCTGTTTCCTCAGCTCGTAGGTGGCGCGCAATTTCTCAACGTTCACGCGCTGCGCTTCCAACTGCGCCTTAATCATGTCGTCAAACGAAGCCAGCCGCTCCTTTTCGACGTTGTACCGATGCTGCAGCTCCCGAGCGCCGGCTTCAGAAAGCTTTACCGTCAACTCAGGAGTGAGGCCATTCTTGAAAAGCTCGGCATCGCGCTCGTAGGTCAGCTGCGCCTTCACCTGGTCAGCCTGTACCTGGGCTGTCTTGGACTGCTGTTCCAGCTTCTGCTGCAACAGCCGGACTCGCAAATCGGCGAGCGTCGCTTCGGCTGCCTTGGTTTGCCACTCATAATCCACCATCTGGTTCTCCAGATCGGGATTGGAAAGCTCCATCAGAAGTGTGTCCGGAGTGACGTTGACACCTGCCCGCAGGTAAACTTTTTCGACACGGCCGTCGTTCTGCGCCGGAATAAAGAGGATCTCTTCCGGAACCAGAGTGCCCAATCCACGAGTGTTCCGGATCATCGGACCTCGCTTCACCGTATCCGGCCACAGCGTTCCCATCTCTACCGTCGGAGCCGCCGGCTTCATCCGCGACAACCCATACGTAATCAACGGAATGGCCGCCCCAATGAGCACAATCCACACCACTCTCCTGATCAGCTTCTTCCGTCCGACACCCTCTCGCTTAACGTCCATGCGCCTACGTTACCTTCTATACGAATGAAGGCACGCTTGGTTCCATATTTCATTGCCTTTGGAATCAATAATTTGACTACTGGAGGGCAACCGGTGTGTCCGGTTGTGGGACGCAGAGTGTGCGGCTGGAGAAGAGGCCCGGGCGTACTGCCCGGACCCCGGTGGGAGAAACTAAGCGGCTTTTACCGAACCGTGCGGATCGATCACGAACTTCTTCGCCGCGCCTTTATCGAAATCCTGATATCCCTTCGGAGCGTCGTCCAGCGAAATGACCGCCGCATTACAAGCCTTCGCCGGGAACACCTTCTCGTAAAGGATGGCCTGCATCAACTGCCGGTGGTACTTCATCACCGGGCACTGTCCGGTACAGAACGTGTGCGACTTGGCCCAACCCAGGCCAATGCGGATTCCCAGGTTTCCGATCTTGGCGTTTTCATCCACTCCGCCCGGATCGCCCGTCACGTACAGTCCCGGAATTCCCAGTGCTCCGCCCGCGCGGGTGACTTCCATCAGGGAATTCAGCACAGTGGCCGGCCGCTCGACGCCGGCATCCTTGCCGTGGCCCCGAGCTTCGAATCCCACGCAATCCACCGAGCAGTCCACTTCCGGAACGCCAATGATCTGCTCGATCTGCTCGGCCAGCGACGCGCTCTTCTTCAGGTCGATCACTTCGCAGCCGAAGCTCTTTGCCTGGGCCAGACGCTCCGGAATCATGTCGCCGACGATCACGACCGCCGCGCCCAGTAGTTGACAGGCGGCGGCGCAGGCCAAGCCTACCGGGCCGGCTCCGGCGACATATACCACCGTCCCCGGACCGACACCCGCGGTGACAGCTCCGTGATAGCCGGTGGGGAAAATATCCGACAGCAACGTCAGATCGGCGATCTTCGCCATCGCGCGATCTTTATCCGGGAACTTCAAAAGATTGAAGTCCGCATAAGGGATCATGATGTACTCGGCTTGACCGCCGACCCATCCGCCCATATCGACGTAGCCGTATGCCGCGCCGGGGCGAGCCGGATTCACGTTCAAGCAAATACCCGTCTGGCCGGCTTTGCAGTTCCGGCAACGCCCGCAGGCGATATTGAACGGCACAGAGACGAGGTCACCGTTCTTGATGAACTCGACATCGCGGCCGCTTTCAATCACTTCACCCGTGATTTCGTGACCCAGAACAAGTCCGGCGGGAGCCGTCGTGCGGCCGCGAACCATGTGCTGGTCGCTGCCGCAGATATTTGTCGTAACGACTTTGAGGATGACTCCGTGCTCGCATTTGCGGCTGCCGAGCGCGAGCTTCGGATAGTCAATCGACTGGACCTCGACTTTGCCGGGTCCGAGGTAAACCACTCCACGATTAGAGGCCATAGCGGAGCCGACTATATCGCAGGT
>CAZETQ010000055.1:0-2275 GCA_964515165.1 uncultured Solibacteraceae bacterium | reverse complement strand
CGAGGTAAACCACTCCACGATTAGAGGCCATAGCGGAGCCGACTATATCGCAGGTTGGGGGTATCGTGGAAGCGTCGCCGCCGCTACCTCTAACGCGTAACGTAAAAGATCGCGGCCAGCAGTTGGAGCAGCAAAATCGGAAATCCAATCTGAACGATACGATTTCCGAAGTTCGGCGAATATCCCATGCCCATTCGATTGCGAACCATCCACGCCGAGTCGTCCGGATTGTAGTAGTAGGCGCCCGCATGCCAGCATCTATCGGGAGTAGTATCGCCATCTCCTTCGGCTTCCTGGCTCACCTTCCACATCGGGAGAATCGCCAGCGCGATCGTCGCCAGCGGCAGCAGCGCGAAAACCAGCGGCGAAAGCGGCAGCTTCTCCGGAGACGGCGTCAGGGGCCCTAGCGCGATCGCGGCCATCGTCAGCGCGACAACATTCAGCACTCCCAGCATGGAGAAGGTGAAAGCCCGCAGCATTCTGTCCTCGCCGCGGCTCCGGCGAGCCCCGAAAATGGCGGCAAGCCAGGGCACATAGCACACGATCAATGTCGACGCACCGGCGATGAGGATTCCAAAAACTCCGCGACCACTCTTCACACCCCACCGGTCCGGTTGGCCGTTCATTCCCCAATGGACCGGAAACTTTTCCGGAATCTCCGTCCACTGCGCGGCCAACAGGCACGCCGCACCCGCAAGAATCAGGACTGGCAGCAATCCGAAGATCCACGCCCACCAGGGCAGGACAAAATCGGAGGCGAGCGACGCCGCCCGCACAGACGGCGCGGGCTGAGAGTTTAATAACACTCGCCGCCGGAAGAACCACGTCGCGATCGCCATGCCCCCGGCGTAGAGCAGCGGTGCGACGCCGATTCCCATCCGCCAGGCGCCGTTAGCTGCCCAATACGTCAGCAAGACACTGCCCGCCGCCAGAAGCAGGTTGACCGTTCGATACCGCCGGAGAATCGCGCGACTCTCCCGGGACTCCCGATACCCTGGGGTCACGCGTACGGCAAAGTACGTCTCTTTCTGCAACACCGGCAGCAGGTGGAACACCACCAGCAGCAGGCCGAGAGGAATCGCCAGGAGCACGCTAATTCCCTCCCTCCGCGCCGGAGCGCAGTTCCGCGAAAATCCACTCCTCGCTCAGCCCGCTGGCTCGAATTTCCGCCACTAAACTCCGTAGCCGGCGCGAGAACCGGTCTTTCAACTCGTGCCGTTCCGCAACGCTAACCGGAGGAGCGCAAGATCGCGCCAGCACCCGCGCAGCCCGCCCGTGAGACACCTGCAGCCATCCTTCTTCCGCCAGGATCCGGTATGCTTCCGCCACCGTGTTGTGATGGATGCCAAGATCAATCGCCAGCCGGCGAACCGAGGGCAGCGTCGATCCAGCCGGCAAGACGCCGCTGACGAACCATTGGCGAAATTGATCGACGATCTGGCGGTACGCGGGTGTGAGAGACTCCAGGTCTAGAGCGATCTGAAGATTCTCATCGGGCACAATTCGACTGTACATAATATCTGTACAGTAATCAAGTACTCAACCGGAAGCTTGCCAGCTCTCGATTCGCCAGCGTCATTTTGGCGCTAAAATGGTGCCAGAATAGCATCAGCTACGAGTGATCTGATTGAGGCCTTCGGTGGCACCAAAGTGCTCGGCAAACAGGCCGGCGAACGAACCTTGCCGGAACTGCTCCGGGAAGGTCTGCCCTTTCAGTCGCTGCTCGTGGTGTTGGATGATCTTGATCTCGAGCAGACTACGCATCGTGGTACTTACATCTCTCCCGGCGTACCTGACAACGGATGAAAAAAGAAAAGCAGCCGCTGGATCGGGAGCAGAGTAATCTTGTCTATCGATTGGTGCGGATGGGACCGGTGGGCAAGAGCAAAAGAGTCCTGCATCCTGATCGTGCCTTCCGTGGTCGAACCAGCGGAAGAGAAACTGGATCCTCAGTCCGGAGCATCCGGATTTCGGGCGCATCGATCTGAACGATCCCCGCGCTTAACGAGTCTGCGTGAAAACTAGCAAAGGCAGATCCCCACGCTCAGGAGCCGGGACTGCGGTGGCTGTGCGGCGATGAGCGGATCAATCATCACACGCTGTCGGACTTTCGGGTGGAGCATGGACAGGCGCTGGAGAAAATCTAGCCAGGTGCTGGCGGCGCTGAGCCAGAGCGGGATGGTGCAGCTGGAAGAGTTGACGGTGGATGGAACCAAGATCCAGGCGCAGGCCTCGGGTGGGTCGCTACGGGGAGAGCGGACGTTGCGGGAGCGCC
>CAZETQ010000054.1:0-40795 GCA_964515165.1 uncultured Solibacteraceae bacterium | reverse complement strand
CATTCCAACTGCTCACCGAGCGCCAACAGTTTATTCACCGTATTCCAATTCCGGCCGGTTCCAGGAATTTTCAACGCGCGATCAAAAGCCGACTGAGAAAACGAAGGCCGGGCCATTCCGTTCGGGTAGTAAATAAAGAGCTCCCGGCCGCTGATGGCCAGTTCTTCCGGGTCCATCGGGATGGCTTGCAGTTTCCCGCAGCATTCGGCATCCGGCTGGGATTCCAGGAACACGACCAGGAGTTTGCTGGGGGAAACTCCTTCGCGATTAGCAAAGGGGTTCCGGCTGATGAGATCGCGGAGGTCTTCCGGAGTCCGCAAGATGACAGAGGTCCGAAAGGCGAATCGCTTTTCGATGGCGCCTTCGAGTTTTCGGGCGAGTTTCGCCAGGTCCTTTTCCGGCGTCCGGAAAATCACGTTGCCGGTTTGGATAAATGTCCGGACATCCTGCAGTTTCAACGACTCGAACAGATCCCGCAGCTCCACCATAGGAATCTTGCCGGCGCCGCCGACATTGACGGCACGGAGTAAGGCGATGACGACGGGCATAGACCGCAGTTTAGCCCGGGGAGTCGGAATACTGCCCCAGGAACGCTAGAATAGTAGCTATTCCCTTGGCGCCCAACGGGTGCGCCATTGAGCTTTCTTCATGTCGACATCCGCAGCTAGTCCCTCTGTTTCTAAGGCCCAGGAGTTTCGCGACCAGTTCTCCCGCCGCGTGTTGGTGGCCGATGGAGCGATGGGCACCATGCTCTATGCCAAAGGCGTTTTCATCAACCGCTGTTTCGACGAGTTGAATTTGTCCAGTGCGGGCATGGTGAAGGAAGTTCACCAGGAATATGTCAAAGCGGGCGCGGAGGTGCTGGAAACCAACACCTTCGGAGCGAACCGCATTCGTCTGGCGGCGTTCGGGCAGGCTCATAATCTGAAGGCCATTAACCATGCCGGCGTGCGGATTGCCCGGGAGGCGGCGGGAGATCAGGCCTACGTCGCGGGAGCGATGGGACCGCTGGGGGTGCAGATTGAGCCGCTGGGGCCGACCTCGCTGGGCGAAACCTACGATGCGTTTCACGAACAGACTCTGGCTCTGCTGGAAGCCGGTGTCGATCTGCTGATTTTGGAAACGTTCTGGAATCTGGACGAAATCCGCCAGGCGATTCGCGCTGCCCGGGATGCCGCGGGTCCGGAGATGGTGATCGTCGCGCACGTGACCGTGAACGACGATTGCACAATGGGCGGCACTCCGGTGGATGTTTTCACGCATGAGTTGAACGAGCTGCCGGTGGATGCGGTGGGGCTGAACTGCTCGACGGGTCCGAAGCCGATGCTGGAGACGATCGAGCAGATGGTGCGCTACACGGCCAAGCCCTTGAGCGCGATGCCGAACGCAGGACTCCCGGTGACCGTCGAAGGACGGCACATGTATCTGTCTTCGCCGGAATACATGGCTCAGTATGCGCGGCGGTTCCTGCAGGCGGGCGTGCGGCTGATCGGCGGATGTTGCGGGACGACTCCGCAGCATATTAAGGAAATCCAGCGCGAGGTTCGATCGCTGCAGCCCGGCGTGAAGCGTCTGACGGTCACGATTGAAGAGCCGCAGGTCCATGCCAAGGCGATGCCCAAGGTGCCGGTGGCGCAGAAGAGCTCGTTGGGGGAGAAGCTGGCGGCGGGGAAGTTCGTCGCGTTTGTCGAGATTCTGCCGCCGCGCGGCGTGGACGCTTCGAAGGAAATCGAAGGCGCGCGGCTTTGCAAGTCGCACGGAATCGATGTGATCAATGTTCCCGACGGGCCGCGAGCGTCGGCCCGGCTTTCGGCGCAGATCACCTGCATGCAGATCCAGCAGCAGGCGGGAATCGAGGCGGTGCTGCACTTCTGCTGCCGCGACCGCAATATTCTGGGCATACAGTCGGAGTTGCTGGGGGCGCACGCGCTGGGCGTTCGCAATCTGATCTGCATCACCGGCGATCCTCCCCGAATGGGCGGTTATCCGGATGCGACGGCGGTGTTCGACGTGGATGCGATCGGGCTGGTGAACATCGTCAACAACCTGAATCACGGGCTGGATATCGGCGGGAATCCGATGGGCTCGCAGACGGCCTTGCTGACGGGAGTCGGCGCAAATCCCGGCGCCTTGAATATGGACGAGGAACATCGCCGCTTCGAATGGAAGGTCCAGGCCGGCGCCGAGTATGTCGTCACGCAGCCCGTGTTCGACCTGAAGCTGCTGGAAGACTTTATGAGGTTCGCAGAGCCGTTCAAGATTCCGGTGGTGTGCGGCATCTGGCCGCTGACCAGCCTCCGGAATGCGGAATTCATGGTGAACGAACTTCGAGTGCCGGTGCCGGAGCACTACATGGAGAGGATGCGGAAGGCCGATAACGCCGAGAAGGCGCGAGCGGAGGGCGTGGAGATCGCTCGTGAGATGGTGCGGCAAGTCCGCCCGCTGGTGCAGGGCGTGCAGTTGAGCGCTCCGTTTGGAAGGTACTCGATGGCGGTGGAAGTAGCGGAAGCCATCGGGACACGCTAGCCTTTACAGATATCCGTGGCTACCGACCTGATCGAGATCAATCCGGATCAACCCGAGCCCTCTGCTATCGAGCGCGCGGCCGCCGCCATCCGCCGCGGCGAAGTGATTGCGATTCCCACCGATGCTTTGTACGTGCTGGTGGCGGACCCGTTCAACCTGGCCGCCGTCGGACGAGTGTTCCAGGCCAAGGGGCGGGAACCGCAGCGTTCGCTGCCGCTGCTGGTCAGCGACCTGTTGATGGCCGAGGAGCTGGTCCGCGAAATTACCAGCCGGTTTCAACTGCTGGCCCGCCGGTTCTGGCCGGGGCCGCTGACGATCATTACCGAGGCTTCGCCGCGCATTCCGCTGCGGGTGACAGGACATACGGGCCGGCTAGCGCTGCGCCAATCCCGCTCGTTGGTGGCCAATGCCTTGCTGGAGTGGCTGGCGCAGCCTCTGATTGCGACGTCAGCGAATATTTCCGGTGCTCCGACGTGCCGCAGCGGGATTGAAGTGTTCGGGATGATGGACGGGCGGGTGAATCTGGTGCTGGACGGCGGACTATGCCCGAGCACCGGTTCAACGACGATCGATATTACCGAGCCGTACTGGCGGGTGATCAAGCGGGGGGCGATTGACGAGCGGGAGATCGCCGAAGTGTTGAAGGGGCGGTAGTTTCTGGCTGTCCGCACCCTCGTCTCTGGTACTAAAGGTCTAGGAAAGTACCAGTTCTACAGCCATCAGACCATCGAAACGTTCTACCCGATATATAATGGCCGTGCCTCAGGGAGTCATGGTTATGAAACATTTCTCGCGATTCATGTACTTGAGCGCCGTCCTGGTTTCGACGGTGTTCGCGCAAACAACTTCTACCTTGACCGGTACGACTTTGGATGGCACGGGAGCGGTAGTTCCGGCGGCCAAAATCACCATTACCAATCAAGAAACGCAACTTACTCGTGAAGTCGTCTCCGACGACGGCGGCACGTACAACATCCCGCTGCTGCCCCCCGGCCAGTACAGCGTCACCGTCAGCAAAGACGGATTCCGCCCCATCAAGCAGGAAAATATCCGGCTGGAAGTGAACCAGCAGGCTCGCCTGGATTTTACTCTTCAACTGGGATCGGTGAACGAAGCAATAACGGTTAGCGCGGCCGCGCCACTGTTGGATTCGGAAAACTCCGCGATCGGGCAGGTAATCGAGAACCGGCAGATCACGGAATTGCCGCTGAACGGCCGCAACTTTGTTCAGCTCGCTACGCTTGGCCCGGGGGTGAATGGCGCGGGTACCAGCGCATCGGGCACGATTATGAGCGGTGCGCGGCCCGACGATTCCCGGCCCGCTTCGGAGCTTTTCTCGAACGGCAACCGGGAAGGCATGAACAACTTCATGCTGGACGGCTCGGACAACAATGACCGCCTGACGCTGTCGATCGTTTTGCGGCCTTCGGTGGAAGGCGTGCAGGAATTCAAGATCCAAACCAGCATGTTTAGCGCGGAGCAGGGGCGCAACCCCGGCGCCACGGTGAACGTAGTGTCCAAGTCCGGTTCCAACACGGTTCACGGATCGGCCTATGATTTTCTCCGCAACCAGATGTTCGACGCCCGGCAATACTTTGCGCCCGCGGGCCAGGCGAAGCCGGCGTTGAAACAGAACCAGTTCGGTGGCTCGCTGGGCGGTCCGATCATCAAGAACAAGCTGTTCATCTTCGGCAACTATGAAGGGTACCGGCGGCGTCTGCAGGATGTGCGCATCAATAGCGTTCCGACGCTGGCCGAGCGGAATGGCGATTTTTCGGCGGTGCGGCCGATCTACGATCCGACCACGGTCCGGTTGGCGTCGGGTAGCACCAGCCAGTACATTCGCGATCCGTTTCCCGGCTCCATCATTCCGTCCAGCCGGTTCGATTCGGTGACCTCGCGCCTGGTACAAGCCTATCCGCTGCCGAATACGGGCGCGGCAGGCGCGATCGCCAACAACCACACCGCCGTGCTGGGACGCAGCCTGGACTGGAATCAGGGCGACGTGCGCGTCGACTACAACCTGTCGAACCGGGATCTGATTTTCGGCCGTTTTTCCCGGCAGGACACGCTGGATACTCGTCCTTCGACGTTCCCAAACTCAAGCATTCCCGGATTTCCCGCGAATCCCGTCGGACTGGGAAATGAAGATACATTTGCCGGCCAGTCGTACCTGAAGGCCTATCATTCGGTGCTCTCGTGGACACGGTCATGGACGCCGACGTTCGTCATGGAAGCCCGCATGGGATTTGCCCGGTTCAATTTGGACTTCACCCAGGAAGGCGCAACTCCGGGAGCGCAGTTGGGCGAGAAACTGGGCGTGCGGGGTTCGAACCAGGCGGATCGGGCCGACGGTATTCCGATCTTTTCGCCGGCCAACTACACCGGCATCGGCCAGACGCGCAGCCTGCCCATTCTGCGTATCCAGAATACGTTCAACCCGAACGTCAGCTTCACCAAGATCAACGGCAACCACACGATCAAGCTGGGCGTCGACATGCGCCGCCGCCAGATTACGGAATTTCAGACCAACCGCGGCAACGGCCGGTTCGACTTCAACCAGGCGTTTACCAGTCTTCCGGGTGTGGCAAACACCGGCGACTCAATGGCCAGCTTCCTGTTGGGCACCGCTTCCGGTATCGAGCAGGACTTTACCCTTGCCTGGGTGGGCATGCGGCTGACCGAGTATGGATTCTTTGTGCAGGACGACATCAAGGTCAACGACCGGCTGACCTTGAACCTTGGCCTGCGCTGGGAGTACTTCACGCCTCTCAAGGAAGTCGCCAACCGCATGGCGAACTTCGATGTCTTTACGGGCCGCATGAAAATCGCCGGTTATAACGGCGTCAGCGATACGGCCGGCGTCAAGTCGAACCTGGACAACTGGGGCCCGCGCATGGGCTTTGCCTACAAGTTGAAGCAAACTACTGTGCTGCGTGGCGGCGCGGGCGTTTTTTATGCGATTGCCGGAAACGGCGGCAACTACCTTCGGCCGTTCCGCCAGGTTCCGTTCGGACCGGTCAATACGTTCGCGATCGACCAGAACAATCCGAACATCCGCCGGGTTCAGGACGGGCTGCCCGGCATTCCGCCGCTGGACTATGCGACGGTTACGGGCCCCGGCCTACAGGCGGGTACGGTGTATGCCACGCCATCGAATTTCAAGACAGGGCGCGTGATGCAGTACAACGTGCAGTTGCAGCATGAAGTAACGTCGATTGCGACGGTGTTCAAGCTCGGCTATGTGGGGAACCTCGGCCGCCGCCTCGACACTGTCTACAACTTCAACCAGCAGGATCCCGGTCCCGGCTCGATTCTGTCGCGCCGGCCGCTACGGGACGTTGCGCCGGGCGTACAAACCGTCAACTACAGCGTGTCTGACGGAAAGTCGGCCTATCACTCGCTGCAGGCCAGCGCGGAGAAGCGGTTCTCCAGCGGCATGAGCTTCCTGACCGCCTACACCTGGGGACACGCCATCGACAACGTGAACTCGCAGTTCGGCGGAGGTTCGGTGGGACCGATTCCCCAGGACATCCGCAATCGCAACGTGGAGCGCGGCAACTCGTTCTTCGACATCCGTCACCGGCTGACGCATTCGATGAACTATGAACTCCCCTGGGGCAAAGGCAAACCGTGGGACTTCCACAACGGCTTTGCCAACTACGTGCTGGGTAACTGGCAGACCAACCTGATCTTCATGTGGCAGACCGGGCTTCCGTTTACGCCCGTGCTCAACAACGGCGGAGCGATCACCAATGCCGGCGGCACTCGTCCGGACCGTTTCAAGGAAGGCACGCTGGAGAATCCGGACCGGGCGATGTGGTTCGATACGTCCTTCGGAGTTCCGGGCGCGGCCTGGGGCGCTCCGGCCCAGTACACCTACGGCAACGGTGGGCGGGACATCCTGTACGGCCCAAGCCGAATCAATTGGGACTTCTCGCTGTTCAAGAACTTCCCGATCACCGAACGCTTCGGAATCCAGTTCCGCAGCGAGTTCTACAACCTGTTCAATACTCCGCAATTCGGACTGCCGAACGCCAACATCGGCGGAGCGGGTGTCGGAACGATCAACAGCCTGTCGGGCAACAACCGGCAAGTGCAGTTCGCTTTACGCCTGTCATTCTAGGCTGAACGGAGCCTCCCGGCTTTATCCGGCCGGGAGGCCTCTTGACGGCATTGGATCGTCTGGAAGCCTGTTCAGGCCGGCCCCGGGTTCTCGCGGGCCGGCCTGAACTGGCGTTTACGAGTGAATGTTGACCAAACCATTCTCCGGAGCGGGTTGGGGCGCGGCAAGCGGACCGGCAGCTGCCGGGCGCAAGGAGCGGCCCAGGGAAGAGTAGCGGAGCATGCTGGGCAGATGCTTCTGGATTCGCGTGTCGCGGCTGCAATGGCAGTTGGGGCAATTCAGGTTGACCGCGTCCGAACAAGCCTTCTGATGCGTGCTGGTGAAGAGCATCGATGCTAGCGGCTGGTCGTACAGGTTCCCGAAAGGAAATGTGACCCAGCATAGCCGGACAGAGCCATCGGCGCCGATCCAGACCGTGTCATAGGAATCGCACGGAACCCTCATATTCGGACCTTTGAGCAGCCAATCCGGAATCGACCGGATGGAGGCGGTATTTTCGCTATAGAGGTCCGGCCGCTCCCGGCTCAGCTCCAGAAGCCTGGCGGTAAATTCGGCGATGCGAGCCGCATCGCGCTGCTGAAACTGGAGTTCTCGATTGGGTCCTTCGGTGAAATAGGGCAGGGAATAGTGCACCAGGTCCACGTGAAACTTCAGCTGATGCTTTTCGGCGAACTGCCAGGCATACTCCAGCTCTTGCAATGAGCAGGTCCTGGTGTTCAGAACGAAGCTCATGTGCAGGTCCAGTTTCCCGGCGAACCGGTCGCGCGCCGCGGCAATGGCAGCATCAAAGCGCTGCCAGGAGCCCTTCACGCTGACATAGGAGTCATACAAATCACCGTGGCCGTAGTAGCCGAAGCTCATGATCTGGAGCCCGGCATCGACCAGCGCGGGGAGTTTTCGCACCAGGAGAATTCCATTCGTCGACACATAGGGCGACATCCCCAGCGACCGGCAGGTAGAAACCATTTCCGGCAGGCCCGGGTGGAGGAGCGGTTCGCCGCCGTACAGGCGGATGGTGGAAAAGCCGGCCTTTGCCGCGTCCCGCAGCGCCTCAACGACCATCGGAGTAGGCAGTTCCGATCCGGCCATGTAGTCCCGGCCGTAGCGGCACCCCTGGCACCGCAGATTGCACTTGGCGGTGATGGCGATAGTGAGGTACTTCGGGGTAGGCGTGATGAGGCCGGGCAGGACCGGCGATGCGGCGTTCCGGACCATTTCGAACGACGTCTCCATGCCTACCAGCGTTCGTCTGATGCCCGGATGGTTGGATGTGTGGGCTTTCACCCGATTGACGAGCGCGCGGCGGCCTCGCCAGAAGACGGAAGGGTTCAAGTCTTCTCCTCCTGAACAGGTATCGCGTTCATATTAAACAAGTAGGGCGGGCTTCCACCGAAGATTAGTACTTTTTTTAAAAATCAGTACTTTAGTACTAATGGTACGAAGATCTCCCTATTTCCCGCAGAGCAACTGCTGCAGGAGCGGAGTCTGCGGGTAGGGGTGCCCGCGGTATTGCCGAAAGCCTTCGCCGTACTTGCAGCCGATTTCCGCGCCTCGATCACTGGACCATTCTTCCATCGACTCGATGTAGTCGTCCATGTCGTGCTGGCGATGCAGCCAGTCCCGCTGGCTTTTGTGCTTGGCGAGCATTCGTTTCTTCGTCTCGAAGACTTTCGAGATATCGGCGATGAAATCCGCCTTGACAAAGCGGTACTCGCGGTCGAAGCCTTCAATGGGATCCATGAAGTACAGATGAGGGATCGACGGCAGGGGCTTCGACTCCGTTTTGTAGTTCGGAGCCGGCGCGGCAAACAGAGCATCGCGAACCAGCGTGCTGGTGGCCTCATGGTCGCAGAGATAGTCGGACGGCGCCGAGGTCAACACGATGTCGGGCCGAATCTGCCGGACCAGTTCCACCATCCGCTTGCGTGACCCGTGATCGTTGAAAATCTCCAGGTCGCGAAACTCGGCGCAAATGTACTGGGCCCCGATAATGGCCGCCGCCGAGCGAGCCTCCTCGCGGCGTACCTTCGCGATTTCTTCCTGGGAAAGCTTGTCGGACCCCTTGTCGCCCGGCGTCATGGTGACAATCACGATCTCGTGATCGGCTTTTGCCAGCAGGGCGAGCGTTCCGCCGGCTAAGATTTCCACGTCGTCGGGATGTGCGTGAATACTGACGATCTTCACGGGCTGTCTTCAGACGACGGGCCCGCGGAGCGGACCCCACTGCGCTGCCATCTGCCTGCCGCGCGCCGATAGGGAGCTGATCTCGGCGGGGGCCAGCGGTTGAAACTCCCGGGCCGTCTTCAGTCCCATCCGCAGATCCTCAAGCGTCCGCATGCCGATGATCGCCACCGACAATCCCGGCGTGCTCCACGCATACCGCAGCGTGGCGGCATAATCTTCCGGCGACATCAGGCGCGCGCCGCCCTGGACCGGTCCCCCCAGCACTTTCATCCCGATGACGCCGATGCCGCGCTTGCGGCATTCCGGCAGCACTTTCTCCTCGAAGTTATAGATGTGACGCTCCACGAAATTTACGGAGCACATGAACAGCTCGATCTCGCCCGTCTCCAGCACCGGAATCGCCCGCGCCGGACGCATGTGGCAGGTTGCGCCGATGTGCTGGATGACGCCCTTGCGCTTCCACTCCAGCAAAGCTCCCAGCGCTCCGGTCTTGCGGTCGAGCATCTGGTCGAGCGACGGGTAGCGATCCGTCCGGCCGACGTTGTGCATGTGCACGGCGTCGAAGTGATCGGTCTGCAGCTTCCGCAGCGAATCCTTGATCTGGTAGTCGACATCGCCCGCGGCGGTGGTCTCGACCTTGGTCACAAGAAACACCTTGTCGCGCTTGCCTTTCAGGGCGTGGCCCAGCCGCTCCTCGCTGCGGTTGTAGGGAGGAGCGGTATCGACATAGTTGAGCCCGTTGTCCACCGCCTCGGCAATGAACCGGTCCACCAGGGACTGCTCGACGTTCTCGTCGCCCAGATGCTGAGCGCCCAGACCCAGAATCGACGCCTTGAAATTGATGTTTCCCAGCCGGCGCGTGGGCAGGTCCACGGCCCCCCGGCTCACCAATGGCGCCGCCGCCGTTAACGCAAAAGCACGACGAGTGATCATGCGCGTCATTCTAGCGCAGGCGTCCTTTCGAATCATCCGCCCGCTGGGGGCGCAGCTGGGTATACACTGTTCCCGTGCGTCCCGCGGTCGGCATCGCGCTCGGAATCACGGTGGGTCTTGCGCTGGGGATCGGGGGATTTACCTTTCTCTACGCCAAAGGAGCGTCGTATCTGTCCAACGACCCGGCGGCATGCGCCAATTGCCATGTGATGGAGGAGCAGTTTCAGGCATGGCAGCGCTCCAGCCATCGAAGCGTCGCGGGCTGCAACGATTGCCATACTCCGCATAATTTCGTGGGCAAGTATTGGACGAAGGTCCGCAACGGCTTTGGACATTCGTTCTATTTCACGATGGGCGGCTTTCCGGAGCCGATTCAGATCAACGGCACCGACCGCGCCATTGCGGAGGGGACGTGCCGGTCGTGTCATTCGGCCATTGTTCACGCCATCGACCAATTTCCTCGCGCCGGCGGCGAGCTGAGCTGCATTCGCTGCCATCGCAACGTAGGACATCTTCACTGACATGAGCGAAGCATCCAAAGGCAAACGGATCGTACTATTCACGGCGCTTGCGGCGGCGGTGGCCGCTGCGGGATTGACCGCGCTGCTGGTGACGATTTTTGAGCACAAGCAGGAAGCCAAGAACCCGTTCTTCCGGGTGGTCGAGTTGACGGACGATACCGAGGATCCGGCGATTTGGGGCAAGAATTTTCCCCTGCAGTATGACGGGTATCGCCAGACGGTCGACCAGCAGCGAACGCGCTACGGAGGCAGCGAGGCCCTGCCGCGCACGCCGACGAAGGCGGATCCCCGATCGGT
This sequence comes from uncultured Solibacteraceae bacterium, assembly GCA_964515165.1. Classification (GTDB taxonomy): domain Bacteria; phylum Acidobacteriota; class Terriglobia; order Bryobacterales; family Bryobacteraceae; genus JAPKYZ01. The sequence goes on along the minus strand of CAZETQ010000054.1, from coordinate 30,208 downwards.
GGTGGCGCAGGAGCGGATCGACGAAGACCCGCGGTTGAAGCGGATGTGGGCCGGCTACGCCTTTTCCAAAGATTTTCGGGAGGAGCGCGGCCATGCCTACATGCTGGACGACCAGACCTATACGGAGCGGCAGCAGGTGGCTCACCAGCCGGGCACCTGCCTGAACTGTCACGCCTCGCTCTACGTCACCTACAAAAAGCTGGGAGGCGGCGACCTGATCAAAGGTTTCGACGCGCTGAACAAGCTGCCGTATTTTGAAGCCCGCAAACTGGTGAAGCATCCGGTTTCCTGCATCGATTGCCACGATCCATCCACAATGCAGCTGCGCGTGACGCGCCCGGCGTTTATGGAGGGCATTCGGGTATTAAAGGCCGCCCGGGGCGTGAAGGACTTTGACGTGAACCGCATGGCGACGCGGCAGGAGATGCGGGCGTTCGTCTGTGGCCAGTGCCATGTCGAGTATTACTTCAAGGGGCCCGAAAAACGGCTCACTTATCCTTGGGAGAAGGGAAACAAGGCGGACGAGATTCTCTCCTACTACCAGGGGAACGGGTTTAAGGATTGGACCCATGCCGAAACCGGCGCTCCGGTGCTGAAGGCGCAGCACCCGGAGTTTGAAATGTGGAGTGAAGGCATACACGCGCGCTCCGGTGTGACTTGCCCGGACTGCCACATGCCGTATCAGCGGGAAGGCGCTCTGAAGATCAGCGATCACCACGTGCAGAGTCCCGTTCTGAACGTCAATCGCGCCTGCCAGACGTGCCACAAGTGGTCCGAAGAGGAACTGAGGGCGCGCGTTTTCACCATCCAGGACCGGACGCACCAGATTCGCGATACGGCGATGGATGCGCTGATGGATCTGATTACGGATATCAAGAAAGCCGCCGATTCCGGTGCTGCGGCCAAGACGCTGGATACCGCCCGGGATGAGCAGCGGCAGGCGCAATTTCTGCTGGACTTTGTGGAAGCGGAGAACTCTACCGGATTTCATGCTCCGCAGGAAGCCATGCGGATCCTGGCGAAGTCGATCGAGCACGTTCGCAAGGGACAGGTGGCGCTGCGCCAGACGGCAAAGTAAAGCCGGGGTGATCCCGGCTTCACGGTTGCGGCTACAACTCCAACCCGGGGATCGTTTTGCAGCCCGGTTGTGCGTCTGCTAAACAGCCTTCATGGCCGCGGCGTCCCATTTGACGGGGCGCTTTTCGAAGTAGCTGAGGTTGGACAGCACCGCCGGACCGGCGGCGCGGAAGCCGAACGTCGCATCTTCCACGACGGGCTTGCGCGAGCGGACCGCGGCAAAGAAGTTCCGGTGATGATCCACGTGGTCGGAATAGCCGCGCGGAGCCTGGAACTTGTCCTCCGTCTCCGGGCGCATTCCATCCGCCGTCGGCTTCTGTTGAGGGTACTTCTCGCGGTACTGCTTCAGGAAGGCTTCCTGCGTGCTTTTGGGGAAGGTCTCGATGGTATAGCCGGGCTGGCTTTCCCGGGGAGCTTTCGCGATTGTCACTCCGCGTCCGATGGTCAGAATCCCTTCGGTGCCGACAAAGCGGAATCCCGAGCTTTCGCCCGCGCCGCTGACGAAGTTCACCCGCAGAGCGAGCGTAAAGGCGGGGTGCTTTTCAGTCTTGGGGTAATCGTAGAGGCCCAGCATCACATCCGGCACGTCGCGGCCGTCTTTCCAGTAGCGCAGGCCGCCGGTGGCAAACACGCGCTCCGGTCCGATGGCTCCGGTGACGAAGTGCATTCCGCTGAAGAGGTGGACGAACAGGTCGCCGGCGACGCCGGTGCCGTAGTCCTGATAGTTGCGCCACCGGAACATCCGGGTGGCGTCAAAAGGACGCTTGGGCGCTTTGCCCAGGAACATGTCCCAGCTGATGGTTTCCGGCGATGCGTCCGGCGGAATCGAATACTGCCAGGCTCCGATGGCGGAATTGCGGTCCCACCAGGCTTCCACCATGTTCAGCTCGCCGATAGCGCCGGAGCGGAACAACTCCTGCGCCTTCGCATACTCGACGGAGCTGACGCGCTGGCTGCCCACCTGGATGATGCGGCCGGTCTTCTTCTGAGCGTCCACCAGGCCGGCGCCCTCGCCGATCTTCTGGATCATGGGCTTCTCGCAGTAGACGTCTTTGCCCTTGTTCATCGCCTCGATGGCGATGGTCTGGTGCCAGTGATCGGGAGTGGCGACAATCACGGCATCGACGTCCTTGCGCTCCAGAATCTCGTGGTAGTCGCGAGTGATGTCGATGTTCTTGCCCCAGACTTCGCGCGCGCGCTCCAGGCGGCCCTGGTAGCAGTCGGCGACGGCGACCAGTTCCGTTCCCTCGACGCTCAGCGCGCTGCGAACGTCGCCGGATCCCATTCCTCCCACGCCGATGGCGGCAAAGCGAATCTTGTCGTTTGCGGAAATCTTTCGGTCCTGCGCGGCAGCGGCGGAGGCGGCAAGAGTGCCGGCGGCGGACGTTTGGAGGAAATGACGGCGCGTAGTCATGAAGCCATTGTAGTGCGTTGGCTTCGGAATTCGTTATTTCGAGCCGGAAGAAGATGCGGAGGAGGTTGTGTCGGTCGAGGCCGCCGGTTTAGATTCCGTTTTCGTGCCGGACTTGGTCTCGGACTTCGTCTCGGAAGATGTCGAGGCAGCGGGCTTGGCGCTGCCGGAATCGGTCTTGCTGCTGGCACCGGAACCGTAGCCGTCCTTATACCAGCCTCCGCCTTTCAAATGAAAAGCCGGTGGAGAGATTACACGCTCCACCGGACCGCCCTGACAAAGGTCGCACACGGTCGTGGGGGCGTCGGAAAATTTCTGTAGCTTCTCAAAGGTGCGGCCGCACTGGCTGCACCGGTACTCGTACAAAGGCATAACGGTCTCTCACTGCCCTGCGGGGGCTTCGGTTACTGATTCGCCGGGGCGGGAACGTTCAAGGGCGTCATGGTGCGAAGCTGCTCGAGATTCGCGCCCCCCTTCCCCTGACGATTCTCAGCGGTCTTTGTTCCGCTGGTCAAAACTTCAATGGCCTTCTTCACCAAGGCGTCGTCGCCGGTCCGGGGCTTGCCTTCTCCCGGTTCCGCCGGCGGGGCCGCGGTGTCGTCGTCGGTTTCGGGCACTTCGACGGCATCGGCCATTGGAACACTGGGCGTCACCGCCTTGTCCTGAATGGCATTACCGTTCGGCGAATAATACTTGGCGACGGCAAGGATGACAGCGCTTCCATCGTCCAGGCTGACCGCCTTGCGCATCGCGGCGGCTCCGTAGGTCCGCTCGCCCACAACTTCCCCGCGTTTGTTCTCGAGAATCGCCGCCGCCGCCACTTCCGCACCGTCCGCGGTACCGCGATTGGTGATGACGGCCAGCGGCAGCTTGGTGATCTGCTTATTCGCAATCGCTTCGAAATTCTGGCGGGTCACGCGCTGGCCCTGAAGGTAGGCGATGGTTCCCTTGTCCAGAAAGAGGTTCGCCAATTGGATGCCGTCTTCAGGAGATCCGGTTGCGCTGTCGCGAAGGTCCAGCACCAGGCGCTTGGCAGACTGCTTCTCCAGCGACTCCACGGCAGAGGCGACTTCCTTCACCTTGCCTGGCTCCAGCGATTGAAGAGCGATGTAGCCGGTGTGATCGGGCAGCAGCCGCGAATAAACTGCCGGATACCTGATGTTCGCCCGGGTCAGGGTGACCTTTTGAGATTCCGGCCGGCGCACGCGAAGAGCTGTCAGGTCGATCGTCGTTCCGGCCTCCCCTTTCAAAAGCAGCTCAGCGTAAGCAAGCGGCATGTCGCGAGTGGCAACGCCCTTGATGGACTCGATCATGTCGCCGGTGTTCAGGCCGGCCTGGGACGCCGGAGAGCCGGGCACCGAATCCACCACGCCGATATAGCCGTAGCGTTTGGAAAGAATCAGGCCGACGTCGGCGCGCTTCTGATCCTTTTGCTTCAAATATTGCTTGTACTGATCCGCGCTCAGATAGCTGGCGTAAGGATCGATGGATTCCAGCAGTCCGTTGACGGCGCCCAGCGTAACGCCCTTTAAATCCGGCTCCTCGACGTAGTCGCTCTTGATGCGAGACAGGACTTCGGTGAACACGCCTAACTGCTTGTAGGCATCATCCGGGGACGCGCTACGCCCCAACACGGTACCGAGCAGCAGCATTCCTACCAAAACGGTGGAAAAGCTTACAAATGCAAAATTAATGCGTCGGTTCAATTGATACTCCGGCTGACTAAAGTATAACAGGGTAATCTCTTAGCCCCGTTATGCAGAACGTCACGCAGAATCCGTCGGAGCCTTTTGACCGCGTTCTTGCCGATGAATTGGAGCAGATCGGCCATCTGCGCCAGCGCCGCGGCATTCTTCGATCCATCCCCGGCGAGGAATTCGGCCCTCTCATGGGCAGAGCGTTTCACTCCAACCTGATCGGTCTGGCGTTCTCCGGAGGTGGCATTCGCAGCGCGACGTTCAACCTCGGAATTCTTCAGGGGCTCGCCCGATGGGGCATCCTTCCTTCCATCGACTACCTTTCGACGGTTTCCGGCGGGGGCTACATCGGAAGCTGGCTGGCAGCCTGGGCCAAGCGGGCCACCCATGGCTTCCCCGAAGTCTGTCGCGAGCTAAATCCCGACAACCGCCCCGAAGAGCCGGCGGCCGAGATCCAGTTTCTCCGGAGTTATTCCAACTACCTGACGCCGGCGCAGGGGATGCTCAGCGCCGACACCTGGACGATGATCTCCATCTGGCTGCGGAATACGTTTCTCAACCAGATTGTGCTGGCTTTGTCGTTCGCCGCGATCCTTCTTTTGCCCCGCGCCTTGTCGTGGCTGCCGGACGCGGCCGGAAAGCAGCACTGGGCCTGGGGGCTCAGCTCTGTATTGCTGGCCCTGGCGCTCTGGATGATCGGCAAGAACCTTCCCCGGCCGCGCAAGCTGCCCACTTTGGAAGAGGCCGCTGCTGGAGGGCAAGGGTTTGTCCAGGTGCGGATTGTGCTGCCGCTGCTGTTTATCTGTACGCTCCTCAGCGCATGGATTCACCCGGTGCTGCAGGGGGAAAGCGCCGAAGAGCTGATGCGCTACTGCTCCGCATTCGGGGCGGGAACTTTTCTATTTCTCTCCCTGCTGAGCCATGTCGGCGATTTCTCTCCGGGATTCGGAATGGACCGGCGATTTGCCGCCTGGATCGGAATCCCGTCGGTCAACCTCAGCTCGTCCGTCCTGTCGGCGTCGCTGCTGTATGCTTTCGGCCGCGCCATCCAAGCATATGCGCCGCATGTCAACAAATGGTCCAGCCTGGTCTGGGGGACACCGATGTTTCTGGTGGTGTTCTCCGTTGCCGCCGTCTCGCAGATCGGCCTGTTGGGGAGAAACTTCAGCGACGACCGCCGGGAGTGGTGGAGCCGCCTGGGCGGATGGCTGATTATCTACTTCCTGGGCTGGACGACGGTGTTCGCCGCCGCGATCATCGGGCCGCTGGTGTTGATCTGGCTGGGGTATCAATTGACGGGAATCTGGGCATCCGGAGTGTTGGCGGGCTGGGTGGCCACCGTTGCGGCGGGGGTGATTTCCGGCACCAGCCCCAGAACCGCGGCCTCGGGCGTGCATCGTCCCAGCCTGTTGAACGTCGCCGCCGCCATCGCACCGCCGGTTTTTATTGTCGGAATCATTCTGCTGGAATCGCTCTGCATTCACCTGATCATCCAGCAGTTCTTTCCCTGCCGGGACTGCATTGCCAATCCATCGAACGGGCAATTCGCCCTGAACCATTACCTGGCTTTGTCGGCGATGCCTTGGCCGCATGCCGCCGTCGCCCTGCTGATCCTGGCGGTGCTGGCCGGCATCATCGGCTGGCGGGTGGATATCAACGAATTTTCGCTGCACCAGTTCTATCGCAACCGCCTGGTTCGCTGCTATCTGGGGGCGTCGCGCCAGGGATTGCGCCGGCCGAATGCGTTTACCGGCTTTGACAGTTACGACGATCTGGACCTTCGCGATCTCCGGCCCGACGGCAATTATTCGGGTCCTTATCCGCTGCTGAACTGCTCTCTGAATCTGGTCCACGGCAAGAATCTGGCGTGGCAGGAGCGGCGCGCCACGTCGTTCTTCTTCTCCCCTCTCTATTCGGGATTCGATTCCGCAAACTGGCTGCGCGAGCATCCGGGCATGGGAAGTTCCGACGAGGAAGTGCTGAACGGCTATTGCCCGACCAACCGGTATGCCGAAGGAACAGTGAAGCTTGGCCAGGCGTGCGCTATCTCCGGCGCGGCGGCCAGTCCGAATGCGGGTTACCACTCCTCGCCGGCGGCGTCGTTTCTGATGACGGTTTTCGACGTGCGCCTGGGATGGTGGATGGGCAATCCGGCGCACCGGGACGGATGGAAGTTTACCGCTCCGCTCTTCGGCTTCAAGTACCTGCTGTTTGAGCTGCTGGGACTGACCGATGCGAACCGGCGGTTCGTGTACTTGTCGGATGGAGGGCATTTCGAGAATCTCGGAGTGTACGAGCTGATCCGCCGCCGCTGCCGCTATGTCATCGCCTGCGACGCGGAGCAGGACCCGCTGTTTACCCTGCAGGGACTGGGAAACCTGATCCGCAAATGCCGGACGGATTTTGGGGTCGAGATCGATATCAATGCCGATCGCCTGCGTCCCGATACGCTGACGGGCTTCAGCGGCTCCCATTGTGTCGTCGGAGATATCGTTTATCCGGAGCGCGATGCGGCGGGCGACCGCATCCGGGGGCGGATCATCTATATCAAGGCCAGCGTCAACGGGGACGAGCCAACCGATGTCGTCGAATACAAGCGCCGGGATCCTCTGTTTCCGCATACTCCTACATCCGACCAGTGGTTCAACGAGTCGCAGTTTGAAAGCTACCGCCGGCTGGGAATTCACATTGCCAACTCGGTTTTCCGGAGTGCTGCCGAGGATGTCATCGGGGGTACCGTGCACCGCGTGATGCGCCCGGCCGATCGCGACAGGTTCTTCCGGATGCTGGCCGAGCAGTGGTACCCCCCATCGTCGGCGGTGCAGGAAAAGTTCACCGAACATTCGCAGGCCCTGTCTGCGCTTCGCGAGCGGCTTCGGACCGATCTCGACTTGCGTTTTTTGCACGGACAAATTTCGCCGGAATGGCCGGTCGTCATGAAAGAGGTGGCCGATCCGCCGGCGTCCAACATGTGGCTGCCCAACAAAGAGCGCGAACTGCGCGCCGGGTTCCTGTACTGCAATGCGGTTCTCCAACTCATGGAGAACGTGTACCTCGATCTCAACCTGGAAAAGGAGCACGAGCACCCGGACAACCGCGGTTGGATGAATCTCTTCAACCACTGGGTATGGGCCAGCATGTTCCGGGTTACGTGGGCGGTGAGCGCGGCCACCTACGGCGCGCGGTTCCAGACGTTCTGCCGGAAACGGCTGAAGCTGGAGCTGGGCACGCTGCAGGTGCGGCCGATGGGACAGGAAGAACTGAATTTTTACGAAAAGCGGCGCTTCGAGCAAGTGCGGGAGCCGGGCGACGCAGTCTGGGCGTTGGAACTGCTGGTGCAGAACCCGGGGGAGGGCGGAGAGAAAATCGTCTTCCGCTTTGGTTTCGCGCTCAGCGACATGAACGGATGCCTGGTGTATTATCGCGTGCAGAATCACTTACGCAACATGGGCTTGTGGAGCCAGATTCGTCCCATCCTGATGGCTCAGCCGGAGATGAAGGACTGCCAGAAGCTGCGCCGGCCTCCTCGCCTGAGTTAGTTTTCGAGGGCCTTTTGCGCGGTGGCGATGTTTGCGCATCGAATGCCGGATGCTACACTCTAGGTTTTTCCATGAGCGCCCTGCCTACGTCCGCGGTGTTTCGGGACTACGAGCTTGGCTCCGCGTGGGATGAGATGTTCCAGCCGGACGCGACGGTACGGCCCCACTACGAGTCCCTCCGCGACATGCTGCAGGAAACGGACGCCGAGGAGTTTCATCAGCGCCAACAAGTCGCCGATCTTTCGTTTCTTCATCAGGGCATCACGTTCACCGTCTATGGGCGCGAGGAGGGCACCGAGCGGATTTTTCCGCATGACCTTTTGCCGCGCATTATTACTTCCTCCGAATGGGCGACGATCGAGCGCGGTCTGGAACAGCGAATCGTCGCGCTGAACCTTTTTCTGAAGGACATCTACCACGAGGGAAAGATTTTGAGCGACGGTGTCGTTCCGCGGGAAATGGTTTATACCTGCAAGCACTTCCGCCGCCAGATGAAAGGCTTGAAGGTCCCCCGCGATATCTACATCACCGTCACCGGAACCGATCTCATCCGCGATCCCGGCGGAAAGTTCCTCGTTCTCGAAGACAACCTGCGGGTGCCCAGCGGCGTCAGCTACATGCTGACCTCGCGGCAGGTGATGAAGCGCATTTTCCCCACTCTGTTCCGCCAGTGCAGCGTCCGCCCCATCGAGGACTACGCCCAGGCCTTGCTGGCGACCTTGCGATCGCTCGCTCCCGGGGGACGCCCGGACCCCACCATTGTTCTGCTCACCCCGGGAGTCTTCAACTCGGCGTACTTCGAGCACACCTTTCTCGCCCGGCAAATGGGAATCGAGCTGGTCGAAGGCCGCGACCTGGCCGTGCACGACAATCACGTCTACATGCGCACCACCGCCGGCCTCCGCCGCGTGGATGTCATCTACCGCCGCATCGACGACGATTTCATCGACCCCCTGGCCTTCCGGCGAAATTCGATCCTCGGCGTTCCCGGACTCTTCAATGCCTACCGCGCCGGCAACGTCGCACTGTGCAACGCCCTGGGTACGGGAGTGGCCGACGATAAGGCGATGTATGCCTACGTGCCGAAGATCATCAAATACTACCTGGATCAGGATCCGATTCTCGATAATGTCGAAACCCATATCCTGACCCAGCAGACCGATCGCGATTACGTGCTGGGAAATCTCGAAAAGCTGGTCGTGAAGGCGGTTGGAGAGTCCGGCGGATACGGCATGCTGATCGGTCCCCACTCCTCCGCCGCCGAACGGGAGGAATTCCGGCTCCGCATCATTGCCGATCCTCGCAATTACATCGCTCAGCCCACGCTGATGCTTTCCAAAGCGCCGTGCTTCGTCGACGGCCAGGTCCAGGCACGCCATGTCGACTTGCGGCCTTACGTGCTCTACGGCGACAAAGTCACCATCGTTCCTGGCGGCTTAACCCGGGTGGCGCTGCGAAAAGGCTCGCTGGTCGTAAATTCCTCCCAAGGCGGAGGCAGTAAAGACACCTGGGTGCTTCATGAATAACCTTTGATCCGGAGGAGCCGTTGCTATCGCGAGTCGCTGACAGCTTGTATTGGATGGCGCGTTATCTGGAGCGCGCCGAGCACACCGCGCGCGTCGTCCAAGTTCACCTCAACCTGATGCTCGACCAGGCAACGGGTTCCGGCGACCGCCGCTGGGGCCGCGTACTGGCAAGCCTCTCCCACCCCATCCCGCGAGACCACCCTGCTTCTACCGCCAACATCGCCGAGATTCTGATCTTCGACTACGACGTCCACTCCTCGATCGTCTCCTGCATTATGTCCGCGCGCGAGAATGCCCGCCAGGTTCGCGAACAGATCTCCACCGAAATGTGGGAACAATTGAATCGCCTGTTCCACGAAGTCCGCCGGGTCTCTTTTGAAGAAGATCGCGATGCCCATCCCGTCGAGTTCCTGGAAGCCGTCAGGCACGGGATTCTCACTTTCCACGGCATGACCGACTCCTCCATGAACCACGGCGAAGGCTGGCAGTTCATCCAGATCGGCCGCTACCTGGAGCGCGCGAAATCCATCGCTACGTTCCTCGATGTCCACTACAGGGAGTTTTACGGATCAACCGATCGTCCACCCGATGCCACCGGCCACCTGGAATGGATCGGACTCCTCCGCGCCTGCGTCGCTTTTGAGGCGTACGTCAAGACCTACACCGCGGACCTCACGCCCGATCGCATCGCCGAGTTCCTGCTGCTCAATGCCGACTTTCCGCACTCCGTCCGCTTCGCCGTGGAAATGCTCCAAAATGCCCTCAACTCTCTGCCCGAGGCCACTGCCAGCCGCAAGGGCAGCAGCCGTGTGGCCCGCCTGGCGGGGCGCCTGCGCGCCGGCCTCAGCTTCACCCAGATCGACGAAATCATGAGCGCCGGCATCCATCTGCATCTGGAGAATGTCCAGCGCCAGTGCAGCCAGATCCATTCCGCCGCCTACCAGGGATACATCGACTACCCCATCGACTCCGCTCTATTGGCATAACTATGTTCTTCTCGATCCGGCACCAGACTCGCTTCAAATACGCTTCCGCGGTACAGGAGAGCCTGATGGAGGTTCGGAAGCAGCCCCGCACCGAAGGCACCCAGCGCTGCATCTCCTTTGAGCTGCTGGTCAGCCCGAAAACCCGCGTTCATTTCTACCGTGACTATCTCGGAAACTCCGTCCACCATTTCAGTGTTCCGGGAAAGCACACGCAGTTGCAGATCGTGGCGGAAGCAAAAGTCGAAACCGGCCCCCGCCCGATCCTGCCGTTCTCGCTTCCCATGGAATCCTGGAACGAGCTGGATGCGATGGCCGCGGCGGGAGACTACTGGGAATTCCTCATGCCCAGCGACTACGCCACCCCGACGCATCTGTTGAATGAGATGGCCGGAAAGCTCGCTGTTGAGCGGCGGGCCGATCCCCTGTCGATGCTGATGGAGATCAACGGCGGCATTTACAGTGCTTTTGACTATGTCCCGAAGTCGACAAATGTCGACTCGCCGATCGACGATGCGCTAGAGGCGCGCCGCGGGGTGTGCCAGGATTTCGCGCACGTCATGATCGCGATGGTGCGAACCCACCTCAAGATCCCCTGCCGCTACGTCAGCGGTTATCTGTTTCACGGCCGCTTCGACCAGGACCGCTCCGTCGATGGAGCAACGCACGCATGGGTGGAGGCGTTGCTGCCGGGCCTCGGCTGGGTGGGATTCGATCCGACCAACAATCACGTCGTGGCGGAGCGTCATGTCCGCACCGCCATCGGGCGCGACTATGCCGACGTCCCGCCCACCCACGGCGTATTCAAGGGAGGTGCCGATAGCGAGCTCTACGTCGGAGTCCAGGTCAGCCAGCAGGAAGCTCCCCCGCTGCTGGCGGAGGAGCTGGTGGCCCAGGCGGAGTTTACTCCGATCGCCGAAGACGACGCCCAGGCCCAACAGCAGCAACAGCAGTAGCTTCTACAGATCTCGGAGACTGAGATAGAAGTCCTTCACGTCCCGGCCCTTGCCTTTGTGACTCAGCCGTTCGGCCACCTCATCGACCGTCTTCGGCGGCGGCACCACAACTTTGTCGCCCGGCTTCCAGTTCACCGGCGTCGCGCAGGAATTCCCGTCGGCCGTCTGCAGAGCGTTCGCCAGCCGCAGGATCTCATCGACGTTGCGCCCCGCGTTCAAGGGGTAGTAAATGATCGCGCGAACAATTCGCTTCGGATCGATCACGAATACCGCGCGCACGGTGGCCGTGGCGCTGGCGCCCGGATGGATCATTCCGTAAAGCGACGCAACTTTCATGTCGATGTCGGCAATCATCGGATAGGGGATCGAGGTGCCCATCGTCTGTTTGATGTTTTCGATCCAGGCCAGGTGGGAGTGAATGCTGTCGACGCTCAAGCCGATCAGCTTGGTGTTGATCGCTTTGAACTCGTCCGCGCGGCTGGCAAACTCCGACAACTCGGTCGTGCAGACGGGCGTGAAGTCGGCGGGATGGGAGAAGAACACAACCCAACTGTCTCCCTGCCATTCGCTGAACTTCATGGCGTTCGACTGGGTCGTAATAGCGGTAAAATCCGGGGCGGGATCGCCGATTTTGGGCAAACTCACTGTCTCTGACATAGCGAAGTCGAGTATAACTCCGCGCGGCTTTTCACGTTGAGGCGTGTTGTAATTTCCATAGTGCTTACTCGCAGAGATTTGATGTTGGGAGCGCTCGCCCAGAAAGCGGCGCCCGCCCGCCCCCGCCCGAACATCCTGTTCCTCATGGCCGACGACCTGGCGTCCTGGATGCTGGGCTGCTATGGCAACAAGGAAATCAAAACGCCGAATATCGATCGCCTCGCTCAGAGCGGCATGCGATTCATCAATCATGCGGTCTGTACCCCCATCTGCTCGGCTTCCCGGGCCACCTTCTTTACCGGCCGCACTCCGATGCAGCACGGCATCCAGGATTTCCTCACCGACTCCCCGATCGCCAATCCGCCGCAGGGACAGAAAGAGATCCCCGCGTCTTTCTCAAGCGAAGTTCACATCTCCGACGTTCTGGCGAAAAGCGGCTACCAGTGCGGCTATATCGGCAAGTGGCACATGGGCGGCGAAGCTCAGCCGGGCCACGGCTACCAGCACTGGTGCACCACTCGCGGAGGTTCCGGTCCCTACCAGAATCCGACCCTCTATCTCAACGGAACGTCTGTGGAGGAGAAAGGCTACCTGGCGGAAATCCTCACGCGCCGGGCCATCGAATTTCTCGACCAGCGCGACAAAAGTAAGCCCTACTTCCTCACCGTCAGCTACACCAACCCGCACACGCCCTACGATGGCCATCCCCAGAAGTACTACGACCTCTACGCAAACACGAACTTCGACACCATCGGCTGGGAACCGGCGGCCGCCAATGCTCTGCGCGAGAAAGAGTATCTGAAGGACATCGTTCCCAATCTGCGGAAATGCGCGGCTACCATCACAGCTCTCGACGACCAGGTGGGGGCCTTGTTCGACCGTGTGCTGAAAGCCTGGCAAACGGAAAACACGCTCGTCGTTTTCACCGGCGACAACGGCTATCTCCTCGGCCGGCACGGACTGTGGAGCAAAGGGCTCGCCTCCGATCCCATCAACATGTTCGAAGAGGTGATGCAGGTGCCAATGATCTGGAGCTGGGCCGGGCAAATCCCCATCCAATCGCAGCGCCCCGAACTCATTTCTGCCTACGATCTGGTGCCCTCCCTCTGCGATGCCGCCGGAGCCGATGTTCCCGCGCGCAACCTCTGCGGCATCAGCTATCTTCCGCTCGCCCAGGGCTGGATCCGCGGGAAGAAAGACAAGCCCTGGCGCTCGACGATCTTCGGTCACTTCCGGAATACGCAAATGGCGAGAGACGGCCGGTTCAAGCTCATCGTCCGCGATGGCGGCGAAGGTCCGGGTGAGCTATACGACCTTTCGAAAGACACGCGCGAGCGCGCCAACCTCTACGGCAGTCCGCAGTACGTCAGCGTCCAGAACGAACTCGGTCAGCAGTTGAAGGGTTGGTCGGAGAAATATTCCTCATGAAGATCGCTGTTTTCAGTACCAAGCCGTATGACCGGGCCTCGCTGGATACTGCCAATACCGGTCACTCGCTGACTTTTCTGGAGCCGCACCTCGATGCATCGACCGTCGCGCTGGCCAAAGGATTCGACGGAGTGTGCATCTTCGTCAACGACTCCGCGCCGGAGGCGGTCATTCGGGAGCTGTCGAATCTGGGCGTGAAGCTGATCGCTCTGCGATGCGCCGGGTTCAATAACGTCGATCTTGTGGCCGCCGAACAATACGGCATCGCCGTTGTCCGCGTACCCGCCTATTCTCCCTATGCTGTGGCGGAGCATGCGGCCGGCATGATTCTCGGCCTGAACCGCAACATTCACCGGGCGTTCAACCGCGTCCGGGAAGGAAACTTTGCGCTGGACGGCCTGATGGGTTTCGATCTTCATGGCAGGACCGTCGGCATCGTTGGAACCGGCAAGATCGGCGCCGTCTTCGCCAAAATCATGCTCGGATTCGGCTGCCGCGTTCTGGCTTACGATGTCGTCGAGAATCCGGAATGCAAAGCGATGGGCGTCGAATACCGGCCGCTGGACGATCTCCTGCGCGAGTCCGACATCACCTCCCTGCATTGTCCGCTGACGCCGGAGACCCGGCATCTGATCAATCGGAATTCGATTAAGATGCTGAAACGCGGATCGATGCTGATCAACACCTCCCGCGGAGCGCTGGTCGATACCGTAGCCGTCATCGAAGGCTTGAAGAATGGAACCATCGGATACCTGGGACTCGACGTGTACGAAGAAGAAGGCGACCTCTTCTTCGAGGATCTTTCCAGCCAAATGCTAAAGGACGACGTGTTCGCCAGGTTGCTGACGTTTCCCAATGTGCTGATCACCGGGCATCAGGCGTTTTTCACCAAAGACGCGCTGGCCAACATTGCCGAAGTCACGATCGGCAACATCACGGAGTTTCAACGGACGGGCGCGTGCGCGAGCGCGGTCATCGCCCAAAAACATAGCGTCCGCGCCTAGGATCCGCGCCGCCTTCGAGCACTCCCGCGCTGATCTTGATGATGGTCGGTGCAGAGCCGTTGGACCACGGACCGCGGTGATTCAGCACGTGGCCCAGGCGGGTCAATTCATTCTCCACCGCTCGCGGAATCCGGCTTTCCAGGTCTACCTGTCCGGGAGAAAACTCGTGTCCGGCAAAGGACGTGTAGAAGTGGTAGCTCTGAAATCGCGCGGCTTCCACCGCTTCCTGCGGCGACATCCCGAAATCGATGACATTCAACAGCACCTGCAGCATCGCCTGGTCCTGGTTGTCGCCGCCCGGAGTGGACATCGCGAAGAACGGCTTGCCGTCTTTCAGCACAATCGTCGGGCTCAAGGTCACCCGCGGCCGTTTCCCGGGCGCCAGCTGATTCGGATGTCCATTATCCAGGACAAAGCTCTGCAGCCGCGAAGAAAGCGGGATGCCCGTATCGCCGGCAATGACGCTCGGCAGCCACGCGCCGGAAGGTGTCGCGGAGAAGACATTCCCGTCATGATCGATGACGTTCACGCACGTCGTGTCCTGCACAAACTCCGGCGCCGGAGCACCTGTCGAAATCGGAGCGCTCGCGCCCAACTGTCCCGGCCGGTGCTCCATCGACGCACGCGCCGGATCGATCAGCTTCCGCCGCTGAGCCGCATAATCCTTGGAAAGCAGCACGTCGCCGGGAATCTGGGAAAACTTCGGATCCCCGTAATACTTGTCTCGATCGGCAAACGCCAGCTTCACCGCCTCGATCACCGTGTGCAGATACTGCGCCGAGTTGTGGCCCATCGCTCTCAGGTCATAACCTTCCAGGATGTTGAGCGTTTGGATCATCACCGGGCCCTGGGTCCAAAAACCCGGTTTCACGATCTCGTAGCCTCTGTAGGTCCCGGTCGCCGGCTGATCGATCTCCGCATGAAAGCCGGCTAAATCCGCTGCGGCAATCAGCCCGCCGTTGCCTTCCGAAAACTCGGCGATGCGGTGTCCGATGTCGCCCCGATAGAAGGCGTCGCGCACGGCTTGAATCTTTTTGACGCGATTGCCTCGCGCTTTCTTTTCGACGTTCACCAGCTCTCGCAGCGTCTTCGCCAGCGGGGACAGCTTATACAATTCCCCCGGTTCCGGAACCTGCCCCCCTGCATAGAAAAAATCCCGCGACGTGGGCCACAACTCCATATACTTCCGGGTGCTGCGGAGAAACATCGCAAACTCTTCGCCGATGGGAAACCCGTCCGCATCCTCGATCGCCGGTGCGACAACTTCGGCGAAGCTCTTGGTTCCATACTGCTGCAGAGCCAGCATCAGGCCGTCGAAGACGCCGGGCAGAATCGCCGATTCGATCCCCATCGCCGGAATTTCGGAGAAGCGCTGCGCATTCTCGAATTCGCGCGGCGGCCGCTTCCGGTAGTATTCGACGGTAGCCTTCTTCGGCGCCGTGCCCACGCCGCTGACGACAACCGCCGGCTTGCCGTTCATTTTGATCAGTAGCGGCATTTCGCCGCCCAGGCCGAATCTCGCCTGTTCCGTCACCGCCGCCGCCAGGGTCGACGCCACGCCTGCGTCAACGGCGTTCCCCCCTTGCCCCAGAATGCGGTAGCCGGCCTCTACTTCCTGATTGTTCGCCGCCGCCACCATCTCGCGAGTTCCGCGCACCGCCGGGAACATGGTGAACTGCGCGCTCAGCGGAATTGCGAGAGCGAATGCGGCCAATCCGGCGCGATACATCATCACCCGCCATTCTGCACTAAGGAACGATACTTGCGCAGAAGCTCATACAGCACCACGCCGGCGGCCGTGGCCACGTTCAACGAATGCTTCTTCCCCAGCATCGGGATTCGAACGTGCGTGTCGCACAGCTCCAGAAGCTCCGGACGAATGCCGTCCACTTCATGTCCGAAGATCAAACAGAGCGGAAAATGGGGCTGCCAGTCGTAGAGATCCACGGAACGGGAGCTGGTTTCGACCGCCGCAATCTCATAACCGTGATCGCGCAAATCCCGGATCGCGGCGAGAGGGTCGCGCGCCGCTTCCCAGCGGACGGTTTCTTCCGCGCCGAGCGCCGTTTTGCGAACTCCGGATTGCGAAGGCGGCGGCGTAATTCCGCTCAGAATCAACCGTTCGATGCCGGCGCCGTCGGCAGTCCGGAAGAACGCTCCCGTGTTATACATGCTGCGAACGTTGTCCAGCAGCACTGCCACCGGCAGGCGCATGCCCAGGTAAGCGGCTCCCGCATCCGTGGCTCGAAAGGGGACCCGGTCAGTCATGCGTGTACACGGTAAAGTTGGTGACTCGTTGAAAGCCCAGCCGGCGATACAGGCGAAGAGCCCCGGGGGCCGATTGCAGCACCAGCGGAAGCGGCTGCGCGGCGCTGGCAAGCGAAATGGCTGCCCGCATCAATGCTTCCCCATAGCCGCGGCGCGTAAAGCCGGGTAACGTTCCGACGGCATAGATACCCGTCGCGCCGCAGGCCGTCACCGTAGCTCCGGCGGAGACGTCCTGGCCGCCGATCGAACCGACAAACCCCCGGAAGCCGTCGCGCCACAGATCGCGGGAGCCGTACACCGCCGAAATCTGCTGTGCCGGCCCATCAAAGGCCATCGTCATAATGTGGCAGAAGCTTTGCCGGTCGGCGTTAGTGGCGATCGCTCGCACTCGCAGCTCGGGCAACTGACGCGAGGGCGGAAGTACGTTGTCGGCGAACAACCCGGTGTTCACGGCGGCTTGAACCAGGCCGGAAGCCTCCATCATGCGCGGCGCGCGCCGCAGACGTGATTCCATCAGTCCATCGCAAACCCAAAAACACCAAGGTACAGAGCGCTGCCGGTAGAAATCGGCAGCGGCCGCAATCTGCAATTCGAAGTCCTCTTCTGTTTTCGCGCAGCCCACCTGAACGGCGGCATTGAACATGGGGAGATCCGCTCCGGCATCGATGAGAACCAGCCCATCCCGCTCGGCAACGCATCCGTTCGGAAGGATATGGGCAAACCGGCGCATCGTGGCGGCCAGATTGGCCACCATGCGCGAAACCAGGTCGCTCATAGAAGGCTCATCGGGTCCACATCGATCACCAGAGCTGTCGCCTTCCATTTCGACGCAAGCGCGTATTGCTGCAAACGCACCAATGTTTCGCCCAGAATCTTGCGGCTGGCGGATTTGATCAGCAGTTGGTAGCGGAACTCCCGCTTCAGCCGGGGAACGGCAGCCTCGGTCGGCCCGAGAATCTTGATCTGGTCCGGCGGCGGCGTCAGCAGATGGGCCAGCTCCCCGCTCATCCGGAGAGCTTCCTCTTTTTCCTCGCTGCGTACCAGCACGTTCGCCAGAGCGGCGAAAGGCGGATACCGCATTGCGCGCCGGAACTGAACCTCTTTTTCGTAGAACAGGCGGTAATCCTGGGCTGCCGCGAAACGAACAGCGTAGTGATCGGGATTGATCGTTTGAATCAGCACTTGGCCCGGAGCCTGGCCGCGCCCGGCCCGTCCGGCAGCCTGCGTCAGCAGTTGAAAGGTTCGCTCCGCCGCACGGAAGTCGGGCATTCCCAATCCAATATCTGCGTTCACCACGCCCACCAGAGTCACGTTGGGAATGTCGTGGCCCTTGGCGATCATTTGTGTTCCGACAAGAATGTCATAGTCGCCCGCCCGGAACGTCGCGAGGATGCGTTCCGCGTGATGCTTACCTGAAACCGTGTCCCGGTCCATTCTCGCGATACGAGCCTCGGGAAATTCCCGATGCAACTCGTCTTCCACCTTCTCGGACCCGGCCCCGACGAATTGAACATACTCGCTGTCGCATTTCGGGCATTTCTCCGGAACGCGCTCCGCATAGTTGCAGTAATGACACAGCAGCCGCTTGTCCCTCCGGTGAAATGTCAGGGTGACGGAGCAGTTGGCGCACATCACCCGCTCCCCACAGCTCCGGCACACCACGAAGGTCGAAAATCCGCGGCGGTTCATCAGCAGCATCACCTGCTCGCCGCCCCCAACCTTTTCCCGGATCGCATCCAGCAGCCGGCGAGAAAACGTAGCTTGCTTGCGCGTCTCCAGAAACTCGTCGCGCATATCGACCAGTTCCACCTCTGGCATCGGGCGGTTCTCGATGCGGTCCGGCAGCTCCACCAGCGTGTACTTGCCCCGCTCGGTGTTGTATCGGGATTCCAGGCTCGGCGTGGCGCTCCCGAGAACGACCGTGGCGCTGGTCATCTGCCCGCGGACCACGGCGACATCGCGGCCGTGATACCGGGGATTCTCCTCCTGCTTGTAGCTGTTGTCGTGCTCTTCATCCACGATAATCAGCCCGAGATTTCGGAGCGGGGCGAACACCGCCGAACGCGTTCCCACAGCGACGGTCACCTCTCCCGCATGAATCCGCCGCCATTGCGCCGCCCGCTCCGTATCGTTGAACGCGGAATGCAGAATGGCGGCTCGATCGCCGAAGCGCGCGTGGAACTGTGCCGCCACCGCCGGAGTCAGCGCAATCTCCGGCACCAGCAGCAGCGCGCTTCTACCCGTTCGAAGAACGGCGTCGATGGAGCGGAGATAAACCTCCGTCTTTCCGGAGCCCGTCACTCCATGCAGCAGGATGCTGCGGAACGTCTGGCCCTCGATGGCTTCCTGAACGGTGCCGAGCGCCGCTTCCTGACGGGCATTCAACGTATGATCCATCCGGGCAACATGCGCCAGCACCGCAGGCGGAATCAGTCCGATCTTCGCCAGGCCGCGCCGGGCCAGCGCCCGGGCGGCCGTTGCGGCTCCCTTGACCGCGTTGTCCAGAAGATCCAGCCGGTGCTTGCCCGGATGCAACTCCAGGTAGGCCAGCATTTCCCGCTCCCGTTTCGGGAGCTTGTCGCCGGTTCGCCGCGCAAACTCGATCTGCAGCCGGTCGCTTGGGGACCGCAGCGGATCTCGCTGTGTTGGGTCGTCCTCCACGGCCACGAAGTTCTTCTTCAGGAGGTTCCGTAAAATCTGTCCGGATTTCGGAATCTTCCGGATCAGCGCGCCTTCGGTCATCGACCTCTGTTCCAGCAAACGCAGAATTTCCAACGTAGGATCTTCCGAAGAGCTTCCCAACAGAAGCTGCCGGGCCGCGTCCCTCCCGGAATCCGTCAGCGCCCAGACCTTCCGCTTGGTCGTCTCCCCTCCCAGCGGAGCCATGACGCGAAACACCTCCCCCAGAGGAGCGCAATAGTAGGCCGCGATCCATTTGGCGAGCGAGATCAGGTGCGCATCGAACGCCGGAGCTTCATCCAGCAGCCGCAACACATCGCGAGTCGACCCCGCCGGACGCCGCGCGTGCGCATCCAGAACGACTCCGGTAAGCTTCCGCGGTCCGAAAGGCACAAGAACCCGCGAGCCCGCCTGCACCCGGTGCCGCAGGGTCAAAGGCAGGGAATAGGTGAACGCTTTGTCGATGGGCGTGGGAACGCTCACATCGCAGAATTCGGGAATCTGGCTCAATAGAAGATGATCGCAACTCCGCGGGCGCTATCCTGAAGGCGTGGCCCGCGGCTGGGAAAGCAAAGATGTCGAGTCTCAGATCGAAGAACGTGAGTCGGTTCGGGCGGCAAAGTTGAAGGAACGCCCGCCGGAGGAAATAGCGCTTGAGCGCAAACGCGAAAGCCTCCTGCTGACTCGCACTCGCCTGCTTGCCGAACTACAAGCGGCGGGCAACCCCCGCTATCGCGCTTTGAAGGAACAGGCGCTGGCGCACATCGACGCCCAACTGGCGGGGCTCTAGCGTCCGGCTGCGCTAAAAATCAACGCCACCAGGTTCCAGGCGACGACTACGGCAAAAAGGAAGTTGGTCCTGCCCAGCAGGCGTTCCCGCCCGGCGATTCCACAATAAGCCGCCATCCCCATGGCTGCCAGCTTCACAGCCAGCAGTCCCAAAAAAGGGTTCGGTGACCGGTCCATTGCGAACTTCACCAGCGGGTTGCCCTCTTGCACTCCGTGTAGAAGGAAGGCGACCGTCGTGAGAAGGTCGAGGAGCTGGAGGTAGGTGAAGTTGATTAGGCGGGTACGCAATGCGCCGGTCACGAAATCAGAATATTCGCCTGAGTCCTGCGCGTCATGACCCTGAGGTGCTGGACCAGAGCCGGTCCGGGCCCAGTACCACCCGGCTAAGGTGCCGCAGATACTCCAGGTGCGCCAGAACTTCGTAGACTGCAAACCGGTAATGAAACGCGCTCAGCCGCCGCGGCCACAGAATGGCCACCAGATCGTGGGCAGTCGCTGGAAGCGCCTTCAGAATTTCATCGCACCTCTCTTTATGGTGCGCCGTGGTTCTGCGAATCCATTCCCGGTGTCCCTGGAACGGATTCCCGTGCGCCGGATAAACGGTGCCGATCTCCAGTTGCCCGATTTTCTCCAGCGAAGCCAGATACTCGCCCAGGCAGTCCCGCTCCGGCATCCAGGGAATGGTCGGGGTGATGGTTTCCAGCAGATGATCCCCGGCGATCAGCGACCCGTCCAGCTCCAGACACACATGCCCCGGGGAATGTCCGGGAGTATGAATCACATGGGCCGGACCGACCATCTCTCCGCCGGTTAATAAGACATCCGGGCGCAATCGAACGAAGTTCTTCTCCACGTCCGCCATGGCGAGGCGTACTTTTTCCGCTAGCTCCGGCGGAGTCCCCGCCAGCTGAAACGCATCCCCGTCGGAAGGCCAGTCCAGCCAGCGCTCGAGGTTCGCGAATTCATCGCCGTGCAGGTACAGCCGGGCGCCCGTCCGCTCCAGCAGCTTCGGAGCGAGACCCATGTGGTCCGGATGCGTGTGCGTGAGAAGAATGATTTGGATCTCCGGCCACCGGATGCCGAGCCGTGGAAGCTGATCCTCCAAGGACGACAGCGATTCCGGAGTATCCAGGCCGCAGTCCACCAGCATCCAGCCGGACTGTAACGGAACTAAGTAGAGATTGATCGAGCCGAGCTCCCAGGGAAGCGGCAAGCGGAGTGAGTGCAAGGGTACATCGTAAACCGCCGGAAAAACGAACCCAAATTTTGTTTCAGTAAAATCCGCTTTAGTGATGGGGGGGGAGGGTCGGCAGCAGCCGCCGCCGAACCGCATAGCAAATGCAATCGGGCGCAATGATTCCATAATTGTTTTTAATGATAATTGCGCCTTGCATTTACGAATCTACTAAGGTAGTCTGAATTCGTGGCGCAGCGTGCTCAGCTTATCCGGAACCAGCGGAACGCTGGCGTGCTGCCAATTGAGGCCGTAGGAATTCGAATCGTAATTTCCATCATCGGGGTACGCATTTCGCACCCCGCTTGAACGGCCTCTGATCTCGGAGTGAAGAAAGGCCATCGGCGGGGAACCAAGCCCGGCTGATGGCTTTTTTGTTTCATGGCTACCAAACAGGAGAATTGAACGCTATGTCGAAGGTCGCGAGCACTGCCGTCACCCCTGGCACGCTGATGTCGGGGGCGAAAATCCTACTCGAGTGTCTGGTACGCGAAGGCGTCGATGTCATCTTCGGGTATCCGGGCGGCGTAACGCTTCCTTTCTACGATGCTTTGTACGATCACCCGATCCGCCATGTGCTGGTCCGGCATGAGCAGAACGCGGCGTTTGCCGCGCAGGGTTACGTCAGGTCGACGGGGAAGGTGGGCGTCTGCTGCGCCACGTCGGGTCCGGGCGCGACAAACCTGGTAACGGGCCTGGTGGACGCGATGATGGACTCCATCCCGATCGTTGCCCTGACGGGGCAGGTCACTTCGAAGCTGATCGGCTCCGACGCATTCCAGGAAGCGGACACTTTTGGCATCACGCGTTCCGCCACGAAGCACAATTTCATGGTGAAGAATCTGGGCGAGCTTCCGCAGATTCTGCACGAAGCGTTCTACATCGCGACGACCGGCCGTCCCGGCCCGGTGCTGGTGGATATTCCGAAAGATGTCTTCCAGATGCAGGCCCACTACGTTCCGGTGTCGAGCATCCACCTGCCCGGCTACAAGCTTTACTCGGACGGCCATACCGGCCAGATTCGCCGTGCCGCCCAACTGATCTGGGAGTCGGCGAAGCCCATGGTTTACGCCGGCGGAGGGATCATCCACTCCGGTGCCAGCGCCGAGCTTCGTGAGTTCGTGGAGCTGGTGGATGCGCCGGCGGTCAACACGCTGATGGCCCTGGGGGCGCTACCGGGAACGCATCCGAACTTCATTTCGATGCCCGGAATGCACGGTAGCTACGCCGCCAATATGGCGATGTATGAGACGGACCTGCTGATTGCCCTGGGTACTCGTTTTGACGACCGGGTGACCGGCCGGCTGGCGAACTTCGCCCCCCATGCCCGCGTGATCCACGTGGACATCGATCCTTCCGAGATCGGCAAGAATCGCAACGCGGATCTTCCGATTGTGGGAGATGTAAAGAAAGTCCTCGAGAAGCTGAACAAGATGCTGCGGGAACTTCAGCCGGAGATGGGCCAGAAGCGCGCTGCCGAGCGAACGGCGTGGTGGAAGCAGGTGCGTGGCTGGAAAGAGGAGCATCCGCTGGAGCCGGTCCGTTCCACGACCGAAATCAAGCCGCAGCACCTCATTTCGGAAATCGACCGCATCTCCAAGGGAGAAGCGATCGTGTGCTCGGATGTGGGCCAGCACCAGATGTGGTCCGCTCAGTTGATCAAGTTCAACAAGCCGAGGCTTTGGATCAACTCCGGCGGCTTGGGCTCCATGGGATTCGGCCTGCCATCGGCTCTGGGCGCGCAGTTTGCCAATCCCGACAAGCTGGTGTTTGCGATTGTCGGGGACGGCGGATTCCAGATGTCGCTGCCTGAACTCGCCACCCTGGTGAACTACGGCCTGGCGGTCAAGATTGTCGTCATGAACAACGGCTACCTGGGAATGGTGCGGCAGTGGCAGGAGCTGTTCTACAACAACCGCCTCAGCCAGGTGACGCTCGACAGCTTCCCGGATGTGGAGAAGCTTGCGGGAGCGTACGGCTTCAAGGGCCGCAAGGTGGAGAAAGTTTCCGAGCTGAGAGCCGCTTTGGAAGAGGCTGTCGCAGAGCCCGGGCCGTACTTGCTGAACGTGATGGTAACCCCCAACGAAAACGTTTATCCAATGGTGCCGGCCGGCGGAGCCATCAATGAAATGGTGCTTGGGCCGCCACAACCGGTGAGCGTCGCTTAAGCGGAGTTTGTCATGAAGCAGATTATTTCTTTGTTGGTGGAAGACAAGCCCGGTGCGCTGATGCGCGTGACCGGCGTCTTATCGGCGCGAAATTACAACATCCAGAGCCTGACCGTCGCGCCAACGCTCGACCCGACGCTTTCGCGGATGACGATTGTCGTCGATGTCGAATCCCGTCTGCGCACGCAGGTAATCAAGCAAATGAACAAGCTGGTCAACGTGCTGCAGGCCAGTGATGTAACGGAAGCTCCCGCCGTGAAGCGCGAACTGCTGCTGCTGCGGGTGCGGACGCCGATGGATTCCCGCACTGCCGTATTGAAGGAAGCCGAAATCTTTGGCGCCCGCGTGGTCGATAGCTCGGTGGAAGGATTTGCCATCGAAGCGACCGGCGATTGCGAAAAGTTAGATGAGTTCGTTGATGTCATGCGCAGCTATGGCGACATTGAGGTGACCCGTTCCGGCATTGTCGCGGTGTCTCTCGAAGCCAAGAAGCTGCGCCTGGCTCCGCCGGTTCCGCGAGGAACCGCCGACGGAGCTCCCCGAAAAGAGGAAGAGGAAGAATTACATGGCGAAGCGCTATTACGAAAAGAACGGTGACCTCAGCCGCCTGAGCGGCAAGACGGTCGCGATTATCGGCTACGGAAGCCAGGGACACGCCCACGCGCTGAATCTGCGCGATTCCGGAGTTTCTGTAGTTGTCGGGCTTCCGGAGACATCGAAGTCTCGCGGCAAAGCGGAAGCTGCCGGACTGAAGGTCCTCAGCGTCGCCGAAGCGGCCAAGGCCGCCGACCTGATCATGCTGCTGATGCCCGACCACGTGCAGGCGGAAGTCTATGAGAAGGACATTGCTCCCGCGCTGGGTCCGGGCAAGACGCTGATGTTCGCGCATGGCTTCAACATCCATTTCGGCTTTATCAAGCCTCCGGCCAGCGTGGACGTATCGATGATCGCTCCGAAGGCGCCGGGCCACCGGGTGCGCGAGCTGTTTACCGAGGGAGTGGGCGTGCCGGCGCTGGTTGCGATTCACCAGAATGCCAGCGGCCATGCGCTGGAGGATGCTCTCGCTTACGGAATGGGTTTGGGCTGCCTGAAGGCGGGAATTATCGAGACGTCGTTCCGCGAAGAAACCGAAAGCGACCTGTTTGGCGAGCAGACGGTTCTCTGCGGCGGCGTCAGCGCCTTGATTAATGCCGGCTTCGAGACGTTGACCGAAGCGGGTTATGACCCGGAAATCGCTTACTTCGAGTGTCTGCACGAGCTGAAGCTGATCGTCGACCTGATTTATGAGGGCGGCATGAACTACATGCGGTTCTCGGTTTCCGACACCGCCGAATACGGCGACTATGTGACGGGTCCGCGCATCATTACCGACCAGACGAAGGCGGAAATGAAGAAGGTTCTGGCCGAGATTCAGTCAGGCAAATTCGCCAAGGACTGGATGGCGGAGAACAAGAACGGCCGCGGAAAGTTCCTCGGTATGCGTGAAGAGGGCAAGAAGCTGCCGATCGAGAAGATCGGAGCCGAGCTTCGCGAAATGATGACATTCCTCAAAAAGAAAAAGGAGGCGGGTGTACCGCAAGAGGTAGAAGCGGGCGCGCGTTAATTGATGAAGATCTTTACCTTCGATACGACGCTCCGGGACGGCACTCAGGGAGAGGCCGTTTCCTTCTCAGTGGAAGACAAGCTTGCGATTGCGCAGCGCCTGGACGACCTGGGAATTGACTACATCGAAGGCGGCTGGCCCGGCTCAAACCCGAAGGACAAGGAGTTCTTCGCCCGGGCCCGCGAGATCAAGTTTCAGCATGCCAAGTTGACCGCGTTCGGAGCGACGCGGTTTGCCAAGCATACCGTCCATACCGACCCCAGCATCCAGGCCCTGCTGGCCTCCGGCACGCCGGTCATCTCCATCTTCGGCAAGAGCTGGAAGCTGCATGTGGAACGTGCGCTGGGCGTTGATGAAGAGACCAATCTCAAGCTGATCCGCGAGACGGTGAAGCATCTGAAAGATCACGGCCGCGAAGTGGTCTACGATGCGGAGCATTTCTTCGACGGGTACAAGGCGTCCTCGGATTTTGCGCTGCGAACTCTGGAGGCCGCCAAGAATGCCGGCGCGAATGTGCTGTGCCTTTGCGATACCAATGGCGGCACCATTCCGATGCAGCTGGTAGAGATCGTTGCCGAGGTGCGGAAGCGGTTCGACGGAATCCTGGGAATTCATCCTCACAACGACTCCGATGTCGCGGTGGCCAATACGCTGGCGGCGGTAGAAGCGGGCGTGACGCATGTACAGGGCTGCATCAACGGGTATGGCGAACGGTGCGGAAACGCAAACATGGTGTCGATCATCGCCAACCTGGAGTTGAAGCTGGGCCATACGACGATCGGCGAGGAGAAGCTGCAGCAGTTGACGCAGTTGGCTCGATACGTTGCGGAACTGGCCAACCTGCAAATCCGGAACGATCAGCCGTATGTTGGGCCCAGCGCTTTCGCCCACAAGGGCGGTGTGCACGTCGCCGCGGTACTGAAAGACTCAGCCACCTACGAGCACATCAATCCCGCGCAAGTCGGCAACCGTCAGCGTGTGCTGCTGTCCGATATGTCGGGCCGTGGAAATATCGTCTACAAGCTGAAGGAGCAAGGTCTGGGGGACCGGCTCTCCGACGAGTCCCGGCGCGAACTGCTGGAACGCATCAAGCACATGGAGTATCAAGGCTACGAGCTGGAGGCCGCGGAAGGCACGTTTGAGCTTCTAGTCCGCGAGGCGCTCGCTCCCGGTGTTCATGTCTTTGACGTTGTCAGTTACGAAGTCGCCACCAAGTCGACCGATCGGGGAGTGCAGACCACCGCATCGGTCACTCTGAAGACGCGAGACGGAATCCACTCCGCCACCGCGACCGGTCACGGTCCTGTAAACGCTCTGGACGTCTGCCTGCGGCAGTGTTTGTCCAGCCTCTATCCTGATCTCGCCAAGGTTCGATTGACCGACTACAAAGTGCGCGTTCTCGATTCCAAGAAAGGCACCGCCGCGAAAGTCCGCGTGCTTGTCGAATGGAGCGATCACCGCAAAAGCTGGGCGACGGTGGGTGTTTCCGACAACGTCATCGAGGCTTCCTGGAAGGCTCTGGTCGATGCTCTGCGGCTGGAGTTGATGCGGATCACGGAGAAAGACGAGACCGTCGAGAAGATGGTGGAAGACTACTCCTGGGGCGTGTGAACGCCGTTGGCGGGCCGAATCCTGCAGTTGCAGACGACATAAAGGCGATTGTCTGCGCTACGTTGTTGCATTCAGCCGTTACGGGCTTACCACCAGATCGAAAGAGCCTGTTTGGACGGCGCCGGCGCGGCGGATCTGGATGAACAGGCGGTACTCGCCCGGGGTGGGAAATCCGTAGGGGAAGCTGACTTCCGCCGGGAGCGGCGCCGTGATGGACGGCATGTTGTGCCCGGCGTGAGGATTGGAAGAGGCCGCGGGCTTCGCCAATTCCAGCGCCGCCATGGGAACGGTTCCGCTGGGGTGCAGATGAGCAAAGACCGAGAAATCCTTCTTCACCGCCGCGGCATGCGCGGGCATGCCTAAATAGAGTTCCATTCCATCGGCCGGTTTGCCTAGCGGATCTTCGATCCGGAACTTCAGTAAAGTCAGCTCACGCGCGCGAACGGGCGTGGGGAACTCCGCGACCATCCGGTAACCGCCGGTCAGTTGGGCCGTGGAGCCAGCGGGGCCTGCAGTTCCTGCCGAGTCGTCGCCGGAGAGCGGGACGCCTGTGATTGCCGGGACATCGAGTTCGGTCACCATTGTTTCGGGCAGACCGCTGCGGTGGACGATGTCGGCAAACAGGCGATAGCGGCCGGCGGCAAGCGTGGGCAGATTCGTCTGAAAGACACCGCTGCCGGATGGTTGGGGGTGGAGATGCCACATCCGGTTCAGGTCCTGGCGGATGACAAACAGGTGCATCAGATAGCCATGGTCCGGGGCGAGATCGTCGAAATCCGAGGACTGGAACCAGCCGGTATGCTGCATCTGGAGCGTCAGCCTGGCGCCTTCGACCGTGGCCTTCATGCCGAGCGGCTTGAAGATGAGCCGGGAATAAGAAGACGCCTCGGTCTTCCACCAGAGATCGCCGAGGTAGATGGCGCCAACCAGGAGCAGGGTTGTGAAGGCCATCACCCAACGGGCGCGCACCCGGTTGGAGGGCGATGGCTCGACGCCGGGCGCAAGGCTGCCTTCGCGGGATGCCGAGCCGGCGATGCTGACGGCTCCGGCGACAAGGAAAACCATTAATCCGAAGAGGCTCCAGCGGAGGGTCTGGTCCATGGTGGCGGTCTGACGGGCCAGGGCGGGCACGGGTACCCGGACTTCTCCTGAGCCCTTGTCGCCGTCAACGTGAACCCGGACCTGCCAGGAACCGGACGACATCATCCAAAGACTGCCGGTGTAATGGTGCGGATCCTGCAGGGAGCGGGTGGCAAGATCGGCGGTGGGGGCAAACCGCGCTCCCGGACCGGTTAGAGGAGTGGGAGTGATTCGGACGGCGCGAACACCCCCGGTGGGGATCCGGAGCTCAACTTCGGCGACTCCGGGGATGACCTGTGGCGCCCGGATCGTGACATAGACCTGATACTCGCCGGCTTTACCGTCGAAGTAGACGTCCGGCGAGCCGACATGGGCCGCCGCCGGCCAAGCCGCCAACAGGGGCCAGAAGAATCGCCGCATTACCGCCGAACCTTTCGCATTCCAGCGGCACAGGCAATGCCAAGGCGGCACATCAGAATACTGGCGGCGGCGGCGAGCCCCAGGTTTTTCCAGAAACCCGGATACCGGTCGGGAACGAAAATTCCCCGGACGATGTAGGAATTCGGGCCGGTGGCGTAGTCCTGATAGTGAGCTCCAAAAAACGGGTTGCGCGCGGCTTCCGACATCAGGAAGTCCGAGAAAGGCCACTGAACGGCAAGAAATACGACCAGGAACACGATGCCGGCGAGGACCGATTGTGTCCATTGGCCGCGTTTCCGGAGCGCGGGCCAGACGAGGTCCAGGGCAATGGCGGGTACTAGCAGCAGGAGGGGAAACTGCGGCGGGACGAAGAAAGTGACGGGATTGAGAACCGGGCCAAGTTTCGGCTCCGCCGGAAACAGCGGGAGAATCCAAATGAAGCCCAGCATGAAAATGGTGTAAACGCCCGCGACGATGGTGCCCGCCCACCGAAGGTTCGACGCCAAAGTGACGGCCACCAGCACGGCGGGGATGGCGAGGGCGACAGTGCGGTAGAACGATCCGGAATGCGCGTAGATGCGGCTGGTGAACTCCATGATGAAGACCGAGACCAGCAGCAGGATCATTCCGCCGATGTACACAAACAGGTAGTCGTACCGGCGCTTCAACGCGCCCGTCGCGCGGTTCATGTAACCGAGCATGAGCAGTAACGCTCCGGTTTGGATCGCAAGAATTCCCAGGATCAGCAAAACGTGCGGCGGGCTGACGATCTTAACATCGAGGCCGTAGGCGTTATGCCACCAGTCGTCGAACGGCGCCGAGGTGAGCATGGCCACGCCGCCCCAAGCGGTTAAAAATGCTCCGACGGGGCTGCGGAAGCCCCACATCCTGACGGACGCATCCTTGGGATAACTGCCCGCGCCGAAAGTCGTGGCGAGGATGAGGTAAGCGCTGGAGATTCCGGCGATGATGCCGCAGGCATAGATGGCCATATGCGCCGGGGTCCAGAAATCGTCGCGGCCGATCGAACGGTGCCAGGAAATATCCCAGTGTCCGCCGATGATCGCGCTGGTGACACCGAGGACGGAGGCCCAGATGAACCATGGAATGGAGGGAGCCTCTTCGCGAACGGCGGGGAAAGGGATCGATTCAGCTCTTGTAGCCATGCGTCAACTTCTCCAGATATTTCGCCAGAATGTCGACTTCGATATTGACCCGATCGCCGGGCTTCCGGGTGTGGAGCGCGGTGTTCTGGAAAGTGTGAGGAATGATGGTCACTCCGAGAATATTGCTCTCTAAAGATGCCACCGTCAGGCTGGTTCCGTCTATCGAAATCGAGCCTTTGAAGACGACGTAGCGGTCGAGTTCGGGGGGGAGGCGGATCTTCAGCCACCAGTTTCCGTCTCCCAGTTCTTCGAGCGACAGAAGCTCCGCGGTGCCGTCGACGTGGCCTTGGACGATGTGCCCGCCGAGGCGGGCGTCGGCGCGAAGCGAGCGCTCCAGATTGACGAGATCGCCGACTTGGCGGTCGCCGAGGGATGTTCGGCGGAGGGTTTCGGGAGCAAGATCGGCGGAGAACCCGTCGGGGCCAATGTCCAGCGCCGTGAGGCAGACTCCGCTGACGGAGATGGAGTCACCTTCTTTCAGATCGCTGAGAATGGTGGAGCAATGGATGCGGACGCGGGGCGCAGGAGCGGCGATCCGGCCGACTTCTTCGATGAGACCGGTGAACATGGAGTAGGGCTGTTTTTAGCTTAGCTTGTTCGGGAATTGCGTTATCATTGTGTACGCATTAGGGATTGTTACCATGCAGGCTACCAAAGTGGGAATACGAGAGTTTCGAGAGAACCTCGCGAGCTATCTGGAATCCAAGACTCCGGTCGCCATCACGCGCCATGGCACGACAATCGGCGTGTACGTACCGACGAAGCCCCAACCAAGCGAAGCGGATTTGAAGGCTTTTCGCGTGGCGAGTGAAAAAATGCAGGCGGTCATCGCGGCTGCGGGCGTAAATGAGGCAGAGTTGCTGGAGGATTTCCGGCGCCTGCGGCGGGAACGGAGAGCCCGGCAGCGCTAGT
>CAZETQ010000053.1:0-41157 GCA_964515165.1 uncultured Solibacteraceae bacterium | reverse complement strand
GTTGGCCGGTTTTCAGCTGATTATCGTTGGCCGGTTTTGGGTGATTCCCGAGGTCGCGGGAACCCGACCTACGGCGGCGACGGGCATCGGATTGATCTTGCGTACGCGTCGTACGCGCTCCGACAGGGAATCCCGGAGTCCGAGATTCGCGCCGCGCTTTTAAGCCGGGACCTGTCGAAGAAAGGAAGTGCTGCACGCCAATCTCAATATGCAGAGCGAACGGTCAAGCGCGCGCTGATTCAGCGGGGAGACTGACGCCCAAACTGAACAATCGGACTGCTCTGCCCTGACGGTGGACAACCAAACATTCTGCGCCGGGACGGCTAGCCCGTACCGGACGAGTTCAAGAGAATCTAGCTGGAGAGCTTCTGAAGAATTCTGTCAGTGCCAAACTCCACTACGTGCATCACGCCAATGTCGTTCATATAAGCCCCGATCGAATTGCGCTCATGGCTTGTTGCGATGATGATCTGGCAGTTCTTCTCCTCGTGCGCGTAGCGCAGCATCTCCCGGAAGGCATTCTCTTCTACGGATTGCTGTTGCGGCTCATCGAAAATGAGTAGTCCGGGATGATTTCCGGTCGCTTGCGTGCCAACTTCTAGAAGCCCGAGAAGGTACGCCCAATGCAATCGGATGAGATCGCTTGCCGAGACGTCGGCTTTGAGGTTGATCTTATCTGCTTCTGGCTCGTAGGTATCGAGAGATAATTTGACATCACTGACGTCAAGGCTGCCCATCTTGTATAGCGTGAGCTGCCGTTGAAAAGACGTCTGCCAATCCGAAATCTTCTTGATGTCGCGCTCCGACAAAACGCCCTTAGGCAGTTTGTTGAGCCGTTCCTGCACATCGAGCCATTCGGTTGCCAACTCCGCAAGCTCGGCCATGTATTCCTCGAAAACCTGCTGCTGCGTTTCCACGCGCCCGATCCTGTCCTGCAGACGAATGCGCTCTGATATGGCCTCGATGGAGGGAGAACTGGAGGCCGATACCAGTGTTTCCCGAATATCGCGGATGCGCTCGCGCAGCCTCTTCACCTCAGCGCGTTGCGCGCGAAGATCTCTTTCTGCAACCCCTATCGAGTGAACGGCGTTGTTATAGACAGACGTGAAAAGGTTGATCTGCTCTTCGTAGAAACTCACGTTCTGATCCACCGTCATCGGTGTGGCTCTATTCGCGGTATCGAGCAGCGAATCTGCGAGGTCCTGATGGCAGGTGGGACAATGCCCAGTGACGACCGCAGGCTGATCACTTGATCCGAGATTGCGGACCTTACGAAGATCTTTGTATTTCCTCAAATCGTCGTTGATGCTGTCGATGCGTTGTTGTAGCGATTCCGCTTCTGCCGTCTCAGTTTCGAATTTGTCGTAGAGCACCGCCACGGCCCGCTCCAGTCCGGCGAGTTGATCCTCCAGTTGAGCAAGTTCTTCCTGGATTTTAGGCTCCGCTTCGACCGTCGAAGGAACCTCAACGCTTTGCAGTTCGGCTAAACGTCCCCGCAAGCCGTTGAGGTGATCCGCGATTGGCAGCCACTTCGAGAATTGCATCACGGAAAGTGTGGGCGATACTTCTGGAGGCCACGATGCAATCGGCTGTACGGGAATTCCCCGAACGCTTCCTGCTACCGCAGCCGCCGATTTCTCGGCTTGAGACCTTATTGCGGACCATTCCCGTCGCAGACGTTTGATTTCTTCCTGCACGGCGACGCGTTCCAGTGCATTGGCGTAGGCGTCGAGCCCGAGCAGGAATTCAACCGTCCGGCGTCCCACATCTCGTATCCCCAGCCATGTCGGATAACGAGCCGGGAGCCTGCCCCAGCCCAACTTCTGTTCTACGTAAAGGAGCGGGAAAATCGTTTCGAGATAGAGCAGAGTGTCGGCATCATTGAACCTTGGCGCCATTGGCAGTTCCCAGCCGACGAAGTCCTTGAGCTTCCGGTGAAATCCGAGCTCGTTGCTGGCCGCGCCGCCCTCGCGGACGTAATAATCACGCGCCGTGCTCAGGCCTTCGCTCTGGGTGATCGCTCGGCCTTCATAAACCGTCATCAGATGCCGATGTCGTTCACCCGCGATGGCCCTTTGCACCGTCAAGAACTCATGCCTTGCGTTCTCGATCTCAATCGAAACCATTGAGTCGATCACCGCCGCCCTCGTGTCCTTGCCGTCCACTTTATAGTCCAGATAATCCGTCATCGCATGCGCCAGCGGCACGGCATGAGACGGGCCCTGCATGCCTTCCATGCCAAGGGCGTACATAATTGATTGGACGACTTGGGACTTACCAGCCCAGTTCTCCGCGCGGATGACGTTCAGTCCGTCAGAAAAGTCTTGCCTTGTCCCAAACACCCCCTTGTCAGTGTTGATGTTGATGAACAGGTGTCTTATGCGCAGCATCAGATGGCCCTCACCGTGATCATCTCGGTCGCGATGGTTTCTGTGATGTCTTTGCCAATGCGCGTCAGGAAGGCACGCTCCTCCTGCATCACGGTTTCGTCTTTCAGTATTTCAGCCACCCACCGCTTACCTTTGGCGGTTATCTTGAGTCGGTCGCCACCTACCCAATCGACATAATTTTCCCCGACAGCAAGATTAACGGCCCGTCCCAGAGCAGGTTCAAACCGGAACTGAAAGCTAAATAGCGGCTGCTGGTGGTCACGGACTTGCTCGAATTCGGCCCGATTCTTAGCCGAACGCAGCGCCCAGTTCAAAATATGCAAGCGCCTGAGAGAGCTCTTACCTCCACGGGAACTGAGATGCAGAATGAGCAGCAGCGCGCCGATTTTCCAATCTGGCCGGAGCTCCGCCGCGATGGCGATTGGTCTCCGAGTGAATCGGAAAGCGCGATCCTTCGCTATAGTGAGACTCTTCTCTTCGTCTATCACTCAAACTCCAACGGACAGCGCAGGAGCCAATCTGATACGGCCTCGCGCGCCAATACATCCGCCGCATGCGCGCTAATACCGGAGACGCTGCGCAGCGCCGATTTATACGCACTGAGCGTGGCGTTGAAGAATTCGCCAGGGACGGACGTGTTCGTCAGGCACTCCGCCTCAAGCTCATCTTCGCGGAAGGTTTTCCGTCGGATGACATCTTCGTAGACTTCAGGAAGTTCCAGTTCCAGCCGCCCCAGCACAATCTGTCCGCCGATGTAATCCTTCACCATCTGGTTCAGAAACTTCTGTCTCATCCGTTCGGACTTGCCCTGTGCGATGACGGTGGACTTCCTGGTGAGGCTCTCGGCCATTTCCAGGCCTTTATTGTCGTCGAACCATTTGGCCACCTCTGCGGCGTTGTCGGGGATATTCTTCACGTCGAACTGATAGAGGTCCTGATTCGCGAGCGCCTTCACCTCTAGGGCAAATTCCTCGCCCGTAATGACCGAGATGCGGAAATTCTTCGTGACGTGCTTCGGGTCGCGCTCGCGTACCTCTGCCGCCTTCTTGCTCGCGTGTATTAGGAGTTCCTTGTTGTTCCAGAACGGCAGAACGAAATTCCAGATGCCGATGCGTATATCGCCTAGAATGTTCAGCAATTCCGCTTCATTCTTGATGAGCTTGCCAATGTCGGCGGTCATTTTAGTCTTCTGCTTTTTGAGCAGGAAGGCAGAATCGGTCCAAGTTTGGCATGCGTAACACTGATACGCGGTTCCGTCCGCCGCAAAGCCTTCAAGTCCGTAATCGCCGCCGCTTTCAGCCGCGATGTGCTGGTAGGCGCCGACGGGCTGCGCGTAGCGCAGCTTCAGGGCTCGCTGGATATGCTTTTCCCAAGCATTGGGGTCCCACGGCGAGGCGTCACCTGGCATAAGGTTCCAATTGTAGGCAGACCCTACGGACGGGCCTTAAGAAAACGTGGATGCAGGGCATGCTTTTTCTCAATCAATTTTGGCTGAAGTGTTCAGAATACCGATTCACTGGCAGACGCGGAGAGACTACCTGCGATGCACGGCATGGCGTAAGTATCTTTCTCTGCGTGTGCCATTGATCCTTTGGTCGTTTCCTTTTATGCCCCTCCTCCCTTAGGCACCGCTTCAGGCCTTTTGCCGCGCCCGGCGCTTTCGGCGGCTCTGCTTCTAGCCCTTCGGGTGTTGGCTCCCCCGCCATCCTGACGGACCGGCTCCGCTAGCGCTCCGCCCTTGGCGGTTCCCCCAACAAAGCGCCGCCTCGGCTTGGGAGCGGCGGCCACTCGCTTTCCAGTGCCCCAAGGGATACGGGGCACGAAAGGAAACGATCATGTACCTCAACCGCTTAACACTTATTGGCTTCCTCGGCCGCGACGCCGAATCGAAGCAAACCTCCACAGGTCGCACCTACACTGTGCTGTCCATCGCCACGAAGTCCTCCTGGAAAGACAAAGAGACCGGCGAGTACACCAGCCGGACCGAATGGACCCGCTGCATCGCATGGGGAAAGCTCGGCGAGTGGGCCGCTTCGCTCACCAAGGGCCTTCACCTTCAGGTCGAGGGCGAGCTTCGCACGCGTGAATGGACTGATCGCGTCGGCAAGCCAGCCATCGAAGTGAAGCGCCGCATCGCGGAGATGCGGGTCGATTCCGTCCTCAAGCTCGACCGCGCCGAGAAGGATCGAGGTGAAGTTCCGGCTGACGCGGAGACGTCCGACGAGGTGCCCTTCTAAGGGCACCTTTACAAGGCACCCGCGCCCATACCCCAGGGAGAAAGGAAAACAACACCATGACCACACCGAACACTCTACCGGAATCTACATTCGCGATGCTGTCGTTGACGCAGCTTGCTGAAAGCCCCACGAATCCACGACGCCGCTACTCGGAGACTGCGCTCGCCGAATTGGCGGAAAGCCTCAAGACCCAGGGCGTCGTCGAGCCGCTGCTCGTTCGCCCGCTGCACAAAGACCGATTCGAGATCGTCGCCGGGTCCCGCCGATTCCGGCGGCTCGGATGGCGGGTTTGGAGGAAGTACCCGCTTTGATCCGTCCCTTGTCCGATACTGACGCCAAGCTGCTTCAGATTGTCGAGAACTTACAGCGCGAAGACGTGCATCCGCTCGAAGAAGCGCTCGCATATCGGAACCTGATCGACGACGGGATGGCCGTCGAACAGATCGCGGCGCGAGTCGGCAAGCGGCCCCCTTTCGTCGCGCAGCGGTTGATGCTGACTTCCCTCCACGAGACGGTGAGCGCGGCATTCCTTGAAGACCGCATTCCCTTGGGCCACGCGTTGCTCATCGCCAAGCTGAAATCGGAGCAGCAGGAAGAGGCTCTTAAGGCGAGCACGCGCGAGGTCTGGTCCAGCGACGGCTACCGCCAGATTGTCATCCCGCTGAAGGAGCTTCAAGGCTGGATTGAGGAGAATATCTTACTTCGGCTCGACGAAGCTGCCTTCGATAAGGCCGACCCGGAGCTTTTACCCGACGCTGGATCGTGTCTCGATTGCCCGAAGCGGACAGGACACAACCTGCTGCTCTTCGAGGAGATTCGGGAGGACTCTTGTGCCGACCGGCCATGTTTCGCGGCGAAATTGGACCGACACATCGCGGCGGCTTTGGCTGCGAAGCCGAAACTGATGCAGATTTCGGCGTCGTGGGGATCTAAGGCGGCGAACGGCGTCATCGCGCGGACCAACTACGTCGAGATCGTCAGGCCGCCGAAGGGCCGGAAGAAGGCCGACAATCCAGAGTGGCAGCGTTGTCCGCACGCCAAAGAAGCCATCATCACCGAGGGGCAGGGTCGAGGCTTCAACCGCTTGGTTTGCGCCGAGTCGACGTGCGAAATCCATCACGCGCCCAAGCGGGTGATGGACGACGCGGCTTGTGAACGGCGCGATAGCCTTCGAGACGAAGCCAAGCGCCGAAAGCAGGAGTTGACCGAACGGATCAAGCTGCTCGATTCGATCCTTGCGAAGGTAACCGCTCCTCTCACGCGCGACAACCTTGAAGTCGTCGCGGTCACCGTGCTCGACAAACTCGGGCACGAATCTCGCGTTCGCCTAGCAAAACGCTGGAAACTCGATATCAAGGCTGGCAGTCACAGCGGCGAATACTTGGCTCTGATGCTCCCCCAAATTCAGTGCGAGAACGAGAAGGAACTGTGCCGAACCCTGATGGAGATGGCGTTGGTGGATCTGGCCTCAAACGTCTTCTACACCGACGGGAAGACCAAACTAGAGGAGGTGCTGAACAGGCAAGCGGACAAGTAAGCCACCGAATTGGAGTGGCGAGCATCGCCTCGCCACCCCAATTAGCTCAGGAGGACAGCAACGACCAAGGCTGCGGCGAACACGAATGGTCCTAGAACGAATGCGGCGGCGAGTCGAAGCGCCAAGCGCGGCCCGCAGAGGAACGACAACCACAGGAGCCTATCAAGTTTCATAAAGCACTCCATCTCCCGATGATGAATCCAAGTGCGATCAGCAGGACGCTGAATAGATAGGAGCCATTCGGCTTGGCAGAAGAGCGAGTCTGCCGCACCGATTCCTTCATGGCCAATCCGAACCGCGCGCCCGCCTGCTCCTGCACCTCGCCGGCTGCCCGAGCAAACTCCGCCGTCTCCAACCGAATTGCGGCGATCAAGTCCGCTTGAGCGTCCGTTAGCGTCAATTCCGTGATCGTCGCCATCACGAACGCGGGATCATCCTCATCGATCCGCACGCCGTGCCGAGCCGCCACTTCGCCGATGATCTTCTTGCGGTCCATCGATCACTCCAAGTTCAACCGGTCGAGTTGCTCGAACAATTCGCGCTCTATCACCCGCAGCCGTTGCCGCGCCATGATCGCGAACGCCGGATTCGCGAGTCCCTCGTGGAACGTGAGCTTCTGCCGCAGCAAGTCCTCAAGATCGCGTCCGAAGGTATCCCGGTTACGCTTCGAAATGGCGACCGAGCCCAGAACCTTCGGCGCGTTGTTCATATACACCGGCAGCGCCGCGAGCGGGTTGCCGTCGCTTTCGACGCGTCCGAAATACTCGTTCACCCAAAGGACGATGTTTCGTTCGGACGTGGTTTCCGCGAGTTGCGAAAACCCGTTCAACGTGTCGAGCAACGCCTGTCCGCCGGTCACCACGCAGTGCACGATCAGCGTCCGGCCAGAATCGCTCAGAATCCGAAGTACGTCGTTCTCGAGAATGTAGTTCCACAACGGAATGAACGTTGCCGCACCGCTATCGACGACGAAGATGCCGTCCTCGGTTAGCAACCGCTCCATCAATCCATCGAACGCACGCTGCTCGATTACCCCATCGACCAGCAGATCGAGCCTCTGTGCACCCAACGCCTGATACTGCGCAAGCGTTTGGTTCACCGGATCGGTATCGATGCAATGAACGGCACGGCCATTTCTTCGCCGGAAGTACTGGGCGAGAATCGATGCCACGAGGCTCTTGCCCACGCCACCCTTCCCTTGAAGCACAAGGTGAACTGTCGTACCTGCGGTGGCAGGCGCTTCTTCCTGGATTCGTTTTCGTTCCGCCGTCGCTGCCATTCTTCCTCCGGTCTACTTTTTCCCCAACAGCTTCTCTTCCGATGGGGTTCCCTGATAGTGGAACCCTGGACGCTCGCGCTCAGTCAGCCTGCGCACGTTATCGAGCGGGTCTGGCGATCCGGCAATAGACCGCACCGCAGCCTTCGCCTCTGGATCAGACTCTCGCAACCGCGCAATGTATGTGCACAGATTGTTGTAGTGGATATTTATCCCGTCCACGCGGAGCGTCTCGTGCAACTCCCGCACCGTATGCCCCGCTTCGAGGAATCGCTTCAACACGGGCCACGACTTCCGCAGTAGAACTGCGATCCGCTTGGGCGCGCGGGTTGTCGCTTGCTCCACATTCGCGAGACGAGTGCTTCCGCCCACAAGTAGATGTCTAGCAGCTTTTCAACAGAAATGCAAGCTAGCTCGTACAATACTCGTTATTGTTCAGCAAATAATCGCCGTTGTCTCGTGGAGTTCTCGCTGGCTTCACGTTGGTTGCTCTGCAACAACACGCCGTGGAGGCCGCCAAAACAGCATAGTGGAACATAAAGGAAGTGTCGGCAGAGTGCCCGATTTTGCTTGCCTATCCCGCTGAATCGAGATAGCATCAGGCGTCGGCAATAGCTAGCCTGTATCCGGCAAGTTGCCGAAACCGCGATTCGGAGGGCCAAGATGGCGGAACAGAGGCGAATCGAGATCCGTGTGAACGAAGTGGTCTACGAGGAACTCCACCGTGCGGCAGTGCGCAAGGGCCACCGGTCCGTGAATCGGCTGGTGCGCGAGACGGTCGAAGCGGACGTGCGAGGAGGCGCCAGCGCGCTCCATCGAACCGAGGAGATCGTCGCTGCCAGCCTGGAGCGGTTGCGAAAAGACCTGCGCTCGCTCCACACCAACCAGCAGGTGCTATTCGCGCTCACCGACAGTCTCACCCGGCTGATCCTCACGTGCGTGCCAGAGCCGCCTGCTGACGTGCTCGACCAGGCGAAGCGGCGGGCAAAACTCCGCTATGAGCGATTCCTGCTCTCCGCGGCGCAGCACATGGCTGGAGAGGGGCGCGTGACGCTTGAGGAGTTGGTGGATCGTGGCCAACGTTGATCTTCGCGACCGGGAGTTCCGGCTCCGGCCGCGGAAACCCAAGCGGACACCCGACGAGTCGAAGGCGTGGTGCCGGCCATTCCAGAACCTGATGCGTCTGGTGCGCATGACGTCGAAGCGCTCGGGCAGTCCGGTGCCCCGAGTCCACCGGTCACACTACCAGCGATGCGCGGTCCGGTTGACCTACTCGCCGAATCGCGTCACCGGTCAATGGGCGGCACACGGACGGTACATCGCTCGGGAGAGCGCCACCCGGCCCACGGAGGAGATTGAGGCGGGATTTTCGTCGGATCGCGCTGGCGTACCCGTCGCGAAGCAACTGGGCACGTGGCAGTCGGCGGGTGATCCACGGCTGTTCAAAGTGATCCTGTCACCCGAGTTCGGCGAACGCCTCGACCTTCGCCGCCTGACCCGAGAGACGATGGCCGAGGCGCAACGTCAACTTGGCCGGACGCTCGAATGGGTCGCTGTCGCGCACTTCAACACAGAGCACCCCCACGTTCACATCGCGCTCCGTGGCGTGGCGGACGGTCACGCGTTGCGACTCGACAAGGAGTTCGTGAAGCGCGGTCTACGAACGATTGCAGCCGAAGAATGCACCCGCCAACTGGGCTTTCGAACGAAGGAGGACACCATGGAGTCGGAGCGGCGAGAGGTTCGCACCGTCGGGCCAACATCCTTGGATCGACGGCTCGACGCGTTGAGGCGGGAAAACGGTTCGAACGTTCTGACGCTTCCACCCGGAGAGAAGACCCATCTCCTCCGGGCGCGACTTGCGTTGTTGGAGAGCCTAGGCTTCGCGGAGCCGCGCAGGAATCACGAGTGGAGCTTAGCCGACGGATTACTGCCGACACTGCGTGATCTCCAGCGATCAGCTGATCACCTCAGGACCTCTCCCCCAAGCCAGCCGCGCAAACCCGTTCGCAGTAGAACGGGTTCCCGTGATAGGCAACAAGATCGCTGAACTCTGTCGTCCGCGAAGAATCGCTCACGTCTGGGTCGGCGGATGACGGGGATCATCTTGTTCTCCGCGACGGGCGTTTTGGGCAATGCGATTACGATGAAAGTGCCGTGCTTAGCAGGGGGCCAGATTCCAACAGCCGTTCTCAGGCTCAACTTCCGGATCGCCGACCCTGGAGGTGGCGACCTTCGCCAACTAATCCTGCGGCCCAGCACGCTCTGACGACCAGAGTTGCTCCAATCAAAATTCCCCAACGCAGACGCCTTGTTACGGTTGAGGCGATTGCTGTAAGAAAACGGCGCTCGCAAGCCGAGCTGTTGAACATTCGCACCAGACGAAAAGCGGGTTGCTGTACGAACATGAGACCTAGTTCCTTTCAAAGGATCAACCCGACCGGGGCCGCGCCTCCCACAAGCAGTCGTGGTGAAAACGGCGTGCGTTACGGTCCCTTCGTTTACCGAAGCTGACGACGGACTTCGGCGATCAACTGATCGCAGCAGCCCTGAATCCGGAAC
The DNA here is from genome assembly GCA_964515165.1 of uncultured Solibacteraceae bacterium. Classification (GTDB taxonomy): domain Bacteria; phylum Acidobacteriota; class Terriglobia; order Bryobacterales; family Bryobacteraceae; genus JAPKYZ01. The sequence goes on along the minus strand of CAZETQ010000053.1, from coordinate 31,155 downwards.
TGCCCGCTGAGGCCAGGATTGATGCGAGCACTTTGGTGATGGACAGGACAGCGGATCGACGTAATGCGCCGCGTGACCATGTTGGTGGCCGATTGCTTCACCTGCTTCGTGAGTTCATCGGCGATGCGATTGGCGGGTACGGTGCGCCCGTTCAGTTTGAAGGAGAGCTTGATCATTTTTCGTCCCTGCCTCTATCGCGTTGCGAGTAAGCGGCTGAAGTCGAAGCTCAGCTTCTGGTTGCACGGCGGGTTGTACTGCGCGATCAGCCCACTTTCCGCCTGCTGGCGTTGCGTCTTGCTCCAGCCAGGCAATGGGCATATCGCCCGGTAAAGCGTTGTGTGGGTACCAGCTTCCCTGCACCACGCTGAGTGATTCTCATGGGTGCCGGAAGATCGGCTAGTGATGTTGTCTGATTCGCCAAAGTACAGCGGGCGAAACGGACGCGGAGAATAGGCCGTGTTGTAAACCAGAATGACGTACAACCCTGGCTGAGCGATCAATTGATCTACAAGCGTTGGCACGGAAACCAGCACTGCTGGCTCCGAAAATTTGAAGTTGTTGAAGACTATCACTGATGAGACCTCCTGCTCCTATCCCTTGGGGGGATAGGGATCGTTGCCAAACGAGTCGCGTTCGCGAATCTGCCCGTTGCGACCGTGAATAAACAGTTCTGTGCTCTCCCTCCGCGCGGTCTGCCTAGCGGCATCAATCGCGGCAGATTGCGTTTCGTGATGAGAAGAATCGCGCTGTGCCCCTTCTCGGCGCACAGCCCAATCACCACTCCGTGGAACAACATGGACATTTTTTTTCACAAGCGGTTACCTCATTGCCGGACATGGGGGTTCGTCCCATCCGGCGGTCAGCGCCTGTCCTTAAGGTTTAGTGGGGTATTGCAGGAAGGTCTTCATCTCGCATAGGATTGAAGACTGTAAGGTAGTTAGCTTCTGCAAACCGCAGTGGCCGACAGGCCCCTTGCCACATCGAGGCTCCAGGTTGCCGCCTGGGGCCTCAATCACGAAAAAACAAAAACTTTAGCGCAAGAGTTCTTCCCTCCTGCTCTGGAAGCAATCAAGCCGATAGCCTGCTGCTTCGCACGACACGCCAAAGCGCTCAGCGACCAAGCCCGCATCGAGGTGCCCCTCTTTCGTTTCGAGGAATGCAAGCCCTCGGGCCGGCATCAGGAGCGCACTCGCGAATGCATTGGCCTGCCATTCGGTATCTTCGAATGGCTTATGGTCCGTCCGGCCACGGTGAAACGCGGCCTGCTGGTTGGTCGGCATCTGGGCCAGCCGGATGAGCTGGTCGGTGTGCAAAAGGCAGTGACCCAGTTCGTGAGCGAGGAAGTAAGCAGCGCGCGGATGCTTGTCCTCAAGCCATTCGTAGACTTTCTCGGAGGCGAGGATTTCGATGAGTTTCCTGGAGCGGTTATAGCAGGCGTAACCTTCCGAATCTTCGAGGCCGATCACACCGCCGCGTAGCGGAATCACCGTTCCATCCGCACGACTGATGCTGATCTCATGCAGGTCCTCGAAGAGCCGCAAAGGATCGACCGCCGCATTGGGGGCAAAATCCAATTGCTGGCGGACATATGAAGCCCAGCTCTCCAATTTGCTATAGCTATACTTGTTGTCGGCACGAACGCCGGTGAGCGCCTTACTCATCTGCATCCTCTCCGCCGTGCAGAATTTTTTGAATATCGTGAAGTTGCTCGTCCGTGACACCACCACGGGCGAGGCCTGCCACGAGGCCCCCAACAACATCCGCCTCCAGCGGGCGGGCCCTCCGGATGTCGTATTCGATAAACCCGCGCTCGCGATCAGCTGCTTCAATTAGTGGGGCGGGGTCTACGCCGAGTAACTCACCGATTCTGATGAGCCGTTCGTTGCCAAGCGGCCTTCTGTTGCCGCGTTCCACGTCGGACAAAAAAACGACCGAGACGCCGAGTAATCTTGCTACATCACCGAGTGTCTTATCCGCCTTGCGTCGCTGCTGGCGGAGTAGGTCTCCAAAACGCTCAGGCATTGGGGTGCGCTCTCCTTTCAATTCTTAGGATAACACACTGTTAGCCTGATTTAGCGTAATGGCTAAATTAGGACGCCAACTGCTTCATTCGCTGAGGCTAAGGAACCCCGCACCACAAAAAATGGATCAGGTGAGTGGGCGCATCGACGCAAACTTCGGTCTCCCAGGCGATCTCGCGGAGATAGAGGCCATAATCGTTCTGGAAGGGAACGCGGCACGTAGACGAGCCCGGCCTCCGAGTTCGTTGGCAAACAGCTTTGCCAGTTCGTCGTGCCCCTTGCCATCCACGGGCCGTGGCTCGTGACCGATTCCAGAAGTAGCAACCAATCACGCTTTGGATAACGAAGAACCATGTCGGGCATCCCGCGAATGCCCTTGCAAGTTTTCGATCTCCGGCCCAAAGAGGAGTTCGGATCGGTGTTCACTTCCTTTCGGCGGCAGTGGAACCCACGGTCATGATGTCGGTACGCGAAAAGCGGGAGTCCACTACTCCGAAACCAAGGAAACCGACCTTGAACACGGTTCGGGGAACGCGCAGAGTTTATGGATGCCGTGAAGGGTCCGCCTGGATCACGACATTCGGAAGTTGAGGCAGGAGCGGTTTCGACGTTTCCTTCATTGAAGTCCGGTTACAGGAAAGTACTTGCCGTTCAGCGGGCGGGCAACAAAACTCGTCGGCTTTATCCGTAGGTCGGCGACTCACGGAAGTGTCGATTCTGGCGGGCCAAATTGCTTGCGCACCAAAAAGGCCCTTGACCACGACGGTAATCTGGTGTATAGCTAGCTTGTGCATGCTACCTATCCAGATCACTTCCGTGACGCACTCGCCGAACTCAGCGAAATCGGCGGCGATCCGATTCAAGAGTCCGGCTTCGAAGCCGAGACGCCAGAGCCAGACTTCGAGGAGGCTGCATGACCGACGCTTCTCCCAAACGCGACTTCCGGCAGGAGGTCACCGACCAGATCGTTGCCATGCTCGAAAAAGGGACCGCACCGTGGCAGAAGCCCTGGGAACCTGGCGCGCTACAACTGCCGCTCAACCCAACGACGGACAAGAACTATCGAGGCGGCAACGCGCTCCATCTGATGGCCGTTGCGTCGCAGAAGGGCTACGACGATCCACGATGGCTCACGTACAAGCAGGCCCAAGAGAACGGCTGGCAGGTGCGCGGTGGAGAGAAAGGCGCGCATATTGAGTTCTGGCAATTGGGCGATCCACAGTCAAACTCGAAGGACGCAGAAGCGGAGGCCAATCCCACTTGGTTGCGCCGCGTCTACACGGTCTTCAACGCCAAGCAGATTGAAGGCATTCCCGAGCATCGTCCGACGCCGCGCAATGAATGGGAAGTCGCGCAGACTGGCGAGGAAATCCTCAAGAATTCCGCGGCGAAGATCGTGCATGACCAGAATGACCGCGCGTTCTATGGCCGGTCCCAGGATGCCATACATCTCCCGCCGAAGGACGCTTTCCAGAACGCCAGCGACTACTATGGAACTGCCCTTCACGAGCTGGCCCATTGGAGCGGCCACCCGACTCGGCTCAACCGGCAGACGCTGAACGAGAGCTACTCATTCGGCGACCCGAACTACGCGAAAGAAGAGTTGCGCGCTGAACTCGCCAGCGTCTTTCTCGCCGCCGAGCGCGGGATTCCGCACAACCCGGAACAGCACGCGGCGTATCTCGAATCGTGGATCAAGGCTCTCCGCGACGACAAGAACGAAATCTTTCGCGCGTCTCGCGATGCCCACAACGCCGCCAACTATCTGCTCGGGTTGGAACGCGCTCCCCACCTTCGACGAGAAACATCCGAGCATGTTGCCGAGTTCGAGCCAGGGTCGAGCACCGTCAATCTGGTCGAGAAGGAAACGGCGACGGAGAACCGGAATCCGACCGTTACTCCCACGAATGGCGCCGAGGGTCTCGCGCCCGTCAAGGCGGAAGCGGAGAAGATCCTCGATGGTGAGGTCGAAGGGAAACGGCCACCGTCATTGACGGAAGCGGAGCGAATTACGCGGAATGAGCTCGGCGAAAAGGCCCGGCTGTATCCGGCGGACACGGACTCGGGCCGGTATCGCGGCGCGGTGATCGGCGAGACGGACTCGCACGTAGTCCAAAAGCTCAGCACGCAATCGGCCGTCGCTCATAAGAAGAACCTGCTGGCAACCGCCCCCGCGGTTGGCGAGAGCATCTCCGTCGTTTATTCAGGCGGTCACGCGCAACTGAAGCCGTTCAAGGCCCGCGAAAAGGCACCGGCGCTCGCGAGGTGATGCGGCGATGCGTGCCCCTGACGTTTACCGCTCTCCTCGTGACCCTGGATTCGTCGGCGGCTACAACTGGTCCGCCATGGCGATGGGTCTGTTCCTGCTGCTCGTGGTGAATGTCGCCGCGACACAGTTCGTCGCCCACCGCTTCGGCTATCAGACATCTCTCGGAGCGCCGCTCATCGTATATCAGGGTGCCCGATTCTACGCTCCGCACTCGTGGGCTTTGTGGCTCTTGAAGCATGGCTCGCATCGGAACGCTCAGGTCCGCTTGCCGATTCTCACTGGGGCTTTGATCGTCGTGATCGGCTGCGCGGTGACGGTTGGCGTTGTCTACGCCCTCAACCTCCGTCGAGCGCGGCGGCTGTCGGAGAACACCGAAGATCTTCATGGGTCGGCACGATGGGCGAAGCCAGAGGATGTTCGCGCGACCGGACTTTTGGAATCGTACCAGGGCGTATATGTCGGCGGTTGGCGGAACCCGAGGACTCAGCACCTACACTACCTTCGCCACAACGGCCCGGAGCATGTGCTCGCCTTTGCCCCGACGCGGAGCGGAAAGGGTGTGGGACTTGTTATCCCGACCCTTCTTGCGTGGTCCGAGTCGGCGGTCATCTACGACATCAAGGGCGAGAACTGGGCCAAGACGGCGGGCTTTCGTTGGCAGCGCGGACATGTCTGTTTCAAGTTTTCGCCCGTCGAACTCGGCAACGGCTCGCGATTCAATCCGCTTGCCGAAGTTCGAATCGGCACGCCGCGCGATGTCTCCGATGCCCAGAATATCGCGCACATGATCGTGCGGACGGGCGAGGACAGCCCTCAGGAGCGCTATTGGCAGGACGCCGCCGCCTCAATCACAACGGGCATGATTCTGCATGTCTGTCATGCCGCCGCCGCCGGAGGTCGAGTCGCATCCCTTGCCGATCTTGCGGCAATCTTCACGACTCCGGGTCAGAGTTTTGAGGACACCCTGACCGAACTCGAGAACTTCCCGCACGATCCGGAGCGCAAGTTCAAGTGGCGAACGCCCGACGGCGAACGCACGACGACTCACCCGGTGGTGCGGGAGAAGGTCCGCGAGATGCTCGACAAGGAGGACAAGGATTTTTCGGGTGTCCTTTCGACTGCGAAGACGGCGTTGACGCTCTATAGCGATCCGCTCGTGGCCCGCAACACGGCTGCGAGCGACTTCACGATTGACAACCTCGTCAATCACGTTCAGCCCGTTTCGCTCTACCTCGTCGTTCCGCCGTCCGACAAAATTCGCCTGCGTCCGCTGATCCGCCTCATCTTCACGATGATCGTGAACCGCCTTAGCGAACGGATGGACTTCGAGGGATCGGACCAGAAGCGCAATCGGCATAGGTTGCTGTTCCTGATCGATGAGTTTCCATCTTTGAAGCGGATGGAGATCTTCGCGGATGCGCTTTCCTACATGGCTGGGTACGGGCTGAAGGCGTACCTCATCACGCAGGACATTCGCCAAGTCGTCGATGAATACGGACCGAACGAGAGCATCGTGTCGAACTGCCATGTCCGAGTTGCGTACGCGCCCAATCAGTACGACACGGCCGAACTCCTGTCAAAGATGACCGGCACGAAAACCGTGCAGAAGGCGAGCTTCAATTTCTCCGGTTCAAGATTGGCTCCGATTGCGAACCACATGAGCGCGAGCGTCGAGCAGATCGAGCGGCCTTTGGTAACGCCGGATGAAGTCATGCGCTTGAAGCCGCCGAAGAAGGCCGGCAACGGCGTTGAGGAGCTGATTGTCGCCCCAGGAGACATGCTCATCTTCGTCAGCGGTCACTATCCGATCTACGGGACGCAGATCCTGTACTTCGCCGATCCAGTATTGGCCAAACGGGCCACTCTGTCGCCGCCCGATCAGTTTGTCGCTATCGACCGCGGACAGATCGTCGCCCAACCGGCTGACGATCGAACGGCGAATGTCATGAGCGCGGCAGAGCCGCAATCGGCCGCGAGCGGCTTAAGCCGCATGGAAGCCGCATTCATCGCGGAATTCGAAAGGAGGCATAGGAGTGCAGAAGAACCGAATTGAACTCGCCGGCTTTCTCGGCGCGAAGCCAGAGGTCCGATACTTGCCATCCGGAACGCCAGTAGCCAACGCGCGCCTCGCCGAAGGCTATCGCTACACCGACCGGAATAGCCAATCGCAAGAACACACGAACTGGCACAGCCTGGTCTTTTACGGCGACCTTGCCGATATCGCCGCATCCTACGAACGCGGCGAGAACGTCTTCGTAGAGGGTTCGCTTCAGACTCGAAAGTTCACGCCGAAGGACGGAAGCCAGCGAACGGTCTACGAAATCATCGTGCGCACGTCGCACGTGATCCAGAAACCGAGAGGTGTGAAGGAAGCACCCGCCGACAATCGCCCCGAAGGTGAAGCAGCGGCAACAGTTCCGGTCGAAGTCAAAGGAGAAACGGACGATGAAGAAGTTTGGCCGTCTTGATCCAGCTCCGCTTCGAACGCTCGGATGGTGCGGTTTGGCGGTCGCCGCGATGGGTCTGTGCGCAGGCGTCGTTGGCATCCGCATCAACACCAGTTACAGCCTGCCGCTGGGCCTGTACATCGCGACTCACGACAACCGTGCGCGGCTGATCGAGTTCTGCCCCGAAGGAGTTTTCTCCGAGCAATCTGCGAGGCGCGGGTATCGAACGGCGGGCTTTGCTTGCCCAGACGGTGCCGTGCCGCTCTTGAAGCCCATCGTCGCGACTGAGGGCGATCAGGTCGAAATCTCTCCCGAAGGAATCGCCGTCAACGGCGCTTTGCTTCCAAAGACGCGCGCCCTCAGCGTCGATTGGGCCGGGCGCGCGCTCAACCCTTTCCCGTGCGGAACATATCGAGTCCAGTCCGGCACCGTTTGGGTGGCTTCCACCTATAACCGCGGCAGTTTCGATTCCCGTTACATGGGACCGATCCGCTTCGAGCAGATCCGAACGAGGCTACGCCCGTTATGGCTCTTGAAGCCATGAACTTGGCTGTCGCGATGGCTCTTTCCGGTCTTTGTGGAGGATTCGCATGGACCGGTCACCTGCCCTTCATGCCTTTGGCGCTAGGCATGCCAATTCTCGCGCTCGGCCAGAGGTGTCGGATAGCTCGTGCGGCGGTTGCCTTCTCGTATTATGCTGTCGCGTCATGGCCGTTGTGGGACGTCTCGCGGAGGTTCTTCAGGCTGTCGCCAGAGTTTGCGATTGCTCTCGTTCTCGTATCAAGCGGGTTGCTCGCTTCAGTTTGGTCTTTTGGGAAGTCGTCGCTGGTAGCCTTTGCGATAGGAGCTCTGCCTCCCTTCAGCCTCATCGGCTGGGCGTCTCCACTTGTCAGCAGCGGTGTTCTCTTCCCTGGCACCTCATTCGTCGGCCTGATCTTCACCGCCGCGCTGCCAGAGTTATTAGCGAGTAAGTCCACGCGGCGCATGGCACTGATCGCGTCGCTGGCAATGGCAACTTGCTGCCATGCCTTCTGGAAGCAGCCTCTGCCACCGTCGGGATGGATCGCGATGAACCTAAGAGGTATACCAGAGGAAGAATATGCGCGCCTGCAGCGAATCCAACAAGGCGTGCTCGCGAACGAAGGCACTGTGTTCGTCCTTCCGGAAGGAACCCTGAATATTTGGTCAGAAGCGACCGAGGCATTCTGGCAACCGTTCGGCAAGGCGCTGGTCCGATCGGGCCGCACCATCATCCTGGGCACAAAGCGCGCGGCGGAACCACTCGGATCGTTCGAGAACCTAGTTTTAGTTCGCGGCACGCTCTCTAACCAGGAATTCTGCCAGCGAGTACCAGTCCCACTTGCGATGTGGAGTCCCTTCGCCCGAGAGGGTACCTTCCACCTGACACCATTTGGCGCAGCCACGATGAACATCGGCACGGTGCGCGCCGCGCCACTGATCTGCTTCGAGCAGTTGCTTGTCTGGACGCCAATAACGGCAGCGCTCAATTCGCCGGACCTATTAGTTGGCATCACCAGTCATGAATGGACCCGGGGAACAAGAATCCCAGCCGTCCAAGCGGCCAGCCTTCGGGCTTGGTCAAGGCTTTTTTCGATCCCATACATTGAGGCAATCAAGGAATGAGGAGTGCGCCCATGCGAGTCGAATCCATGACGCGACCGGCAGTTCAGCCAACGGCGTTCGAGCGACATTTTTCTCCTCGAACCCTTGCCGAAATGTGGGGTTTCAGCGAAGACACAATTGTCCGCTGGTTTGAGGATGAAGCGGGAGTTCTCAAATGCGGTTCCGACGGGGCGAGAGGAAAGCGGCGAAAGGTTACGCTAAGAATTCCCGAGTCAGTTGCGCTCCGAATCTACCGCGAGCGAACTCAGTAGGGCCGCATGCTGTCCCTCTACCGACGCCACCTCGAAGACTGTCCCCATCGGAACAAGGGCCGAAACTATACGAAGTGCGCCTGCCCAATTCACTGTGATGGCCACGTAAACGATCAAAGGGTACGGCTCAGCATGGACACAGGGAGTTGGGATCGCGCCCGTCGCAAGCTCGGTGAGATCGAGGAAGAGTTGAACTCCCCGAGGATTCGTAAAGAACTGCACGATACCGCGGATAGTTTTCTGGAAGCCAGGGAAGTCGAGAGCTCGACAGCGCGAAAGTATCGACGCGTCATGGCGAGGTTGAAGGATTTTGCAAAACTCCGCTCAATTCTGTACCTGGATGAGGTGTCGCTTGAGCTGCTCGATGACTATCGAGCCTCACGACCGCTCAACGCCCTTAGCTGGTCGAAAGAACTCCAGCTCCTCCGTACCTTTTTTGCGTTCTGTCAAAAAAGGAAATGGTGTCCCGAGAACCCTGCCAAGGATATGGAGATGCCAGCGGACCCAAAGCCGAAGCCACGTGAGCCCTACACAAAGGAAGAAATCGACCAAATCTTGTCGGCTTGCGATCAATTCGGTAAGGGGTCGTACGAAAGACTGAGGGCGAAGGCTTTAATTTTATTGCTCCGACGGTACGCGTTACGAATCTCTGATGCGGCAACCCTAGAACGCGAGCGCATCCGTGACGGCAGAATCTTCCTGCATGCGATGAAGAACGGAGCGTCCCTGTGGCTGCCGCTGTGGGAAGACGTTCAAAGAGCGCTGGAAGCTGTGCCTCCGCCGCAAGGCACCGACCCTGGTGGACGCTATTTCTTCTGGTCCGGCCTCGGTGCCCGCGAAGGGCACATCAAGACGGTCGATCGAACACTCCAAGCCGTCTTCCGCAAGAGCGGCGTGAAGAGAGCTTCCGCTCACCGATTCCGCCATACTCTCGCAACCGAAATCCTGGTGAACGGTGGAAGCATCGAGGATGCCGCAAACATCCTCGGTGACAGCCCCGCAATCATTCGCAAGCATTACGCCAAGTGGTCAACTGCTTACCAGACGCGGACTCTTGAACTTCTAGAGCGGGTTCATGGAAAAGCTTCTGGCACGTCTGTGACACGCGGCGAAAACGTGGCCATAAGTCCTTTGGATGGAACATCTAAATTGGTGCTGGAGGTGGGGGTCGAACCCACATGTTCAGTGAAGAACGCGGGATTTTGAGTCCCGTGCGTCTGCCAGTTCCGCCACTCCAGCTTAATTCGGCGAGACGAAGTTCTTATTCTAAACCGCCGCCTCGCATTTTGCGAGTTTCGGGCGACTCAAAACGGAACATCGTTGTCGTCGATTCCGCTGAAGGGCTCCTCGGAAGGACCGCTGGAGGGCATCGGTTGCGGACGATTTCCGCCACGGGGCGAGGAAACCATACGCGAGCCGCCTTCTTCTCCGCCGCCTTCGCTGCGGCCGCCCACCAGAATGACCTCGTCGGCCACGACTTCGGTGGCGTACCGTTTATTGCCGTCCTTGTCGTCATAGCTGCGGGTATGCAAGCGGCCTTCGACGTAAACCTGACGGCCCTTGGTGAGGTATTGCGCGACGTTCTCCTGGCGCCACAGCACGACGTTGGTCCAGTTGGTTTCTTCCTTCCAGTCGCCGGTCTGCTGGTCTTTCCACCGCCGGGTGGTCGCTACAGAAAAGGAACTGACCGGGGTTCCCTGGGGCGTGAATCGAGTCTCCGCATCTTTCCCCAGATTTCCCAAAAGAATCACCTTGTTAACGCTGCGTGCCATATCTCACGGCCACTCTAGCACAGCGGGTTTGTCAGAATGAGTCTGGAAACACCGGAAGACGTGAGCTTATTTTCGAAACAACTCGGGAGCGCCGGACCGCTGATCTCTTTCGAGTCGGGAATCGCTGCTTCTCACTTGAACTGGATGGGGATCGCTCCCCGGGTGGCCGAGTTCGCCCGCGTGTTTCTCTACGATCGAGCCGGCTACGGCTATTCCCCGGCAAAGCCGGAACCGCGCACGGCAAGTCAGTGCGCCAGCGAGGTTCCTCTGCAGGAGCCGGCGATTCTGGTGGGCCACTCGTTCGGAAGCTTGATCGCCAGAACAGTCGCCGAACAGCGGCGAGAGCTCGTGCAGGGACTGGTATTGATCGATCCCATCGTCCTTTCCGAATGGTGGCCGGAAACGGATGCCTCGCGGCGCAGGTTGATACATGGGCGCAGAGTGGCGCGGCTGCTGACCTGGGCGGCTCGAGCGCGAATCATCAAGCCCGGAATTGCGTTGTTTTCGCGCAATCCCGGCAAAGCGTCCCCGGCGGCCCGGCAGCTCTTCGATGAGCTGAAGCGCCTGCCGCCCGAGACCTGGCCGGTGATTCGAGAACATTGGTCCAAACCGCAAAGCTTCCTTACGATGCGGCGATACATGGAGGCACTTTCCGACAGTTGCCGCCAGGGGTTGAAATTTCAGTCCATCGGAGATATTCCGTTGACGGTGATCTCGGGTGCGCATTTGCCGGAGGAGGCTCTGCGGGAGCATCAACGCTGGGCCCAATGCTCGACGCGGGGAAAGCACTTGATTGCCCCCAGCGGCCGGCATTGGGTGCATCTGGACGAACCGGATTTTGTCATTGAAGCGATTCGCGAAACATGCCAGCAATTAGCGCAGCCCGCCTAGCTGCCTTTGAAGTCCTGCGAGGAGTCGCGGCGGGAGGACTGTCGGACGTGCTGCTGGCTCAACATACGGCAGGCTTGGACTCGCGCGATGCCGGATTGGCGGAGGAGATCGCCCTTGGAGTTCTTCGGCGTCAATTGCAGCTCGACTTTCTGATGGAACATTTCGGTGGAGTGAAAATCCAGAAGCTGGACCAGCCGGTCCTGATCGCCTTGCGAATGGGCGTCTATCAGCTTCGGTATCTGGACCGGATTCCCGCTCATGCGGCGGTCGCCGAAAGCGTGGAGCTGGTAAAGCGAGCAAAGAAACGCTCGGCGGCGGGCCTGGTCAACGCCGTTCTCCGGAAAGTGACCCGGGATCCGATTACCTGGCCAACGCCGTCGCTCGAGCTTTCGACTCCAGATTGGCTGCTGCGGCGGTGGGCTGACAAAGCCCGAGTGATAGGCGAGCACTCCCTGACCGTGCCGGTATCGGGAATGGATCCCGGCTCCCGATCCATTGTCCCGTTGCTGAATCTCCAAAGAGGGATGAGTTTCCTGGATCTCTGCGCCGCGCCGGGAAATAAGACGCGAATGGCACTGGAGCTGGAGCCCTCTCTCGCCATTGCCAGCGACCGCAGCTTCCCGCGCCTCCGCGGGGTTCCGGGTCAGCGCGTGCAGTTGGATGCGACACAGCCGTTACCGTTTCGAAATCAGTTCGACAGAATTCTTGTGGATGCGCCGTGTTCAGGCACAGGAACGCTGGCGCGAAACCCGGAAATCAAGTGGCGGCTGCAGCCGGAAGACTTGCTGCGCCATCAGCAGCGCCAGCGCCAGATTCTGAGGCAGGCGTGGGAGAAAGTGAAGCCGGGCGGGCGGCTGGTCTATTCCACCTGCTCGCTGGAGCCGGAAGAAAACGAAGAGGTGGTGGCCGAGTTTCCGGTGACGGAAACGATTCGCCGCTGGCCGGGAATTGACGACGGCGACGGTTTTTTTGCGGCCATACTGGAGAAAAGGTGAAACTCGCAGCATGACCAGCCCCCAAATTTTGCCGTCGCTTTTGGGCGCGGACTTTTCCCGATTGGCGGAACAAATTGCAGAGGTGGAAAGCGCCGGAGCGGCGATGCTCCACTTCGATGTCATGGACGGACACTTTGTCCCGAACATTTCCATGGGACCGCCGGTTCTGCAGTCGGTCCGGCGAGTTTCCCGGAGCATCATCGACGTTCACCTGATGATTGACAATCCGGACGCGCTGTTACCGGCGTTCGTGGAAGCGGGGGCGGATCAAATTCTCGTCCACCAGGAAGCGTGCCCGCACTTGGATCGAACGATTGAATACGCGCGGAAACTCGGCGCAAAGGCGGGAGTCGTCATCAATCCCGCAACGCCCGTTTCGGCGATCGAGGAGGTCCTGGAGATTGTCGATCACGTTCTGGTGATGTCGGTCAATCCGGGATTCGGCGGGCAGAAATTCATTTCCCGGACGCTTCGAAAGACGCGGCAATTGGACCGCATCCGCCGGGAGCGCGGATTCACCTATGCCATCGAAATGGATGGGGGTATCGACGAAACCAACGTTCAGGAGTGCGTGCGAGCCGGCTGCGACTGGCTGGTAATGGGAACGGCAATTTTTGGGAACCCCTCTCCGGGTGACACCGTCCGGCGTATGACCGGGCTGGCGGTGGAGGCAGCCTCCATCCGCGTCTGAAAGTTACACTTTTGAAAGTTACAATGGTTGGGTACTCATGATGCGCACTGTCCTGACAATCCTGGTGTGCCTGGCGGTCCTAATGGGCGCCGGTTGCCGGCGGAAGAAATACGAAAATCCAATCACCAAGGACACAGAACAGCCAGATAAGGTTCTGTACGACAAAGCAATCAACGACATTGAAAAAGGCCGTTACGAAGTAGCGCGCCTGACGCTCAACACGCTGATCAACACCTACGACACCAGCGAATTTCTGGCAAAGGCCAAACTTGCCATTGCCGACAGCTGGTTTCGGGAGGGTGGTTCGCACGGCATGGCCCAGGCCGAGGCGGAGTACAAGGATTTCATCCTGTTTTATCCGACGATGGAAGAGGCGGCCGAATCTCAGGAAAAGATTTGCATGATTCACTACCGGCAGATGGAGAAGGCCGACCGCGACCCGGTCCACGCCTTAAAAGCCGAGGACGAGTGCAAACAGTTGCTGGTGCAGTTCCCCAATTCGAAGTTCGCTCCGCAGGTTCAGCAGCTGCTCCGGAATATTCAGGAAGTACTCGCCGAAGGGGAGTTCCGCGCAGGCGATTTCTACCATCGCAAGGGAAGCTTCCCGGCGGCGGCAAACCGGCTGCAGACTCTCACGGACCATTTTCCGCTGTACAGCCAGTCCGATGAGGCTCTGTGGCAGCTGGGGGATGCCTATTCCAAGATGGGCGCCCGATTCCGCGATAAGGCGGGAGCCGCTTACGCGAAGATCGTGAAGGATTATCCACTATCCCCGCGCGTGGAAGACGCGAAGCAGGTTCTGGCCCAGATGGAGCTTCCGATTCCTGAGGCGGATCCCGTGGCAGTGGCCCGCATGAAGTACGAGCAGGAGAATTCCACCACGCGCGGATTTATGCAGAAATCCACGGGCTTCATGCGTCACGGTCCGGACACTACCAAAGCAGCGAAGTCTGGAACTCCCGCGACGACGGCCATGCGTCCGACGGTTCCCGCCAGCGTTCCCGTGGTGTCACAGGGAGCTGGTGCCGGTGTAACGGATGTTTCCGTTTCGACGGTGCAGGGAACGTCTGATTTGGACACTAAGCCTGACGCGCGGCAGAATCAGCCGCAGCAGGAACAACCGGCCGCGCCAGACCCGCAGCAGGGCCCCGCCGCGGCAGCCACTCCGGATGCACAGACTCCGGCGGCCCCCGTGGCTACGGCGCCGGCAAACGAGCCCCCGCCGACCAATCACCCGGCACCTCCATCAAAAGCGAAGAAGCAGAAAAAGGAAAAGCAGAAGAAGTGAGCCGCATTCTGCTCGCTGACGAGAGTCCGCACGCGCAGCGGATGGGCGAGAGCATCCTCCGCGATGAGGGGTTTGAGGTAGTGACGGTGACGGATGGCGAGACTGCGATTCGACGGCTCGCCGACGTGGACCCGGATTTGGTTCTCGCCGATGCCGCTCTTCCCAAGCGCAGCGGTTACGAGCTCTGCCAGTACATCAAGACTCACCCCCGGCACAGTCTGACGCGAGTGATTCTAACGGCCGGCGCCTCGGCTACGTTCGACGATGAGCATGCCCGGCGTGTCGGATCGGACGCCAGTCTGCGGAAGCCGTTTGAGGCCTCCGCGGTTCTCGATACGGTCCGTCCGTTGATCGAGTTGGCGGCGACCGAACGCGCGGCCCGGGTTCCGGAAGCGGACTCGACCGTCGACCGGGATCGCATCCGCGCGGCGGTCACTCTTGCGCTGGATGCCGCGATGCCCGCGATCATCACCGAGCTGACGGAACGGGTCACCGCCGCCCTGAAAGAATAGAAACATGCCTGACAATAGCTTCGATATCGTCTCCAAAGTGGAGATGACGGAAGTGGTCAATGCCATCCAGCAAGCGATGAAGGAAATCATCACTCGCTACGACTTGAAAGATTCCAGGTCATCGATCGATTTGAATGAGAAAGACCTGAAGCTCGTGCTCGCCAGCGCCGACGAGTTTAAGCTTCGGGCGATCACCGATGTGCTTCAGGCGAAGCTGGCCAAACGCCAGGTGCCCCTGAAGAACTTCGAGTTCGGCGCCATTCAGCCGGCGGCGGGACAAAGCGTGCGCCAGGAAGTCAAGCTGCAGCAGGGAATTCCGATCGAGAAAGCGCGCGAAATCGTCAAAGCGATCAAGGACTCCAAGAAGAAAGCGCAAGCTTCCATTCAAGGCGACTTGGTGCGCGTGGCCAGCAAAGATCGGGACACCCTCCAGGAAGTGATCTCGCTGGTTCGTGGCATCGATTTCGGCGTCGAACTGCAGTTTACGAACTACCGGTCCAACTGAGTGCCGCGAAAGATCGAGAGTCATTTCCTTCCAGGTCCCGCGGGCAAACTGGAAGCCCTCCTGGAAGAACCTGACGATCGGGAGCCGGCGTTTGCCGCGCTGGTATGCCACCCGCATCCCCAGCACGGCGGAACGATGCACAACAAGGTGGTGTATCGTATCGCGCGAGGGCTTCGCCGGGCCGGCGCCGTCGTACTGCGTTTTAATTACCGTGGCGTGAATCTCAGCGAAGGAGTGTACGGCGACGGTATTGGGGAAACAGAAGACGCGCGAGCGTGCCTCAGCTGGCTTCTCCAGCGCTATTCGGCGCTTCCGTATACTCTTGCCGGCTTCAGCTTCGGGTCGCGAGTGGCTCTCCGGCTGGGGTGTCCGCTGCCGGAAGTGATGCAATTGATCGCGGTTGGTTATCCCACGAAGTACAAAGAGAAGGCATGGATGAATGAATGTGCGCGGCCCAAAGTGTTCATCCAGTCAACAAATGATGAATTCGGTCCGCTAGCGGAATTGGAACCTCTTGTCGCGGCGCTGGCCCAGCCGGCAAAGCTGCTTACCATTTCCGCCAAAGATCACTTCTTTGTAGACGCGCTGCCTGCGCTGGAGGAGACGGTCCTGCAGGTTGCGATTCAGCCTGCCTGACGAAGTGTTCGCTGAACGCGCCGCTGGGCGCGTTCACTGATTAAGTCAGCCACCTTGTCCAGCAGCTCCGGGATATTCTCCGGTTCGATGAGGACGTGCCGGTTGGTAGCCTTGGGCATCTTCCCCAGATAGGTAGTGATCAGCGCAGTAGCTGGCTTGTAATCCATCAACCGGGCGTGCGCCAGCACACGGAGCCCGGATTCCGGCGACTCCATATGCAGATCGGTTAAAACCAATTCGTATTCTTTTTGTTCCAGCTTGCCGACAGCCTCGGCAGCCGACGCCGCGGCGTCTACGCTATAACCGCCCGCTTCCAGAACGGTCTGCAATGTCAAACGGGCAGCCGGATCGTCATCTGCAAGTAAGACACGTGCCAGCCCTAAACCCGCTTCGCGACTCGTCTTTAGCTTCTGAACCATCCGGATTCAGTATATGGAAAGGAACCGCAATTCGATCCTTAAAATATCTGAAAATTGAAACTTTTGTTGTGGCTCCTCGAATCATCAGGCGGGCTGAAACACTCGTTCGAAGATCTTATCGATGTTTTGGAGTTGCCGCTGTAGTGAAAATGACTCCGCAAGTTGATGATTTGGAAGATACTTGGAAATTGCAGGATCGGTCAGAATCGCCGACTGAAAGTTGCCATCCTCCTGCCAGCAGCGCATCGCATGAGCCTGCACCGTGCGATAAGCATCTTCGCGCAGCATTCCGGCGGCGGCCAAATCCAGCAGGACTTGGCCCGAAAAAACGAGGCCTTTTGTCAAGTTAAGATTTTTTTTCATTCGATCCGGCAGGACAATCATGCCGTCGATCAGCCAGATCGTTTTCGCCAGCAGATAGTCCACAAGAATTGTGGAGTCCGGAAGAATCACACGCTCGACAGACGAATGCGAAATGTCGCGCTCATGCCACAGCGCGATGTTTTCGAATGCGGCCTGAACATTGGAGCGGACGACACGAGCCAAACCGCAGATCTGCTCGCACGTGACGGGATTTCGCTTGTGCGGCATCGCGGACGATCCCTTCTGCCCCGCGCCGAACGGTTCTTCCGCTTCCCGGACTTCAGTGCGCTGGAGGTGCCGAATCTCGAGAGCGATCTTTTCGCAGGTCGCCGCGATGAGCGCCAGCGTGGAAATGTAATTCGCGTGAAGATCGCGCGAGATCACTTGGCTGGCAATCGCGGCGGGCTTGAGTTCCAATCGCTGGCAAATCAGAGCTTCCGCTTCGGGGGAAATGTGCCCGAACGTTCCTACGGCCCCGGATAGCTTACCGACCCGGATCTCCTCCGCCGCACTCTCAAAGCGAGCGCGATTCCGGCGAAGCTCATCGAACCATAAGGCGATCTTCAGGCCAAAGGTATAGGGCTCCGCATGGATTCCGTGGGTCCGGCCAATGCAAACCGTGTCCTTGAACTCAAAGGCGCGCCGCTTCAGCGACGCAAGCAGACGGTCCAGCGCCGCAGCGATCAGCCGGGAAGCCTGTGCAATCTGGAGAGCCTGGGCCGTGTCGACGACATCGTTGGAAGTGAGACCGTAATGCAGCCAGCGGGATGCTTCGCCGTGCCCGGCGGCTTTCATCGATTCGGCCACGGCCGTTGTAAATGCGATGACATCGTGGCGTACTTCGCGTTCGATCTCGTTGATCCGGTCGACGGAGAAGCCGGCATGGCGCCGCAGCAACTGCGCTGCTTCGGCGGGAACTTCGCCGGTGACCGCCAGAGTTTCCGAAGCAGCAAGCTCCACCTCCAGCCACTGCCGGTACTTGTTTTCTTCACTCCAAATACGGCCCATTTCGGGCCGGGTATAGCGCGCGATCATAGTTCAGATTTCAAAAACTTGGCTGCAGGTCCGGGCTTCGGCGACGATCAATTGTGTAGCGAGCTTCCGGTCATTGAGAGCCTGGGTGGCAATCAGCCGCACCAACTCCGGGTAGTTGTTCTGCTCGCTCAAGTGGCCCAGGACGAGTGTCCGCGTCTGGTCGCTCAAGTCGTCGCGGATGAAGTTGCTGGCCACTTCGTTGGACAAATGACCCATCCGGCCCATCACGCGCTGCTTCACAGACCAGGGATACGGGCCGACCTTCAACATCTCGATGTCGTGGTTGGATTCCAGAAGAAGGAAATCCGTGGTGCGAAGATGCCACTTGATCGACTCCGGGATGTATCCCAAGTCCGTCGCAATTCCGACCGTGCGGCCGCCGAACCGGAAGCAGAAACCGACCGGGTCGACCGAGTCATGAGGGATCGTAAAGGATGTTACGCAGATGTCACCGATGAAAAAAACGGAGCCGGCCTGAAATGTTTCGACGATCGGCTCGCACCCGTTCCAGTCCATCCGGGGAGCGGTGAGATTCGAAAGGTAAACCGGAATCTGGCGAAACCCGAGTTCCCGCAGTTTCTCTGTGGGCCGCTTGGCGAGAACCGGCAGACCGCAAATGTGATCGCTGTGCTCGTGGCTGACCAGGATGGCATCGAGTTTCCGGGGATCCTCGCCGATGGCCTCCAGCCGGGCAAACGTCTCGCGCCGGCTCAATCCGGCATCCACCAGGATTCGTGTCGTCTCCGACGCGAGGAAGGTGCAGTTGCCGGAACTACTGGAAGAGAGGATGCAGACCTTGAATGCCAATACTCGATGTTAGCGGGTATGGGATGATGGCTCAAGAGATGAAGGCTCGCGTATTCGTTTCTTTGAAACCGACTGTTCTTGATCCGCAGGGGCAAACCATCCGCTCGGCACTGGCCACTCACGGCCACTCGTCCGTGCGGAACGTCCGGGCGGGGAAGTTTTTCGATATCGAAGTGGGCGATGCTTCGGACGCCGCCAAAGCAAGAGCAGAAATCGAACAGATTGCGGCCGACGTCCTGGCGAATCCCGTAATCGAAGACTACAAAGTCGAAATTCTCAGCTAGTAAAGATATTCCGGTAATCCCGGTGGCGAGTGTCCAGTCTCACGACCCCGTGGGGCAGGCGATCGCTTTTTCAGTCGCCTGCCTTTCGACCCTACCCAGTTGCCCATCCAGAAGAAGCCGCGCACGAAGCCGTTTTTTGGCGCAGTAAGCGGGTCGAGCTGGACGTAACGGTTATGTCGGTTCGACGGAGCTTACTAGCGCTCTTGTTTACCAGGGCATCTGGCGCTTGGTGAACTTGCGGCCTTTGTCCGCCGCTTCCTGTCCGCCGGAACCGACCATCACGCCTTCCTTGATCATCGCCTCCACATCGTTGGGGCGTACCGTATTCAGGAAAGCGATTTTGTTTTTCTTGCATGCGGAAAGAACCGCCGCCCGCGCGTCGCGCATCTTCGGATGCAGAGTCTCGTTCGCGCCGTGACCGTCCGGAAGGTTGAGCGACAATCCCATGTCGCCCGGCCCCCATTCCGTGAACGCGATGCCGGGTACGGCGGTCACCTTGTCGGCATTGGCCAGGGCGTGCCGGTCTTCCACTTTCAGACCCAGCATGAACTCGCCGTTGGGATTCAAGGGCCAGGGATCTGCCTTCTTCATATACTCCGCCGGAGTGATTCCCCAGATCTTCGCCGGATATCCCTGGCTGCCGTTGCCGAGCATGCCCTCCGGGATGCCATCCACGGGCTTGGCATTCACATACCGGCAGCCGGCGACAAACTTCCGGATGGCCTGGGGATCCCGGGCATGGCACAGCAGAATGCCGTGGACTCCGCAGCACAGCGTCTGGTTGACCACCCAGAAATTCGCATCCATGTGCGCTTCGCTCACGCCCAGAACGGGCAGCGTCGCGACAACGGCCGGAGTTCGATGGCCGCTTTTCGTCGGGCCGCCGTCGACCAAACCCTGCATGAACGCCCGCAGGGCGGAGAAGTCCAGCGCTCCATGCTCCATTTCATAAGTGATGTAGTCGGCCCACGTCTGGGCCATCTTCTTGCCCTCTTCGTAGCCGGCGCCTCCCACGGCGGTGGTGTAGTAAATGGGCTGGCCCTCCGCCAGGAGTTCGATCGCCTTATTGATTCGCTTTGGCTTGTATGCATCCGCGGGCGGAGCCGCTGCCAGAGCGGGAGCAAGCATAGGAACACTCAGCAGAGAGCGTCGAGTCATTTCGTCACCTCAAGGGACAGATTTCCCCGACAGTCTATCGCTGTTTCTGGTCGCCCGGAAATGCGCGCCGCGTTATTCCCACTCGATGGTGGCCGGAGGCTTGTGCGTGAGATCGTAGAACACGCCGGCGATACCCTCCAGCGCCAACAATTCAGCAGTGAGCCTGTGCAGCAAGTCCGGCTCCATCGGGACCGCGCTGGCCGTCATCCCATCCACGGAATGGATGGGGCGCAGGACAACGGAATCCGGCCGCGCTAGAGAACCGAGGGGAATCAGCACGACGGGAAACTGCCACACTTTTTCCTCAAAGCCCGATTCGAGCGAGAGGCGCCGGACAATGGCATCGGCCCGCCGCAATCTTTCCAGCCGTTCGGCGGTCAGGAAGCTTCGCGAAACGCGCAGGCTGTTCAGCGAATCCACGCTGCCGCAGCGGGCGATGACCCGGTTCACGGTGGTGAGTTCGTTGATCAACTCTGTCGCCCGATCGATCGACTCAGCCGTTGGCGCCTCGTCCAGCGCCAGCACACCGCGATAGGTTCGGGAGTCTCCCTGGACTCCGACCGTGCGCACCGGAACGAAGAAACCTGCGCCGCCCGGTTCCAGGGACAGATCCTGATCGGAACATAAGCATCGAATCGCCAGTCCGGGACCCGGGAACGGATGCCGGTGCAGCAGCTCCGGCAGAAGTCCCAAGGCCGCTCCGACCCTGCGCACTTCGTCCTTGTACAACTCGTGCAGCGGTTCGACAATCCGATTCTCGGAAATGAGCTTTTGAATTCCCGCGACCCGGTTGTGATGAGTCTTGATGGTTTCCGATTGCTTGGTTCCGCCGGATTCGATGGTGTCGGGATAGATGGTGCCCTGGCCGAGGATCCACTGCCCATCCAGGAAATGGCCGCGTTCCAGGATATCTTCCTGAACCTTGACAAACTCTTCACCAATGATGTGGCGCTTTTTTTCCGGATCGCTGACGCCGGACAGAGCGGCGAGAAAACGTGGCGCAGCATCGACAACGTCGAACACTCCCTGCGCCATCCGGTTGAAAACTTCGCGCACGAAGGCCGTCTCCCCCTCGCGCATCAGGCCGGTATCGACATAAGCGGCATGAACCCGATCCGGACCCAGAGAGCGCAGGCAAAGCGCGAACGCCACTGTCGAATCGACACCGCCGCTGGCGAACATCATGACGTTGCGATTCCCGGCCTTCTCGCGAATCTGGCGCTCGATTTCGGGAAGCTGATGCTCCGGTTCCCAATCGCGGGAGCACCCGCAGATCTCGAAGAGATAATTCTCCAGCAGCCGCGTCCCTCGCGGCGTGTGAATCACTTCGGGATGAAATTGAATGCCGTACAGCTTCCGGGCCGAATCTCCCACGGCGGCAATCGGACAGGTTTCCGTCTCGGCGAGGAGGGTGAAGCCCGGGGGAACCGCACTGACACGATCCCGGTGGCTCATCCACACCGGCTCGGACTCGGAAAAACCTGCCAGCAGACCGTCCTGCCGGCGAGTGGTGAGCACCGCTTTGCCGTACTCGCCTTTTTCGCCCTTCTCGACTTTGCCGTCCAACGCGAAAGCCATCAGCTGCAGGCCGTAACAAATTCCCAGGACGGGAACCCCCAGGGAATACAATCCGCTCTGAACCGTAGGACTGCCGGACTCGTAGACACTGGCCGGGCCGCCGGAGATGATCACGCCCTTGCGATTGGCCAGCAATTGAGGGTCGATGTCGCTTGGTTGGACATCGGCATACACGCCCAGATCGCGAACCCGGCGGGCGATCAGGTGGCAGTACTGCCCCCCCGCATCCAATACGGAGATTTGTGGAGTCAAACTATAGTCTGCGTCAACTTGGGACGCGAATGCATGATCGCTATTCGCGATTCATGCGCTGGACAACTACGCTCTTGGCTTTGTCCAGCAGTTCCTTCGCCTTGGGCAGAGCCTCGATCGCCTTGGCCACCATCGGATCGTCTTCGATTGCCACTTTCCGAGCGTCATCCACGCCGAACACCGTCGTGTAGAACTCGTACTTCAAGCGCTCTTTGACCCACTGCTGATTTTCCGCGAATTCTGCTTCGGTAAACTCGATTCCGCTGTCCTTCAGCAGGAACTGATGAAACTCGTCCATCACCACCTGATCCGGCTGCCAGCCTTGCGGCAGTTTGGCGTCGTGCCCGCCGAAATGACGGGCAGTGAAGTTGAAGAAAGCGAATTTACGCATCAGGTCCACCTGGAACTTGTTCAGCTTGGCCGGTGAAAACTTCTCGTCGGGAGAAATTCCTCCGCCCCCGTAAACGGTGCGGCCCGTGTCCGTCATCTTAACGTCCAGAGGGTTCTTCGCCGCTGTGTCCTTCCGATAGTAGTAATCGAAGAACGAAGTATGGGAATAATCGCGCTGGATCAGACGGCCGGAGGGCGTGTAGTACTGCGCTGTAGTCAGCGCCAGCCCTGTATTTTCCGAAAGCGGATAGACGGTCTGCACCAGGCCTTTTCCAAAGGTGTTCTCTCCCAAAACCCACGCGCGGTCGTGATCTTGCAATGCACCGGAGAGAATCTCGGCGGCGGAAGCTGAGGAACGGCTGACTAGAACAACGATCGGGTACTCGTAGCCGAGAGAACCCCGCCGGGCCGTGTAAGTTTTTTCCGAAGACGCCCGTCCCTTATGCGAAACGATGGCCTGGCCGCGCCGCAGGAAGCGGTCGGTCACCGCGACTCCCTCGTTCAGCAGCCCGCCCGGATTGTCGCGAAGATCGAGGATCAGGCCTTTGACGTTCTGCTCGCCCAACCGCTTAAAGTTGTCTTCCACTTCCTGGCTGGTGTTCTCGTTGAACTGCTCGATGTCCAGGTACATGATTCCCGGCTTCAGCCAGAAAGAGTCGTTTACGCTTTTGCGGGGAATCTCGTCGCGAATGATGTCGAAAACCACGGGAGTGTCCATCCCCTCGCGCTTCATCTTTACCTGAACTTTTGTGCCACGGGGACCTTTCAGCAGGTCGGCGATCTCGCTGGTGTTCAGCCCATCCGTCTTCTTATCATTCACTTCCAGGATGATGTCGCCCGGGCGGATGCCGGCCTTATAGGCGGGCGATCCCGGGAAGGGAAGAATTACGACAGTGTTTGCACCGCGCGGCCCCACCTGCATTCCCACGCCGTAGTAGCGCCCCCGCTGATCCTCGCGCATTTGCTGGTAAGTCTTGGGATCAAAGAAGTTGGAGTGCGGGTCCAGGGTGCGCAGCATTCCCGGAATCGCCCCGTTGTACAGCCCTTTATCCGGGCTGACCGGGTCCGCCGCATTTTCTTCCACGGTGTAATAGATCTTGGAGAAGAGCTTCAGCGCCTGCTTGACGTCTTCTTCCGTCGTGGTGGCGTTGACTTCCTCCAGGCCGGGCGCAAAAACTCCGCCCAACAGGGAGCAGGCCAGAATGGCCAAAGGTACAAAAACAATGGACCGGATCGACCGGCCGCCGCTGGCAGCCATAGCAAGAGCCCCCTCTCGGGAAACAAAACTAGCCCGGGCGGAAACCCGAGCACCAAAGATCAGTATAGCCTTGACCTTCCGCTACTCCGATCCGGGCAACCCCAGATAACCGCGTCTGGCCCTCACGGCCGCTTTCGGCCGCTTCACGCGAACTTCGATGGGATGAAACCGATATCCGGAATCGCCGGGCATGGTGATCGTCAGCAGGTAATGACTATGAATATCCAGGCTCGTTTTCTGAATGACTTTTTCGAGCGTTTCTTGTTTAACGAATGGCTGCGCCATTCCTCCCGTGAAATCGGCCAGCAATTGCGTGGTCGTGGGTTTCCCCACGTGCCCCAACCCGCGGAAAAGGGGGATCAGGTCCATCATGTTCTTCCCGACCTGGAAAGGCGGAACGTTGACCGGCGTCTGGGTCGGCCCGACTGGATCCTTCGGCCTCTTCGCCGGAGAGTTCCGGACCGTGAAAGCCGTCCGCGCCGGCGAGGCAGTCAGCGCATAAACAGTAATGTTGTCGCGCTGCAGCCTCTGCAGGATATCCCCGAGCTCGGCCTGACTTCCCTGGTCCCGCGAATGACCGATCAATAGGAGCAGCCGGCGGGTCTTCGGCGAACGCTTTTCCAGCATCTCCGCCGCCTGCTTCACCGCATCGAGCATCTTGACGGAATCGCCCTTGGGACGCAGCTTGTCGAACGCCCGGACAATCTCATCGTAGTTGGCCGTGAGCGGCTGCACCTGCTCCACCTCATCGGCAAAGCGAAAGACGGCCGCCTTCCCGCGCTCCCCGGCCAACAATGGCTGAATCATCGGGGCTGCCTGGATCACTTTCTCCAAAGCGGGACCAGAGACGAAATCTGTAGAAATCGCGACCGCCAGCGCAATGGGCTGGCCTACCGGCTCCAGTTCGTGAGAAACCAACCGCCCGTCAGCAAATACTTCAAAATCGGTAACTTCCAGACCTTCGACCGGTTCCCCTTGAGAATTGGTTACGGAAGTGGGAATCAGGACAAGCTGGACCGTGGTCCGCACATCAGGACGCTGCTGGCAAAATGATGGGAAAGCAAGCAGAAGAGACAATACGCCGCGCCGCGCCAGGGGCATGCCTTTTGGACTCGAAGGGGAAACTTCCCGTTACGGAAAGTTTTAGACGGCCCGGGCGGTCCGGCGTCCGCTGCTTTGCGCGGAACCCACCGGCTTTCGGTGCGTCTTGACGGAGTCCCCCGCCGAGAGCCGCCGGGCCTGATCGCTGACGCAAACCAGGAACATCGGCTGCTTGGCGTTCTTCAGGATGTCGATGATCCGCTTCTGGTCGTCTTCCAGATAGATGGACTTGCCGTCGGTAATCAGGTGGAGATCGCAATCGCTGCGCAGGACATCCGCCAGGCGCCGGCCCATCTCGCGCTGCAAAAAGCGCAGCACCCGTCGAATTTTCTGCAGCGAGAAGCCTTTTTTTCGCAGCTCCGCGATGACGGTAATCTCGACCACTTCCTCCGGCTGGTACACGCGCCGGTGGCCTT
Organism: uncultured Solibacteraceae bacterium; assembly: GCA_964515165.1. Taxonomy (GTDB): domain Bacteria; phylum Acidobacteriota; class Terriglobia; order Bryobacterales; family Bryobacteraceae; genus JAPKYZ01. The sequence continues at coordinate 6,172 of CAZETQ010000053.1, read as the reverse complement.
CGTGGCGCGGAGAGACGACTTTCCGCTCATCCCACCATTGCAGCTGGCGGAGGCTCACTCCACTAATACGGGAGACATCGGCCGACGTAAAACTGGCTTCGGATTCCAGGCCGCCTTCCGGCCGGAGTTTCTTCCCTTTGAACATAACGCTCCCGCTGTGTTTCGAGATAACGGCCTAACAAATATCTAACAGATTGTTTCGGCAGTCAATGGCCAACTTCGGCAGGCGCGGCGGCAATTCACACTCTTTTCCAGCCCTACAAATGCCGGATTCTTACCGGGCCCCACTTCTCCTGAAAATACTCCGCAACCAGCCGGCGGTGGCAGTGGTCCGCCGTCTCTTCGCTGCAAAGGAGACAGCCGCCATCGATGGTCCGTTTCGGCACCGTCTCTTCCACTCGCCGGGATTTCAGCAGGTGAAGAAACTGCTTCTCGAAGGTGGTCCAGCCGTGTTTCTTGTCGTCCCGGTAAGGGTTCAGCACTTCCGCCGTCGGAGCCAGGTCCAGGAGATGGAGATACTCGATTCCACAGATAGTCTTCGCGAAATACGCCAGATCGTCCTTTTTCGTAAATCCCGCCAGTTGAGACGAATTGTTCAGGCGAATATCGATCAGCCGCCGGACGCCCGCCTCTTGGATTTTTCCGAAAAAGTCTTCTGCCGATTTGTGGGTGAACCCAATCGTGTAGATCGTCATCGCCCACCCGGCCGTTTGGCAGACTTACCGCGGGAGGATACTTCCCGGACAGCCGAGAAAATCTTGCTTTCCTGAGAGGCCTCATCCTGGAAGATCGCGTCCTGCCATCCATAGCTTCGCCGCAAAATTCCTTGTGCATCGATCAGAATCAGTCTCGGCATTTCGTTCCCCTCCGGAATTTTTACCCCCAGGAACGCCAGGACGGCATCGCGGCTCGAAATTCCCACGGGATAATTCGGGTTGATCTTCGTCTGAAAATCCGGCATGCGGCGGGCGGCGTCCTCTGTAAACGCCACTCCCAGCACCTGAACGTCACTGCTCATCTGTTCCTGGACTCCAACCAGCAGCTGGCAGACGGATAGGCAGTGGCTGCAACCGGGATTAAAGAAATACAGCGCAACGGTTTTGCCGCGATAGCGGACTAACGACTCATTTGTTCCGCCGGCATTCGTAAATTCAAACGGCGGCGCAACAGATCCAGTGCGCCCGGCCACCGCCGCGGCCGGCAGAGTAAAGATGAATTCGCGGCGCCTCATCTCTCTTTATTTATATGCGGAAATTCCCGTCACGCGCTCGCCGATCACCAACGCGTGCACGTGGTCCGTTCCTTCATAGGTCTTCACCGTCTCCAGATTGCACATGTGCCGCATGATCGGGTAGTCGTCGATGATTCCGTTCGCGCCCAGCAGATCGCGCGAGAGCCTCGCGCACTCCAGCGCCATTGTGACATTGTTCCGCTTGAGCATCGACACATGGGCCGGCTCCAGCTTTCCCGCGTCTTTCAGCCGGCCGCAATGCAGAGCCAGAAGCTGAGCCTTGGTGATCTCCGTAATCATCCACGCCAGCTTTTCCTGCACCAGTTGATGGCTGGCGATCGGCCGGTCGTCAAACTGCTTCCGCACGATCGAATATTGCCGGGCGGTTTCGTAGCAATCCATTGCCGCGCCGACCACTCCCCAGCCGATGCCGAAACGCGCCTGCGTGAGACATCCCAGCGCCGCTTTCAAGCCTTTGGCCGCGGGAAGCCGATTTGCTTCCGGAATCCGGCAATCGGCGAGGGACAGGCTGGAGGTGACGGAAGCTCGCATGGACATCTTGCCGTGAATGTCGGAGGCGGAGAATCCCGGCGTCCCCCGTTCCACCAGGAAGCCGCGGATGCCGTCCTCCGCTCGTGCCCAAACCAAAGCGACATCCGCAATCGAGCCGTTCGTAATCCAGGTTTTCTCCCCATTGAGAACCCATTCCGAGCCCTTCTTTACGGCCGTGGCCTTCATCCCGCTGGGATTGGAGCCGAATCCGGGCTCGGTCAGCCCAAAGCAGCCGATGGCTTGGCCCGCAGCGAGTTTCGGCAGCCATTTCTCCTTTTGTTCCTCGGTGCCATAGGTAAGGATCGGATACATCACCAGGGCGCCCTGCACGCTGATGAAGCTCCGCAATCCGGAATCGCCGCGCTCGATCTCCTGCATGATCAAGCCATATTCGACGTTCGACATTCCCGCGCAGCCGTAGCCTTCCAGATTGGCGCCAAAAAACCCAAGCTGCCCCAGCTCGCCGGCCAGATCGGAAAAGCCCTTACCGTCGCGCCACGCGTCGCGGACTTGCGGCATCACGCGATCTTCGACAAACTGGCGGGCCGTTTGCCGGACCAGCAGTTCCTGCTCGCTGAATTGCGAATCGATCAGCAAGTAATCTACGCCCTGAAAGGCCATAGCTGTATTCTACGAACGCTTTTTCCGGATTCCCCACATTCGTGAGAGAGGAGTACTCCCGGCTTAGCACTCAGTCCATTGAGAGTGCGTCGGCTATGGCCGGTCTTTCGCCTTCTATTCTTCAATCTCCGATCAAACAGCGCTGGGTCGAATGGCGCGCCGGCCGAATTGCGGATCCCGTTGAGAGGCTTCGGTTTCTTCGGCAGCCGCCAAAACCATCCAGATCTCTTCCACAGCTTTTCCTGATTTTGTTGACAACTTTTTGCATGCTCGGAACCGCTGAACGACTCTCCGCTCCGGGTGTCCCCGCCAAACCCAAGCCCTCGACTGAGCCGGCGAAGGTCTGGTTGGTCGAAGCCCGCAGCGACCGGGAAAGCTATTCCAACGGGTTACAGATCGACCTGAGCGCCGCCACCACCAACCGCAAGCGGCTGCACGTCCCATCCGGCATCGTTTACCACACCACCGAGAGCCAGCTTGCCGACTTTGATTCTTCCCAGAACCGCCGGCTTCAGCACCTGGGCAAGGCTCTGCTGGACTATGTCCGCGACGAGCGCGGCTATCACTACGTCATCGATCGGTTCGGCCGCGTATTCCGGGTGGTTGCGGAGGACGACATTGCCTTCCATGCGGGCAATTCTGTCTGGGCGGATCCCTCCCAAACCTATGTCAACTTGAACGGACGCTTTCTGGCGGTTGCCATCGAATCGGCGACACGTCCGGGCGATGACCCCGCAGCGATTACCCGCGCGCAGGTACAGTCCACGCGGCTGCTGACGGAAATGCTCCGGTCGCGCTATCGAATCGCGGCCACCAACTGCGTCACCCACGCGCAGGTGTCGGTGAATCCTTCCAACTACCGGGTCGGCTGGCATACCGACTGGGCCGGAAACTTCCCTTTCGAGGAGATCGGCCTGCCGGACAACTACGAACAGCCGCTGCCTGCGATTGAGAGGTTCGGCTTCGGCTACGACGCGGCATTTTTCGCCGCCACCGGCGCGCGGATGTGGCGCGGAGTTGTGGCGGCAGAAGACAACCTGAGGGCTCGCGCCGCTCGGGAAGGCATCGCAATTTCGGAATTAAAGGCGTCGCTGCGCCGGGAATACCAGCGGGAAATCAAGAATCAGGAGAACCAGCCATGAAAGAAGTTTTAGGCCTCGACGTCGGAACCAGCCGCCTGGTTGCAGCTCGCAAAGCTGCTCAGGGAATGGAATTTGAAAGCCAGCTCAACGCCTTTGTCAGCATTCCGCACAACAAGATGACGGAGTCGGCGTTGGGTAAGGAAGGCGTGCCGTTCACCGTGGACAACGGCCAGATCATGGTGCGCGGCAACGAATCCGCGCGATTCGCGGATCTGCTCCAGATGGAGACGCGCCGGCCCATGACGAAGGGCGTGTTGAATGCGAACGAACCCGAAAGTTCGGCGCACCTGGGCCATTTGATCGGCACTCTGCTGGGCGATCGCAAACCGGCTCGTGTGACGTTTACGGTTCCGGCGGCGCCGCTGGGGAACGAGGAAAGCCTCACTTACCACGAAGCAACGGTGGCGCAGATCCTGACAGGCATGGGGCATCGCCCGGCGGCCATCAATGAAGGGCTGGCCGTCATTTATGCGGAGATGGAGAGCTCCAACTATTCGGGTATCGGAATTTCCTGTGGCGGCGGCCTGGTGAACGTATGCCTGGCGTACCTGTCGGTTCCCGCCCTGAGCTTTTCTCTCCCCAAGGCGGGTGACTTCATCGACTCCAGCACCGCGTCGATCACCGGCGAGCTGGCGACTCGGGTCCGGCTGACCAAAGAGGATTCGTTCTACCTGAACGGCTCCACCGGCAGCAAGATGCAGCAGGTTCTGACCGTGTACTACGACGACATGATCAAGTCGATCGTCACGGGTTTGCGGGAAGCATTCTCCACCGCGAGAAGTATTCCGAAGTTCAGCAAAGCCATTCCGCTGGTGCTGGCCGGCGGCAGCGCATTGCCGCGCGGTTTCCGGGATCGTTTTGAAAAAGCTCTTCGCGAGACGGATTTTCCCATCTCTCTTTCGGAAGTGCGAGTGGCGGAATCGCCGCTCAACGCTACGGCGAAGGGTGCGCTCGTTGCTGCCCTGGCCGACGGCGAAGCCGCTTAAACCGTTTGTAACCGGCGCCTAGTATGCTCTACAGAGATATGCTGCGCCGGACTTTTTTTTCGACAACCATTGCTGCTGCCCTCGCCGAGTGCTTGCCGGGGCAGCAGCCGGCCAGGTTTAACGACAATCCGTTCAAGTTGGGGATCGCTTCGGGCGACCCGGCTTCGGACGGATTTGTGCTTTGGACCCGCCTTCTCGGCGAGTCGTTGTCAGCGCCGGTGGAAGTGAACTGGCGCGTTGCTTCCGATGACCGGATGAGGTTCGTCGTGAAGAAGGGCAAGGCGATGGCGTCCGGAGATCTCGCGTATTCCGTTCACGCCGAGGTCGGCGGCCTGAAGCCGGATCGCGACTACTGGTATCAATTCTCGGCGGGAAAAGAGGAGTCGCCCATCGGCCGCGCTCGCACGGCGCCGCCGCTCAACGCGGATCTGGACAAGTTGACGTTCGCCTTCGCCTCCTGCCAGAGCTACGAGGCGGGCTACTGGACGGCGTACGACCACATGGTGGCGGAGAATCTCGATCTCGTCGTCTTCCTCGGCGACTACATCTATGAGAACGGACCTTCGGCGAACAACACTCCCCGCAAGCACGATGCTCCGGAGATTTTTACGCTTGCCGACTATCGCCGGCGGTACACCCTCTACAAATCGGATCCGAAACTTCAGAAGGCACATGCCTACGCTCCCTGGATCGTCACCTGGGACGACCACGAAGTGGATAACGACTATGCCAACGACCACCAGGAGCATGGCGCCCCGAAAGATCAGTTCATGGAGCGGCGGGCGAACGGCTATCAGGCCTACTACGAGCACATGCCCCTCCGTATCGGCGCCAGGCCGAAGGGATCGGTCATGCAGCTTTACCGGCGCATTCCCTACGGCCGGTTCGCGGAGTTTCAGGTTCTGGACACCCGGCAGTACCGCAACCCTCAGCCTTGCGGAGGCTCCGGCACGCGGCAGCAATGTGCGCAAGCGCTCGACCCGAAGCAGACCATCATGGGGGAAACCCAGACGAAGTGGCTGCTGGATGGCCTGTCCAATTCCAAGGCTCGCTGGAACGTGCTCGCTCAGCAGGTGACTTTCTCCAAGGTCGATTTGAAGCCGGGTCCGGAGTACGGTGAATCGATGGATAAGTGGGGCGGCTACGAAGCTTCCCGCCGCGCCGTGATGGATCTGCTGGCGGCGAAGCGAATCTTGAATCCCATCGTCATTACGGGCGACGTGCATTCCAACTGGGCCTTCGATCTCAAAGAGAAGTGGTTTGAAGAGAAGTCAGCCACATTGGGAAATGAATTCGTGGGGACGTCGATTGCGTCGGGCGGCGACGGACGCGACAAGCTGGACATCACCGATCAGGAGCTGGCGGAGAACCCGCAGCTGAAGTTCTTCAACGCGCAGCGCGGCTACGTGAAGTGCACCATCACGCAGAAGGAGTGGCGCACCGATTACCGGGTTCTTCCTTACATAACGCGGCCGGACGCGCCCATCTCCACCCGCGCGAGTTTCGTGGTGGAGTCCGGAAAGCCCGGGCTGCAGAAGGCCTAGTGTAGGCGCGTCCCAATGCCGCGAGCGCGGGCAGCCGCGCGCGACAGCAAGCGGGTTCCTCTGCAATGCCGGGCAGATCACGAAAGACGATGCCCC
>CAZETQ010000052.1:0-41936 GCA_964515165.1 uncultured Solibacteraceae bacterium | reverse complement strand
GGAGCGGCAGCAGCGGCTGAAACAGGCGTTGGAGGAACTGGAGCAGATTCGGCCCAGCAAACCGGCGAGTGAACGCCGGCAAGCGCGAGTGGGCGGCTCTGGCCTATAACATCCAACAGTGGATCCGCCTGGTATGGCGTCCGCCCGTGGTTCTGATCGCGGCTTAAAGCCCGCCTAAAGCCAGAAATACTACTTCCTGCGCGATTCGGCGCCCTGCTCGCGCTCAACTTCCCTGTAGCCGCCAGCTAACGCGCCCCCCTCTCCCGCTTCGATGCCGAGGCCCAAAGCTCAATTCTTCACAGCTTCTCAGGCTGGGGCTTCACCAGGTGCAGCAGGTAGCCCAGCAGTTATTTCTTGGGCGGGCTGATCATGATGTGCGCGCCGGCCGTGCCGGGGTACATCAACCATGGCTCGGTGCCGGATTTCGTCGTCAGGCCGGTAGATTCCGGAGTCGCGTAGGGCACGTAGATCACCCACCGCAGGTACGAATCGGTGATGGTCCCAGTGGCGCTGTCGAAGCCCTTACCGGTCATGACGTAGAGCATTCGCGGCTCTTTCGGCATCTTCACCTTGCCGTCGTCCACTTCCTTCCAGCGCTGCTTGTGGCGATCCTGCCCCTTTGTCCCGGATGCATCCAGCTCGCGGCCGCGAGCCATGAACGGTTCCAGATCTTTGTGATAGCAAGCGACGCTGAACCCGTCGACTTTCGGATCGTCGGCGAGGCAAATCAGATCGTTTGTCCCCGCCCGGAGCGTGCCCAACTTGCCATCCGGGCTATATCCCAGAACCGCGGCACCATCGCGACGGTCTTTCGGCGCAGGTTGGGTCGCCGCGGCAATCTGGTCGGCCGCCGAAGGAATGTCGGCAGCGGTCAACGCGCCGATCCCCAAAGCCGCGAACACTGGAATACTCAGTCGCATGGAACAAGTTCTCCTTTGTGGCGACTATCTTATCCGCCGCCACTCGCTCCGGGCAAATTGATAATGTGTCCCAGAGAGCTCACCGCATGAAGATCCGACACGCCTGGATAGTCTTCGCCGCAATGACGTTGCGGGCGGAGGTCAATTTCAACCGCGATGTTCGGCCAATCATGTCGGATACCTGTTTCCGCTGCCATGGCCCGGACAAGTCCAGCCGGATGGCCGGATTGCGACTGGACCTGCGCGAGGAGGCGCTGCAGCCTACGAAGAGCGGGGTTGTGCCGATCGTTCCCGGCGACCCTGAGAAGAGCGCCATCATCCAGCGCGTGTTCTCCCCGAATGCCGCCCGCCTGATGCCGCCGAAGTTTGCGCATAAGGATCTGACGGAGGCTCAGAAGAATACTCTTCGTCAATGGGTCGCCGAGGGCGCCACGTATGAGGGTCATTGGGCGTATCAGCCAGTCACCCTGCCGGAGCTTCCAGCGCAGTCTGCTCATCCGGTCGATGCATTCATCCGCGCAAAGCTCGTTCGCGAGGGGCTGGCGCCTTCACCGCAAGCCGATAAGCGAACGCTGATCCGGAGGGTGACTCTGGATCTGACGGGACTGCCGCCCACTCCCCAGCAAGTCGACGCGTTTCTGCAAGACTCCTCGCCGGATGCCTACGACCGGGTGGTGGATCGTCTTCTCGCCTCGCCTTCTTACGCAGAGAAGCAAGCCATGCACTGGTTGGATGCGGTGCGTTATGCCGATACTTGCGGCTTTCATGGGGACAACCCGTTTCCGGCATGGCCGTATCGCGACTACGTGTTGAAATCGTTTCGGGACAACAAGCCGTTCGATCAATTCACGCGAGAGCAACTGGCTGGGGATCTGCTGCCCAATGCCACCGACGAACAGCGTGTCGCTTCGGCCTATAACCGCCTGACTCGGACGTCGGCGGAGGGTGGGATTCAGCCGAAGGAATACCTGGCCAAGTACGCGGCGGACCGAGTCCGCACAACCAGCGCCGTATGGTTGGGCAGCACGATGGGCTGCGCCGAATGCCACGACCATAAGTTCGATCCGTTCACGGCCAAGGATTTCTATTCCTTCAAGGCGTTCTTCGCTGACATCAAAGAGGACGGATTCGTCACCGACCGCGGACCGGAAGCTTGGGGAGTTCAGTTGCGGCTGGCGAGTCCGGAACAGAAGGCGAAACTGGACGACTTGACCGGACGGCGGGAGGCCATAAGAAAGCAGATTGAAGAGCAGTCGGCGAATCTTACTGAAGGCTCTCTTCTGCAGCGCTACCAGTCGGGCGATCTAACCTGGAAAGTGCAGCGGCCCTCCCGCGCCAAGTCGGAGCGCGGGACAACCTTGACGATCTACAACGACGAACCGGTCGAGAGCACTTTCGACTATCGAGGTTCGCTCTACACAGAGAAGCATCCCGGCGAGGGATTGGTCGTGGCATCCGGCAAGAATCCGGACAACGACGCCTTCACGATTAGGTTCAAGCCGGGTGCCGGAAAGTGGACTGCGTTCGGCATCGAAATTCTGCAGGACGAAAGCCTGTCCGGATTGCGCTTCGCCCGCGGCGGGGATCGCTTCTCGCTGACCGGCCTCACCGTCGAATCCGGCGGACGGAAGATCCCTTTGGGGCTGGCGACGGCAAACACCAACAATCTCAGCGTCCTGAACGATCTGCCTCCCATGGCGGCAATCGACGACAACCCGAAAACCGGTTGGGGCGTATCGATGTGGGGGATCACCAATATCTTTCTGGCCACGCGATTCGGAAGTCCTGTCACCACCAGCGCGGGCAGCGTCATCACGGTCCGCATGCGCTTCGACGCGGAATCGCGGCGCGCTGTCATAGGCAGATTTCGTCTGGCGCTTTCCTCCGCCGAGCATTCCTGGCCGGGCCGGAACACCGCCGGTTCGCGTCCCGCCAACCCCAAGACAGACGGACTGCCTGATGCGGTCGCGAAAGCCCTGCCAATCGCCCCGGCGGAGCGGTCGCCTGAACAGCAAAAAGCGATTCGGGACTATCTCGCGTGGTCTTCGCCGGAATTGCAGCAGGTCGTGATCGAGGAAGCGAAACTGGATGCCGAACTCGGGCTGTTCGATGCAACCATTCCCCGAGCCATGGTGAGCGAATCAACGGAGCCTCGAGAAACCCGCATTCTGACCCGCGGGAATTTCCTCGATGAATCGGGAGCCGTCGTAGGGCCTGCCATTCCCGCCTTCCTCGGCAAGCTGAGCACCGAAGGCCGCGCTACGAGGCTGGACCTGGCGAACTGGCTGGTGTCTCCAGAGAACCCTCTGACGGCGCGAGTATTCGTCAATCGGACGTGGCGCCAGTTCTTCGGCACCGGACTCTCCAAGCAACTGGACGACCTGGGCTCCCAGGGGGAATGGCCGGTCAATCAGGAACTGCTGGATTGGCTGGCGGCGGAGTTTCAACAGGCGTGGGATGTCAGGAAACTGGTCCGGACCATCGTCACCAGTGAAACCTACAAACAGTCGTCACTCGCCACGCCGCAGATGTTGGAGCGCGATCCCGACAACCGGCTTCTGGCCCGGCAAAGCCGGTTCCGCGTCGATGCCGAAATCGTGCACGATGTCGCGCTTGCCACTTCCGGGCTGCTTTCGGAAAAGTTTGGCGGGCCCAGCGTGCGGCCCTACCAACCGGATGGCTATCTGGGCGCGTTGAACTACCCCAAGCGGGACTGGTCTCCCAGCCATGGGGAAGACCTGCATCGCCGGGCGATCTATACCATGTGGCAGCGCTCCTACCTGCATCCAAGCCTGCTGACTTTCGATGCTCCCACTCGGGAAGAGTGCACGGTGAATCGGGTCAATTCCAATACACCGCTGCAGGCGCTAGTGCTGATGAACGACCCGATTTTCGTGGAGGCCGCGCGCATGCTGGCGCAGAACATGATGATGTCCGGCGGCGCAACACTGCCGTCTCAAGTCAACTGGGCCTTTCTCCGTGCCACCGGGCGCGCGGCAAGACCGGACGAACAGCAGATCCTGGCAAAACTTTTCCAGCAGAGCCTAGCCGAGTTCCGATCGAAGCCCCAAGCGGCGAAGGAGCTGCTCGCGATCGGCGAGACTCCGCGCGTGCCGCAGCTGCCGGCTCGTCAACTAGCTGCCATGACCAACGTGGCCCGAGCCATCCTGAATCTTCACGAAGTGATCACGAGGAATTAGCTATGAATCCGACAATCCTCCATCGCCGCGCATTCCTCGGACAAGGCATCGCGGGCCTTGGCATTCTGGGGCTGAATTCCCTGCTCGCGCCGCAGCTTTTCGGAGCGTCCGGTGCCGGAGCGGTCAATCCGCTTCATCATGCCGCCAAGGCCAAGCGCGTTATCTTTCTCTATCAAGCCGGTGGTCCGTCGCACCTAGAGACGTTTGACAACAAACCGAAGCTCCGGGAGATGCACGGCGAGGGAATGCCGGAGTCATTCACCAAGGGCCAGCAGATTGCCCAACTCCAGGGAAAGCGCCTGGTCTGTTTCGGGCCGCAGTTTGAGTTCAAAAAATTCGGCAAGAGCGGCCAGGAAATCTGCGAGCTTTTTCCGCAGATCGGCAGCGTCGCCGACGACATCTGCATCGTGCGATCCATGTGGACGGAACAGATCAACCACGATCCGGCTCATACGTTGATGAACACCGGATCGATCATCGCCGGCCGTCCCAGCATGGGTTCGTGGCTGCTGTATGGGCTGGGAGCCGAAACGGAGGATCTGCCTGGCTTCGTGGTTCTCACCTCGAAAGGCCGCGGAGGCCAGAATCAGCCCCTCGCGGCGCGTCAATGGTCGGCCGGGATTCTGCCCTCCAAATTCCAGGGAGTGAAGTTCAACTCGGTCGGAGATCCGGTGCTGTACATTCAAAATCCGAACGGGATCGGACGGAATTTGCAGAAGACTTCGATCGACGCGGTGAATTCTCTCAATCGCATCGAATATGACTCTACCCAGGATCCGGAGATTCTGACACGCGTCGCGCAATACGAAATGGCGTTCCGGATGCAGGCCAGCGTTCCCGATCTGGTCGATATGAGCAAAGAAGATCCCAAGACCCTGGAACTCTACGGAGCCAAGCCCGGCGACGGCACTTTCGCGTCCAACTGCCTGTTGGCGCGGCGTCTTGCCGAGCGCGGCGTGCGCTTCATACAGATCTACCACCAGGATTGGGATCACCACGCGGGCGTGAAGCAGAACATTCCGTGGAAAGCGGAGGAAGTCGATCGAGCCACAGCGGCTCTCATTACCGATCTGAAACAGAGAGGAATGCTGGAGGACACTCTGGTGGTGTGGGGAGGCGAATTTGGCAGGACGCCGATGTCGCAGGGCAGCGACGGGCGCGATCATCACATCAAGGGATTCTCCTTCCTGCTTGCCGGTGGAGGCGTTAAAGGTGGAATCTCTTACGGCATGACGGACGACTTGGGCTATGCCGCCGTCGAGAATCCGGTCGCTGTGCCGGATTTTCACGCCACCATGCTCCATCTGCTGGGTGTGGATCACAAGCGGCTATCGGTGAAATTCCAAGGCCTCGATGTTCGACTCACCGGGATCGCCGGGAATGTCGTCACGGACATCCTCGCCTGACGCGAACTTACTTCTTCGCCGGTTCCATGCGCTCATAACTGCCGCGCTTGTAGGAGAAAGATTTCCAATCCTGCGCGGCTCGGCCATTGAGATCCCACACAACTTCGCCCTTGCGAATTGTCATCTCGGCCGCCAGCATACGGTCGCCCGTTTTCCGGGCTCCGGCGGAATCCAGCAATCCGAACTCGCCGCGATCCAGGCGCAGCACCGCAATATCGGCTTCGGAACCGGCATCCAACGAGCCTAACTCTGGATGACGAATCTCCACCGCGGGGTTGATGGTCGACATACGAATCACGTCTTCCAGGGAAGAACCAAGAGTCAACACCTTCGCCATGCACTGCAGCATGTCCTTCATTCCGCCATTCATGCTCACCTTGTGGAGGTCCGTGGAAATGGAGTCGGGATAAAACTTGGATTCATACGCCGGAATCGCCACCCACCAATAGAAGCTTCCGGCTCCGAAACCCAGGTCGAAATAAATTCCTCGCTTCCGGCCGGCCTCCATCGCCGGGTTGATCTTTTGATCGATCACCTCGCGACGATGACCGGAGTACATGTGCGTATAGATGTCGCCCTTTCTCAGCTTGTCGCGCAGCAGTCCATCCAAATTACGATCCAGCGTGATGACTCCGAAATCCACCATCACCGGCAGATTCGTTTGCTTGGATGCGGCTACGGCACTATCGATCGAAGACCATCCCGGTCCCGCATAATGGGCGCTCTTGAAACCCACAACCAGCTCCGGGTTCTCTTTTGCAATTTTTACCGCAGCGGCGACATCCAGATCTTCTTCTTTGTCTTCGTTACCGAAACCAGTCATCCCCTGCTTGGAAATATTCAGGAAAGCCAGCACGCGCGTCTTGGACTTTCGAATGACGTTCTCTCGAAAATCGTTGAAATTCGCCGCTCCGGAGGTACCTGCGTCGGCCATGGTCGTCACGCCGCTGCGAAACGAAAATGAATCGGGCCAAACGGCATTGGAGCGAGCCGCAGCCCCCGTGACGGCAGTCCCGGTATAGACGTGAGCGTGAATGTCCAGCAGCCCCGGCGTCACATAGAGACCGGCGACGTTCGAAACCACCTTCGCCTCTGTGGCTGGAATATTTTCGGCAACGCGAGCAATCCTGCCGCTGGCTACCGCCACATCCATCACTTTGCTGATGTTGTTTTTGGGATCGATGACATGTCCGCCCTTCAGCAGAAGGTCATACTGTTGAGCGAGCAGCGTCGCAGAACCAGCGAAAACGATGGCGAGAAGTCGAAAGATTGTCACGGTGCGTAGCTCCGAAGCAATCTTACTTCGAACTACGCTCGCCGCAGCGAGAGTTTTCCCAGCTCTTCCAGGTCCCGCTCCGCATGCGATTGGCGGACGTACACGCGAACCGGAGTACCGGAGAACTTTACCGTTGCTGTATGAATCTTCGCGAATGACTACGCGATCCAGCCGCAGTCGCAGAACTCTATCCCGGCGCCTGTGTGAGCGTCTGCCAGATTGGGCAATTGCCGGCACCGGTGCGCCGATGGCCTGAGAAAGAAGGTTCATGCTCGGGCAACACCTTGCCTTTTATGCCAATACACCGAAGCGCTTTGGCGAAGAAACTGCAATAGTAAGTGATAGGGAGAATATTGCATGGCAACAAAAAAAGCCGCAACAAAAGGTAAGCAGAAAATTCAAAAGGTGATGAAAGAGCATAAGGAGGGTAAACTCCGGTCCGGCAGTGGAGGAAAGGTGAAGAGCCGGAAGCAAGCCGTGGCGATCGCTCTTAGCGAGGCTCGCAAGGCAGGATCGCCTATCGCGAAAAAGGGCGCGAAGAAGAAAGCAGCCCAAAAGAAGACGGCTGCAAAAAAGAAGTCAGCTGCAAAGAAGACGACTGCTCGCAAGAGCGCCACGAAAAAGCGCTAGCCCGCGCAACAAAATCGTTTCACCGCGCTCTACTGGACGGAGTCACAAACATGTCTAGTTTCATGGATCCTGAAACTGTCTCCGTCCCTTTGGAGCGTCCGGCGAGCGTTCTGACCGAAGTGGGCGGTAAACGCTGCGAGGTTTGCGGCAACGCCTACGATAAGGCGTTTGAAGTAGTTATGGATGGCGCCTCGCACATTTTCGATAGTTTCGAGTGCGCCATCCACGCTCTGGCGCCCGTATGTAGTCATTGCGGCTGCCGCGTCGTAGGGCATGGCGCGGAAGCAAACGGTAGAATTTACTGTTGCGCTCATTGCGCTCATCATGACGGCGCGCATTCCATCAAGGATCGCGCTGGACAGTCCTGATGCCTCCGCGATGACTTCGGTGTCAAACTGGGCGATGGCGCTGCGAAAGGCCGTCGCCCAATTTATCCGTTCGTTTGAAGCTTTGTATCTTTTCGCTCTTCGGTCTTCTCATCGAGACCGGTGTTCACGCACAATCCGTCGCCGTGACTGGCACTTTCACTCCGGCGCCGCTGGCTGAGCTGGATCGTTCGGTCTCTCAGCAGCCGGTACATCCGGTGGCCCGGCTTCTTTCCAGTTCCTGGAACGATCTGCTCCGCCTGGACACTTCGCTGGACCTGCAGCAGCGCGCGGCGTCCGGAGTTCTCACCGATCTCAGCATTCGAGGCGGCAGTTTCGGACAGACGTTAGTGCTGCTGAACGGAATTCGCGCCAACGATTCCCAGACCGGACACTTCAATATGAACGTTCCGGTTCCTATCGACGCTTTCGATCGGATCGAGGTCTTGAAGGGCACGGGAAGCCTCTTTTACGGGTCGGATGCGGTGGGAGGCGTCGTCAATGTCATTACGGCAGTTCCCGAGACCAGCACGTTTCGACTTCGCGCGGCTTTCGGAAATTTCGGCACACAGCAGCAACGGGCCGATCTTGCTTTCGCCGGCGCGAAGTGGTCTCAGCGCCTGGTCGCTTCGCGCGACTTTTCGACGGGCTTTCTTCCCAATCGCGATTACCGCAACCTTTCCACGTCGTCGGAATCTCACCTTCGCACCGGTTTGGGCAACACGTCGGTTCTCCTCGCCTACGCGGACCGGCCGTTCGGCGCGGAGAATTTCTACGGCAACTATCCGTCGTGGGAGCGGACAAAGAACTGGTGGGCTTCCATTCGTCAGGAGCTCGGTTCCCGCATGGAGACCTCATTCGCCTTTCGCAAGAATACCGATCTGTTCGTCCTTTACCGGTACCAACCGGAGCGCTACACCAATCACCACGCCGGCGAGAGCTATCAGGCCACGCTGCGCCGCAACGACCCGTTGAACCGCACCATCAGCCTTCACTACGGAATCGAGGGGCTGCGCGATCAGTTGAACAGCACCAATCTGGGAATCCGGTCGCGCGACCGGGGAGCGGCCTATTTTGGCATCGACGGGCGCGCCCTCAACCGGTTCTCGTTCACCGCGGGAGGCCGGGAGGAAATCTACACCGGAGGAGGACGTCAGTTCAGCCCGACGATCGCTGGGGCATACTGGCTTTCCCGCTTTGCCAAGCTGCGCGCCAGCATCAGTCACGCTTTTCGCATGCCGACTTTCACGGATCTGTACTACAGCGACCCGGCCAACGTGGGCAATCCGAACCTGAAGGCGGAATACGCATGGACGTATGAGGGGGGTCTGGATTGGAATGCCGGCGGCAATCTTCGCGGAAATGTCACCGTCTTCCAGCGGCGCGAGTCCAACGGCATCGATTACGTGCGAAGCTCTCCCACCGACGTGTGGCGCGCCACGAACCTCACCCAGCTCCACTTCACGGGGGTCGAGACGGCGGTGGTCTGGCGCTGGCGGCGGCACCAGTTCAATGCCGGCTATACGTGGCTGCACGGCGTTCAGGGAGCGCTGGACGGCCTGCAGAGTAAATACGTCTTCAACTATCCGACGGGAAACACGATGCTAGGTTGGCAAGGGGAGCTACCGTGGAAGCTGATCGCGCGAGCGCGGGTTTCCCGCATCGATCGAGTCCAGCGCGGCCCTTACACCGTGGTCGATGCGTACCTGGCGCGCCAGAGTGGCCGAATCAGCCCATTCCTGCAGCTGACAAATCTCACCAATGCCCGGTTTGAAGAAATTCCGGCGGTTCCCGTCCCCACGCGCGGCATCCTCGGCGGCGTCGAGCTGCGGCTGTGGCACTGACGGACCGCTTTAGCCTTCCAGAGGCTCTTCTGGAGCGTCTTCCAGCTCTTCCGCCCTCTTGGAGAATCGCTTCAGAACGCGAATTGCCGTCCCACTGCCGAATCCGGCTGTCCGCAGTCTTCGATAAGCAGACGCCATATTCTTTTCCTCTGCAAGAAATACCGGCAGGTCTTTCCCGCGATATTTCCGGAGCAGATACCGCTCCGCCTGCTCCGCTTCATTGACTTCAGAAAACGCCTCCGATGCGGCTTGTTCGGCGACGGCGGGGGCGACTCTTCGCTTCCGAAGGTCCTGCATCACGCGGAAGTGCCCGAATCCTTCGAAGTCCCGGCGCGCCGTGGCGAAACCTTCGGCAAATCGCGCATCGTTCAGGTAGCCGGAGTCTTTCAGGCGGGAAATTACCTCTTCCAGATCCGCGCCCTCCGCCGCCCTCATCCGCAGCTTCTCGCGCACCTCTCCAGAGGACAACGACCGCCCACTTAAAAGGCGCAGAGAGTATGTCCATAACTCTTCTGTATTCAGCTTCGGTTTTCTCGGTTGGCCCATGATTTGCGTAGTATTCTAAAGGCAGCTAAAGGAGCTGCCTTCGGAATGGAAGACTCAAACAAATTTTCCTATTTCCTGCTAGGGCTCGGCATTGGTGTCGCCGCAGGCCTGCTTTTTGCTCCCCAGTCCGGCGAGGAGACGCGTGGGATCATTCGCTCCAAAACGGACGAGGGCAAAGACTATTTACGAAATCGCGGCGACGAACTGCGCGACCAGGCGGAGGAGTTGGTGGACCGCGGGCGTTCGGCGCTACAGCGGCAAAAGGAACAGCTTTCCGCAGCCGTCGATGCCGGTAAAAGAGCATACCGGGAGACGATAACGGAGGCTGGCCAGTCTTAAATGGAAAGCTATCCGATTTTCGTGTACTCAGTGGCAGCCTTTGTCGCGATGGGGGCTATTTCCATGGTCATCCAGGCGGTGATCATGCTCCGTCTGTACAAAGGCTTTCAGCAGCTGAGGGAACAAGTCAGCCCGCTCATTCCTCAGGCGCAGACCACATTGGAGGAGGCTCGCAGCATCCTGCACGAAAGCCGGACACAGCTTCAGGAAATTTCGTCCCGGACGATCGCTATCCTCGACTCGGCGAAGAACCAGCTCGCTCGTGTCGAAGAGGTCGTCCTCGACGCCACCAGCCGCGCCAAGAATCAAATCGATCGGACGGAACTGGTGGTCCAGGATACGGTAACTCGTGTGCATGAGACGGTATCGGCGGTCCAGGGGACCATTCTTCGGCCCATCCGCGAGGTTAACGGTCTCGCAGCGGGTGTCCGGGCGGGACTTTCGCAATTCATACGGGGAAATCGTCCCAGCGTCGATAAGGTGACGCAGGACGAAGAGATGTTCATCTGATTGCCGGCCCGCAACCGCCATCGTAGTGGTTGATATTCACTCTCACATCCTGCCCGGAGTCGACGACGGGTCATCCGACCTGGCCGAAAGTCTTCGTATGCTTGAAATCGCCGCCGAGTCGGGGACTACCGACATCGTCGCGTCGCCCCACGCAAACCTGGAATATGACTTCGATCCGGCGATTGTCGCCGAGAAGCTAGAGGAGCTTCGGACCGCAAATCCCACGTCCGTCAAAATCCACCAGGGCTGCGACTTTCATCTGGACTATGACCTGATTGAGGACGCCGTCGCCAATCCGAAAAAGTATACGATCAACGGTCAATCCTACCTGCTCATCGAGCTGGCGGATACCTTCCCCACTCAGACAGTTCCTCCCATTCTGGACGCCTTGATTCGCGCGGGAACGATCCCGATTCTCACCCATCCGGAAAGATATTTCGGTTTGCGCGGGAAGGAAGCCGAAATCAAGGAATGGGTGGCGCGAGGGTGCCTGGTTCAAGTAACCGGTCAGTCCCTGCTGGGAATGTTCGGATCGAACGCCCGCAAGATGTCCGAGCGCCTGCTGGACGATCGGATGATTCACTTCATCGCCAGCGACGCGCATCGGTCGGAAGGGCGCACTCCACGGCTGACGGAAGCGCGCGAAGCCGTAGTTGCGCGCGCCGGAGAGGAAGTCGCGGAACTGTTGTTCGTGGTCAACCCCAGGGCCACCCTGACCGGCGAAGCGCTGCCGAAACAGGAGCGCCCGCATCGTCCGCGGAAATCCAAGAGCTGGTTTTCTTCGATATTCGGCAATTAGGCGGCTGCCCCCCCGCGCGCTTGTGAAGCGGCGTTCGTAAACTGGATTCGTGAAGGCCCTCGCCCTCTTATTGCTTGCCGGTATTCCGTCTTTTGGCATGGATCGGGCGGCTGAGCTTTCGCAAGAGATTCGCCGGATCGAACTGGACCCCAGCGAGTGCTATCGCGTCCGCGATCTTCCGATCGCCAAAGACGAGGGCCGAATCTTTCTAAACGAGGGGCTGCTAATTTTTCTCAAGCCGGTAGGCGGCCGCCGTCTGGGCGCCGTCTTTACTGCCGAAGTGGAAGGCGGAGATGCGGAGATCCTGCTGCTACCCCCCACCCGGGGCGAGCGTTCCTCGCTGGCAACATTTACCAAGTCGCCGAATCTGAGCGAGCACTTCCGGAACGCGATCTTTCTCTTCACGGACGATTCAATGGCAGCGCTGCAAAAGGCCATCGGCGAGAACGAGTTCAACAGGAAGGCGATGGAGGAAGGATTTCTGCTCGCCTCCCGCTGGAACGGGGCGATGCGAAATCTCTCCGGCAGCTTTGAGCTTCGTCTGATCGACGATGTCCTTACCGGCCGCACCAGGGAAGGATTTTTCTTCGCTGCGATTGCGGGAAATCAACTGGGCAATTTCGATTTCATCTTCGACCCGCGGGTGCGCCAGCAGATCACTCTCGGACGCTTCACTTCGCGCGAGAACCGCAGCTACTACGACGTGTGGACGCACTTTACAGCCCGAAGCTTTCGCGGCAAGCTTGTTCCCCTGGAACTAACGGTTTCCCGCTTCGACATCCACGCGCGAATCGAGCCCACGCTTCATCTCACAGCTACAACCAAAATCCGCGCGGTACCACGCGATCCGGTTTCCACAATCGCATTGGATATTTCCCCTCGCATGAAAATATCGGCGGCCGAAGTGAATGGAACACCGGCTGAGATCTTCCGGCCCGAATCCCTGCGTTCGAATCTGTTGCGAGGCGATCAGAATGAAACTTTTCTGCTCGTGACAAAGGATCCGTTAGAGGCGGGAAAAGAGTGCGAGATTACTGTCCACCATGACGGAGACGTAATCCATGACGCGGGAAATAAGGTCTACTTCGTTGCCTCCCGGATCAATTGGTATCCACAGCGTGGAACGCAGTTCGCCGATTTCGATCTCACTTTCCGATACCCGAAGGCCCTCAGCCTGATCACTTCCGGCGAACTTGTCGATGAGCGCGTAGAGGGGGAGGAGCGCGTCTCTCATCGGCGGTCGCCAGTACCTCTGCGTTTTGCGGGATTCAACCTGGGCAACTACATTCGAACGGGGATCGAGCGGGGAGGCTATCAAGTCGACGTTTATGCGAATCGCCAGCTGGAATCCGCGCTGGAACAGCGGCCTGTCGCCGTGGCTCTACCCGCTCCGCCGGGTTCTTTTCCGCGCCGGCGGTTGCCGGACTCCCCGGCGATCATCACGACACCGGCGGTGCGGCCGCAGGTGAATCTGCAGAGTATGGCCGCGGCGATCGCCGAAGAACTGGAGTGGATGGCGCAGCGCCTGGGTCCTCCACCGCTTAAGACGCTGGCGGTGTCGCCGATTCCCGGACAGTTCGGGCAGGGATTCCCCGGGTTGCTGTATCTGTCGACCATGAGTTATTTGGAACAGCAACCGGTCTCCCTGGGAGCATCGCGGGAAGGTTTTTTCGGCGACATGCTGCACGCTCATGAGACCGCTCACCAGTGGTGGGGCAACGCAGTAGCCTCCGCCGGCTACGAAGACGACTGGCTGCAGGAAGCCCTGGCCAATTACATGGCGCTCGGAATTCTGGAGAAGCGCAAGGGGGTTCGGGCGATGGATGCCGTTCTGGCGGAATACAAAGACCGGCTTTTGCGCAAAGACGCGGATGGGAATATCCCGGATGCGGCGGGGCCGGTGATTCTCGGCGTCCGGCTGCAATCCTCGAACGCTCCAGGTGCGTGGCGCACGGTAATTTACGACAAGGGTTCCTGGATCATTCATATGCTGCGGCGGAGGCTGGGGGATGATCTGTTCTGGGCGCTGCTGTCAGAAACCGCAAAGCGTTACCAGAGACAAAGCTTGACGACAACGCAGTTTCGGGATCTTGCGGCGGAGTTTGTCTCCCGGCAGTCCCCGAAAGGAAGCTACCGCGAACTCGACCCCAAACTGGATTTGTTCTTCGATACGTGGACCCAGGGAACGGGAATTCCCGGCCTGAAGCTGACCTGGTCCGTCAAAGGCGCGGCGCCGAAGGTCACCTTAACGGGCACCGTGACTCAAACGGACGCTCCGGAGGATTTCAGCGATGCCGTTCCCGTGGAAATCCAGCTGGGGCGAGCTAAATCGGTTACGAAGTGGGTGCGGACCAGTTCGGAGCCGGTCAGTTTCACCATGGTCCTGCCTTCCGCACCGGTGAAAGTCCTCCTGGATCCGCAGAACGCGACACTGAAGCGTTAGCGCGGTATCATCACAAATTGCTCCATACATGGAGGAACTGAAACCCATTCCGCAAACGTCGATCGTCCTGGTGAATCGCAACCGGACCTCGGCGTTACAACGAACGTTAGCGTCCCTTCAACCCATTGCCGATCCAAATCGAATCGAAGTGCTGGTAGTCGACAATGCCTCCACCGACGGCGGCGCGGCGATCGACTCCGATTTTCCATTTGTCAGCATGTTGCGGATGCAGCGCAACGTCGGCTACACAAAGGGCGTGAATATTGCGACCCGAACGGCAACGGGCGAGTACCTCTGCCTGACGCCTCCCGGCGTGGAATTTGAAGTATCGACCATTCCGGCGCTGATCGCCGGGCTGGAGGCTGAATCGGGTGCGCTGGCAGTTTCACCGCTGGTAACGGATGGGGAGGGCCGGCCCATCACCCGAATCTATCCCCTGCCGGACCGCGCGGCTCTGACATCTTTCTGGAAGTCGGGCCGATTGGGACCGCCTTTGCCTCTCGATCTATCGGCGCGGGAACTGCGCGCTGAGTATGTGGCCGACTCGCCTCTGCTGCTGCGGCGGCGTTCCATCGCCGGCATGAACTATCTGGATCAACGCTATGGACAGTTCTGGTCGGACGCGGAGATCTGCTTCCAGGTCCGCCGGGCCGGCAAAGCGGTACTGGTTCTTCCATCCGTGAAAGTTCAGGGAGAGGCGAGCGCGGAGGCGTGGATGTCGCCCATGAACAAGGAATCCGGACAATTGTCCGCGGACGCGGCGCTGGGGGCGGCCGGTTATCTGGCAAAGCACGAAGGCACGATGGCAGGACTCAAATTCCGTCTTGGCGCGATTCTCGGTTCACTTGTTTCGGCACTCGGTTCAACGGTGACCTTCCAACAGCCCGGCGCGAAATGGGTACGATTCACCAACCTGGCATCCGGCCAGAAGATCGACGGAAATCAGGGTTGAATTTTCAAGGACTTCTGGAGAATTGCCGGTAATTTCCCTGTGTTCGCTATCGTAGGGTAATGGCCGCTACGCTGATCTCGCGGTTCGAGATCCTGGAAACGCTGGGCGAAGGTGGAATGGGCCGCGTCTACAAAGCGCGCGACCCGCTACTGGGGCGGTTGGTCGCCCTGAAAGTTCTCCTCCCCGGAACCTGCCAAGGGGAGCGCCGGGAGCGGTTCCTGCACGAGGCTCGATCGGCGTCATCCCTGAATCATCCGAATATCGTCACAATTTATGAGGTTGGCCAGCAGGACGACACCGACTTCATCGCGATGGAGTATGTTGAGGGAAAGCAACTCCGCGAACTGATTCCTCCTGAAGGAATGCCCGAGGAGCGCATCACTGCCTATGCCATCCAGATTTGCGATGCTCTCGAGCGCGCGCATGCCGCCGGGATTCTCCATCGAGACCTGAAGCCGGCGAATATCCTGATTCGCCCCGATGACGTGGTAAAAGTGCTGGATTTCGGCCTGGCAAAGTCCATCCTGTCGGCCAGCCAGACGGAAGCGACGCAGTCCCTGCTGCTGAATACTCCCCATACCAAGGTGGGGACGCTGATGGGAACTGTCGGGTATATGTCGCCTGAGCAGGCCGAAGGGCTGCCCGTCGATCCGCGATCGGATGTGTTTTCGTTTGGCGCGGTTCTCTACGAGATGGCCACCGGCCGGCGCGCCTTTGACGGCCAGACACAAGTCTCGATCCTGGCAAAATTGCTGCGCGACGATCCTCCGTCTGCCACCGGCAGTGTTCTCCATCCCGTCATCTGGCGCTGCCTGCGCAAACCGGCCCACCAGCGCTATGCGGGATTTTCAGAAGTTCGAGACGCTCTTCAACAGCTACGTTCTCCCTCCAGTATTCTGCGAACAGCGGCGGCGCCGGAATCGGCGAGCATTGCCGTACTTCCCTTTCTGGACTTGAGCCCCCAAAAAGATCAGGAATATCTCTGCGACGGCATCGCCGAGGAGATCCTCAATTCACTAACCCGGTTGCGCCATGTCCGGGTTGCGGCCCGGACATCGGCGTTTCGATTCAAGCAGCGGAGAGACGACATTCGCGAAATCGGCCGCCAATTGAATGTCAGCCTGGTGCTGGACGGAAGCGTCCGGACCGCGGGAAATCGCTTGCGAGTTACCACTCAACTGGTGGATGCCACTGGAGGTCATCAGATCTGGAGCGAGCGCTACGATCGGGACCTCTCCGACGTATTCGCGGTTCAGGACGAGATTGCCGCTTCCGTGGTGGATGCTCTGAAGGGACGCTGCACGCTGGAGCCCGTTTCCGGCATCAGCAGGAAATACACGGAAAATCTGGATGCGTATAGCCTGTACCTCCGCGGGCGCCACGCGTGGAACCGATGGACTCCCGAAGGCTTCGAGGAAGCGAAACGGCACTTTGAGGCAGCGATCGAAAAGGACCCCAACTACGCGCTGGCTTGGGCAGGTTTAGCCGATACAGCAACGATCGTCGCTTCGTTCGGCTACGGCCATCCGGACGAAGCTTACCCCGTGGCGCGCTCGGCGGCGAGAAAAGCCCTGGACATCGACGCGAATCTTGGGGAGGCTCATGTTTCCATGGGCGCCGTTCAGGCTTTCTACGAATGGGATTGGAAGGGAGCCGAAGAATCCTTCTATCGGGCCATCGAACGCAATCCCAGCCACAGCACTGCGTACTTAGGGCTCGCGATGGCTTGTTTCGCTCCGCGGCGAATGTTTCCGGAGGCGGAGAAAGCCATTGCGAGAGCTCGCTTACTGGATCCGATTTCTTTGCCGGTGGTGCAGTCTGCCGGGACGATTGCCGTGCTGGGGCGGAAGCTGGACCACGCGGCCGAGTTGGAAGCCGTAATGACCGGGATGGCTCCGGGTTTCCCCAACACCAACCTGGTCCGGGCAGACCGGATGTTCGCGGAAGGACGGAACGCCGAGGCATTGGAAGCTTTGGAAAAGTTTCGGACGATGGTTCCCGCAAACACAGCTTCCGTTGCGTTTTGCGGTGTCGCCGAAGCTCGAATGGGCAAGCGGACAGCGGCGGAAGCCCGTTTGGTGGAGCTGGAGAAAGCCAGCGCTCATCAGTTCGTGCAGCAGTTCGATTTCGCGCTCGTGCTGGCGGCGTTAGGGCGGATGGACGAGGCGTATCAACGGCTGGATCGCGCCGCTGCCAGCCATGACGGCCGGCTGATGTACGTTGGTTCCGATCCGAAAGCCAGTGAAATTCGGAGTGATGCCCGCTTCCCTCAGCTACTCGCCAGGATGGGATTAACGGCGAGATATCCTGACAACGGAAGCCAGATTTAGCCGGTGCTGGGCCTGGTCTTCAAAACCAGTGAGAGGCGCTTGCCGTCTCTGGTGGGTTCAACTCCCACTGGCTTCCGCCATACAAAATTTGCATCAGATCTATGCTCTGCTGAATTCCGTAGCCTGGCGCGCAGCTCTGCCCGGGCGCGTACAATTCGCGATTTGGCGGCGGTTCGACTGATGTTCAGGCTGTCCGCCACCTTATTCAACGGAACTCCCTGGACGTAGTGCATCAGCAGAATCCGCTTATAAACGGACGGCAGGCACTGAATCTGGCGATGCAACCAATCCCGGTCCTGTTGAGCCTCATGTTCAACATCGACGCGTGAAATAGAAACCATCGATTCCCAAGCATCTGGCGGAAGCCCGGCATCAATCGAGATCATCTGTTTTCCTTGCGCGCGACCGCGCATCGCGCGACATTCATTCAGCACAACGGTAAAGAGCCACGTAGAAAACTTCGCCGTGCCCCGGAATTGATAGACACCGCGAAGAACCTTTACCCACGCGTTCTGGACGACATCGTGCACCTGTTCCTGCTCGCGCACATGCAGGTGGGCGAATGCAATCGCCCGCTTGTTCCATCGTTGAAAGATGACAGACATAGCCGCTCGATCACCATTGAGAAATCGGGCCACCAATTCATCGTCCGGCAGACGCTCCAGCGGGACCGGATCGGCGCTTCCAACCGTTAGCCGCGAACCACGCCGCTCTTCCTCCAAATGCGGAGCACAGGGAGCGTTCCGAAATCCGGCTTGGCAGCGTGATTGGACA
The DNA here is from genome assembly GCA_964515165.1 of uncultured Solibacteraceae bacterium. GTDB lineage: Bacteria > Acidobacteriota > Terriglobia > Bryobacterales > Bryobacteraceae > JAPKYZ01. The sequence continues at coordinate 23,602 of CAZETQ010000052.1, read as the reverse complement.
ACTCGTTCCGTTCTGTCAGATACAGTGGGCATTTTTTCGGGTTCTCACCATCCGCCGGTTTCTGGTGTGGTTAATGGAAAGCCCGGAAAGCGCCAACAACTATGCAGCTTTCCGGGCCTTTCCCAATGAGATGCTCGAACCGGCGTCGCCTCCAGTATTAGTTTCTCGGCGATGTTAGGGTCTCAATGTCCTTCAAACGTTTCATGGCATCTGACTGCCGCAGCATTCCGTAACCGATTCCGCTGGCGTTCAGGCTGCTTCCCATTTGATAAGGAAACTTATCAAAGTCGCTGAAGAACTCTTTGATTTTTCCCTGAATGGGCACCAGCAGCCACATTTGTTGGGCAAAGAACGTCAGTGCCTGTCCGCCGTCCTTCATGCCTCTTTCGTACGGATCCATCCGCAGGTTCGTGATCATCGCCCAGGAAGTAACCTCGCGAGTTGCTGTGGCGATGTTGCCTTCGCTGGCCACCGCGAAGCTGACCTTCCAGTCGTTCCAACGAACAGCATTGAGATTTCCGCCCTGGTCGAAGTAGTACATGGCATCGCGAGGCCCGGCTTGCGCCTTGCCCTCGAAGTACGGCATGAAATTATAGCCATCCAGGTGAACCTTGAAGTTTTTATTGCCCGCTTTGAATCCGGACGTCATTTTCGCTTTGATATCGCCCGCCCCCGCCGCAGCCGCGAACGTGGGGAACCAATCCATCAGCGAAATAATGTCGTTGTAAACCGTACCCGGTTTGATCACTCCCGGCCAGCGGACCATCATCGGAATGCGGAAGCCGCCTTCCCAGGTTGTCCCCTTTTCGCCGTGGAACATTGTCATGGCGCCGTCGGGCCACAGCGCAAGTTCCGCGCCGTTGTCTGTTGTGTATAGAACAATCGTGTCATTGGCGATACTCAGGTCGTCCAACTGTTTCAGCAGTTCTCCAACATGCCCGTCGTGTTCCACCATGCCGTCGGCATGGATGCCCTTGCCTGTCTTTCCCAACGACTCCGGTTTCAGGTGCGTGAACACGTGCATGCGAGTTGTGTTGAACCAGACAAAGAAGGGTTTGTTCGCCGAATGCTGCCGCTTGATGAAATCTTTCGCCGCGACGAGAAACTCCTCGTCAACCGTTGGCATGCGCTTGGTGTTTAGCGGTCCGGTGTCATCGATCTTTCCATCAGCAAAGGAATGGATGACTCCGCGAGGGCCGTATTTCTTCTTGAAGTTCGGATCCTTCGGATAGAAGTACCCCTCCGGCTCTTCTTCGGCATTCAGGTGATACAGATTGCCGAAGAATTCATCGAAACCATGCTTTGTCGGCAGATGCTGGTCCTGATCTCCCAGATGGTTCTTGCCGAACTGGCCGGTGGCGTACCCTTGGGTCTTCATGACGTCCGCAATGGTCGGCATCCAATCGGCAATCCCGTGAGGATCGCCGGGCATACCAATGGTCAGCAGACCGGTCCGGAAGGGTTCCTGCCCGAGAATGAACGACGCTCGACCTGCTGTGCAGCTGTTCTGCGCGTAGGCATCCGTGAAGATGGCGCCCTCTTTGGCGATCCGGTCGATGTTCGGCGTCTTGTAGCCCATCAGCCCCATGGTGTAGGCACTGATCTGTGGCACTCCGATATCGTCACCGAATATGACCAGAATGTTTGGCTTTTTTTGGCCCCACGCCGGGGATAGACTACCTAGCGCTATGAGCGCTATCAAGCTCAGCCGTTTTGATTTCATCAACATATCAGTACTGTCCTCCGCTCTCCGAACTATCGGGCGGCTCGCGATGCCGATGTGAACTCATTGATTCATAAGACTGACATCTTTGTTCAATCGCACGCGGCATTTGTAATGGACTTAGGATGTATTGAAATCGTATATAGACTGCATAAATTTGACTATCCGATTTGCGACACAATAGAGAAAACTCGCTCTAGGTATCTGGACAGGAAGATCAGAATGGGCACGGCATATGGTCTGGCGGAGATGGACAAGCCGCCAGTGACTGTCGAAACTGTCAACCTCTGTCAATTTGATGCCGACGCGTTGGTACATGCGGTGGCCGGTGCGGATTTCGACCACAAACGGCTGCCGGGGGGAGCCCCTTATCTCAAGCTACTTCAATGCTCTCTTCCCCATGCCACCCTCAATCGCGGGATTTATGCGCCCGCCGTCATGGTGAACGGAGTATTCGGGCGAAACATGATCACGATTGGGACGATGGTTCGCCAGCAGCAACCAACTCTCATCAACGGTCTTGCCGTCCGGCCCGGCACTGTCCAATTTTATTCGGAGAATGCAGAGTTGAGCTATCGCGCATGGCCCAATGCGACATGGCTGGCGTTTGCAATTCCCCGGGATCGTTTCCTGCAGTTTTGCTTGGACCACTTCGACGAAGTTCCAGATCTTCCGGCTGCAGGGATCACTCATTTCGATCCACCGCCGGCGGACGTGAGCAGAAGTTTAATGACCGGATTGCGTGAGTTGGACCGGTCGGTACGGTCTCTCAGCAAGGAGGAGAATTCGGCACGGCTTGGAGAATCGGTGGAACATGACCTTCTGGCACGCCTCACCAATGCGCTCTGCCGGCGGTCCTCCGCGCGAAGGCGTCACGATGGCCGGCGGCTTCATCGATGCGTCGAGATGCTCCGCGATTCTATGGCGCTCGTCGAGCGCGACTCGCACGAAGTGCTCGACCTGCAGTCGATGTCAAAAGCGACGGGGCTGAGCCCGCGAACGCTCCAACGGACATTTCAGGCGGAATGCGGGTTGTCTCCTCAAGAATGGTTTCGAGTCGAAAGACTCAACCGGGTACACCGGGAATTGGTCCATGCCGGTCCGGGCGCGTCGATCACTGCGATCGCGACGCGCTGGGGGTTTTTCCATCTCGGCCGCTTCGCGTATTCTTACCGGGAGCTCTTTGGAAAATCTCCTAGCGAAACTCTGCGGTGGGAGCGTCCCGGACGGCGATAGTTACGATCCAATTTTGGACCCGCCTATTTGAAACCCTCAACGCACGGAAGCTTTACCGCAGCCCGCCAAAGCCAGTTCCGCTACAACCTTTCCTGCAGTAAACGATGGATTCACGCTGACATCCGTTCGCAGAGTCATGAAAGGTGAACTCGCAATCATCAGCCGATAGCCACCGGGTGCCGTGGAGTTCAAAATGAAGCTGCCGGCGTTGTCGCTTCTCGATTGTTCAATGATCTTGTCCGACGAGTCGAGAAGGATGATCTGCGCATTTCCAATTCCCGCTCCAGCGGCATCACGGACCCATCCCGCAAGTTGTCGCACTTGTAGAGCATTCGCGCCGCCGGCGCACTGCCGGCGATCCAAATACTCCAAACCACAGCTGCTCCAGCTCAATTCCAACTGCATTTCGCCTTCCCCGGCTCCCGGGTGAACTTCCACGGGTATGAATCCGCCTTCTGCTGAGCTGGCGGACAAACGCAGCATGTAGCGTCCCGGCGGCATCGCGGGAAAAGAGAAGCGCCCTGCCGGGTCCGTAACTGTGCGCCTCAGTTCCTTGCCGGCGCGATCCAGGAGATCTATCGAAATCGCCGAGCCTCGTTCCAATGCTTCACCCGCCATCAGAAGAATACCGGCCAGTGAGCGCGAAACGACACGTTTTGAAAACCTTGATGGAATCGGGATGGTAAGGCCCGGCTGCTTGTCGGCAGAAACCTCCAAGAGCTCCCTATCGCTGAATTCCAGATCATCTTGAACACGGACGCTATAAGAACCGCTACGGAGATTCTCGAATCGCGCAATGCCCTGCGCATCTGTCACGGCGGAGTATTCCGCGCTGCCGGCACCGCGGAGGCGAACCGTCACTCCTATAGCATCACGAAGCGACAACTGGAAGCTGCTGCCAACGGCAACAGGCTCAGACAGGAAGATCGTACAAGCGCCCACTGTGGAGGCGCTTCCGATAAGGACCAGCAATGACACAGCCACCGGGAAAGCCGGCATATCCGCAATAGTGGCACGCCTTTCAGAATCACGCAAAGCGCTTCCCAAAAACAAAGGACGGGAGCCGCAAAGCTCCCGCCCCTTTTGGTTTCAGACAGGCCGGAATTATTCGGCCAGAGTCTCTTCGCCGGTATCTTCGGAAAGCCCGCCCGCATACAGCGCGCGCGTCTCTTCGTCGTAGCCGGTCATCGAGTCGATCACTTCCGGCTCGTGAACCACTTCTTCTTCCACCACGTCCTCGCCGGCGATCTTGACCGACCGGTAGTAATCCATACCGGTTCCGGCCGGGATCAGGCGGCCCATGATGACATTCTCTTTGAGACCGCGCAGCATGTCGACCTTGCCGTTGATGGCGGCTTCCGTGAGAACTCGAGTGGTCTCCTGAAACGAAGCGGCGGAGATGAAGCTGTCGGTAGAAAGAGACGCTTTCGTGATTCCCAGCAGAACCGGCTTGCCTTGTGCCGGGCGGCCGGGAGGATCTGCATTGATCACGCGCTCGTTCTCTTCCTTGAACCGGAACTTATCCACAACTTCCTCCGGGAGGAATTCCGTATCGCCGATATCGTCGACCTTCACCCAGCGCATCATCTGCCGGGAGATGACTTCCAGATGCTTGTCGTTGATGTTGACGCCCTGCAGCCGGTAGACTTCCTGAATTTCATTGACGAGATACTTCTGAAGCTCGTTCTCGCCCAGGACGCTCAGAATGTCGTGCGGGTTGAGGGGTCCGTCGTTCAGCCGGTCGCCCGCTTTCACGCGCTCGCCCTCCTGAACGTTGATGTGCTGGCCGCGGGGAACAGCGTATTCCCGCATGCTCGATTCATTACCGTCTTCCGGAATGATGTTCACCTTGCGGCTGTTCTTGGTCATCTCGCCCATCTTGATGGTGCCGTTGATTTCAGCCATGATCGCCGTCTCACGCGGCTTGCGAGCCTCGAACAATTCAACAACGCGCGGCAAACCGCCGGTGATGTCCTTGGTCTTCTTGGTCGCGCGCGGAATCTTCGCCAGAACGTCGCCCGCGTGGACTTCTTCATCGTTCGACACCATCAGGTGAGCATGGGTGGGCATCAGGTAGCGGCGTTCATCCGCTTTCGATGCGCCATCCGCACGAATCACGAGAGTTGGCACCTTTTTTTCGTCAGTGGTGTCGGCAACCACCCACTGCGACATACCGGTGATTTCGTCCACCTGTTCCTGCATCGTGACGCCTTCCAGCAGGTCCTTGAAGTGAACCTTACCGGAGACTTCCGTGAGGATCGAGAAAGCATACGGATCCCACTCAACCAGCAGATCGTTTTCTTTCACGGGCGTGCCGTCTTCGACGAGAATCTTCGCGCCGTAGACCACCTGGTAGCGCTCTTTTTCGCGCCCCTTGGCGTCCACGATCGCCAGGATTCCGCTGCGGTTCAGCGCGATCAGCTCGTGCTTGGCGTTTCGGATCGTGTGAATGCCTTCGAACTTCACAAAACCGTCCGACTTGGCATCCTGCCGCGACTGCTCCGCTTGACCCGAGGCCGTACCACCAACGTGGAACGTACGCATGGTCAACTGAGTGCCGGGCTCGCCGATCGACTGCGCCGAGATGATTCCGACGGCTTCACCGCGCTCCACCATACGGCCGGTCGCGAGGTTGCGGCCGTAGCAGAGCTGGCAAACTCCGCGGCGCGACTCGCAGGTCAGCACGGAGCGAATCTTCACTCGCTCAATGCCAGCTGCCTGAATCGCAGCGGCCTTGGCTTCGTCGATCAGCTCATTGGCTCCGACTAGAAGGCTCAGCTCGTAGTCCTTCAAATCCTCGAGCGCCACGCGGCCCACGATACGATCGCGCAGAGGCTCAATGATTTCGCCGGATTCGACAATCGGCTCGACGAAAATTCCGTCCGCCGTGCCGCAATCCGTCTCGCTCACAATCACATCCTGAGCCACGTCGCAAAGACGACGGGTCAGGTAGCCGGAGTCGGCAGTCTTCAACGCCGTGTCGGCCAGACCCTTACGGGCGCCGTGCGTCGAGATGAAGTACTGCAACACGTTCAGACCTTCGCGGAAGTTCGCCGTAATCGGCGTTTCGATGATCTCGCCCGAAGGCTTGGCCATCAGTCCGCGCATTCCGGAAAGCTGACGGATCTGCTGCTTCGATCCGCGAGCTCCGGAGTCGGCCATGATGTAAATCGGGTTCAGGTTGCCGGTGCGGTCGTCCTCTTCCATGCGCTTGAACATCTCGCCGGAAACGTCTTCCGTCACCTTCTGCCAGATCTCGATGATCTTGTTGTAGCGCTCACCGTTGGTGATCGCGCCGTCGGTGTACTGCTGCTGAACCTCGATGACCTTCTTTTCGGCATCGGCCACAAGGCGCGGCTTGGAAGCCGGAACCACCATGTCGTCGATTCCGATGGAGATGCCCGCGCGCGTCGCATAGTGATAGCCAAGGTTTTTCACCTCGTCCAGCATCGCGACGGTCGGGGTCAGGCCAAACCGCAGGTAGCAGAACTTCACCATCTGCGTCAGCCCCTTCTTCTTCAGAAGGCCGTTGATGAACGGCATAGGCTCGGTGGCATGGGCGCCCTGAATGGCGCGCGACATGACGTCATTGAGAATGACGCGGCCCACCGTGGTATCCATGTACTGCTTTTCGAACTCGATCGGTTCGGTGTGCAGCAGGTTCTGGTTGTCGAAAGCCTTGGTCAGATCGAGAACCTTGCCGGTATAGCGGAGCTTAATCGGCGTCAGCGTCTCGACTTCGCCCATCTCGAGAGCGATCAGCACATCATCGATCGAGGCGAACGTGCGGCCCTCTCCCTTCGAACCGGGCTTCGCCTTGGTCAGGTAGTACAGGCCGAGAACCATGTCCTGCGTCGGGACGGCAATCGGGTCGCCATGCGCCGGAGACAGGATGTTGTTGGCGGAAAGCATCAGCGTGCCCGCTTCGATCTGCGCCTCAGGAGACAGCGGAACGTGAACCGCCATCTGGTCGCCGTCAAAGTCGGCGTTGAACGCGGTACAGGTCAGCGGGTGCAGCTTAATCGCCTTGCCTTCGACCAGAACCGGTTCGAATGCCTGAATTCCCAGCCGGTGCAGCGTAGGAGCGCGGTTTAGAAGGATCGGATGATCCTTAATGACCTCTTCGAGGATGTCCCAAACCACGGGATCCTGCTGCTCGACCAGCTCCTTGGCCTGCTTGATCGTCGTGCAATGGCCGCGCTGCTCCAGCCGGTGATAAATGAACGGCTTGAACAATTCCAGCGCCATCTTCTTGGGAAGCCCGCACTGGTGCAGGCGCAGCTCGGGACCCACGACGATCACCGAACGTCCGGAATAGTCGACGCGCTTTCCGAGCAGGTTCTGCCGGAACCGTCCCTGCTTGCCCTTCAGGGTGTCGGACAGAGACTTGAGAGGACGATTGTTCGCCCCGCGCAACACACGCCCGCGGCGGCCGTTGTCGAACAGAGCATCAACAGCTTCCTGCAGCATTCGCTTTTCGTTGCGGACGATCACATCGGGAGCGTGCAACTCAATCAGCTTCTTCAACCGGTTGTTGCGGTTGATCACGCGGCGGTAGAGATCGTTCAGGTCGGACGTCGCAAAACGGCCGCCATCCAGCGGCACCAGCGGACGCAGCTCCGGCGGAATGACCGGAATGACATCGAGAATCATCCACTCCGGCTTGTTTCCGGACTTGCGGAAGCTCTCGACGACTTTCAGGCGTTTGGCGAACTTCAGCTTCTTCTGCTGCGAAGTCTCAGTGCGCATCCTCTCGCGCATCTCCACCGAGAGAGCCTCGGTGTCGACTTTCTTCAGAAGCTCCTTGATCCCCTCGGCGCCCATCATCGCGACATACTTGCCGGCGAATCCCTCGGAGTCGAGCTTTCGCTTCTCTTCGTCGGAGATCACGTCGCCCTGGGCGATGGTGGTCACCTCTCCCGGATCAACAACGACGAACGCTTCAAAGTAGAGGACGCGCTCGAGTTCCCGAAGCGTGATGTCCAGCAGGTAGCCGATACGCGACGGCAGACCTTTGAAAAACCAAACATGGGAGCAGGGGCTGGCCAGCTCAATATGGCCCAGCCGCTCGCGGCGAACTCGCGAAAGCGTGACTTCCACGCCGCACTTGTCGCAAATGACGCCGCGGTGCTTCATGCGTTTGTACTTGCCGCACAGACATTCCCAATCGGCGATCGGACCGAAAATCCGGGCGCAGAACAGACCGTCACGCTCCGGCTTGAACGTGCGGTAGTTGATCGTTTCCGGCTTGGTGACCTCACCGTGCGACCAGCTCCGGATCTTTTCGGGTGATGCCAGAGAAATCCGGATCGAGTCGAAATCCGCGATCAGATTCGCGCGGTCGTAAGGGGATGAACGAAACATATTTTGCCCTTCCTTTCTCTGGTTCTCTTAGTCGGCCGCCAGCGCCGTCTCGACGCCCTCGACCGGTCGGGATTTCTCCAACTGCACGTCCAGACACAGCGATTGCAGCTCCCGAATCAATACGTTGAACGACTCCGGAACGCCAGGCTCGGCCGCGGCCTCGCCCTTCACGATGGCTTCGTAAATCTTGGCGCGTCCGTAGACGTCGTCCGACTTGGCAGTCAGCAATTCCTGCAGAACGTAAGCCGCACCGTAGGCTTCCAGCGCCCAGACTTCCATCTCTCCGAAGCGCTGTCCGCCGAACTGCGCCTTACCGCCCAACGGCTGCTGGGTAATCAGCGAGTACGGACCAATCGAGCGAGCGTGAATCTTGTCGTCGACAAGATGCGACAGCTTCAGCATGTAGATCATGCCAACCGTCACCGGCTGCTCAAACGGCATACCCGACATACCGTCCATCAACTGGACTTTGCCGGAATCGGGCAGGCCCGCCCGCTTCAGCTCGCTTTTGATGTTTTCTTCGTGCGCGCCGTCGAATACCGGCGTCGCATAGTGGACGCCCAGCTTCGCGGCCGCCCAGCCCAGGTGCGTCTCCAGAATCTGGCCGACGTTCATACGGCTGGGAACACCGAGAGGATTCAGCACGATCTCGACGGGAGTTCCGTCGGGCAGGTGCGGCATATCCTCTTCCGGAACGATGCGCGCAATGACACCCTTGTTACCGTGACGGCCGGCCATCTTGTCGCCCACAGAAAGCTTGCGCTTCATAGCGATGTAGATCTTGACCAGCTTGATCACGCCGGGAGGAAGCTCGTCACCCTTTTTCAGCTTGTTGACCTTCTCCTCGGTAATCTTTTCGAGAACGGCGATCTGACGAGTGGTCATTTCTTCGATCTCGTCGATCAACTCGTTCATCCGCGGATCTTTGTCCTTGACCTTCAGGCGCTTTAGATCGCGGGCGCGAATCTTCTCCAGGAGATCGCGAGTGACCTCCATCCCCTTGGCGAGCAGCTTCTTGTTCGTCTTTTCGTCGTGCAGGTCGGCCTGGATTTCCTTGCCTTCCAGCAGCGACGCTAGCCGCTTGGAGCGCTCGTCACCAATGATTCGCTTCTCGTCTTCCAGGTTCCGGTTCAGCTTGGCAATCTGCTCGTCGAGAATCAGCTTGGACCGCTCGTCGAGATCGGCGCCTTTTCGCGAGAATACGCGAGCGTCGACCACGACACCTTCAATTCCCGGCGGGCAGTACAGCGAAGCGTCTTTCACGTCGCCGGCCTTCTCCCCGAAAATCGCGCGAAGCAGCTTCTCTTCCGGAGTCAGCTGGGTTTCGCCCTTCGGCGTCACCTTGCCCACCAGAATGTCGCCCGGCTTCACGCTGGCACCGATGCGGATGATTCCCGATTCGTCCAGATTGCGCAGAAACGCCTCGGCGATGTTGGGAATATCCCGAGTGATCTCTTCCGGACCCAGCTTCGTATCGCGAGCCTCCGTCTCGAACTCCTCGATGTGGATCGACGTGTAGTAGTCTTCCTTCACGAGTTTTTCGCTGACGACGATCGCGTCCTCAAAGTTGTAGCCTCGCCACGGCATGAACGCCACCAGGACGTTGCGGCCGAGAGCCAGCTCGCCGGATTCCGTGCAGGGTCCGTCGGCCAGAACCGCGCCCTTCTTCACACGCTGGCCGACTTTGACGATCGGCTTCTGGTTAATACACGTGTTCTGGTTGGAGCGCTTGAACTTGGTTAGCGGGTAGATGTCCGCGCCGACTTCGCGCGACATCTGGCCTTCGTGAGCGTCAGAACCGTCGACACGGACGATGATTCGCTCCGAGTCGACCGAATCCACAACGCCGGAGCGCTTGCAGATGATGACCGCGCCGGAGTCCCGAGCCGTCACATGCTCCATGCCGGTTCCCACAAACGGAGCCTCGGCACGCAGCAGCGGCACTGCCTGGCGCTGCATGTTCGAACCCATCAGCGCCCGGTTGGCGTCGTCATTTTCCAGGAACGGAATCAGCGAGGCAGCCACGGAAACAAGCTGCTTCGGCGAAACGTCCATGTACTGCACAGCCTCGCGGTGAACCAGGACGAAGTTGCCGCGCTCGCGAGCGTTGACCAGATCGGTCGAAATGTGGCCGTTATCGTCCACTTTCACGTTCGCCTGGGCAATGACATACTTGTCTTCCTCCCAGGCCGACAGGTAGTCGCAGTAGGCTTCGTATTCGGCACTCTGCTTGCCTTTCGCCAGCTTGCTGTTGGCCTTCTCAGCCGCCTGCCGATCCGCAACATCGTTGACTTTGTAGTCGGTATCGCCGGGATTCAGAATCCGAATCTGATCGGCGAGCACGCCGATATTCACCTTCCGGTACGGACTCTCGATAAAGCCGTACTCGTTGATCCGCGCAAAGCAGGACAACGAGGAAATCAGGCCGATGTTCGGACCTTCCGGCGTTTCGATGGGACAAATTCGGCCATAGTGCGTCGGATGCACGTCGCGGACTTCGAATCCGGCGCGCTCCCGCGACAGACCACCCGGACCAAGGGCCGACAGGCGGCGCTTGTGCGTGATCTCCGACAGCGGGTTGGTTTGATCCATGAACTGCGACAACTGCGAGGATCCGAAAAACTCGCGAATCGCAGCCATGACCGGCTTGGCGTTCACCAGGTCGTGCGGCATCGCCGTCGACATTTCCTGGTACACCGACATCTTTTCCTTGATCGCCCGCTCCATGCGGACGAGTCCAATGCGGAACTGGTTCTCCAGCAGCTCGCCCACCGCGCGAACGCGGCGGTTGCCGAGGTGATCGATATCGTCCACCGCGCCGATGCCCCTGCGGAGCTTCATCAGGTAACGAATCGTATTGGTGAAGTCATCATGATCCAAGGTGCGCTTGTCCAGTGACGTCGCGTCCGCCTTGTCGTGGATCTTGATGTTGAACTTCATCCGGCCGACGCGCGAGAAGTCGTACTTCCGGGCGTCGAAGAACATCCCGTCGAATAGCGCACGGGCCGTATCGCGGGTTGGCGGGTCGCCAGGGCGCAGCTTGCGGTAAATCTCCAGCAGCGCGTCGTCCTGAGACTTCACCTGATCCTTGCGCAGAGTGGAGGAAATGACGTTGCCGACATCGTCCCGCTCCGGGAAGAAGACCTCAATGGTCTTTACTCCGGCCGCTCCCAGCTTTTCAATATGGGACGCCGTCAGCTCGTGATTCGCCTCCAGCAGAATTTCGCCGGTCTCCATATCGATGATGTCGGCGGCGGCATAGGCGCCTTCTAGGTCGTTGATAGCGACCTCAACATCCTCAACCTTGTTCTGCCCGAGTTCCTTGAACAGCCGGTCCGTAATCTTACGACCCTGCGGAACGATCGTGTTCTGCCCCTTATTGATAGCAAACGACAGCTTGGAACCGATCAGCCACCGGGAGACACTCGCCTTGATCTTGCCGCTCGCTCCCAGGGTGACCGTGGTCAGCGTATCGCGATAGAAAGCCTTCAGGATCTGCTCGTCGGTTTTCAGCCCCAGCGCACGAAGGAAAACTGTTCCGTAGAATTTTCGCTTCCTGTCGATACGTACATACAGCAGGTTTTTGTTGTCGTACTCGAATTCGACCCAGCTGCCGCGGTAAGGAATGATCTTGCCCAGGTAGTAGCCGACCGCTGCCTGCTTTTCGAAGAAAACGCCCGGGGAACGATGCAACTGGCTGACAATGACGCGCTCAGTGCCGTTGATAATAAAGGTCCCGTTGTCCGTCATCAACGGAATTTCCCCAAAGAACACTTCCTGCTCTTTGATGTCCCGAACGCTCTTTACCCCCGTGTCGGGGTCCTTGTCGTAAACCGTCAGCCGAATCGTGACCTTCAACGGAGCCGCGTAGGTCATCCCTCGCGCTTCACACTCCGGAACGTCGTATTTGTGCTGCAGACCCACGGGATCCCCGCAGCGGTTACAGAAGGTGACGATGTTCTTGTTGAACGTGCCGCACTGCCCGCAAAGCACGTCGCCAACATGAAATGGATCCGTCTTGATGGTCGCGCCACAATGGCGGCAAACCGTCCGAAGGTGGTTCAACCCCTTCAACGCGCCGCACTTGCACTCCCAATTGCCGATCGCGTAATCGACAAACGCCAGCTCAGAGAGCCCGCGAAAGTCGGTGATCGGAAAAACACTCTTGAACACCCCCTGCAGCCCGGAGTCGTCGCGCTCGTCCGGAAGCAAATCCATCTGCAGGAAGCGCTCATAGCTTCGCTTCTGCACTTCAATCAAGTTCGGAATGGGTACCGAGGTCTTGATCTTGGAAAAATCGACGCGCTCTCGAATCGCGTTCGGGGAATTCGGCATGATGTTTACTCCCAACGCCGCGAGAGAGTCCCGGCCGGATGGGCTCTCTCAACGGCTACCGGCAAAGAAGAGTCAGAGGTCCGCCACCCTGACCGAAAATTGGCATTTCCGCGCCAATTGGGCGCAGAAGAGACGAAGAAACACGTTTCGTAACGTAGGACAGGACGAGATATCCCAGTGGGCAGGAGTGGGCACCCCAAATCCCCCAGGGGAGAGGAAATATGGCTCACGAGCGCAAAAAGGTCCGGCTACCTTCGGCGGAGATCAATCAAATGTTAACAATAAACCTGTCCTGGCGTCAAACACCAGCAAACATGACTCGGACGGGGCCAGCTGCGGCAGATTTGTTCAGCCGGCCAGTCCCGTCCGTAAAGTTTTAAAATTAAACTACTTAACTTCGACAGTGGCGCCTGCGTCGACGAACTTCTTCTTGATCGTCTCGGCTTCTTCCTTGTTGATGCCTTCTTTGATCGGCTTCGGAGCGCCGTCCACCAGGTCCTTCGCTTCCTTCAGACCCAGGCTGGTCACTTCGCGCACAACCTTAATGACGTTGATCTTGTTTGCACCCGCCGCCGTGAGAACCACCGTGAACTCGGTCTTCTCTTCCGCCGCCGGAGCCGCCGCCGCGCCCGCACCGGGAGCCGCCACCGCCACCGCCGCTGCCGCCGCCGAAACTCCCAGCTTCTCTTCAAGAAGCTTTACGAGCTGCGAGGCCTCGAGCAGCGTCAAGCCCTGAATCTGTTCTGCAATTGCGTTGATGTCTGCCATTTGATTTACTCCAATTTCCAGAATTTGCTCGCCGCGCCCGAGGCGGGCGCGTTTCTACTGCTGAAACTTGTTCTCTTTCACGCCTTGGTCGACCACAACCGCCAGGTTGCGGCCCACGCCATTCATCGCCGTCACCAGCCGCTGGGCCGGAGCGTTGATGAGATAGAGCAGCTTCGAGAAGATCTCTTCCTTCGACGGAAGGGCCGCCAGATCCTGAATCGACTTGATGTCGACTACCCGGCCTTCTACCAAACCCGCCTTAAACGTAAATGCGGGATTGTCCTTGGCGTACTTGGTCAGCGCTTTGGCCAAAGCCACCGGATCGCCCGAGGTATACGCCATCGAGGTCATGCCCTTCAGATCTCTCATCAGGTCCGCCGCGCCCAGCCCATCGGCCGCTTTTTCCGCCAGGTTGTTCTTCACAACCTTGTAGTTGGCGCCCGCCTCGCGGATCGTCTTCCGCAACTGGAAGTCCTGACTGACCGTCAGCTTCTCGTATCCAGTCAGGAAGACGTTCTGCGACTCCTCGAGCATCTTCTTCAATGCTTCGAGATCTTTTTTCTTGTCGGCTTTCTTCTTCATCGTTCCCTCCTCCGGCCTACGACGCCACCTTCACGGCGTTGTAAGACGTGACGTCCAATGAAACACCCGGCCCCATCGTTGAACAAATGGTGCAGCTCTTTACGTACTTGCCCTTGGCCACCGCCGGCTTGGCGCGCAGAACCGCCTGGATCAGGCTGTTCGCATTGGCAAGCAGCTTCTCGGAATCAAAGCTCACCTTACCCACCGGCGCGTGAACTACCCCGGTCTTGTCCACCCGAAACTCGACCTTGCCCGCTTTGACTTCCTTCACAGCCTGGGCGATGTCCGTCGTAACCGTTCCCGTTTTCGGATTCGGCATCAGGCCGCGAGGACCCAGGATTCGCGCCACCTTCGCCATCGCGCGCATCATGTCCGGGGTCGCGATGATGGCATCGAAGTCCATCCAGTTTTCGGAGGCGATCTTGTTGATCATCTCCTCGCCGCCGATATGATCCGCACCGGCTTCCTGAGCCTCACGGACTTTTTCACCCTGAGCAACCACCAGCACTCGCTTGGACCGGCCGAGACCGTTCGGCAGCACGACAGTACCGCGAACCATCTGATCGGCGTGCTTGGGATCGACACCCAGCCGGAGATGAAGCTCCACCGTCTCGTCAAACTTTGTGAACTTCAGCTTCTGGACGAGCGGAACAGCTTCTTCCAACGAATAGGGGCGCACCTGCACCTGGTTCGCCGCAGCGAGATACTTTTTCCCTTGTTTTGCCATCTTCGCCTTTACGACTATTTGCAGCGTGAACTGCTGGAACTACGGTTTGACTGGTCCAAACGGCCGTGCATCAAAAAATGACCACAAGCCTCCCAATCGGGTAGGACTACGAAACCACAGAATAACACGGAGGCGCGCCGCCGACAACTCGAGTCCTGATTTTGCTCGATGACAGCTCGTGTCGGCGCAACGAGAGAAGTTCCCCTAGGTAGCAAAGTAGAACGATCCCCTCGGAGGTCTTCACTCCGTTGTCGGCCTGCTTCAGAATTGTTCCTGCTTCAGTTCTTCATAGCCGCGCGCGATGATCCAGCGATGTTTGGTCAACCTTGCTTCGCCAGACTCCAGTTGTGAATTCACGCAAAATCTAGTAAATCTATAGAATTAATGGGCATTCAGCAACGTTTGCTTCGCTTTTCAGGACCCCTATTCCTCTTTTGGGCCTTGTTATCGATATCTCAAGCCCAGACGTCGACAGGACAACTTTCCATTACAGTCATCGATCCCAGCGGTGCCGTCGTGCCAAAGGCCAGTGTTCGATTAATCGGCACGGAGACAGGCAATACACTGAGGAGTCTCCAGACAAATGAGCTTGGAGTAGCTCCGGTGCCCCTGGTGCCACCGGGCACGTACAACGTCTCGGTGACAGCGGCGGGGTTCAAGAACGCTCTTCGACGGGCGGTACCTGTTAGCGTCGGCAGTGTCGTGGATCTGACGATCGCACTCGAGACGGGAAGCGCTACGGAATCGGTCACTGTAACAGCCGACATTTCGCTATTGGAGGAAAAATCGGGCACCCTTTCGCAGCTTGTAAAAGACAAGGAAATGCTGGAGATGCCGCTAAATGGCCGCAACTACTTGGCGTTGGCGAACCTGACAGCCGGTGTGGTCCCCGCTTCTGGAAGCCGCGATCAGACATTTTCCGCCTACGGCAATACCGGACTGCAGAATGCATTCCTTCTGGACGGAGGGCGGAACGAAAACTACCTTCGTGGATTGGACAATCGGGCGCGAGATATGATTCGGCCTCCGCTGGATGCTCTGGCCGAATTCACGATCCAGACCAGCAACTTTTCTGCGGAATTCGGGGCTGCTGCGGGTGGCGTAGTAAACGCCATTACCAAGAGTGGGACGAACTCCATCCACGGGTCCGCATACGAGTTCCTCCGCAATAGCCGCCTGGACGCGCGCAACTTCTTTGCGCAGGCGAAGCCTTTGCTGGTCCGGAATCAGTACGGCGGATCGCTGGGAGGACCTATCAAGCGCGATCGAGCCTGGTTGTTCGGTGCCTATGAGGGAATTCATAACCGCAATGAGTCCGCCGGCACATCGGTCGTCCCGACGATCGCCCAAAGAAGCGGCAACTTCGGAAGCACGCCGATTTTCGATCCCAATACGACCAGACCCAATGCTAGTGGATCCGGCTATATTCGCGATCCGTTTCCTTCGAACACGATCCCAGCCGGCCGGATGAACAGCCTAGGGTTGTCACTCCTCAACAACTATCCGCTGGCGAACGTGGCCGGTTCTAATTCGCTATTCGTGCGCAACATTCCGCAGACCCAGGATTCCAAGAATGGCGTGGTCCGCGGAGATGTACAGGTGACCGGCCGCGATTCGATGTTTGGGCGCTATTCGATCACTCGAAGCTCTTTATTGGCAGCCTCGGGCCTACCAGATCCGGCGCAGAGCTCAGTGCAGCGGTATATCAATTCGTCCAGCGTGGGTTACGGCTACACGCGCACGATCAGTCCCACCTTCATCAACGAAGCTCGCTTTACCTGGACGACTATTGATATGAATCAGGACGCGACTACGCCGCGGAACGAGATCATTCCAGGCAGTCTGGATCCGCGAGTCACCAGCGGTACTCCGGTGTTCAACGTGTCCGGATTTGCCGGGCTCGGCAGCCAGCCGGGATGCTGCGGAAACAGTCCGCTGAAGAAGACTTCCGGTGTTTGGGATTGGTCCGACAACATGTCGAAATCCTTCGGAGCGCACGTCATGAGATTTGGGGGCGAGTTCATGCTGATCCGGCCCGGGACATTCGCTACGAGCAACGGACGCAGCAGCTTCGGATTTACTGGTGTCTTCACGCAGAATCCGCAAGGGCGTTCCAATACCGGTAACTCGCTAGCCGACCTTCTCCTGGGCACTGCGAATTCCCTCACTACCGGCACGATCGCCGAAGCCACGGAGCGCAGCTGGTTCGGAGTCGGGTACTTTCAGGACGATTGGACACTCCGGCCCGGCCTGACGCTGAACCTCGGCGTCCGTTATGAATACGCGCAGCCCTACATCGAGACGCAGAACCGGATGGCGAACTTCATTCTCGATCCGGGCGATCCGCAGTTCGGCCAGCTGCTGATGGCGGGAAACTCTGCGCGGCCTCGATCGCTGATTTATGGCGATAAGAACAATTGGGCTCCGCGAGTGGGCCTCGCCTGGCGCGTTCCGCAGATAAAAGATCTTGTTCTGCGAAGCTCTTTCGGCATCTTTTATGCGCAGGATCAGGGTACCGGCGTCACCAACCGAATGACCAGCAACCCTCCCTTTTTCGGTTACGGCGCGCAGACGATCAGCAGCGATCAGCTTTTTCCGTCTTCGGGGTGGATGCTCGATCCCAACTCGCCGATTCCGCGACCCGCTCCGATTGATCCAGCGAGCTTCGTCCTGAATCCCGCATCGACTGCCACGTTGGTGAACTGGGCTGACCATATGAAGACGCCCTATGTTCAACAGTGGAGTTTCAGCGTGGAAAAACGCCTTCCCTGGAACATGGTCGCCGAAGTGAACTATGTCGGGAATCACGGTGTGCAATTGCAGGGCCTGGGCGAAGGCAACCAGCCGGCCATTTTGTCTTCTACCACCGTCGTCTCCCGGCGGCCGCTGGCGCGATACACGTCCGCATCGGTGAAGTCCGTCGCCAACTGGAACATGACCAGTTATCAGGGACTGGCGGCAAAGCTGGAGAAGCGTTTCAGCAGCGGTGTGTCGTTCCTGACAACGTTCACTTACGGGCATGCCTTGGATTACCAGAACCCGGCACTCGATCTGTGTGATGGCTGCGGCAGTGGCAACACAATTCAAAACAACTATGACCGGAAGACCAATTACGCATCGGCTGACAACGATATTCGGCTGCGGTATGTCCTGGCAGGTGCGTTTGAACTGCCCTTCGGCAAGGGAAAGCCATTCCTGGAAAATTCAAAAGCAGGATCGGCGATTTTCGGCGGCTGGCGGGTGACAACCATCTATCAAGTGCAAACCGGATTGCCGCTAACACCGGGCTTGTCCTTCGACAGTGCCAACGCCGGTACGACGACCCGCCCGAATCGCAGCTGCGATGGCAACCTGGACGATCCCACGATTGCGAAATATTTCGATACCTCGTGCTTCACGGTTCCAACGTCCTATACCTTCGGAAATTCAGGCAGGAACATTCTGCGCGCGCCTGGATTGAACAATATCGATTTCAGTGTTCAGCGGGATTTCCGGTTGCCGATCGAGCACCAAACCATCCTTCAGTTTCGCGCCGAGTTCTTCAATGCACTGAACCACGCGCAGTTTGGTGCCCCCGGCCTGATAGTCGGCAACGCGACTTACGGCGTGATTACCTCCACTGCCGCCGACAACCGGCAGATCCAGTTTGGACTTCGTGCCAGCTTCTAATAGAGACAGGAATTGAGTTCAATGACAGACATATCGAGGAGAAATCTGTTGAGGGGAGCGGCCTCGGCGGCTCCACTATCGGCGCTCAGCATGGCTCAGTCCGCCAAGCCGAACATTATCGTCATCTTGTTTGACGATCTGGGAATGAGGGACTTGGGATATTTGGGGGCCAAGGATTTGAAGACCCCGAATATCGACGCCCTCGCGGCTGGGGGTACGGTTTGCACAAATTGGTATTCGAATGCTCCGGTTTGCGCTCCCGCACGGTCGTCATTGATGACAGGCCGGAATCCCATTCGGTGCGGTGTTCCCACCAATGGTCTGGAGCTAGCTCCTTCCGAAAAAACCATAGCCTCCGTTCTCAAAGAAAGCGGCTATGCGACCGCACTTACGGGAAAGTGGCATTTAGGCAGCAGGCCGCAAACAGTGCCGAATGCGCATGGATTTGATTATTTTTACGGATTCAAGGAAGGCTGCGTAGACTTCTATTCGCACCGTTTCTATTGGGGCGAGCCCAAGCGTGCCAACTTTCACGATCTGTGGCGGAATCGGGATGAGATCTTCGAAGACGGCCAATACCTGACGGAGCGCATTGGCGAAGAAGCGGTTCAGTTCATTACGCAGAAGCGACAGTCGCCCTTCTTCTTGTACACGCCGTTCAATGCAGTGCATTATCCGATGCATGCGCCGGACAAATACCTGCAGCGATTTCCGAATCTTCCG
This sequence comes from uncultured Solibacteraceae bacterium, assembly GCA_964515165.1. GTDB lineage: Bacteria > Acidobacteriota > Terriglobia > Bryobacterales > Bryobacteraceae > JAPKYZ01. The sequence continues at coordinate 4,475 of CAZETQ010000052.1, read as the reverse complement.
CAAGAGCGCCGGATATACGCAGCCATGCTCGCGGCTGCGGACGACATGATCGGCAATATGGTGGCTGCGCTGGACCGTACCGGTCAGCGCAACAACACAGCGATTTTCCTGCTTGGCGACAACGGCGCCACAACGGAGCGGCGAGCCGGATTGAATCAGAACATCGCAACGGCGGGAAACAATAAGCCATTTCGCGGCTACAAATTCAGCCTGTTTGATGGCGGTATGCATGTACCGGCATTAGTAAATTGGCCCGGCCGCGTGCCGGCCGGTAAAACAGTCGACAAGATCCTAATGAGCGCGGACGTGCTGCCAACCGCGTGCCACATCGCGAGCGCGTCGCTGCCTGCCGGCAGAACGTTCGACGGCCGCAACATCTGGTCTGTGCTGACGGACGGTGCCCCTTCGCCTCATGACTACGTAGCTTGGGCGAATGGACAACAAATGGCGATTCGAAAGGGCAAATGGAAGCTGGTCCTCAACGGGATCGTCTATAACGGTACTCCAGAGGGCCAGAAACCCCTTCAAGGAGATGATGCGGTTTTCCTCTCCGATCTGGAACAGGATATAGGCGAATCTCAGAACCTGCGCAGGAAGTTTCCGGCGATCGTGGACGAACTCCAAACACAGGTACAGAATTGGCGGCGCGACGCGGAAAACAATTAAGCCGCATCAAAGCTAAGGCGCCGGCAAATTGAGCGACGCGATCATTGGTGCCCAAATTAGCCAGTACGGCAATCAGCCCGTATTGAATCCAAAGGGCAGAGCAGTAACTGGATCGGAAAATCGCGGCCCCGGTTCCACTCCGTGAAATCATGCGGCCACCAGTGGCAGCAGTAACTGCGGCGAATCTTCCGCTGTAAGTTCCAGTGGCGGCTCGTTGCGTATTCCGGCAATGTGAATGGAGCGTTCCGGCGCGAAGCGAATAAAGTCGAGCGACGCGGCACCAGCAAAAACGTGATGCCTGAGTTATTCACATCGGTCAACTAACGACGGCGATTTTGGCTCCGCGATGCCTTGATCCGGGATGCAAACAGACGATAAAACTATTGGGGATGTGGTGGTTAACACCATCGCAGTCGCGCCCCACACGGGCGCGTGGATTGAAACCGCGGCGGCGCCGCACGGGAGAATTGTAAAGTAGCCTTTCACCCATGCGCTCTCTACTCCTGCTATTTTGCGCCGCGCTATCCGCGCAGGACTTTGATTTGCTGATTCGGAACGGCCATGTCGTCGACGGCACCGGTAACGCCTGGTATGCCGCTGACGTAGGGATTCGCGCAGGTAAGATTGCGGCCCTCGGACGGCTGACGGGAAAGACGGCGGCGCGGACGATCGATGCCAAGGGTCTGATCGTGGCTCCCGGCTTTATCGACATCCACAATCATTCGGACACAACGGTGCTGGCGGATGGCAACGCCGAGAGCATGATCCGGCAGGGCGTCACTTCGATGATCCTGGGCGAGGGCGGGTCCGCAGCGCCCTCCAAGCGCTGGCCCACATTCCACGACTACTACGCCGAGCTGAAGAAGCGGGGCGTTGCAACGAATATCGGCTCCTACGTCGGCTCCGGCACCATCTGGAGCCTGGTCCACGGAGACAAGGCGGGACCGCCGACAGCCGCCGAAGTCGACAAGATGCGGGCGGTTGTGAAAGAAGCGATGGAGAGCGGCGCCCTGGGAGTTGCCAGCTCGCTCAGCGGGCCGCCGGGCAATTGGATCGACACCGACACCATGGTCGCCATGTGCGAGGTCGCCGGCAAGTATGGCGGAATCTATTCGACGCACAACCGGAACGAGGGCACGGAAGTCTTCAACTCCGTCAACGAAGCGATCGAGATCGGCCGTCGCGCTCACGTACCGGTCGACGTGATCCACCTGAAGATCGCCGAACACAAAATGTGGGGCCGCATGCCGGAGCTGATCCAGCTCATCTCCGATGCCCGCGCCCGCGGCGAGCAGGTGGAGGCTCACGTCTATCCTTATCGCGCGGGGCAGAACAACCTTTCGAGCATCATTCCGCCCTGGGCTCACGAAGGCGGCCGCGAAGCGATGATCAAGCGCTTGAAAGATGCTTCCTTGAAGCCCCGGATTGAGAAGGAAATCCTGAACGGCATCCCCGGCTGGTACAACCACTACACGGCGACCGGCGACTGGGAGGGCATGCAGGTGGTGAGCTTCTCCAATCCGGAATACCGAAAGTGGCAGGGCAAGCGCATGAGCGACATCATCCGGGCGCTGAACAAGCCACCCATCGACGCCTTATTCCAGGTGCTGATCGAAAACGATGGCAGCGTACCGACCGTGTATTTCCACCACTCCGAGGAAGACATGCAGTACGCAATGCGGCAGCCGTTTGTCTCGTTCGGATCGGACGGCAGCGCCGTGAAGCCCGAAGGTCTCCTGGCCGCCAATCTGCCGCACCCCCGCTATTACGGCACATTCCCTCGAATTCTCGGGCTCTACGTGCGCCAGTTGAAAGTGATTTCGCTCGAAGAGGCCATTCGCAAAATGACGTCGGCGAACGCGAATAAGGTGCACATCCGCGACCGCGGCCTGATCCGGGAGGGCCTGGCAGCGGACGTAACGGTGTTCAACCCGGAAACCATCATCGACAAGGCAACCTACGAGGCTCCGCACCAGTATGCGGTGGGCGTGGAATACGTGGTGGTCAATGGAGTCCTGGTGCTCGACCAGGGGAAACATACGAATGCCAAGCCGGGGATCGCCCTGCTGGGTCCGGGGAATCTCAAACCGGTTCCGTGATCTCTCTCTTCCAGCCGCAGGAGCGTCGCGACAACGACCCAGCCCTACCGCGGCGGCTTAGCCTGATCGTTGGGATCATCTGCCTCCTGGTCCTTGCACTGATAGACATTAGTGCGATTTCCCGTTCCACGAATTCAACGGCGGCCATCGGCTATATCTTCCTGCCCATCATCGTCGGAGTACTCTCCCTGCCCGCATTTGGCGCGGGATGGTGCCTGGGATACTTCCTGCTCTGGTGGAGGTCCCCAATCAAGAGCCGCCGGATCCTGGCGTTCCTTGCCGGCGCTGTGCCCCTGATGCTGGGAGCGTGGATCACGGGAATCGTCTGGAACGGGCTCCGGCTGACAAGTCAAGTCCACGAAGTCTTGAAGATGGACGCGCGCCAGCTTGCCGTGACAATCGACGATCCAACGCTTAGCAGCAATAAGTTCATCCTGGGCGCTATTGCCCAAAATCCGAATGCGACAAGCCAGATTCTTCATCGCATCGCGGTCCTCGACCGGCCCGATCTTCACCAGGCAATGGGCAGCCACTTCGACGTGATGGGGACAAACAGAAAGGGCCTCGCCGTGATGCGGCTGGTGGCGCGGCATCCGAACACCGCTCCGGAGGACTTGGCAATCCTGACGCACAGCACGGACGCTGCCGTTGTCAGCGATGCTGCCGCCAGCCCGAAGGTATCCGGCGCAGTGCTGGAACGGTTTCAAGACAACGGGAATTACCTGATCGACTGGGGGCTGGCTCAGAACCCAAATACTCCCGCCGCCATACTCTCGCGGCTCTCGGTCAGCCAGAACGAATATACGCGGGTATTTGTCGCGGCGAATCCCAGCCTGAACACGGATATTTTGGCTGACCTGGCCAAGGATGCGAGTTGGATGGTTCGCAGCAATGTGGCTATGAATCCGGCAACTCCGCCCGGGGTGCTGGAGACGCTCCGCAATGATCCGGATGAACGGGTGCGCCGTTCCGCGCATTCGCGCCGATGACGGCATGGGATTCTTATACGTATAGATTTATAGATATAATACGTACAGATGTCCAAGCTCACTCTTAGCATTGACGAGACCGTCATTTCGCAAGCGAAGCAGTATGCGAAGGCAAACCACACCTCGATATCCGAGATGGTCGAGATCTTCCTCGCAAATGTCACCGACAGAAGTCGCGAAAAAAAGGACACGCCGATCTTGCGCTCTGTTCGAGGATTGCTAAAGGGCGTCGATCTTCGCGACTATCGAAGCGATTACCGGAAACACCTGTCTCAAAAATACCGATGAAGCTGATGGTAGACATCAACGTGCTGCTGGATGTCTTCCTGGATCGTCAGCCTCACGCTCCGGCGAGTGAGGCCGTCTGGTCTGCCGTCGAGTCGGGCATCGCAACTGGTTACGTTGCCGCTCACGGTGTTACCACGCTGTATTATCTGGTCGGGAAATATCGCGACGCGGCTGTTGCGCACCGTGTTGTCGAGGCGGTGACGGATGTCTTCCGCATCGCCCCCGTCAACGAATTGATCCTCAAGGCAGCGTTGGCCGCCAGAATGGCGGATTTTGAGGATGCCGTCACGGCCGCGGCAGCTGAGTTGCAAGGCTGCGAATTCATCGTCACTCGAGACCCGAAAGGATTTCGACGGAGCGCAGTCCGCGCCGTAACTCCGGAATTCGCAGCCGCCGACTTTTGATGGCGTTCCGCGGCTTACAGGCTCCTAGT
>CAZETQ010000051.1:38692-42089 GCA_964515165.1 uncultured Solibacteraceae bacterium | reverse complement strand
TTACGAACGGGATGGCGGAACCAGTCATAATGGCGGCGCTGCCAGAGCAGAAAGGCGCGATTTCCGTGCCAGATCACCCAGGATGTGAAGACAAAATAAGCCTGTCCCGCCCAAAACAAAGGCGAGCGGGGTCCCAGCGATCCGTAAAGCCGGGCTACAAAGGGAATTGCCAGACCCAAAGCCGGAATTCCTAGCAACCGGATGAGACGGTCATTGAGAACCGGGACTGCGGAAACGAATTTCGGGCGCACGCGGCCCGTTACAGACTGCCCCTCCGCGAGCATTTCCTGTGATAGACGAAAACCCACCGGAAAGGGTTCGGAAAAGGTTTGGTCAGGTGTTGGAAAATCGGGACCAAACGCGAAATGGAGGGGTCAAAGCCCGTATTTTTCGCGCGCGACGTTGAGGCACCATTTGACATTATCGTCTTCCAAACGAAGACGTTGCCCGTCATCCAGGGCATCCATCCGGGGCAGAGGATCCTTCGGTTTGACGTCTCGAACCATGGAAAGTGTAGCGGCCAGCACGCGAGCCGGGCGGTCCGGCATCGTCAGCCAGTACTTGGGACGCAGGCAGGGCACCACCAGCGGATTGCGAGTGATCATTTCCAAGGTCATTTTCGTGTTCGGCCGAGCTTTCCGGATGGTGTCGATGATCCGCTTCATGTCTAACTGCCCTTCGCCGAAAACCATTTCGGACATCTCGAAGCCGTCGGGATGCGCCTGCCAAGCCATGTCCTTGAGATGCGTCGAGAGGGCGTGGGGCGCGAAGGCTTCGACCAGCTGATAAGTGTCGTCGAGGAGCGAGATGTTGTTGCCGGTGTCGAGGAGGATGCCGAAATGCTCATGGCCGAACTCCTTCATCAGGCCGAGCATGTCTTCGATGGTCCAGTCTTTATGGTTCTCGAGAGCCAACGGGAATTTTTCCGCGGCGGCGAGCTTGGACGCAGCGGCGATTTTGGTTCGAGCGTCCGCGACGAACGTCTTCCACTTTTCGACGGTATCGAAGGTTTCGTAACGCCGGCCGCTGAGCGCGCCGACGCGGCCGGCCACCGCTCCGGCTTCTTTGGCTTGCTTGAGGGCCGGGCCGAGTCCTTCGCCGAGGGGTAGCATCGCCTCGTACCACATGCCGAGTTGTTCGCAGCGGGCGCGGAACTTCGCCGGGTTCTTCGAAACCGCCGATTGCACGCCGCCGGCTCCGCGCTCGTGGCAGAACTCGAGGAACTGGTCGGGATCACGAGGCTTGAGATAGCTGAGGTAGCAGGTGGTGGCGATGCCGAGCTGAGACTTGGGGGGCGCCGCGTGTGCGGCCATCGTCGCGGCGGCCGCAGCGGTCGTGAATTGTCTGCGAGTCATTCTTGTCGTTCCTCAGGCTTTGACGATGCTTTTCAGGACACCGTCCCACGGCTTGCGATACGGACGCTCCAGCATGGCGTTGGCTTCGGAATCTCCGAGGATCTGTTCTTTGTCCGCGTCCCAGCGAATTCTGCGGCCCACGCGCAGACTGATGTTCGCCAGGTGGCAGGCGACGGCGGTCCAGTGACCGTGCTCGACGTCGGAGATCGGGCGCTGGCGCGTTTTGATGCAATCGAGAAAATTGCGGGCGTGCAGATCGAACTGCTGGTCGGAGGAACCGGCTTCCTTCTTCGCTTCGACCCAGGGCTCCGGCTTGACGTCCTGGCGATTGACTCCGCCTTTCGGCTGACCTTTGAACTGCGGGACGGCGTTTTCGGGCGGCATTTTCATATCGGGATGGACCTGCCATCCGGCGCGGCTGATGGTGAGGCTGCCGAAATTTCCGAAATACTCGCTGCCGCCGCCGGGCCTGCCGCGGCTGGCTTCCCGCTGTGTCCAGGTCATGACCATTTTCTCGCCGTTCGGTCGCGTGTACTCGAACAGAGCTTCCTGGACGTCCGGAGTCTCGCCGTCATCCTTCAGGGCGTAGCGGCCGCCGCCGCAGGAGACGCTGGTGGGGCCTTTGACGCCCATGTACCATTGCGCGATGTCGATTTCGTGCGCGCCGAGATTCGTCATCTGGCCGCCCGAGTAATCCCAAAACCAGCGGAAATGATACAGGCCGCGGTGCGTTTCAAACTTGCGCGCGGGAGCCGGTCCCAGCCACATGTCGTAGTTGAAGCCGGCGGGCACGTCGACGGCGGGTGGAATGCCGAAACCGGGATAGATATTTCGACCGGAACCCATCTTCACTTCGAGAATCCGGCCCAGGTAGCCAGAGTTGATCAACTCTTTGGCCGACTGATAGTGCTTGCCGCTGCGCTGCTGCGTTCCGCATTGGACCACTCGGTTGAGCCGCCGGGCAGTATCGGTCATCCAGCGGCCTTCCTTCACGAACAGCGTCATCGGCTTTTCGACGTAGACGTCTTTGCCGGCGGCCATGGCCATCAGCGTCATTAGCGCGTGCCAGTGATCGGGGGTGGAGACGACAACCGCTTGAATCTGCTTGTCGTCGAGAAGTTTTCGGAAGTCCGGATAGCCTTTTGCTTTGCCGCCGCCTTCGGCGCGCGGACCCATGGCTTCAATGCCTTCTTCCATGCGCGGCTGGAAGGTATCGCTCATCGCTGCCAGATCGGCATCGCGCTGATTCTTGAAGTCAAAAACATGCTGCGCGCCGATCAGTCCATAGCCGATGAAACCTACCTGGACGCGGTCGTTCGCTCCCCAAACGCGTGTCGATGCCGCCGCCGTCGCGGCTCCAACGAAGAAACGGCGTGACGTGATGCCGGGCATGGCCGGGATCATATCATTGAGGGCAGCATGGCGACCACATTCGAGTCGATCCTGGACTCGCAGGATTTGTCTTTGTTTGAAGTACCGACGAAGGGCCGCGGCCCGGAAGGAAGTCTGCCGCTGACGGCGGAGATGCTGCTGCACCGGCCATCCGGCGATCTGTTCGGCTGGACTCAGGATGCGGGGATGGGATGGGACCCGAAAAAGCTGGGCGGCCCCGAGGTGCTGCTGCTTTCCACTCACGGTGGAATCCGGGCGGAGGACGGCTCGCCGATCGCGCTGGGGTATCACACGGGGCATTGGGAAGTGGGCCTGCTGATGCAGGCGGCGGCCAAGGAGTTGAAGGCTCACGATGCGGTGCCGTTTGCCGGGTATTGTACGGATCCGTGCGACGGGCGAACGCAGGGGACGACCGGCATGTTCGATTCCCTGCCCTATCGCAACGATGCGGCGATTGTCTTCCGGCGGTTGATCCGATCGCTGCCGACAAGACGCGGTGTGATCGGCGTGGCGACGTGCGACAAGGGACTGCCGGCGATGATGATGGCGCTGGCGGGGACGCTCGATTTGCCATGCGTGCTGGTGCCGGGCGGGGTGACGCTTTCACCCGAGGACGGTGAGGACGCCGGCAAGGTACAGACCATCGGCGC
>CAZETQ010000051.1:11198-38592 GCA_964515165.1 uncultured Solibacteraceae bacterium | reverse complement strand
GTTGAAAGTGCCGCAAGTGGCCGATTGGGCTCGGGTGAACCGGCAAGTGCCACGGCTGGTGGATGCTCTGCCCAATGGGCCCAAAGGACATCCAACGGCTCAGGTATTTCTCGCCGGAGGGGTGCCGGAAGTGATGCTGCATCTGCAACGCGCGGGACTGCTCGATACGAGCGTCATGACCGTGGCGGGGCAGAAGCTGGGCGAGCTTCTGGACTGGTGGGAGCAGTCGGAGCGCCGGTCTTCGCTGCGGAAGCAGTTGCAGGCTCGGGATGGCGTGAATCCGGAGGATGTGATTATGGATCCGGATTCGGCTCGACATCGCGGATTGACTTCGACCGTCTGCTTTCCGACAGGGAATTTAACACCTGGCGGATCGGTGATCAAAGCGACGGCGATTGACCCGAGTGTCGTGGATTCCGACGGAGTTTACCGGAAGAACGGTCCTGCGCGTGTGTTTACGAGCGAGCCGGCTGTCGTTGCCGCGATCAAGACCGGAAAAATCAAAGCTGGAGACATCATCGTCCTGATGAGCCGCGGACCGCTCGGCTCGGGAATGGAAGAAACATACCAGGTGACATCGGCGCTGAAGATGCTGAATTTCGGGAAGCATGTGGCGGTGATCACCGATGCCCGGTTCAGCGGAGTCTCGACGGGTGCCTGCATTGGGCACGTCACTCCGGAGGCTCTGGCGGGTGGACCTATCGGAAAGCTGCGCGATGGAGATCCGATTGAGATCGTGATTGACCGGAATGAGCTGACGGGTACGGTGAACTTCGCCGGTGATGCTCAAGAGTTTGCGAAACGCGAACCGCATCCGGATTTGGCGCCGGACCCGCAGATGCCAGCGGACTCCCGATTGTGGGCAGCCTTGCAGGAAGCGAGCGGCGGTCCGTGGGCGGGAGCGGTTTACGACGTGGACCGGATTCTCGCGGTGTTGGAGGCGGGGAAGAAGGCGTTGTCCAGCTGACATACAGAGTCCCAGCGTGAGCGTGGAGACCCGTCGAACGTCATGTATGACTATCCTCTGGCGGACGGCGTCCGCTGTGCGGACAGACGACAAAAAACGATCGTCCGCTCCACTGGGAGTAGCCGAGCCGATGCCGCGCTGAGATCTAAACAGCGCCCGGAGCGGCGGTGAGCGCGGCTTCGTCGGAGTGTCCCATGACTTTCTGGAGGCCCGCCGTATCTACATACTGGTGAAGGCTGACGGGCGTGCCGTTCCGAAGCCTCCAGACGTGGCACACCTGAAGGTCCATCTTCCGTCCGGTCGGCTTGTAGGTGCCGGAATAGCGGCCTTCGGCCACTACGGCACCCGGCGCTTCCAGAACGGAGACGATGGAGAGGTCCCAGTTCTCCCATTCGCCGCCGGCCTTCATCAGGAAGTTCTGGAGGATTTCCTCTCTTCCGATCCAGGGTTTGCCGTCGATGTTGTAGGGATGCCCCTCTGCCAGACGGAACTCCATGTTCGGGTCGAACAGCGCTAAGAGACCAGCCCCGTCACCTTGCCGGAACTTTTCGTAGCACTGTTTCACTAATTCGACGTTCGTCATGCGTGTACCATCATTTCCAGAATTACTTTGCCGGAGGACGGGCCGTATGGCGCCCCAACATTTTCCAGGAGTTGCCGTCCTGAATCCAGGTTTGCATCATGTCGAGCGCAATGGGATTTGCCGTTCCGGGATTGTTGACGGCTTTGGCATGGACGATCGCTGTCTTTCCCTGCACGGTGACCGTCCAGCCAGGCGAGAAGACGAAGTTCGGGTTGCTTTTCACGATGGCGGCAATGCACTGGGATTTGTTTTCGATCAGGCCGGCGGAATGGACGTAGATCAATTGGTCCGACAAGAGCGTCTTGAGCGTGGCCTCATCTCCCGCCTTGGCGGCGGCATTGAATTTTTCCACAAGTCCACGAACGGCTGCCGCATCGTCGGCCCAAGCCAGCACGGAGGTCAGCAGAACAAAGGCAATAAGTTTCACGCGAAGGATTCTATCAGGAACGAGCTGATTTCGCAGGCCGATACACTGGTAGCATGCGTCTCGCTGCCGTATTCTTCATAGCTGTTGCCACGTTCGCGCAATCGCCGCTTGCCACCGTCACCGGGCTGGCGTCCGATCCGAGCGGCGCGCCGATTCCCAAAGCCAATATCTCGTTAATCAGCGATCTGACAGGCGTTACGCGCACCGCGGATTCCAATGAATCGGGAGCCTACACCTTCGCCAACCTTCCTCCCGGCCGCTATCACATCGAGGCCAAAGCCGCCGGTTTTCGCGATCTGCGCCTGGAGGCATTCGATGCCGCGGCCTATCGCACAGTGCGTCAGGATCTGGCCTTTGCCGTCGCATCCGCGACGACCGAGGTGACTGTCGTGGCACCGGCGAGCGATGTCATTCAGGCGGAGACTCCGGCCATTGCATCGGCGCTTTCGGCGCGCCAAATTATCGAGCTGCCCACCAACCTGCGCAGCGTCTACAACAATTCCGGCGATTCGGGATTGATGGCGCAGATTATGCCCCTTACCGTTCCCGGGGTGGTCCAGGTGGGTGCGGGCGCGGCATGGCTGACTCCAGGGGCCGGCGCGAACAGCGTCAAAGTGAAGGTCGACGGAATCGAGACGAATTTCGGAAACTTCGGTACGGCCGATCCGGTTTCGCAGCCTTCCATGGAATCGGTGGAAGAGTTCACCGCCAGCATCATGACCAACCGGGCAGAATTTGGCGGCATGGGCGCGATCACTTCCGTCACCAAGTCAGGGACGAACGGATTTCACGGCGGCGTGTTCTGGTATGCGCGGAACAGCGCTCTGGACGCCCGGAACACTTTCGCCACCGCCAAGCCTTTTCAGAACATTCATAACTTCGGCGGGACGCTCGGCGGTCCGATCAAGAAAGACAAGACGTTTTTCTTCGCGACATTCGATGGGATCAACGGCTCACGCGCGTATTTGTTTGCGCCGAACGTCCCGACGGTCGCCATGCGCAACGCCGATTTCAGCGGCGGCGCGGCGATTCGCAATCCGTTCAACAACAACCAGCCCTTTCCGGATAACAAGATTCCGGCAAATCTTCTGAATCCGCAGGCGCTGAACACACAGTCGCAGTTTTACCCGCTGCCGAACTTTGGAGCTCCCACATTGACCGCCGGCAACTATCGCGCTGTGTTCAATGGCCCGGAAACGCATCGCATCTACGAGATCCGGATGGACCATAACTGGTCGGCGCGGCATTCGACGTTCGGCCGGTATGAGTATAAGAATTCCGACTATCAGATTCCCGGCGCTCGCACGGCGCTGCCGCCGCAATCGGTCGGTACCTCCTCGAACTGGCGGACGGTAAACTTTTTCACCGTCGGCGATGTGTTCACATTCTCGCCGTCTGTGGTGAATGAATTTCGCGCGGGTGTGGTGACACTCGGGTCGAAATCCGATGCGGATTTGTATGGACAACACGTGTTGACACAGATCGGCATCCAGGGACTGCCGGACCGGACGGGCATCAAGGGACTGCCTGTTTTCAATATTCCCGGTCTGAGTTCAACCGGCCAGACGCTGTTGAATCCGGTGAACGACGGGCACTGGCAGATTTCGGACAACCTGACCTGGGTACGCGGCCGCCACACGATCAAGGGCGGATTCGAGGTGGTGAGCTGGTTCGTGAACCGCTATCTGACGACGTCCGCCGGGCTGTTCGGCCAATATGATTTCACAACCCGGTACACGGGCACGGCATATGCCGATTTTCTGCTGGGCCTGCCGAGCACGGTCACCCGCCTGGATCCGTTCCCGACACAATTCAACCGTTGGACGGACTACGCGGGATATCTGCAGGACGATTGGAAAGTCACACCGCGGCTGACCTTGAACTACGGAATCCGGTATGAGTACAACCAGCCGGTAACCGCTCGGGATGGGAATATCTATTCATTCGATCCGGCGTCGGGATCGATCATCGTTCCCAATGAGCAGTCGAAGCAGCTGTTCAGCCCGGCCTTCCCGTCCACGATTCCAGTGGTCACGGCCGGCTCGCTGGGACTCCCGGAATCGCTGCGGCGGGCGGACAAGAATAATTGGGCTCCCCGGTTTGGGTTGTCCTACCAGATCGATCCGAAGACAGTCCTTCGCGGCGGAATCGGAATCTATTACGGGCACTTTTCGGGAGCCGTAGCCGGAGCGCTGGCATCCGGACCCTACGCCCTGTCGGGCACCGTTACGAATCCGGCCAGCGGTCCGATCTTCAATTTGACGAATCCGTTTGCCACTCCCTTCGCTTCAGGGACAGTGAACCTGAATGGGATCTCCGGCGATTTGCGGAACACGTACACGACACAGTATTCGATGAGCGTGGAGCGCGAGATTGCCAAAGATTTTGGAGTGCGCGTCAGCTATATCGGTTCCAAGGGCTCGCAGATTCCGTATCTGCGGAATCTGAACCAGCCGCGTGCGTCCACCATTCCTTTCACGGCGGCTCGCCGGCCTTACCCGATGTACAACAACATCAACTACGCCGAAAGCGGAGCCAACTCGCTCTATAGCGGAATGCAGGTGCAGGCGAACAAGCGATTCTCGCGAGGGCTGTTGTGGCAATCGGCCTGGACGTGGGCTTATGCGCAGAGCGAAGTGGACGACACCGGCAACGCGGAGTTGAACACACAGATCGAGAATGCCTATGACCGGCGTCGGGACCGGGGCAATCTCTACAGCGTTCCCCGTCATCAGTGGATGAATCAGATTCTTTACGATCTTCCGGGCCGCGGACTGATTCTGGGCGGATGGCAGTTGAACGCGCTGCTGAACATGTCGACGGGGAACTATCTGAATCCGGTATTTGCCAGCGGCGATCCGTCGAATACGAATACGATCGGCGGGCGGCCGGACGTGGCGTCTCCGCTGGTGTATCCGGAGACGGTGACGGCTTGGTTTGATCGCCGCGGCTATTCGGCTCCGCCGGCCAATTCGGGGCGGTTTGGAACGGCTCCGCGGAACTCGGTCCTGGGTCCGGGGTATGTGATCTTCAACCTGGGAATGATGAAGAACTTCCGGTTTGAGCACATCGGCACGGTGCAATTGGGCGGCTCGTTCCAGAACCTGTTGAATCACGTGAACCTGGGTCAGCCGAACATGACCATCGACAACGCCAATGGTGGAGTGATCACCTCGACGCACATCTTTCCGCCCGCGGGAAGCGCGCGGACGGGACAGCTTTCACTGCGTTGGATGTTCTGACCGGCGGCGCTGGCGAAACAGCCAAACCACGAACGCTACGCCGACGACGGCAATTGCAAACTGAGTCGCGCTGACCAGCAGCGCGGCGCTAAGAGGTGGCATCTCAAAGCGGAACTGGCGCAGGATGTCCCAACGCTCGATCATCCAGTGCCAGGCGGTATGGGCGACGATCGCGGAAAGGATGATCGTACCCATCCGCTCCGCCACGACGTGGCGGAACAGCGCGTCGAGCACCGGAATCAGCACGAACAGGACGAGGATTTGCCCCAGTTCGACTCCGATGTTGAACCACAGCAGGGAAGCGACAAGATGAGAACCGGCGAACTGCAGCGTCTCCCGCAGGGCGAAAGAAAATCCGAAGCCGTGGATGAGTCCGAAAGCGAAGGCGGCAATCCACCGGCGGCGCGCGGAACCGGCACCCACGATATTCTCCAGCGCCATGTAGAAAATCGAAACGGCAATCAGCGTCTCCACCAGCGGCGGAAACCAGAGGGCGTCCGGCGCAAGATGGAAGGTGGCTGCAGCCAGCGTGATCGAATGCGCCACGGTGAAGGCGGTGACGACGATCAGCAGACTGCGAAATTGCCGGAACGGAATCACCAGACACAGCAGGAAGAGCAAATGATCGGTGCCGTCGAGGATGTGTTCGAAGCCGAGTTTCAGGAATTGCCACGCTGCCTGATGCCATGACGGGTCCAGAGCGATCTTGCCGGGGTCACCGGAAAATTGGAACGCTCGCGCTTCGCCTCCAGGCGGGAGGAATTGCAAGACGGTGACGACATTGCCCGCCAGTCCCTGGAGCTTGGAATGCAGCGAGAACGCGGAGCGATCGGATTGGATGGGGTACTCGAACCGGGCATCGAATTGTACCTGGGTCCAATTCACGCGGTCGTTGAGCGGCGAGCCTCGGATGCGGCGCAGCGCTTCGTCGAACGACGCGAAGGACCGGTCGGACTGCAGTGAAATTTGGGTTTCCGCGGACGGGAGGCGGATCAGTTTCTCGGATCCTTCGAAGATCTCGAGGTTGTCCGCAATCCAGATCTTCGCGAGCGCCGGTAAAAGCGGGGCAAGCCGATCGATATCCAGGGACCCGTCGGGCCGCGAGGGAAAATCGACATCGCGGATCGTTTGCAGCGGGACTCGCGCCAGAACCTGCAGCCGGCGGGCTTCGGGTTTGAGGAATATGCGAACGGTGGCATCGTTCGGCATGTCGTGCGCACGCGCCGGGAAGAGGCAGAGAATCAGGACGAGAAGCAGGCGAGTTCGCACAATTGAATCGTGTATCATAGCCTACGCCTTCGGACTGAAGCCGATCGGCGCACCCCCTGTTGGGAAAGGAAGAACGAATGAAGCGCACCTACTACATCGGCGCGACGTTTGTTGTGATACTCGCCGTGCTGGCCGCGGCTTTGTTTGTGTTTCAACGGCGAGCGTCCGTGGAGGCCGCGGGAGCGGAGGCTCCGCGATTTGAGGTGGACCCGATGTGGCCCAAGCCGCTGCCCAATCACTGGGTGATTGGCGCTTCGATCGGCGTGGCGGTGGACGCGAACGATCACGTGTGGATCATTCACCGGCCCGCGTCTCTGGAAGCGAAGGAGCAATATCTCACCGCGAAGCCGGTTCAATCCGCATGCTGCGCCGCAGCACCGCCAGTCCTGGAATTTAGCGCCGCCGGAGATCTGGTGGGCCATTGGGGCGGCAGCAACGGCGCCGGGTACGAATGGCCCGCGTCGAATCATGGCATCGATGTCGACCATAAAGGCAACGTTTGGATTGGCGGAAATGGCCGCGGAACGCAACCTGCCGCCGCTGCCCTTCCCGCGGACGAAAGCCGCATGGGCGCGGGCACGGTGCACGACAGCATGGTGTTGAAGTTCACCAAGACCGGCAAGTTCCTGATGCAGATCGGCAAGCCGAATTCCGGGAAAGGTAGCAACGATACCGAGCATCTGAAGCTGCCTGCCAAAACTCTGGTGGATCCGAAGACAAACGAGCTGTACGTCGCCGATGGCTATGGGAATCGCCGCGTCATCGTCTATGACGCCGACACCGGCAAGTACAAACGCCACTGGGGCGCGTATGGCAACAAGCCGGACGATACGCAGCTTCCGCCGTACGATCCGAATGCTCCGTTGGCGAAGCAGTTCCGGACTCCGGTGCATGGGGTCGCTCTGGCAAATGACGGGCTGCTGTATGTTTGCGACCGGACGAACGATCGTGTGCAGGCATTCAAGACCGATGGAACCTTCGTGAAAGAAACGGTGATCGAGAAGAACACCCTGGCCGACGGCTCGACCTTCGATGTCGCGCTGTCACGCGATCCGCAGCAGCGTTATTTGTACGTTGCCGATGGATCGAACATGAAGGTGCATGTGCTGCTTCGGGACACGTTGGAAGTGCTGACGACGTTCGGAGACGGCGGCCGGCAGCCGGGGCAGTTCTATGCGGTACACAGCATTGCGACGGATTCCAAGGGCAATATCTATACCACCGAAACCTATCGCGGCCAGCGAGTACAGAAGTTCGTGTTCAAGGGCGTCGCTCCGGTGACGAAGAAGGATCAGGGAGTAGTGTGGCCGAAGCCGAATAGCTAAGCTACCCCGCCATCCGGGCGGGAGTTTCCTGCGCCCTGCGCCAATGCTCCTCAAAGAGAAAGCGCATCGCCTGCGCGAAGCCTTCGTGCTCGAAGACGATCGCAGTCCATGTGGGCTTGGTGACGACCGGGTCCATCAAGGCTGAAAGACCCTGGCGGCCATCAAATACGGCGAGCTTCAGCGGCAGGGAGTCCGTCTGGCGCACTTCGACTCCGGCGGCGGCGTACTCGCCCAGCCGGGCGCGGTGCGCATCGTCGAGCGAATGCGCTTCAATCAGCAGGCGGCAGCGTACTCCGCGGCGGCGTGCCTGTTTCACCAACTGCTCGTCCAGCGGATCGACGGCGTACGGCGGCCGGGAGAACTCGAAATATTCGCGCTCCACTTCGCTGAGCATCTTGCGATAGATCGACGCCGTCTGGCCCGGATCGCTGACGATGCGCAGGTAGTCGAGCGTCCCGCGGCCTTCCTGGCCTTCGGAGTAGGCCGCCTTGAGATCGGCGACGATGTCCTGGCTGAGCCGCGATTGTTCCGCCAGCTCGTGCGCCAGCTGCTGATTGCGGCGGTCCAGGTAGGAGGGGATGGCCAACTCCGGCTCCACCGCGGAAAATAGCTTGGTTTTTTCCTGAACGACCTGCGCGAATCCTTTCTCTACGAGGCTGTCCAGAACCTCGTAAATTTTCTGGCGCGGCACATGCGCCCGTGCCGCCAGTTCCAGCGCTTTGAAGCGCGGGTGGCCCACCAGAACCATGTAGCTGCGGGCTTCATAGCCATTTAATCCAATACGTTGCAGCTTACGCCAGAATCGCTGGAAATCTGAATCAGGCAAATCGCGGGTCATAGAAGCGGGCTCAAGCACCGAACGATATCAGAGAGACTTTCGGGGAGCAAGTGAAATTTCCTGATTTGCTTTTATATTCGTCCGAACCTCAATTTTTCCATTTGGCCAGCGAATTTCTAAGTCGGCAGCCGCCGCGGTACCCAGGCCGAAGTGGAGCCGCGGGTCGTTGACAGAATAGAAGCTTGCCTGGCTGAGAACTTCCTGAACCTGCCGGCGGCCTCCATACTTGGCCGTCACGCGAGTGCCGATGGGCGCGCTGACTCGCAGCCAATTCGAGCCCGGCGCCAGGTCATTCCGCAACAGCGTTGGAGGCTCGTTCCGGTTCCAAATCACGATGTCCAGGTCGCCGTCGTTGTCGTAATCGCCGACGGCCATGCCACGGCTGGAGTGTGGGTCCGCCAGCGCGGGTCCGGCCTGATCGGTGATCTGCTCGAAGCGGCCGTTGCCGAGATTCCGGAACAGCAGGCGCGGCGAGCGGTACGGGTACGACGGCAGGTGCTGGTCCACTTCGGGGTAGACATTGCCGGTGACGAAGAAGATATCGGGCCAGCCGTCGTTGTCGAAATCGCTGATGGCCGCCCCCCAGCCGACGTAGCGAACTTCCACCGCAAGCCCGGCGGGGATGGTGGTATCGCGGAAGTTTCCCTCGCCTTCGTTGTGATAGAGGATGTGCGTGTCGTCGGCGAAGTGCGTCTTGAAAAGATCCAGCCGGCCATCGAGATCGTAGTCGCCCAGACCGATTCCCATGCCCGCCTGCTCCCGGCCGTCTTCGTTCAAGGCGAGTCCCCGCTCGATCCCTTCTTCCTGAAATTTGCCGTTGCGCATATTGCGGAAGAAGAAGCTGGGCGTGGAGTCGCAGGCGACATAAATGTCTGGCCAGCCGTCATCGTCCAGATCGGCTGCGATGGCGGTCATGCCGTAGCTGCCCTTGGCCGCCGCGATGCCGGATTCCGTGCTGACATCCACAAACTTTCCGCCGTCGTTGCGATACAGGGAGGATCGTGACGCCGGAAGTCCGCGGGGACCGCACACGACGGGCATTCCTTTCCAGTTGCAGGTGGAGCTGGCTCCTGGTTTGGGAATTCGCTTCAGGTCGAAGTCGATGTAGCGAGTGACGAAGAGATCCAGATCTCCATCGCGATCGTAATCGATGAACGTGGCACCGGAGGTCCAACTGGGGGTCATCTTCAAGCCGGTTTTCGCCGTTACGTCTTCGAATGCACCGTCGCCTTTGTTGCGATAGAGGACCGGCTCTCCCCAGGAGGTGACGAAGATGTCGGGACGGCCGTCGTTGTCGTAATCGCCGACGGTGACTCCGACGCTCCAGGCCGTCCGCTGGAGTCCAGCCTTCTCCGTGACATCTTCAAAGGTTCCATCATGCTTGTTGCGGTAGAGGCGGTTTGTGGCCTCCTTGGGAGGATCTTCGAATCGAGTCCCGCCGATCACGAAGATATCCAGCCAGCCGTCGCTGTCATAGTCGAGAAATGCGATGCCGCCCGCCGATGTCTCCAGAATGTAGTCGATCTTGGTTTCCGCTCCGTAGATGGCCGGAGCGCGAAGGCCAGCCGCCTGCGTGACGTCGACGAACTTTGCGTTCCACGGCTTTCCGGAGAACTTGGCGCGGGGTGACGCTTGAACGTTCCGGCTGGCGATTCCTTGGGAAGCGAGGGGAATTGCGGTAAGGAGCAGCAGCCAGAGAAGAGTCACGGAATTCAGTTTAATGACTTGTTCGCTCGCGCAGGAGGAGGAAAGTACCCACCGACCCGGCGACGATAGAGGCACTGACGATAGCGATCTTTACGGAATCCAGCAGCTCGTGCCCCGGGAAGGAAAGCTCGGCCACAAAGAGCGCCATGGTGAATCCAATTCCGGCCAACCAGGAAACTCCGTGGAGCTGGCGCCAATCGACGTTTTCGGGCAGGGCTCCTAAGCCAACACGAGTTGCCAACCAGGAGGCCAGCATGATTCCAGACGGCTTGCCGAGCAGCAGGCCCAGTGCTGTACCGATTGCCGCGGGTTGAAGGATGTTGAGCTGTTGGTCACCGGTCAGCCGGACTCCGGCATTGGCCAGGGCGAAGAGAGGCATGATGCCGAAGCTGACCCAGCTATGCAGGGCATGTTCGAACCGCAGCAGCGGCGCCTGCACCTGCTCGATACGGCGCTCCAGCAAATGCAGCGCTTCGAGCGCTTCTCCCGACCGGATCAACCGGGTTCCGGGCTCCACGCTTTCCGCAAAGCGATCGAGGAATTCGCGGGCATCCCCCGCAAACGTCGTCGAATCCAGGCGGCTGCGCGCGGGAATCGCCGAGGCGAGTAGGACACCGGCGATGGTCGCGTGAATTCCGGAGCTCAGGACGGAAACCCACAACCCGACTCCGACGAGCGTATACGCAATGGGCCTACGGACTCCCAGGATGTTGAGAGCCCAGGCGGCCGCGTACCAGACAACCGTCGAAATCAGCGCAGGGACCGACAGCCCGCCGGAATAGAACACCGCGATGATGATTACGGCGATGAGGTCATCGACGATCGCAAGCGCCGCGAGAAAAACCTTTAGCCCGACGGGGACACGGCTTCCCAGCAATGCGAGCACACCGAGGGAGAAGGCAATGTCGGTCGCGGTGGGGATGGCCCAGCCGCGCACGGTCGGCTGTCCCTGGTTCACCGCAAAGTAAATCAGGGCCGGAAACATCACTCCGCCGCAGGCGGCGGCAATCGGCAGCGCCGCTGTACGGGGATTGCGCAGCTCGCCGACCAGAAGCTCTCGCTTGATTTCCATCCCCATCACGAAGAAGAAAATCGCCATCAGCGCATCGTTGATCCAGTGATGGATGGAATGCGAGGTGCGAAACGGCCCCGCGCCGACGTCCAGGCTTCCCTGGAGATAAGCGAAGTAGCTCTCCGACCAGGGCGAATTGGCCCACACAAGCGCCGTTACGGTAGCCAGGAAGAGGACTACTCCGCCGGCAGCTTCCTGGTGGGCGAACCGCTGGAACGGCTGGAGGATGATCTCGATTGGCGGTTTTTCCGGCAGGCGCATCGGCTACCGGAGGATACTCACCTGGAGATTGCTGGCCGCTGCTTTGGAGCGGTAAATCCGCTGCGTCGCCTTCTGGAAATCGCCGGCTTTCGCATCGGGGATGTTGACGAACTTCTGGGGATTGCGATCGGTCAGGGGAAACCAGGAGCTCTGGACCTGCATCATGATCCGGTGGCCGCGCCGGAAGGTATGCAGAACATCGGGCATGGCGAAGGCAATGCGCTCCCGTTTGTTAGGAGTGAAGGCTTCCGGCTTTTCGAAACTGTTCCGGAACTTGCCGCGGAACGGCTCGCCACGGACCAGTTGCTGATAACCACCCATCTGAACCTGGGTGGGATTCGGGCTGGAATTGGGGTAATCGCCGGGATAAACGTCGATGAGTTTCACCACGAAATCCGAATCGGTTCCGGTGGTGGAGACGAACAGCTCCGGAGAAACGGGCCCTGCGACCGTAATATCCTCTTCCAGCACATCGGTTTCGAACGTCAGAACGTCGGGACGCTTTGAGGCGAATCGCTGATCGGAAGTCATGTAGGATCCCGTCATTCCCGGCGTGACAAAACCTACGTAGGGAACCGGTTTGTTGGGATCGCTGAGATACTCGTCGGCGCCGTCAGTCTCTTGCGGGGCATCGAATGACAGCTTTCCGTTGGCGTGCAGGTAAAGCCTCTTCAACTGTGCCGCTTTTGGAGGCCAGGCGTCGAAGGTGCGCCACAGGTTTGTGCCGGTTTCGAACGTCCAGGCAGCAGGGAACTTTCCGTCACCCTTCTCTTTGAGGTGGTAATTGAAAAAAACAAACTCGATGTTGTCGCGATAATACGGGCTGGTCTTCACGCCGAAGCGCACATCGCCCACCTTGTCGCCATCTCCGCGTGCCCATCCGCCATGGGTCCAGGGTCCCAGCACAACGTGATTGCCTGCCGCAGGCGGGTTCTTCTGAATGTTCTTGTAGATCAACTGCGGCCCCTGCACGTCTTCGGCATCGAACCAGCCGCCGACGGTCAGGACGGCAGGTTTGACGCTCTGCAGATGCGCGGAGATGTCGCGAGCCTTCCAGAACTCGTCGTAGTGTGGATGCTGGTAAGTGGCGTTCCAATACGGATTGGCTTCCTTGTAATACTTCTCCGTCGCATTGGCGAGCGTTCCGGCGCGGAGCATCGCATCGTAGCCGTCCGGAGTCTTGAACGGATCCCGAATCTCGCGGCTCTCCGGGAGAGTCGGCTCTATGTGCGGTTTGAAGAACAGATAGAACCCGAAATTGGCGGCCAGCATCAACGCTCCGTTGTGATAAGAGTCGTCTCCCATGTAGAGGTTGGTCACCGGCGCTTGAGGCGATGCCGCCTTGTGCGCGGGATGCGCATCAATCATTCCGGCGGCCGTGTAGAAGCCGGGATAGGAAATGCCCCACGTACCGACTCTACCGTTATTGTTGGGAATATTTTTCACCAGCCAATCGACGGTGTCGTAGGTATCGCTGGACTCGTCCACATCCTGCGGCGTTTTCTTATTGAGCCTGTGCGGCGTCATCTCCAGCCACTTCCCTTCGGACTGGTAGCGGCCGCGAACGTCCTGGTAGACGAAGATGAACTTCTCCTGCGCGAACTTCTCCGAGGGGCCGAGATTGACGCGGTACTGATCGACTCCGTAGGGAGCAACGGAGTAGGGAGTCCGCGACATCATGATGGGGTACTTCTGGGAAGTATCTTTCGGAACGTAGACACTGGTGAAAAGCTTGACGCCATCGCGAACCGGAACTTTGTATTCGTATTTGGTGTAGTTGGCCTTGATGAACTCAAGACCCTGACCCCAAACGGAAGCGCAAAGAACGAGCAGGAGATAACGAGCCATGAAGGCTCTATTATCACCTGTCGATTCAGGGTTCAGGGCGGACAACAGGAATGCGGGAGCGACCTATCTCATCTTCGTTACAAGGAGCATGGTCGATGCACGGGACCTCCGAGGTCACGGTGACGATATTCGACCCGCTTACTGCGCAAAATTCGCTTCGTGCGCGGCTGCAGACAATCGAGACTTTCACAAATACCCACCGGCAGGAAGCCGCGCGCGAAGCAAGCGGGTCGTTCTGCTAAGTCTCACCAGCGCAGAATGACCGGAACACCTCAGCGCCTAAAACCGGTAGTACAAGCCGAACTGGATTCGCCGGGCGTCGTTCGACTGATTGACAAGGCGTCCGAAGGTGGTGGAGTTGACGTCGTAGTCGAATCGCGTGGACGCCGGTCCGCCGCGAGTGTCGAAGTTGGCATGGTTCAGGAAGTTGAAAGAGTCCATGCGGAGCTCCACATCGTGACCTTCGACGATGCGGATTCGCTTTTGAATACTGAAGTCGAAGTTGAAGAACTGCGGACCCTGGAACGTGCGGCGGCCCAGCGTTCCCAACTCCCCGGCGTTCGGATTAAAGAAGACCTGCCCGGAGAAAGGATCGCGGCCGTCGGGCTGAACACCGCGTCCGTCGGTCGGATTGAGCGAGTTTTTGGAGACAATCCACGGTCCATCGCCATCCATATAGAACCCAACCACACTGCCGAGATCGGCGTCGGGCAGGACGGTTGCTCCGTTATTGGTAGAGCGTGCCTGACGATTCAGCGTTCCCCGCTCCGAACGAATGGAGAACGGAACGCCGCTTTGCCAGATCAAAATCCCGCTCACCGACCAACCGCCGGTCAGTCTGGAAAGGACCGGATTGTTGGTGTTTCCCCAACGATGACCGGGGCCGAAGGGAAGATCCCAAACGAAATTGCTTTTGAACGCGTGGCGCAGGTCGAAAACCGTTGGAGCTCTCTCTAACTTTGGGTTATTGATATCCAGGAATGGCTCGAAGTTGAAGATGTTATCGCCGCCGGTATCGGACAATGATTTCGACCATACGTAGTTAGCCTGCCAGGAAACGCCGCGCGAGAACCGCCGGGTGTAATTCACCTGCAACGCGTTGTAGCTGGCGTTGCTGTAATTCGTCATCATGTTCGCGCCCTGGGCAACCGGGTTCTGATAGAAATTGATCGGCCCGTTCAGGCGAGCCGTCATGTAGGTGTTGGCTAGTTCGCCGACCGACTGGGATTGGATCAGCCCGCGAATCGTGGCGTTGGTGAGAACTCCGCCGCCCGGAAGAGAGGCAAAAACAGGAAGCGGCTGGCTGCCGGGGATCGCCGAGTTATATGCGGGATCAAAAACTCCGGTTCCCCGCAATGCCAGCACTCCGTTGTTGTAAGCCCGCTTGAAATCGTCCAGAAAGCCGGCCTCGGTGATTCGGATCTGGTTGTAGTCGATGCCGCGGAATTGCTTGGTTGCGTGATTTCCGACATACCGAGCTTCCAGCACACCACCGGCCAGGCTCTGCTGGATTCCGAAGGTCCACTGCTGAACGTAGGGGGTCCGCAGATTGGGGTCGAATGTGCCGACAGCGGTGGCGGCATTCAGGGCGAAATTATCCGCCAGGGTGCGGGGAACGCGGAATGCCGGAGTGGTCAGCGACGGACGGCCGGAAATCGTCTGGGTGAGCGAAGTCTGCGTCACGTCGGCCTGCAGGCCATCGTTGGTGCGCGTGATGTTCTGCACCACGGAAATGTAGTTGTCGTTGACAAAGTTCACGCTGTAGCCGGCGCGAAGAGCCGTCCGGCCGTTGCCGAAGACATCCCACGAGACGCCGATATTTGGGGCGAAGTTATTCCGGTCCGGATTGTAGTAAGGACGGCCGACTCCGCTGCCGGCAAAATCCAGCGTCGCGTTGGATAGCAAGGTATCGATGACACTACCGCCGTTCGGAACCGGCAGCAGCACCAGGCCGCGAGTTTCTTCCAACCGCGTGGTGTACTCGTATCGCAAGCCTGCATTGACAGTCAGGCGCCGGGTCGCTCGCCAGGTGTCCTGTAAGTATCCGGCGTAGGTGGTGAACTCCCAAATCCGCCGGCGATCGGCCCCGGGCACGAAACCGGAGTCTTGGCCGCTGACGTTGTACTTCTGCGTGGCTGACGTGATCAATCCCGCGAGATTAGACAGCAGGTTGTTTGCGGCTGTGAGATCATTCGGGCTGATTCCGGGCATGTCTGCCGTGGTAAGCCCGCGCTGCGCATTGCTGATTCCGAGAGTATAGGTGGGCACAATGCCAATCGACTCCGAGTGATTGGAGTGAATGCGCTGCGCCTGGAATCCGAAGCTGAGCGTGTGGCTGCCCTTCACCCAGTTGGCGTTGTCGCCGAAGTTGTATGTGTTCGTCTTCCGCTTCTCCGGCATGTAGTTCGTAACCGGATTGTTGAACACTAAGCCCATGATGGGCACTAAGCCCGTAAGGAAAAACTCGGGTACTTCTGGAATGCGGTTGAAATCGGCGGGCGCCAGATTGAAACCGAAGCGAGCTTCATTCGTGAATGTCGCCGACCATGTGCTCCGCCAGGCCATCGACGCCAAATTGATGGCGTTGTCGTTCGTCACCTGCGCGGCTGCCGAGTAGGGAGTCGCCAACTCGGGCCGGTCCACCCGGTCGGAATTCCAGAGATAGCTTCCGAAGATCGAGTGGCGGTCGTTCAGGTAGTAGTCGACTTTGCCGGTGGCGTTGTTGCGATCGCGATTGTTGGCGACTTGCAGCGAGTATCCTCCCGTGTTGCGCA
Organism: uncultured Solibacteraceae bacterium; assembly: GCA_964515165.1. Classification (GTDB taxonomy): domain Bacteria; phylum Acidobacteriota; class Terriglobia; order Bryobacterales; family Bryobacteraceae; genus JAPKYZ01. Next base: position 22,279 of record CAZETQ010000051.1, on the reverse strand, counting down.
GCAGCGCGCTGCTGGAATCGCCCACGCGAAAATTGTTGATCTGCGATCCGCCCGGCACTTGCGCCAGCACGCTCGCCATGATGGGGTCGATCTGGCGGCCCACGATGGCAAGAATGTTTCGCTGAACCGTCGCTCCCCCGGCCACGTAGGTGAAGATGCCTTGGCGCGCCGAATCTGTCAGGATCGTGCGGTTCTGCTGAACCTGCTCGCGGCGATGGAAGGTCTCGAAATTGGAATAGAAGAACAGCTTGTTCTTCCGGATGGGCCCGCCGAATGATCCTCCCGCCTGATTCTGGTTCAGAAACGGAGTCGCCAGGCCATCCCGGTTTTCGAAGAAGCTGGCTGCTCCCAAAGCGTTGTTGCGGTTATACCAATAGGCATTCCCGTGAAAAGAATTCCCCCCGGAGGGCGTGATGAAGGCGATCTGACTGGCTCCAAAGCCGCTTGTGGCGGTGGTATTGGAAGTCGCAATCGTCGCCTCCGATACCTGGTCCATCAACAGCAGATTGGGTTGAAAATCCAGAGAGTTGTTGCGGAGATAGTTGTCCTGGATATTGACCCCGTCCAGAGTGATATTGGCGAAGGATACCCGCATTCCATTGATGGTGGAAAGCGTGCGCTGATTCGTGCCGACTCCAGGTTGGGTCGAGAGCAACTGCGCAACGCTGCGATTCAATAGCGGCAATTGACGTACCTGGGCAGTGCTGATCGTGGTGGAGATTTCGGCATTCGTACTTTGAACGCCATCCAGGCTGGCTGTCACTTCCACCGATTGGGTCACGGTAGCCGGCTGCAGCGCGATCTCCGGCAGCGAGGTCTCATGCAGGGTATCTACCTTAATGCCGGCGACAGTCGACTGCGCAAAGCCGGACAATTCGACCGTCAGGTTATACAGCCCGGGCTGAAGTCCTACGAAGCTGTAGATGCCTTCCTTGCTGGTGGTCTGGATTCCGGCGGCGGTCTCTCCGTTTCGCTTGAGACGAAGGACAGCGTCGGAGACGACGGCTCCGCTTCCGTCCACAACTCTGCCCGTGATGCTGCCTGTGGACTGCGCCCAAAGCACACTCAGCGAAAGAGAAATCAGCAATGAAGCAACGGCACGAAATGTAGACATAGAGACCCCGTATTACACGTGTAATCTTGACCTAGAGTAGTGACTCGGGCGCTGCTAACAGCCTCGGGAAAGGGGTGAACCGCCGGGAATGCGGGGTAAAACGAGCCGAGTCTGAATGTCAGTTGTTCTGGACGGGGAGACCTGTCCGGATCAGAGCAGCGGGAACATGTTCCCGCTTCAGCCGTGTCGCATCATACTCTACAGTCACTTTATCGGCGGCAGGCGAGATTTTTACATAGTGGATGCCGTAAATGCTGGTGGCCTTGGAGATGGCATCCATCGCCGCGTCGTCCAGCGGGCGGGTGAGATCAAACGTGGCTTGAACTTTGGTCATGGTTATTCCCGATTATGCCGTAGCTTCCATAGAATCTGCCGCATCATTCCCTGCCAAACCGCCGCGTCGTGCTGAGAAATATCCAGCCGGAGAATCAACGACCGGATTTTCTCCATCGTCGAGGGGGAATGTACATAGCCCGATTCGGCGAGAGCGTCAGCCAGCATCTGCTCGAATCGCTGCAATTCCGCCTGCTGCGCGCGCCGCTGGAGCTTCATGGGAATTGGCGTATCGTCACGAATCAGCTCGTAGAGAACCACAGCCACCGCCTGGCCCAGGTTCATGGAACCGTGTTCGCCTCGCGTGGGGATCCGCCACAGCGCATGGCAGTGACTGATGTCTTCTTTTCCCAAGCCGTGCTTTTCGCAGCCGAAGAGGATGGCGAGCGGCTCGCCGCTGGACCGCCAGTCTTGCGCTCCGGCTTCGAGGCGCCGCAGGAGCCGGGAAACTTCGCGGCCTTGCGCGTTGGTGGTGCCAACTACAACCGCCGCGTCTGCGACCGCAGAGGCAACGGAATCGAATTCTTTAGCGGACGCAACCAGCTCGCCGGCCCCTACGGCGCTGCGCGCTTCGTCCATTGCGACCCGGTACGGCTCCACCAGGCGGAGATCGAAGAATCCGAAGTTGGACATCGCCCGGGCCGCCGCTCCGATATTCAGCGGATTGCGGGGCCGGACCAGGACGACAGAAACAGGAAGCAACGAAACTACTATCTCTCGTGCACGTCTTCGAGATAGGTGTAGCCTTGCAGGCCATCCTCGTAGTAGCGTCGCACGACGCTGGATTCCTCGATGGAAATCCTTCCTTCGCGGACGGCGGCTTCGATGCCTCGACGGAACTGATCGAGCAGGTGCTTCGAGCTGAACTGCACGTAGTCGAGCACTTCGCGAACCGTGTCGCCGGGGATGACTTCGTCCAGGACGACCTCGCCGTTCGCGTTCAAGGAGACGTGCACAGCATTAGTGTCGCCGAAGAGATTGTGCAGGTCGCCGAGAATTTCCTGGTAGGCGCCGACGAGGAAGGCTCCCAGGTAATAGGGCTCCCCACTGAAGGGATGCAGCGGCAATGTCTTTTTGACGTCGCGCCGGTCAATGAATTGGTCGATTTTGCCGTCGGAGTCGCAGGAAATGTCGCCCAGTACGCCGTGCCGGGTAGGCTTCTCGTTCAGCCGGTGGATGGGCATGATCGGGAACAACTGCTTCACCGCCCAGGAATCCGGCATCGACTGGAAGAGCGAGAAATTACAGAAGTAGGTGTCGGAGAGCATGCTGTCCAACCCCTCCAGTTCTTCCGGAAAGACGTCCAGTTCACTGGCCATCCGCAGGATTCTTCGGCAGATGTGCCAGTACAGGTTTTCGGCGTCGCGTCGTTGGCTTAACGACATGTAGCCGAGCGAAAACAAGTTCAATGCCGAATCGAGCGCCTGCTGCGCATCGTGGAACGATTCGAGCATGTTGCGCTTGGTGAGAGAGCGATACGTTTCGAGCAAGTCGACCAGGGGCTGTTCGACATCGTCGCTGAGTTTATCGGGAATGGCCTCATCGCCAAATCCGCTGACACCCAGCACGTTGAAAATCAGGATCGAATGATAAGCCGCAACGGCGCGCCCGCTTTCGGTGATGATCGTCGGGTGCTCCACCTCCGCTTCGTCGCAGATGTTCTGTATGTGATAGACGACGTCATTGGCATACTCTTCGAGCGAGTAGTTCACGCTGGATTCGAAATCCGTCTGGGAACCGTCGTAGTCGATGCCCAGGCCGCCGCCGACGTCGAGAAACTTGAGGCCCGCGCCGGCTTTTGCGAGACCCGTGTAGACGCGCGCCGCTTCGGTCACCGCCGCCTTGATCTGGCGAATGTTCGTGATCTGGCTGCCGAGGTGGAAATGCAGCAGCGTGAGGCAGTCCTCCATGTTGTGCTCTTTGAGAATTTCGAGCACCCGGAGGGCTTCGGCCACGGTCAGGCCGAACTTCGAGCGGTAGCCTCCGGACGACTTCCAGCGTCCCGAGCCGCGGGCGGCCAGCTTAATCCGGACACCGATGGCCGGCCGGACGCCGGTCTTCGCCGCGTACTTCAGGATGAGATCCAGTTCGGTGAACTTTTCGATGATCGGAGTGATGTTGCGGCCGATCTTCCGGCCCAGCATCAGCATCTCGATATATTCGTCGTCCTTGAAGCCGTTGCAGACGATCGGAGTGTCGTTGTCCGCCACGCCCAGCACCGCCAGCAGTTCCGGCTTGGAGCCGGCCTCCAGTCCGAACCCGTGCGGTTTTCCGTACTGATAAACCTCGTTGACCACGTGGCGCTGCTGGTTTACTTTGATCGGAAATACGCACCGATATCCGCTTTTATAGCCATGGTCGCGAATCGCATTCTCGAAGGCCTGCTTCAGCTCCCCCATCCGGTGCTGGATGATCTCGCCAAAGCGGATCAGCACCGGCAGGTGAATTTCGCGTTTGACCAGCGAATCGACCAGTTCCTTAATGTCGATGCGGCGCGACGGGTTTTTCCCCGGATGAACGAAGAGGTGGCCATTCTCGCCAACGGAGAAGTAGCCCTTGCCCCAGCGCTCGACATCATAGAGCTCCGAGGCATCGGTTGTGCTCCATCGGTCTGCCGGTTCCCAGGAGGCAACCGGCGCGTCATTCAACTTTAGGCCCAACCTTCGATTACTCCTTCAGAAATCGTCGTCGAAATTTCAGTGTCGGACACATCGAGGCTGGGGGCAAGCGAATTTGTCCCCGGCGGAAAATGAATCTCTGGTTACGGAATCAGCGGCGCGAGCGCTCGTAGGCTCCGGCGAGGCGGAACATGCCCGATTCGTCGAAGTGTTTCGTCAGAATCTGCATCCCCACCGGAAGTCCCCCGGCCGTGTCGCCACAGGGAACGCTCATGCAGGGAATTCCCGCCAGATCGCCGGTGATGGTGTAGATATCGGACAAGTACATCGCCACCGGATCATCGACCTTCTCCCCCAGCTTGAACGCGGGGAACGGGGAAACCGGGGCGATAATCCCGTCGACCTGTTCGAAGGCGCGGGCGAAATCCTGCGCGATCCGGGCGCGAACCCGCTGGGCCTTCAGGTAGTACGCGTCGTAGTAGCCGTGGCTCAGCACGTAGGTGCCAAGCATAATGCGCCGTTTGCATTCCGCGCCGAATCCTTCGCCGCGGGTATTCCGGTACATATCGGACAAGGTCGCCGAGTCCGCCGCGCGAGTGGTGTACCGCACGCCGTCATATCGTGCCAGGTTGGAGCTCGCCTCTGCCGTACAGATGATGTAGTAGCAGGCAATCGCGTATTCGGTGGCAGGAAGCGAAATCTCGACTACCTCCACTCCCTGCTTCTTCAAAACCTCCACTCCTGCCATCACCAGGTCGCCCGTCTCGGCGGCGAGACCCTGGAAATATTCTTTGGGCAGACCCACTTTCATGCCTGCCACGGGCTGCCGCGCCGCTTCGGCGTAATCCGGAATCGGAGCGGCCGCCGACGTGGCGTCCAGCTCATCCCGGCCGGCGATGGCCTGCAGCAGCAGAGCGGCATCTTCGACATTCCGGGCGAATGGCCCGATATGGTCGAGGGAACTCGCAAAAGCCACCAGGCCGTAGCGAGAGACGCGACCGTAGGTGGGCGTAACGCCCACCACTCCGCAGAACGAAGCGGGCTGGCGGATGGAGCCGCCGGTATCGGAGCCTAGCGACACAACGGCGGTCCCTTGGGCCACCACCGCCGCCGACCCTCCGCTGGAGCCGCCGGGCACGCGGTCGAGCGCCACTGGATTGCGTACCGGCCCGAACGCGGAGTTCTCGTTCGAGGAACCCATGGCGAACTCATCGCAGTTCGTCTTGCCGATGACGATTCCCCCCGCCGACTCCAGGCGCGTGACGGCTGTCGCGTCATAGGGAGGAATATATTTCTCCAGCAACCGCGAGCCGCAAGTCGTCCGGACGCCTCGAGTGACGATCACGTCCTTGACGCCAACCGGCACGCCGGCCAGGATTCCGGGATCCTCGCCGCGAGCCAGCTTGTCATCGACGGTCTTGGCGGCCGCTTGCGCCCGCTCCGGACTGAAATCCAAATAGGCGTTCGTCTTGGGATTTTCCGCCGCCGCGAACTTCAGTGCTTCCGCTGTCAGCTCCGCCGCGGAAAACTTCTTGTTTGCCAGTCCTTCGCGGATGCCGGCGATGGTGAGATCGGGGACGTTCACCGTTCGATCACCTTCGGCACCTTGAAATAACCGCCACCGGAAGCGGGAGCGTTCGCCAGGACTGTCTCGTTGGGGAAGCGGAGCTCCGGACGATCGATGTCGGCCCGAAGCGTTGCTGTTTCGGGAGCATCGAACAAGACCTGCGCCATAGGCTCAACACCGTCCGTATCGATCTCTTTCAGGCGATCGATCTGCTCCAGAATGCCTTCCAGATCGTGTGTCATCCGGTGCAGCTCGTCGCTTGTCAGCTTCAGATTGGCCAAGTCCGCAACATACCGGACCTGCTCTTCGGTAATTCGCATTTTTCTGATTCCTACCAGGGTTGAATCGCGAGGCTGTTTCAGGCGCCGGCAGCCTTTCGACTTTCGCGGTAAAGCCGCCGGAAGACCGGGTCGCCGATCCGGTCTGCTTCGTCGCAGGAGGAAACAGCCGGCTGCGCCCCCATCTCCTCCCGCTGCGGCATGCGCCGGGGGATGCCGATCCGGAACTCCAGTTCGGCAATCATGCCGTTGCCGAGCAGTCCTGCGAGATTCTTCAGGATCTGACCGCGAATCGCATTCAATTGGCGCTGCCAGACCGCGTCTTCCACTTCCACTACCAGCGTCGTCCGAACCATCTGGAGCGGCTTGGTTCGCTTTTCCAGACGGGCGCCGACGGCCTTGGGCCACGCCGCCCTGGCCAGTTCGTCAGGATCCAGATTCGTGGTCTTGAGCTTCGCGATCAGTCGCGCGGCACGTTCCATTTCGTGTTCTTCGTCCAGCCGGGGGAAGCTTGAGTGTAGCACTGCGATCCGCGACCATAAAAGAGTGAATCTGGTCCTTGCTTCAGCGTCGCCGCGCCGCAAAGAACTGCTGGCCAACGCGGGAATTCCCTGCGTCGTTCGTCCGGCGAACGTCGAGGAAATTTTGAGGCCAGGGGAGAGCCCGCAGGATTACGTCCGGCGGTTGGCACGGGAAAAGGCGGAAGGCGTGCCTGCACATTCGGGCGAAGTGATTCTGGGCGCCGACACAACCGTGGAAATTGACGGTGCGATACTCGAGAAACCGGCCGATTCTGCCGATGCGATTCGTATGTTGAGCCTGCTGCAGGGCAGGTCACACCAGGTGCACACGGGAGTCTGCCTGGTCCATAAGGGCCGTCCGGTGGTGGACGTTTCGACCACGGAGGTGGTGTTTCGGCCGCTGGAGGAACGCGAAATTCGCGAGTATATCCACTCCGGTGAGGCGATGGGGAAGGCCGGCGCCTACGGCATCCAGGGGCGGGCGTCCCGTTTCGTGGAGCGGATGGAGGGCTGCTACTTCAATGTAGTGGGGCTCCCGGTTTCGCTGGTTTGGCGGATTCTTCAAGGATTACAAAGAGATACGCAAGTGGATCGATAGTCCTGGAACCATGCTGCCTTCCGTCTGCAACTCTATGAATTTTCAAGGAAAGGGGTAAAGTTCGGCGGAATTCGTACCGATAGATTGTTGTATACTGGGATTCCGTGATTGCAGAACACGGATCACCCGGTCGCTTATGAATACGGGTCTTCTCCGCGCGGCAAATTCCTCACCATCACTATGACTTTGGCTTTCTCACTCCGCTGTGTCATTTTTAGTGCCGTCCTTTGCGCGGGGTTCGCCATTGCCCAGGAAAAACCGGACGAACCGAAGACGGCGACGCAGGAGCCGAAACCGATCGATGTCAAGCCGGAAAATTCCGGCGACGTGAAAGTGGACCCGAATGCGCCGGCCGCGGCCGTGGATCCAAAAACGTATGTTATTGGCGTTCAGGATGTGGTGGGAGTGACGGTATGGCGCGAGCCGGAACTGAGCCGGCTCTACACCGTGCGGCCGGACGGAAAGATCAGCATGCCGCTTGCCGGCGATATTGCGGCAGACGGCGTCACTCCAGAGCAGTTGAAAGAACGGATTACGGCGGCTCTGGACGTCTACATGACGCGGCCGGAAGTGATCATCGAGATTCGGGCGGTTAACAGTAAGCGATATTTCATGTCCGGAGAAGTCAATCGCACCGGACCGTACGCCCTCATCGGGCCCCTCACCGTACTTGAGGCAATCAGCAACGCGGGCGGGCTGCGAGACTTTGCCAACTCTAAAAAGATCGTCATCATGCGCGGCGATCAACGCTTGAAATTCAACTACAAAGAGGTCATCAAAGGCAAGAACATGGACCAGAACATCCAGGTTCAGCCCGGTGACCACATCATCGTGCCTTAGGCCCACGCAGGCCGCCGGCGTACACAAGGAATTAAGAAAGCAATGCTGCCTGGACAAGAAATTCTGAACGTTCCGCGCCGGACTTTGGACGTCGAAGACTATATCGATATCCTCCGCCGCCACAAAGGCTGGATCATCGGGCCGACGCTGGCCTGTCTGGTCGCCGGCGTGGTGGGTGCCTTCCTCTGGCCGGATACCTACCGGTCATCGGCGGTGATTCGCGTCATTCCCTCGCAGGTACCGGACCGCTACGTTCCCACCAACATCAACCAGGACATTTCCAACCGGGTTAATTCGATCTATCAGTCGATCACTTCGCGCGCCACGCTGACCAACATCATCAACCTGTATCAGCTTTATCCGCGCGACCGGAAACGTCTTCCGATGGAAGACGTGATCGAGCAGATGCGGAAAGACATCCGCGTGAACTTCGTAAATTCCCAGCGGGGCGGCGGAGCGGGACTGCAGGCATTTGAAATTTCCTACTCCTACGAAAACCGGCACTTGGCCCAAAAGATCGTCACCGACCTGGTTACTCGCTTCATCGATGAGAATATCCGCTCTCGCGCCAGCCAGTCGGTTATGACGACGGACTTCCTGAAGGATCAGTGGGAACAGCGGAAGCGCGATCTCGACGCCGTCGAAAAGAAGATCACGCAATTTCGTATTGCCAATCAGGGCCGGCTGCCCGAAGAGCGCGGCAATCTGCAAGGCGCCGTCCATTCGATCGAAGGGCGAATCGGTAATCTCAATGCGCAGATCAGCCGATCCAACCAGGACAAGATGTTGCTGGAGTCGCGGCTGAACATACTCAAAGACCAGCTGAAGCTGGCCAGCGTTCCCGAAACCTCCCAGCGCGCCGAGGCCGCGAAAAGCGCGCGGCTGGCCACCCTGGAGCGGGAGATCCAAAATGCCGAAACACGTCTGGAAGCCATGCGCGAAAACTACCGCGACACGCACCCCGACATTAAGCGAATGATTTCCAACATCTCGGTGTTGAAGCGCACTCGCGACAGCATCCGCGAGCAGGAAGAAGTGCAGGCGGACGCCGCAGCCAAGGCCGCCGAAAAACAGCAGAATGTCCAGACGGCGCGCCACGCCTCCCGCGAGACCCGCGCGCTGGAAGCCGAGATCCAGACGCTCCAGACGATGATCGAAGCCCGGGGCATGGAGATCGACAATTACACCAAGGAAATGCAGGGCGCCGAACGGAACCTCCGCGTCTACCAGGGCAAATTGGAGAGCATGCCGACCGGCATCGCCGAGTACGAAGAATTACTTCGGGAGAGAGCTTTAGCGCAGACGAAGTACGAAGAAATGAACCTGAAGATGGCGCAGTCTCAGTCGGCCACGGATCTGGAGAATCGCAAGCAGGGCGAAACCCTGGAGCTGCTCGATCCGGCCAGCCTGCCGATGACACCGGCGCAGCCGAACCGGCCGATGATCATCGCCGCCGCGACAGGCATGGGATTTCTTCTGGGCCTGGTCATCGCCGGAGCCCGTGAGATGAAAGACACCACCTTGAAGAATCTCAAGGACGTCAGAGCCTACACTCACCTGATGGTGCTGGGAAGTGTACCGATTTTGGAAAACGACCTTGTGATTCGCCGCCGCCGCCGGATGGCTTGGCTTGCCTGGACCACGGCCTCTCTTGCCGGAATTGTGATCGTCGCCGGGTCCATCGTCTTTTATTACGCCAATAAGGCGTGACGATTGAGTAAGCGCACCAGGAAGGATCAGACAAAAGAATGAGTCGAGTTCACGACGCGCTTCGGAAAGCGGAACAACTGGCGAAGTCTTCCGCCGGAGAATCCGCACCGGTTCCGCCGGTCCATCAGGATTTGGCGGCGGCCGAAGCGAACACCACGGTTGCCACAGAGCCGCCTCCCGCAGTTGAAGAGGCTCCGGAGGTGCGGGACGCTCCGGCGCAGACCGTAGTAGTTCCTGAGCCTGTTCCTTCGATTGTCACGCCACCCCCCGCCGTGTTCCGGCCTGTCAACGGGACGGCTCCCTATTCCTACACTCGCGCCGATGCCGACACCTTGCTCGATTTGAGCGGACTGCTGGACCGCATCAAGGAAGTTCCGTTTAGCCCTGCCCCCGACGCTCACCTGATCGACGTCTCGCACGCGCATGAAGCGCCCACGGAAGAGTTTCGTACGCTGCGCACCCGGCTGAACCATCTACAGAGTCTGCAGCCGATTCATTCGTTGATTGTTACCAGCCCTTCACCCGCCGAAGGCAAGTCTTTCGCGGCGATCAACCTGGCGCTTGCCGAATCTCATCTTGCCCACAACAACGTTGTTCTTTGCGACTTCGACCTGCGGCGTCCCGTGGTGCATCACATGTTCCAAATCGACCGCGCCCCGGGATTGACGGATTACCTGTTGGGTAAGGCGAAACTGGAAGACTGCATCAAGAAGGTCGCCAACAGCAACCTGTACCTGATCCCTGCCGGCGAGGCGGTTTTGAACCCGTTGGAGCTTCTGAACCTGCCGGAAGTGAAGAAATTGATCAAGTCGCTGCCGCAGCTCTTCAACTGGGTCGTGATGGATTCTCCGCCTCTGCTGTTTGCCGCCGACGCCGCCCTGCTGGGCACCATGTGCGACGGTACGGTGCTGGTGGTCCGGCTGGAGCGTACGACGATCGACTCTGTCACTCGCGCCATCAACTCACTTTGCGAGAACAATGTTCTCGGCATCATCGTGAACGGTGCGCGCCGGGGCGAGCTGTACTCCAAGTACACCTACTACCACTCGCACTACTACACGTCGAAATCGGAATAAGTTACCGTTTCACGAGCTGCTAGCGATGCCGGCTCTTTGCGGAGGGCGACCGCAATGTCATCGTGCTGACCTGGCGAATGTTCCAGCAGCACTTTGGGGGCGACCCCCATGCTGTGGGACGAGTGGTACGCGTCGACGGCCGGCCGGCCACGATTATCGGTGTACTGCCGGAAGACTTCCGTTTTTTCCCGCCTTCCGGCACGATCAGCGGGATGAGCGGTAAGGCAGAGGCGTTCACACCCAATGTCATCGAGCCGGAGTTGCGGTTGCGAGGCGACGGAATTCTGGTCCTGTTCGTCGTGGCTAAATTAAAACCCGGGATCTCGCTGGCACAGGCCCGTGCGGAAATGCGGGGCATTCAAGAGCGGACTGCGGAGCAGAATCCCGGTTGGCGTAGTTTCTACAGCGGCTCCGGCTTGCGCGTTG
>CAZETQ010000051.1:0-11098 GCA_964515165.1 uncultured Solibacteraceae bacterium | reverse complement strand
CTGGATCCCACGCAGCCGCCTTACGGGGTCACTACGCTTGAAGGAGCACTGGCCGAATCGCTCGCGCCGCGCCGCTTCAACCTGCTCCTTCTGGGAACCTTTGCGGGAAGCGCGGTGCTGCTGGCGCTGATCGGGATCTACGGCGTAATGTCATATGCCGTGACGCAGCGTAAACACGAAATCGGCGTAAGGATGGCACTTGGCGCGCGGCCCGGCGCGATTGTGCAAATGGTCGTGCGACAAGGAATGACTGTAGCGTTGGCGGGAATTGCGGCGGGTGTCGCGGGAGCCTTGGGGCTGACGCGGCTCATGACAGCGATGCTCTTTGATGTGAAGCCTAACGATCCGATGACTTTTGCCGCGGCGGCGGCTGTGCTCACAGCGGCTGCACTGGTGGCGTGCTGGCTACCAGCAACTCGGGCAGCGCGCGTTGATCCACTTGTGGCACTACGCCACGAGTAAGTTCCCTGCCTCGACAGCTAGCGCTTCGGCAGAACCTCTTCCAGAGTGTCCGCCAGGATGAAATTGTCGAAATAAATTGTGTCTACCGATGGCCGGTGAGGACTGCGATGGATTCCAGGCTGGCAAAAATAGACGCTCTCCGGCCCTTTGGTCTTCAGCTTGCGGTCGAGCACCAGCGATCCGTCAAACCAAAGACGGACATTGCCCTTTTCTTTGTCTTCCGACCAGTGGATGTGCATGGCAAGATGGTGCCATTTTCCGGTGCTGAATTCCGCTTCCCACTCCGTTCCATTTCGCCCGAGATTGCCGGTGCCGTACTTAATGAACGTGCCGCCGCCGTCTTTCGGATCCACCCACCACGTCATCACGTTGTTGTAGCGCGGGGGCGGATTGCCTTCCCAGTAGAAGAAATTGTCGCGGTCTTTGGGCGGCTCCGCCATGTACAAGGAAAACGACATGTAGGTGTCGGAGCCCTCTTCCACCGTGATCCTGGGGCCGCCGACCTGTACGCGCAACTGCCGGTCATTGAAGACGTCGTCTTCGTGAATGGTGAACTTGCCGGCGTATTTGCCCTGGTGCACGATATCGGTAACGACTTGAACGTTTCTGGAGGTGGCATTCTGGCCGCGAGTGCCGGTCTGGCTCCATTCGCTCAAGTCGCCCGTCTCGAAATCCGCTTTGAACAGAATTTTGGCGGAAGCGAAACCGCCAAGACAAAACAGGCTCGTCGTCAGAATCAGAGGAAACGAGCGCGTCCCCGGGGAGCTGGCCATGCTTCGGATTATCTCTTGAGAGTGGACTACTGCTGGAGCTTATAAATCGCCATTCCCGTCAGCAGCTTCGGATAGAAGTCGGTCGATTTTTGGGGCATCACTCCGCCATCGAAGCTGATGCTGGCGGTCTGCTCGATGGTAGGAGGCTCCAGCAGAAACGCGACCTGGTAGCCACCGTTGCGGACCAGGTCCACCGCGGGGTCGATGCCGCGAATGTACTTCAGGTATTTCTCATCGCGGACGGCCTCTTCGCTGATCCCAAGTACGCCACGGAGGACGGTATTGTGCAACACCGTGACGTCCAGATCTCCGACTTGCCGTTTCATTTCGAACAAGTAGGCCGCCGGATCTCCGGCAAACACCGCGCCAATTCGCACCATCTGCTCGTCCGGGCGATTCCAGTGCTTTCGAAGCTCCTGGACCGATTCGTACTTCGTTACCTCGAATTCTTTCCCAATCTCGCGGCGCGCCGCGTCGGGCTCAAAATTGGCAAGATTCTTCACCACACGGTGCGTACCCAGGATCTTCAAACCGGGCGAATACATGTTGACGAAGGTCATCATCACCTTCTTGCCCGGCTCGCTTTGCGGATGATCTTTGTGGTACGCCAGAGCCGTCTCGTACCGGTGGTGTCCGTCGGCAATCAGCAGTTTCTTATCGGACATCAGCGCCTGGATCTGCGCGACTTTCGCGGGATCGGAGATCTTCCAGATGGTGTGGATGACGCCATACTCATCGGTTACCTGCGCGGTATGAGGATGCTGCGAGGCTTCCGTCAGAATTGCGTCAATGGCGCCCTCATGATCCGGATACAGCATGAAAATCTGGCCGAAGTGCGCGCTGGTATGGTCCAGCACCTCGCGGCGGTCTTTCTTCGGACCGGCGAGAGTCAGCTCATGCCGGTAGACGACATTCGCCGTATAGTCGACCACTTCGCCCAACCCGATAAATCCTTTGCGCGTCAGCCGCGTATCCGGATCGTCGGGCAGGTGAAACTTCTGAAAGTAGGCGTAGAACGCCGGTTCGGCGTCCTGTACCAACGTTCCGTCGGCGATCCACTCCTCAAAATGGCCCTTCGCGCGAGTGTAGAGGTTGTCCGCATCGCTATCGCTGGCGCTCTTCTCTCCCAAAATCACCCGGATCAAGTTCTTCGGGTGGCTCTCGTAATACTTTCGCTGGGCTTCCGGAGAAATCTTGTCGTAGGGCTGCGTCAGCAGCTTCTCCAGCGGTCCCGCCGTAGAGGCGTAGCGATAGGGTCGAAAAGGAAAGATCTTTGCCATGTTTTATGAGGTCTTGGACGACGTAAGGATAGTTTTAGGATACAACCGGGTCAGCATCGCGAGGCCCACCAGGGCCATGGCGAGCGAAATCCACTGCGTATTCGAAAATGGCCCGCCAAACGGCAGCGCTTGCTGGTGAAACCGGAGAAACTCGACGAAAAACCGGACGGTCGAATAGGCCACCAGATACAGACCCATCACCGAGCCTTCATTGGGACGGCGTTGGAACAGCCGCCACAAAGCGTAAGCAATGACGAATTCGGCGGCGGACTCGTAGATTTGAGTCGGGTGAAGCGGAATTCCCAGCGGAACTCCGGTGATGTCGTGAGCGTCGGGATTTTGGAACGTCACGGCCCAAGGGCGCTCGCACACGGCTCCCCAGCAGCAGCCCGCGGCCAAGCACCCCAATCTTCCGATCGCATGCCCCAGGGCCAGCCCCGGGGCAAAGCAATCCAGGGTCAGGAGCGGTGGCAGCTTGTAGGCGCGAATCAACAGCACGGCGGCCAGAAAAGCCACCAGCAGTCCGCCCTGATATACGCCCGCGGACTGCAAGGTCGCAATCGAAAACAACTCGCCGGGATTCTTGGCATAGATCTCCCAGTCGAAGATAAACATCGTGAGCTTCGCCCCCAGCAGGCCGGCGAGTGCCGCATACACAGCGAGATTGGTGATTTTCTCGTGACTGAGCCCCACCTTCTTCGCCAGCTTCGCCACCACGGCCAGCCCCACGAGAAATCCGGTCGCGACCAGGACTCCGTAGGTGGGCAGGTAGAAGCTGCCAAAGTTAATTAGCTTGGGGAACATATTTGCGGCCCTTCAGCAGATCCAATGCGATCAGACCGGCTCCGATACAAATCGCGCTATCGGCGACATTAAAGCTTGGCCACTCATAGGAGCCTAGAAATACCTGGATGAAATCGGTGACGCTCCCGACGAGGATGCGGTCATAGAGATTTCCCGCGGCACCGCCCAGAATCAGAGCCAAGGCCCACCGGCCCGGAGTCTGGTCGCGCCACAGCATCCAGGCAATCATCAACAGAATGAGCAGCGAGCCACCCACCAATACCGCCAAACGCACACTCTCCGGAGCGTCGCGCAGCAATCCAAACGCCGCGCCCGTGTTCCGCGTGTAGACGATGTTCAAAACGTTCGGAATGATGGGGTACGAATCCCAAACGGAAACCGAGCGCTCAATTGCAATCTTCGTGATCCGGTCGAGCGCAAACACCGCAGCCGCCAGCAAAGACGGACCGGTCCGGTACGACGCGGGTGTCATTCGTTGCTCAGCATTTCCGCGACGATGGCAGCGCACGAAGCGCACGCGCTGGGAAATCGTTCGTCGGAGCCGATGTCCGTTTTGATCTTCCAGCACCGCTGGCACTTTTCGCCCGTGGCGCGCTCCACCTGAACCTCGAGATCGGCCGCGGCATGGTCGTCGATTTGTACCGCGCTGACAATGAAGAGTCCCGGCAGTTCCGCCGCATAGTCGCGCAGCAGAGGATACATCGATTCGCCCGCGCGAAGATGAATCTTCGCCTCCAGCGATTTGCCGATCAGTTTTTCCTCCCGGGCGACGTCCAGCGCCTTCGTCACCTGTTCGCGAACCTTCAGCAGCGACTCCCAAGCGGTAGCCTTCTCCGCGGGAAAGCCGGACTTCATCGCCGGAAACTCGGTGAGGTGGACGCTATCCGGCTCGCCTTCGCGTCTCAGGAACTGCCACGCTTCGTCAGTAGTGAATGCCAGAATCGGGCCGGCCAGCCGCAGCAGCGCATGCAGGATGCGGTACATCGCCACCTGCGCGCTCAGCCGCTCGGGCGAGTTCTTTGCGCCGGTATAAAGCCGGTCCTTCGAGATATCGAAATACACCGCGCTGAGATCCGTCACGCAGAAGCTGTAGATCTCCTGGTAGACACGGTGGAAGCGATACGCCTGGTAGTGCGCGACACAGCGCTCGTTCAGCGCTGCCATGCGCGACAAAATCCACTGATCCACTTCGACGGTCACTTCGCCGTTGACGGCCCGATCGAAATCGTCAATGACACTCAGCATGTAACGGAAGGTGTTGCGAATCTTCCGATAGGCTTCCGACAGCCGCAACAGGATTTCGTCGGACAGGCGGACATCGTCGTTATATTCGACAGACGCCACCCAAAGACGAAGAACATCCGCGCCATACTGCTTGATGATCTTCTCGGGCTCAATGACGTTGCCGAGCGACTTCGACATCGCGCGGCCTTCGCCGTCGAGGGTCCAGCCGTTCGTCAGAACCTCGCGATAGGGCGCCGCGCCTTGCAGTCCCACGCCGACCAGCAGCGAGGAGTGGAACCAGCCGCGATACTGATCGCCGCCTTCCAGGTACATGTCCGCGGGCCAGGGAAGGCCGTTCGATTCCAACACCGCCAGGTGGCTGGCGCCGGAATCGAACCACACGTCCAGAATGTCCTTTTCCTTGCGGAAGGCGTTGCCGCCGCACTTGCCGCAGGCCGCGTCTTCGCCGATCAACTCCACGGCGGGGTATTTGTACCAGGCGTCCGCCGTCTCGGTGCGGAACCGTTCCACGACGCGGTCGAGATATTTCTTTTCCGTGAGCGCTTCGCCGCAATTCTCGCAATAGAAGACGGTGATGGGCACTCCCCAGACACGCTGGCGTGAAATGTTCCAGTCGGGGCGGCCGGTGATCATGTTTGACATGCGGTCGTCGCCCCAGGCGGGCATCCAGGTGATCTTCTTAATCTCGGCGAGCGTCCGCTGCCGCAGATCGTTCCGCTCCATCCCGATGAACCACTGCTCCGTCGCACGGAAGATCGTCGGGTTGTGGCAGCGCCAGCAGTGCGGATAACTGTGCTCGACGGTCTTTTCGCCGCACAATGCGCCATACTCCCGGAGAATTCCGATCACGATGGGGTTGGCATCCCAGATGGTCTTGCCCAGCAAAGCTTCTGGAATGGCTCCTTCGGCACCCTCGGCCTGGAAAATCCGGCCCGTTCCATCGACCGGACAGAAAACCGGCAGCTTGTACTGAAGACCGATCACGTAGTCTTCCTGACCGTGCCCCGGAGCGGTGTGGACTGCGCCGGTTCCCTGCTCCAGCGTGACGTGCTCGCCGAGAATTCCGATGGAGTCACGCTGAATGAACGGATGGCGGAAAACCGAGCCCTCCAACTTCGCGCCGTCGAATGTGGCGATCACCTTCGGTTCCACCCAACCCAAGACGCTGGCGGTCTGAGCCACCAGGTCGCTCGCGACAACGTAGACATCCTTGCCGACCGCCACCGCCGAATAGTCGAACTTGGGATGGAACGCGATGCCCAGGTTGGCCGGGATGGTCCAGGGAGTGGTCGTCCAGATCAGCCCGTAAACGCGCCAGCCTTTTAGCCGGTCATCGACCTTGGCGGGATCCGAAACCATCGCAAACCGGACCCAGATGGACGGGCTGGTGTGGTTTTCGTACTCCACCTCGGCTTCCGCCAGCGACGTGCGGCAATTCCAGCACCAGTTCACCGGCTTCAGGCCCTTATAGACATAGCCCCTGTCGAGAAAATCGACAAACGCCTGCGCGATGACAGCCTCGTAGTCGGCGTTCATCGTCAGGTAGGGATCGTCCCAGCGCCCCAGAATGCCTAGGCGTTTGAAGTCCTGCTTTTGCAGCTCGACGTACTTTGCGGCGTACTTGCGGCACTCCCCGCGAATTTCCGCGGCGGTCATTTTGGCTTTCTTGGATCCCAACTGGCCGTCGACTTTGATCTCGATCGGCAGGCCGTGGCAATCCCAGCCGGGGATGTAGGGAGAGTCGAACCCCGCCATGGTCTTGGACTTCACCACGAAGTCTTTCAGCAGCTTGTTAAATGCATGACCCAGGTGAATATTGCCATTGGCATAGGGAGGACCATCGTGGAGAACGTAGCGGGGGCGGCCGGCTTTGGATTCGCGAATCCGCTCGTAGAGCTTCCCCCCTTCCCAGCGGGTCAACATCTCCGGCTCGCGCTGGGGCAGGTTTGCCTTCATCGGGAAGTCCGTCTTCGGCAGATGGACGGTCTTCTTCAGGTCCACATCGTTTAACTGCATTTCGGGGATATTTTTATCGTACCCGATCCCGTAATTTCGGCTGAAATCAATGGCTTATTCACTCGGGCAGGCCGAGGATATAGAGCGTGTTACCCATGGCCACGGCCACCTGCTGTTTCCCGTCCAGCGCGTAGCTCATGGGGTTTCCCCGGGCAGGGCCGCCGGCCTGGAAACGCCACAACGGCTTTCCCGTGTTTGCCGCCAGAGCGATGATCTGGCCCTCGGTTGTGCTTCCAAAGACCAGATTTCCGGCAGTGGACATCACGCCGGCCCAAGGTGGAGTGAACAGTTTGAACTCCCACTTCACCGTCCCGGTTGTGGGCTCGAAGGCGCGGATGGCTCCCCACTCGGTTTCTTCCGGAATGTTTCGGAATCCACCGCCATTGAATTGTTCGCCCTTCTGATACTCGGCCTCGCCGGTGTAGTAGATCGATCCCGCCTCCCGCACGGCGACATAGAACAGATTGGTCTGGGGGCTGTAACTGGGGCTGTACCAGTTCGTCGCCCCGGCGACGGCGGGCCAGACGCGGGTTCCTTCCAGGCTAGGCGAGGTGCCAGGGATCCGGATCGGCCGGCCGCTGTCGTCCAGACCCTTGGCCCAGGTCTGCTTGGCGAAGGGCTTCCCGACGAAGAATTTTCCGTTGGTGCGATCCAGGACGTAATAGAAGCCGTTGCGGTTGGGAAAGACCACCAGCTTGCGCGGCTCTCCCCGGATGTTTCCATTCACCAGCACGGGAACTGCCGTGGAGTCCCAATCATGGATATCGTGCGGCGTGAACTGAAAGTGCCATTTCAGCTTGCCCGTATCGGCATCCAGCGCCAGCAGGCAATCGGCATAAAGATTGTCGCCGGCTCGAACATCGCCATTCCAGTCCGGACCTGGATTGCCGGTGCCCCAGTACACGAGATTCGTATCGGGATCGTAAGTTCCGGTCACCCACGTCGTCGCGGAGCCGGTCTTCCAACTCTCGCCCGCCCAAGTCTTTCCTCCCGGCTCGTCGGGAGTGGGGATGGTGTAGAACCGCCAGGCTCGTTTGCCGGTGCTTGCCTCATAGGCATCCAGAAATCCGCGCACTCCGTATTCCCCGCCCGCCATGCCGACCACCACTTTGTCCTTGAGCACCAAGGGAGCGCCGGTAATGGAGTATCCGCCTTGATAATCGGCAACGGTGATGTCCCAGGCAATCGCTCCGGTCTTTGCGTTGAGCGCCACCAGGTGGGCGTCGATCGTACCGACATACACGAGATTTCCCAGAATCGCGACTCCACGATTCACCTGGCCGCAGCAGACCCGCATGTCATTCGCCAGCGGGCGCCGGTACTTCCAAAGAGTCCGGCCCGTCCGCGCGTCAATTGCCGTGACGTTGCTGGGCGGCTCCGTGATGTACATGATGCCGTCGACAACCAGCGGCGTGGTTTCGAACTTCTGCAGCGAGTTGACCTGGTAGCTCCAGAGGACGCGCAAATTCTGGACGTTCTGGTCGTTGATCTGGTTCAGCGGCGAGAACCGGTGGCCCGCATAGTTGCCGGAGTAGGTCAGCCAGTTCTGAGGCTCCTGGGCGGTAGCGAGGATTCGATCGGAGGTCACCTGCCCAAGGCAAGGCAAAGCGGCGATGGCGATCACAAAAAATCTCATCGGGAACCTCCCTGCGCAGCCAGATACGCAACAATGTCTTCGATTTCCTTGGCGCTGAGGCGGTCTCGATAAGACGGCATCAGCGTCGCCTGTTCCACTCGCAGATCCTTCAACTCGTCCTTCCAAAACGAATAGATTTGATTTCGGCCGTCCCGCAGTTGAATCGAGAAAATGTCCTCATTCATGCGAATGCCCTGGATCTTCTTGCCGTTTTTGGTAACGAGATTCACCTGATAGAAGCCGGCCGCATCCCGATTCGGATCCGTGAGCTTGACGCGAAGATAGGTCGGACTGCGGCGCAGACCGATATTCGCCAGTGCCGGCCCGGCATCTCCGCCTTTGCCGTCGATGAGATGACAGGCGAGGCACCCGCCCTTCCCCTTGGCGAGAGCTTCCCCGCGATTTGTATCGCCGGAAGTCGGTTCCTTGTCGATCCGCCCCAGGGTCCGAACATATCCCGCAATCTGCCAGATCTCCTTGTTGGTCAGGTTATGCCCCGGCATCTCCGTTTCGGGAACGCCGAACCGGATAACCTTCCAAAGTTCCAGATCGTCGGAAGAACGGGAGAGCGTGGGCGTTGCAAGATTCGCTCCCTTGCCGCCATCGCCTTTCGGCCCGTGGCAGCCCGCGCACCGGCCGCCATAGAGTTTCTGGCCCAGCTCAATGTCCGCGGGAGTGGCGTGAGGATTGGCACGCGTGGCCGGAATATCGACCAGCAATTGCGCGTGGGTGAGGAGAACGGCGACAAGGACCACGATGGCTGCCTCCGGATGTTCGCGATTGAGTCTATCGCAGAACTTACCGGAGTAGTGGCGAACTGATCTGGGACAGTCGTCCCTCAGCTATAGATATAAAGTAGGAGTCGGCTTTCGTGGCAGATCTAACTGCATACTTTGATGAAAGCGGCACTCATGGTGCCGATTACGTCGTAATAGCGGGGTTTCTTGGCAATACTTCGGCATGGAATTCTCTGACTGAACGTTGGACTTCAGCGTTGAAGGATCACAATATTCCTTTTTTAAGGCTCAGTGGCTTGAGAAGAAGAAGGAATTTTTCTCCGGAAGCGCCTGGGACAGCACTAGTAGGCGTAAAGGTTTCATGAACAGGCTCATATCTGCGATAAAAGCGGCCAAGGTTACACCCATCTACGTCACTATGCCGATGGAGCCCTTTAATCGGATCATCACACCGGGCAAGGTGAGAACCAAGTGCGGCTCTGCCTACACGCTTTGTTGCCAAAAAGCGATGCTTCTCTGTCGAAATTACGCCGACCTGGTGGGCGATGAAGGTAAAATTTCCTACGTTTTCGATAGTGGGCATAGAAACGAGGGTGACTTTCAGTACGCCTACGATATCGACCAAAAAGGTCGTAACGAGTTCTCGATTGGCTCGTTGCAGTTCTGTGACGAATGCAACTTACCTCCTCTTCAGGCTGCCGACTTACTAGCTTACGAGTGTTTCCAAAATCTGAGTGGGAGAACGTCAAGATATCCTTGGAAAAAATTAGTTATAGAAGCCGATGTACGGGAATACACGTACACAGAGGAAGCACTGCAAATGTCGGTTCGAAACAAATTCCGTTGATTACGGTAGGACAGAAAATTTCGCGCAATCAATTGGGCAATGAGGGCCAAGGTTCCTCATCTGATTAACTGGTCGTGATAGCGTCACTCCCATGCACGTGTTGCTCGTTCTCGCGACGTTGACAGCTCAGGAGCGCCCGCAAGTGGTTCTGGCGAACGCCGCAGTCGAAGCCGTTTTCGATCTGGGCGGCGGATCCTTCGTATCATTCCGCCTGAAGGATCAGAACCTGAATCCGCTCCGGTGGCTGGGGCCGGCCGATCAGAACGTCGTGAATCGCCCGATGGCGCACTTCCTGTGCCTGGACCGATGGGGAGCTCCCAGTGAAGCGGAGATCGCCAATGGAATGTTCTTCCATGGAGAAGCCTCGCGAGTGGCCTGGAAGGCCGACGGCAAAGGCGGCACTTCTTCGAAGATGTCAGCGATGCTGCCGATGGCGAATCTGGAGGTCCAACGCGAAGCGCGGCTGGATTCCCGGGCGGCGCTGCTGAACGTTCGCGAAACGGTCGTCAATCGCAACGCGCTGGGCAAGCTGTACAACATGGTGCAGCATGCGACGATCGGCCCGCCGTTCCTGGATGAGACCACGGTCGTCGACTCGAACGCCGGGCGGGGATTTATGCAATCGTCACCGCTCCCCAATCCCGAGGAGCCCTCCGTCCAGTGGCCGAATGCCTTGAAAGACGGGCGTTCCGTCGATCTTCGGCACCTGCGAGACGACCCGATGCCGAACGTCGTCTCCTACGTTATCGATCAGCCGCTCGGCTGGGTCACGGCTTCGAATGCGAAACAGGGTCTCCTGATTGGTTATCTCTGGAAGACCAGCGAGTATCCCTGGTTCAACGCGTGGCGGCATGTGGATGACAAGCACCAGCCCCTGGCGCGCGGGTTGGAATTCGGGACGACGGGGTTACACCAACCCTTTCCGGTTCTGCTGAAGAAGGGCCCGATTTTCGGACGCCCGATCTTTTCCTATCTGGATGCGAAAGAAAGCGTCACCCGGTCCTGGGCGGCATTCCTGCTGCAGATTCCGAATGACTGGAAAGGTGTGGAACGGGTCTCGATCGAGGGCGGCAAGATCCTCGTGGTGGAACGCGGGGATCGCCCGCGCAACCTGGAGATTCCGTCGAAGCCGGAGGGTTTCTAGCTGAGTCCCTTCAATGCGCCGGTACTGTCGCCAAAGCTATCCAGCTGGACGCCCATCTTGTGGATCAGTGCGAGGTGCAGATTGCAGAACGGCGTCAGCGGCTCGGCCCGCAGACGGCGGCCGGGACGGATCGCTCCGTTGCCGCGCCCGGCAA
>CAZETQ010000050.1:2910-42456 GCA_964515165.1 uncultured Solibacteraceae bacterium | reverse complement strand
GCCTATCCCTACTTCTTGGGACTCATGGCGTCCGCGATCGAAACAGCCAGGAAGTTCTGAACCTTCGCCTCGTTGCGTGCGACATCGTAATAGGCGGCACGGTACAGCTGGTCCTTGCTGTTGATCAACTGCTCCCGGATGTTTTGCTGCACGGTGGGATCCGACAGCTCCCGCTGACCTGACGGCTCCCGTGAAATCAGCTTGAAAATCCGATAGCCTTCCTGGGTTCGCACAATCGGGGAGATCTGGCCAGGCTGCATGGTCGCCACAAGCCGCCGGAGTTCCATCGACGCCCGCTCCAGAGCGGATTCCTGAATGAATCCCAGATCGCCGCCGTTGGGCGCGGTGTTCGGATCTTCCGAATAATTCTGCGCCAGCGCCGCGAAGTCGCCGTTGTTTTTCAACTGCGCTTCGATCATTTTGATCTTTTCGACGGCTTCCTTGTCGGTCGTCGCCTTGGAATTCTTCAGATTACGGAAGTTCGGGTCCGGCTGCAGCGGAGTCACCAGGATCGTCGCGATGTGAAGCTGCGGCTCCGG
Organism: uncultured Solibacteraceae bacterium; assembly: GCA_964515165.1. Classification (GTDB taxonomy): domain Bacteria; phylum Acidobacteriota; class Terriglobia; order Bryobacterales; family Bryobacteraceae; genus JAPKYZ01. Next base: position 41,917 of record CAZETQ010000050.1, on the reverse strand, counting down.
CAGATTGAAGCTGGCCTTGTTGGCGTTGTAGAACTCGGCGATTTCCTTGTCGGTGATGTTGATGTGGGCCGTGATTTCCTTGTTAATCAGCTTCTGGATGGTCTGCTCGCGCCGGAGCTGCGCCCGCAGATCGTCGGCCGTCATTTTCCGCTCCGTCAGGCGCTTCTGAAACTCCTCCTGGGTATAAGGAGCCTTCATTTCGTTGAAGCGCGTCTCCACATCGGCATCGACGGCCATCAGGCCCAGCTTTTCCGCCCGCTGCACCATGATTTCGCCGTCGATGAGCGATCGCAGCAGTTCCATCTTCTGGATCTGTTTGCGCTCTTCGCTGACGCGCTCATTGTTGTTACCGCCGAACTGCCATTCGTACTGCTTGTCCAGTTCGCCGAAGGTGATGGCGCGGCCATTCACCATGGCGGCCACATCTTTGGGGGGAGCTTTTTGACATGCCGCCAAGCAAAGCACTAGCGCAACGATGGAGAGAAGACGCATTAAGTGTTCATTGTAGTGGAGTAAGGCGTCAATCGACCACTTTCTGCTACGCCGCGGGCAAGTTTTCGAGATCCTCCGCCTCTCCGAACTTCGCCGTGGCAATGCCGGGTTCGATGCTGCGGATCAGGCCGCTCAACACGCCGCCCGGACCCACTTCGATTGCCTGGGTGACTCCCAGCCTGGCGAGCAGACGCACCGTATCGGTCCAGCGGACGGGGCTGGAAACCTGGCGCACTAAGCCTTCCCGAGCCTCGCTGCCGCTCCGCACTTCGCGAGCGTCCACGTTATTGATGAGGGGAACCTGAAGGTCCTGGAACGCCGCCTGATCCAGTTCCACCTTCATGCGTTCCTGCGCGGGAGCCATCAGCGGCGAGTGAAAAGGAGCGCTGACCGGCAGCAGCACCGCGCGCTTGCATCCTGCCTGCTTGGCCAGCGCGATCGCTCGTTCGACGGCGCCCTTGCTGCCGGAGATGACAATCTGGTCCGGGGAGTTGAGGTTCGCCGCGGTGACGACTTCCCCCTGCGCCGCTTCCGCCAGAACGCCTTCCAGGGCGCTTTCGGGCATCTTCAGCAGCGCCGCCATCGCTCCGACGCCGGCCGGAACCGCATCCTGCATGAACCCGCCGCGTTTGCGGACCAGCCGAACGGCGTCTTCAAATTCGAGAGCTCCGGCGGCAACGAGTGCCGAATACTCACCCAAGCTGTGGCCGGCGACGTATTGCGGCGTGAGCTTATCTTTGAGAACGGCCCAGGCGGCGACGCTGGCGGTGAGGATTGCGGGCTGAGTGTTTTCGGTAAGCTTGAGCTGCTCGTCCGGACCTTCGAAGCAAAGCTTGGCCAAGTCGAAACCGAGTGTCTGATTGGCTCGTTCAAACACCTCGGCGGCGGCGGGATAGGCGTCCGCCAGCGACTTCCCCATTCCGGCAAATTGAGACCCTTGTCCGGGAAAAACAAACGCGATGCTCATGAAGTTTTCAGGTTACCGCGGTGTCAGTTGCGGTTTGTTAGATGAGCCAACGGACGGAGGAATGGAAGCTACTTCGAGGCCTCTCTTCCGCCGGTGACATTTGGCCTTATCCAAAACTATACTGTCACGGAGTCCTGAGGGATACCGTCGCTGATCCTCATCTCCACATGAGCAACATCTTTTCTCTTCCAGTCTCCGCCCCAAACACAGCCGTATTGCTTTGAGAGTCTTCCTAAATCAGTCCAAAATTGCCTGTCGGGGATATCCCATCCATATTTCTTGCTAACGATATCGACAGCATATCCGTGCTCCACCAGAAACCGGTTCTGGCCTGAAGGGCGCATGAAAGTTGTCAGATTGTGATTGCTCTCCCCTGGCTTGGCGTCCGTAACAGATTCCCTGTTCGCGGCTTGGCTAATAGCTCCCAAGCCCACGGCGCGACGCATCTTGTTGACAGTTTCCAGGTTCTGGCGCCCCTGGGCATACAGAGCCGCCTGCTGCTGGACCGTCCGCATTCCGGACCCGATGACCGCGTCCCAACCCTTTGCTCGCATATCCAACAGGATGCAGTCGACGACAATTTTGAATGCCGGGTGCAAGGTCTTCGTGGTGCCAATCATCACTCCTCCTTGATGCTCAGGATTGTACTGTTTTACCTAACGGAGCAGAAAGGTGGAGCAGCATTACCCCGCTCCTAGCGTCCTGGAACGGGGAGTCTCCTTCACCCGCTCCAGCAGAGCGGAAAGCTCCCTCACCATATCCGGCATCTGCGGCGCGAGATCGGTCTTCTCGCCTGGATCCTCGCTGACACGATAAAGCTGCGGACCGGCACCCGTTCCAAGTTCGCTATTCGTGTTCTTGTTGATCGCCGGCCCGGGATTGGCGGCGATCAGTTTGTACTTTCCTTTCCGGATGGAGAGTGCCCGCGCATGCTCCACGATCCACGCGCGGCCGGTTTTCGACTCGCCCAGCAGAGCGGGCAGCACGTCAAAACTATCCGGAGCGGCATCGTCGCCCAGTTTCTGACCGGTGAGGTTCGCCAACGAGGCAAAGAAATCCTGCTGGCCGACCAGGGCGTCCGACACGCCGGCTTTCATCCGGGCGGGCCAATGGGCGATCAACGGCACGCGCGTACCGCCTTCGAAGTTGCTGTACTTCCCTCCCCGCCAGGCTCCGGCGGGCCGGTGCGAGCCCAGCTTCTCGACGGCATCGTCTTTGTAGCCGTCGTCGACCACCGGGCCATTGTCACTGGAAAAGAGGATCAGGGTGTTGTCCAGGACCTTCCGGCGCTCCAGGTGATGCAGCAGTTGGCCGACGGTCCAATCGAGCTCGGCAATCGCATCGCCGCGCGGGCCCATGGTGGTCTTTCCGCGGAACTGGCGGTTAGGCAGGCGCGGGACATGGATGTCATGCGTGGCGAAGTAGAGGAAGAACGGGCGGTCTTGCGCGGCCCCCTGATCGAGAAACGATTTGCCCGCGTCGACAAAAGTCTTAGCCATGTCCTCGTCCTTCCAAAGAGCGGAGCGGCCACCTGTCATGTAGCCGATGCGGCTGACTCCGTTGACGATCGCCATGTCGTGGCCGTGGCTGGGATGCATTTTGAGGAGTTCCGGATTGGCCCGGCCGGTGGGCTCGTTGCCGATGGGCTTGGTGTAGTCGACGCGAATGGGGTCGTTCGGATCGAGATTGAGGACGCGGCGGTCTTTCACGTAGACGCAGGGGACGCGGTCGCCGGTGGCGGGCATGAGGAATGTGGAATCGAAGCCCAGCTCGAGCGGTCCGGGGCGGATTTCGCCGTTCCAGTCGAGATTGCCGGAGCCCAGTCCGAGGTGCCACTTGCCCACAACTCCGGTACGATAGCCGGCCTGCTGCAGCATCCTGGGGAGCGTCGGCCTTGCCGGATCGATAATTAGCCGGGCGTCGCCGGGAAGTACTCCGGTGCCGGGCTTTCTCCAGGCATACTCGCCGGTCAGCATCGAGTACCGGCTGGGAGTGCAGGTGGCCGAAGAGGAGTGCGCATCGGTGAACCGGACACCGCCGCGCGCCAGGCGATCCAGGTTCGGCGTTCGGACGGAGGAAGCTCCATAGCAGGAGAGGTCGCCGTAGCCGACATCGTCGGCGTAGATCAGCAGGATGTTGGGAAGACGGGCGGCGGTCAGATGGCTTGCCGCCACGGCACCGGAAAGTTGAAGGAAGGATCGCCGATCCATGGCACCGCCCAGTCTGACATTCTTTCCGGCATTGTTTTGCCGAGGCCCTTGAGATTGACGGAACAGACGTGTATTGTGGCTGTGGAATCTCAAGAGTTGTATGCTGACGTATCGGCTCGTGCCCCTTCTTGGGTTCAGCCTGGCGCGATTGGCGGCGGCGGAAACCTCAAGCGCAAAAGCTCCCGATGGTTGGTTCCAGGAGAGCTCCCGGGCTGCTGCTTACGAGGTTGGCACGGACAAGACCTTTCGCTTTGGATGGACATCGGCATACATCCGCTCGCTTGCGGAAGAGCCGGCCGGACACAGCACGCTTGTCCAGAGAATCCGCGCAGACCTGTATCGCGGCCAGACCGTCAAACTCATTGCCTTCTTCAGGAAAGCGGAACCCGATACAGCCGGGTGGTTGTATTTGAGAATCGACGATCGGGAATCTGTTCGAGTGGCGAAAATGAGCAAGAAGCTCGGCCCGGACGAACCGGGTGAATGGTTTCGTCACGAACTGGTCATAGCCGTTCCGGCCACGGCCGTGGGCATCACTCTCGGAGCCGGTCTTTCCGGCGCAGGTCAGCTTTGGGTGGAAGATGTGGTGTTGGAAGTAGTTTCGCCAGCGTACCGCCAGCGAGGCGAAATCTCTGATCTCCGCATTGAGGCCTCGGAGATCGAGGACCACAAAGCGCGCTTGAACTCCTACTCCGATGCTCCCTTGACACCGCAGAACGGCGATTTCGAAGGCCTGTCGGCAAAGTGAAGTGAAAGGTGGAGTTTCGCCCGGACGCCGTTTCGATTCACCGGTTCGCCCGCTAATCCTCAGGCGACGAAGGCTGGGGCGGTCGGAGTGCCGGACCAGCTTCGAATGGCGGCCTGGAAGTTCGACGCCCAGGCATCGTCGCCCCCGGCGGGAATCCGGCCCGCTTTCAGATCGGCGATCTTCAGTTTTGCGATCTGGAGATGCGGAAGCTCAAACTTCAGCGGTTCCAGCCCTACCGATACGCCGATTTCCTGCATCCGGCGCCACATCCTTCCGTTGGCGCCCTTGGTGTCCCAACTCCATTTGCCGGCGGGACGCAGCACGAAATCGACGCCCAGACCGTATTGATGATAAGAGTCCCATGGCTTGGCGTAGGTGATAATGCCTCCCGAGCGGCTGCGGCCCTGGGCGTAGAGCCAATCCTGCCGCTGGGGGCTCCGGTAGGTTTCAAAAGCCTCAAAAAGGAGCCCCTCGGCTTTGCACTTCTCGATCAACCGCCGGGCCGCGTCACGCATCAGGGGATGGAGACTCTCCATGTCCGAACGCGGACGATCGACCGTCCGGTCCAGGCCGCCCAATGAGGACGCCTGTGCGGGAATTGCCTGGGCCGGTTGAGTAGCCAGAGTCATCAAAATCTCCTTAGGGTCCAACTTGCTGCTATCGCAATGCTTGTCTTTCGTTTCGGTAGTGCATCGAAGGACCCGGGCGTTTCTTCCATTCGACACAGAAGTAAACTTTGAAGAACAACAACACGAGATGGAGAATTTGGAGATCTTAAATTTGTTCTTGTCCAACTCCTAACATTCGCGACCGCGGAGTCTCCTTCACCCGGTCCAGCAAGGCGGAAAGCTCCCAGACTTTTTCCAGCATCTGGCCGGCAAGGTTGTTCTTCTCTCCAGGATCGTTACTGACTCGATAAGGCTGCGGCTCGGGGCCTGTTTCAAGTTCGGTGTGGGTGTTTTTATTGACTGCAACGAGGAATCCATGATCAAAGAAGAATCCTCGGAGGTGTTTCGGCGGAGCCGGACTGCACCAGCATTAGCCGATCAAGTTCTGATCCCGAGAACAGTCCTCAGCCGAGTTTGGGCGAAGCGAAGAGTTTCCGCAAGGCCAAGACCACCGCTCCTTGTAAGGAAAGGACGTCCAGACCATAACGGGCAGGATACACGCGGGGCCTGACGTGGCCCGCGGAGTATGCCCCTTCGACAGTCTGCTGAATCAGGCCCCAAACACCAGTGATTTCACCTGCCAGAACAATCCTCTGAGGATTCAGGCCCAGCATCATGTTCGATAAGCCGAGCGATAAGTACTCTGCGGTCATTCGAAAGGCCCGTACCGCACGCGTGTCTCCGTTCTTGGCCAGTTGAATCAGATGATCAAAACGCGGCCGGGTAAATTCCGTACCAGGGTCAAAACGATGCCAAGTGGCTTGATCGCATACATACCGTTCCCAGCAGCCCCGCCGGCCGCAATGACATGCCGGGCCCGATGGATCAATGATCATGTGGCCAAACTCACCCACCCAGGTATGATCGTGGCCCCCATACAATTCGCCATTGAGAATGAGAGCGGTTCCGACTCCCACTCTGCCCACTTCCACAAAAACGAAGTCACGTACACCGGCGACTTCGGCCTCATTTAGCCACAATTCGGCCAGCGCACCGAGGTTGCTATCGTTATCTGCGCTCGCCGGAGCCCCAGCTAATGCACTGATTTCGCCGGCAATGGCAACACCCGCAAAGTCGGGGAGCGACGGAATCATCAAGATCTCTCCAGTATCCGAATTAACCATGCCCGGTACGCTGATTCCGACCTCCTGAAACTCCTTCATGCCGTCGCCACAAAGGCATTTGATCGCCCCCGCCACCTCCTTCACTAAAGATGCCGGCTGCGCAGGTGTCGGGAACGAGATCGTCCCATCCAGGCTTGCTGTCAGGCCGGAGGCAACAACGCGGGTCTGAAAACTCCGGATACTGACACCAAGCACACGAAAGCCGTTCGGATTCAAAGAGAGATTTACCGGTACGCGTCCCCTGCCTTTCGGTTTCGCGCGCTCCTCGACAACCAACCCATCGCCCAACAGTTCATCCACAATCGCCGAAATACTGCTGCGGAAGATGCCAGTCCGCTTCGATAGGTCGACTCGCGATATCGGCTGATACCGGCGTACCAGATTGAGGATGATCGACCTGTTGACATCTCGCACAGTCGACGGGGTAGCGCTATTGACAGTCCCCTCGCTGCCCGCATTACCTTCCGCTGCCGCTCGACGGCCGGTTTTCCACAGCACCCGTTGGCCGCCGGTCACGTTTGCCCTCTGTACCTTTCACGGGATCCCGGCGGTTCCTTCCTGCTCATTGTCGTGACGAGATCAGATATTAAGTTCGGATACACAACATTACACCTCTGACATTATGCGCAGGTCAGACACATTGCAAGCATTCTCGAATACAAAGCGGTTATTGGAGGGGATCACTTTCGCTAGCTATAAAACGTTATATCGGGCAACAAACACAACATGTCGAGTCATTTAACACTCTTCGATAATGTTGGGATTTCAAGAATTCATGGTAATACATTCCCGTTGACAACGGTTCCAACGTATGTCATGCTCTGCACGGTCTTAATTTGGTTAACATACCAAATAGGCGGAGGAAGTTCGCGCTCCCGGCGGGCACTCCTTCAGGAGCATGGTCAGGATTTTCTAGTAACCGGCAGAACAGCCAGCACCCATAGTTCTGGGGGGACCGGGTAAGCCCGGTCCAATGATCTATGCATGGCAATCGTTACGCACAAAAGTCGCGCTCGCAAATCCCAAGTTTGTCCTAAGTCCAACTCGAGGATGCCAGTGGCCTTTCCACTAACGAGGAGGTGAGCCCTTATGCTCAAGACTGAGACGTTTCTTTCGCGCAGTTCTCGCAAATACATACTAGCCCTGTCTGTGGTAGCTGTATTGGTTTCATCAAATTCAGCTTGGGGCCAGGCTTTTGTAAACGGGGCCATCACCGGAATTGTGACGGATAACTCGGGCGCCCTAGTTCCGGACGCGGACCTCGTTCTAACCAACCTCGGAACGAACGTGAAGATCAGTTCACGGAGCGGAGCGGATGGTTTCTACCAATTCCCCAACCTGCCGCCGGCGCAGTATCGTCTCGATGTCGAGAAGACAGGCTTCTCTCACTTCACCAGGGAAACAGTTCAGGTTCTGGTGAACTCAACGGTCCGCATCGACATCACCTTATCCGTGGGGGCCGTTAGTGAAACGGTAAGCGTTAGAGCAGAAACACCTCTGCTCCAGGCAGAAACCTCATCGTTGGGCCAGGTGATAGAAGCCCGGCCGGTGAATGAATTGCCATTAAACGGCCGCAACCCCATGGCGCTGGTCTCTCTGGCTCCCGGCGTCGTACCACAAGGGCAATCCGGGCAAAACCTGGTGACGGTAAACCTCTGGTCAGCCGGCAACTTTCAAATCAACGGCGGAGCTGCAAACCAGAGCGCGGCTTACTGGGATGGCGCACCCATCAACAGTAATGGTTTGGGAAATCTGCTGTCGATGATACCCACTCAGGATGCCTTACAAGAGTTCAAGGTGCAAACAAGTGCCTTGCCGGCTCAATACGATCGCTTTGCTGGCGGCATCATCAATTTCACTACCAAAACTGGCACCAACGAGTTGCACGGGTCAGCCTATGAGTACCTGCGCAACAAAGTTCTCAATGCGAATAACTTCTTCAATAATGCTTCCGGCATAAGTGTTCCCCCTTTTACGCAAAATCAATTCGGCGCCACGTTGGGGGGGCCGCTGGTAATCCCGCGGGTGTATAACGGAAGAAACAAAACGTTCCTTTTCGCCAGCTACGATGGGTTCCGACTCCGTTCAGGATTGGCCTCATTGTTTACCGTCCCCACAGTGGCAATGCGCCAAGGCGATTTCTCGGGTCTAGTCGATGCAAGCGGAAGGCAGATTCCACTCTACGACCCCACAACCACGCGTGCCGATCCCGCTAACCCCGGAATGTACATTCGCGACCGCATTAGCTGCGGCGGCATGCTAAACGTCATCTGCCCATCGCGCATTGATCCCACGGCCAGGATACTGGCCAACCTGTGGGGCCAACCCAATCGGCCCGGCCAACAGAACGGCCTCGTCCAAAACTGGGCCGGCAACGCCAGTCAAGGCGGGAATATGAACTCATTCACCATTCGTGGCGATCAGTACATAAGTGATAAACAGAGGATTTTCGCGCGCTATTCAATCAACAAGTACTTCAACCTGGCCATCGATCCGTTCGGCACGCATGCGTATCCTCTGGCAGTCGGAACGCCTGAAAACCGCATGATGCAGCAGGCGGTCCTGAACGACAGTTACTCGTTCAGTCCGACCACGGTCCTTGATGTTTCCCTTTCCTATTTGCGGGATAATTTTCAGCGCGTACCGGAAAGCACAGGCTTTGACTTGAGCACGCTTGGGCCAGGCTGGGCCCCACTCAATGACCAAGTCGAGTTTCGGACGCTGCCCGTGCTCGCTGTTGCCGGTATCACCGACTTTTCCTCGCAGAATACCGGCAGCACGATCAAGGACGTTAACGACGATTGGGCTCTTCTGCCCAACCTGACGATGGTTAGGGGTCGGCACACAATCAAGTTGGGAGGCGATTTCCGCTTGATGCGTTTCTACTACGGACAAACAAACATCCCCAGCGGATACTTTTCCTTCAATCCAGGCCTTACCCAAGCCAGCCCGTTCAATGCGTCAGGCGGCTTCGGTTTTGCTTCGTTCATGTTGGGTTACCCCGGCTCCGGTTCTTTGGGATATGTCAACCTCGTTGCCGCGCAACAAATCTATCGGGCATTTTATGTCATGGACGATTTTCGCGCCACTCGAAAACTAACCTTCAATCTCGGCTTCCGGTACAGCCAAGACGGGCCTTTCTCTGAGCGGTTCGACAGAATCAGTACTTTTCAGAACACTCCAAATCCACTACTGGCCAACACTCGGCTCCCTGCCAATGGCACCCTCGTTCTCGTTAACACACCGGAGAGGCCAAGCCGCAATGGTTTCGATCGCGATAACAAGCAGTTCTCTCCTCGAGTCGGCCTCGCATATCAGATTACTCCCAACGCGGTAATTCGAAGTGGCTATGGACTTTTCTGGTTACCGAACAATGTATCGTGGTACGCACGCAATCCAGCCGTTGATCCGATCAACTCGTATAGCACTCCGATGATTAGTAGCATCGACGGTGGCCTTACTCCGTACAATACACTCAGCAATCCGTTTCCCAACGGAATACTTCCAGCACCAGGTCGTGATCCGAAGTACGCGACGATAACTATCGGCCAGGGCCTTGGAACACAGATGGCGACGCAACCATTCGCTTATGCTCAACAATGGAACTTTGACATACAGTACACATTAAAGGGGGGAGTATTTGTTGACGCGGCATACTCTGGTGCCAAAGGTACGCATTTAGCCATGTACTCAGCGCAGCAGAACCAGCTATCAGATCAGTATCTTTCTATGCAGTCCTCTCTTGTTACTCCCGTGCCAAACCCATATGCGGGAATCATAACCGCTGGAAGCCTCTCAGCAGCAACGGTTCCGGCCGGTCAGTTGTTGCGTCCCTACCCGCACTTTGCGGGGGTCAGCATCCCAGCGAATAAGGGAAATTCCACGTATCACTCCTTCCAACTCAAAGTACAGAAGCGGTTCTCCAATGGCCAATCGCTTCTTGTCTCATACACGAACAGCAAATTCATCACCGATACAGAAACACTCACCAGCTGGCTCGAAGCAACAGGGCCAGGCGGGATCCAGAACTGGAACAACCTCAGAGCGGAGCGGTCACTTTCATCCTATGACGTGCCGCAGCGTTTAGTCGTCAGCTATGTACTCGATCTACCTGTCGGGCGTGGAAGATATTTCCTTTCGGATGCCGAAGGTTTCACCAACAAGCTGGTCTCCGGTTGGGGCATACAGGGTGTTACCACTCTCCAGAAGGGATTTCCGATATCTGTCAGCACAGCATCCAATCTCACCAGCTCTTTCGGTGGAGGGTCGCGGCCGAATTATGATTTGAGCGGCCCAGGATGTGCCCAAGGTGCAGCCCTGGAGAGCTCACCGCAAAGCCGGCTCAATCAATGGTTCAATACGGCCTGCTTCTCGCAACCGCCGGCATTCACGTTCGGCGACGTAAGCCGGACCCTGCCGAATGTGCGTTGGGATGGGCTCAGCAACTTTGACGTGGCGCTCATTAAGAACACATCTTTCGGACCAGAGGACAGGCTGAACATCCAATTTCGTGCGGAGTTTTTTAACCTTCTCAATCAACCACAATTTGGTCCGCCTGGAAGTGTCTACGGAACACCAACCTTCGGTGTAGTCAGTTCCCAGGCCAACAGTCCCCGGTTAATCCAATTCGGTTTGAAGTTCGGCTTCTAAGGTCCTGAGGTTTGGGAGTTTTCGCGGCTATCCTTATTTCTCCACTGGCGTCTCCTCGCAACAGCTGGCGACTCTCCGCCTTTGCTGACGAGACGGCCCGGCACGATCCAGGCAGCCTGGAAGTTGCGGCCATGGATGAAACGCGACGGGTCTTCAAAGGACCGCTCGGCACTCGGCAGGGGAATCGTCGAACCGGAGGCGGAAAAACGCGTCGTCAGCAACCCTGACAGATGGCGTCGAATCAGGAAAACGAGCGCTGCTTCATCCGCCACGAACTGAGCACATTCCCCCACCCTGCCTGTAACCTCTGGAAACGCTAGAATCGACTTTACAGCAAGGTTTCGTCTATTCGCTGAAAGGTTAACCCCTTGTCCCTTTCTGAAATTTGTGTAAAGCGGCCCGTCTTCGCGTTCATGCTCATCATGTTCCTGGTGGTGATGGGCGTGTTCAGCTTTGTGGACCTGGGCGTCGACCTGTTCCCCAAATCGGACCCGGCCACGGTCAACGTCCGGATCCGGCTGCCCGGCGCGAGTCCGGAAGAGATGGTGTCCCAGGTGGTTCTGCCGCTGGAGGAGAACATCGCCGCGGTTGCGGGAATCGACGAAATGGTGGCCCGCGTCACCGAAGGCAATGCGAATATCACCGTCCAGTTCGTGCTGGAGCGTGATATCGGCGAGGCAGCCGAAGATGTCCGGGAAAAAGTTTCCGGCGCGATGCGCGTTCTGCCGCCGAACGTTCTTCCTCCCACCGTCACCAAGGAAAATCCGGATTCCGACCAGATCGTGAAGCTGGCAGTGAGCGGCGACCGGCCGGTGCGCGAACTGACGGAGCTGGCGGACAAAACGGTCCGGCGCGCTCTGGAAACGGTAGACGGTGTCGGCGCTGTGACGCTCGCCGGTGGGCGCAAGCGCCAGATCAACATTCTTTTGGACCTGGACAAGCTGAATGCCTACAACCTGTCGGCACAGGACATAGAACAGGCCATCGTTACCGAGAACGTCGAGGCTCCCGGAGGCCGCATCGTCCGGGGCCCCACTGAGCTGGGCGTCCGAACCCGGGGCCGCGTCACCGCCGTCGAAGACTTCGGCCGGATCATCGTCAAGAGTGTGGGCGGCGCGCCGATTCGCATCCAAGACGTAGGCGTAGCCGAAGACGGCATGGCGGAGCGCCGGTCATTCGCCTACTTCAAAGGCAAGCCGGCCATCATTCTCGATGTTCAACGCCAGATCGGCACCAACACCGTCAAGATCGTCGACACGATTCGGGAGCGCCTCCAAACCTTGAATGCCACCCTGCCCTCCGGCGTTCAGGTCGACGTGGTGACCGAAAAGGCGACCTACATCAAGGCATCGGTCGCCGCGCTGGAGGAGCACCTGGTGCTCGGCTCCCTGCTGGCGTCGATCATCGTGTGGCTGTTCATCCGCGATTGGCGGACGGTGCTGATCAGCGCGATTGCGATTCCTACATCCATCATCACCACGTTTACCGTGATGCGAATGCTGGACTTCACGCTCAATTCGATGACGCTGCTGGGGCTGACTTTGGCCGTCGGAATTGTTATCGACGACGCGATCATCGTTCTGGAAAATATTTACCGCTACATCGAGCGGGAGGACATGCCGCCGAAACAGGCGGCGATTATCGCGACCAAGGAAATCACGCTCGCCGTCGTAGCGACGACGCTCTCGCTGGTGATCATCTTCATCCCGATCGCGTTCATGTCCGGCTATGCGCGGAAGTATCTGAACGAGTTCGGATGGACGATGGCGATGTCGATTCTGGTGTCGATGCTGGTTGCCTTCACGCTGACTCCCAGCCTTTCGGCCCTGCTTCTCAAACGCAAAGTCGACGCAAACGGCAAGCCGGTGCATCACGAGATGCAGGAAAGCTGGCTGGACCGGATGTACCTGCGGTGTTTGAACTGGTCTCTGGACCACCGGTGGGCCATCGTCCTGATTTGCGTGGCCACGCTGGGGTCCACCTTCATCCTGAACAAGTACATCGGCCGCGACTGGATGCCGCAGGAAGATCAAAACGAGCTGGGAATCTGGCTGGAGCTTCCCGAGGGCGCATCGCTGGAAGCGACCGAGTCCGTCACGATGGAATTGTCGCGGCGGCTGGAAAAAATCGATGGCGTGATTGCCGTCGTACCCCAGTCCTCGCTTTTTCTGGATCGCGTCACGCAGTCGTTCATTACCGTTCTTCTGAAGCCGCCGGACCAGCGCGCCAACATCGAAACCATGGGGCAGAAAGCCCGCGAGACCATGAAGGATCTCGCCTATGCCCGCCCGCGCGTCACGTTCCCGAATGTGCTGGGTGGACGGGACACCTTTTCACCCATCCGCCTGCAGATCATGGGTCCGGATCTGGCGCGTGTCGTGCCCTTCGCCCGGCAAGTCTCGCTGGAGATGATGAAGCATCCGGCGATTGCCGACGTGAAGGCCAACCTGAACCTGAACAATCCCGAACTGCAAGTCGATATCGATCGCGTGCTGGCGTCCGACCTGGGTGTTCGAGTTTCCGATATCGCCTCCGCCGTGCGCCTGATGATGTCCGGCGAGGATGAGCTGTCCTATTACAAGGAAGAATCCGAACAATACCCGGTTACGGTGCGGTTGAACGGAGTGCAGCGAGACGACGTAAACTCCCTCAGCCGGCTGCTAATTCCGTCTGCCCGGCAGGGTTTGATTCGCCTTGATTCGATCGCAAAGCTGAGTCGCGGTGTAGGCCCCAGCCGCATCGACCGCTATAACCGCCAGTTCACGGTTGGACTTTACGGCAATATGGCATTGGGCCATTCTCTGGGCGAGGCGGCGCAGGCGACACAGGAGATTCTGGATTCTGTCGGCCTTCCGCCGGGTTTCCGCGCGGTGTTCTCGGGACAGGTTCGCATTCTCGAAGAAACAACCAGCAACATGCTGCTCGCCATCGGCCTGGCTTCTATCTTCATGTATATGGTACTGGCGGCGCAGTTCGAAAGTCTGGTGCAGCCGTTGATTATTCTCACTACCTTGCCGCTGTCGATTCCGTTCGCTTTGTTGTCGCTCATCGCTACCGGGCGTACGCTGAATCTGTTCAGCGCTCTTGGCGTGCTGCTGCTGCTCGGGATTGTGAAGAAGAACGGCATTCTGCAGATCGACTACATGAACCATCTGCGAGAGAAGGGATTCCCGCTGAAGCCGGCCATCCTGGAAGCCAACCGCGTTCGTCTGCGGCCGATTCTGATGACCACGCTATCGATCATCGCGGGTCTGATTCCTACCGCGGTGGGTATGGGTGCGGGAGCATCGCAGCGCTCCGCCATCGCGATCACGATTATCGGCGGCCAGTCGCTGTGCCTGCTGCTGAGCCTGCTGGTCGTCCCGGTGGGCTATTCGCTGGTGGAAGACATGAAAGCTCTCACCAGCCGGCGGCGTGTCTCGCCGGAGCCCGCTCCTATCGCGGGAGATTAGACGGAGGCAGGCGTCACAATCGCGCCACGTCCTTACCGCGCATCAATTTCAGTGGTCCAGACTATCCATCGAGCCGGTATAGGGAACGGGTAAGCGTACCGTGCCACTCCCCGGTCAGGTGCGGAGTCTGTGCCAGCGCACTTAACGCACAAAATCCCAATACCAACCACCCGCGGACGATTCTGGATTGACGCATTTTGCTCCACCCTCTTGCTTCCTAGCCGATCAATTTGTTTGCCAAAGCCCGTCAAGTTGGACCAGTTTGCGTCTAAGTTCCTCGTATGAAGTGACTTGAAAAAATTTAGAAAACTATATTCGATTTTTGAACCCTGTTCAGTTAAATTGGCGTCAGATGAGTCGAAGGAGATGTTACAAACCATGAGCCCAATTCAAGTGATGGAGAAAAAAGGGGGTTCGCCTGTCACTGTCGCCACCGTCGAGGCGTTGGTATATTGCCCCATTTGTACCCACTCGGTCACCGGGAGGGTTCACTTCGTGAAGAACGCGGCTGGCCGCAAGGTAGCTTCTACGGTTCCGGGCCAGGCATGCTCCCGATGCAAATCGCCGCTGGACGCCGCAGTTGTTCTTCGCGTCGAGCAAGCTGCCTGATAGGATAAAAACAATGAATGTAGGAAACAAACCGCAGGAGACACCAATGCCGGCGCCGCGAATGGTGAAGGCCGCGCCGAAGTGTCCGATTTGCGGGTCTTCCTCCTCGACGAACGATACGGACGGGCTGTGCTGGATCTGCCGGCGCTTGAAAACTAGCGCTTGGAAGGATTCCGATCACCAGATGCCTGTTCAAGAGTGAAGCGCGGCTGCGTCTTCCAGACAGCGCTCCACAGACTGAAAGACGGTCATCGGCCCGGCTCACCACCGGGCCGGACGTTTTTCCGTCTCGAAGGTGATCGTCCGGCACGTCCTGTCCCCGCCTCAGAATACGGAAGCGCGGAGCACTCCGATTGAGTTTCCCGGAGTCGTGAGAACTGGGTCAACGTTGATAGATTAAAGCACCGATGACGGCATACAGAAACCCAAGACCCGCGGCTCCTGCTAAACAATAAGTTATATATTGCTTGTCCAAGAGTGATCTTCGGCTCGGAAAGAGAACGGAAGAGCATCCAACTCGCCGCGGAGAGCGCCAACACCGAACCGAGAAGGGGCACGTTTCCGAGCAGGACTCGATCTTTTTGGAAGTACGGCTCCCCTGGGTATCCAGGCACGAGGAATGACATGCGAAGCCGTACCACAGGCCAACGGTGCCGGCGATAACATGAAGATGCCAGACACTCTGAGTAAAAGGCGGTCCCGTATTATCATCTACGATCGTATCTTTCTCACTAATGCGCCAGGCGCTTATGCATTTGATCTTTCACCGGGTAACCGGAGATCTTCGCGGTCCGCATCGATCCACTTCTTCGACGTTCCCGAAGGTAACTTCGAAAGCCCCTTCCCCCAATTTGGCGGAAGCGGCGAGAGTTCGATCGGAGGACGGGCAAGTCCGCGACGCACCAAGTCATCCAGGCTGCTGCCATATGATTGCAGGCCGGTATCGCGCTTCGGTTGATCGCCCGATTTTCGAATGCGGCGGGAAGCCATAAATCTATTGTCACGTGAGACCGCGAAGAATGCTCTTGAGACAACGAAAAACCGCTTCGCGCTGGGCGCGCAGAATAAGCCCTCTGCTCCCAGGCGAAGCGGTTTAATTAGCGTCGCGCCGGGTTTTCCGCTTCCGGATCCAGCCCGAGTTCCCGGATCGCTTCGGCTGCCCGCCGTGCGTCGAACCAGTTCCAGCGAGCGAGCTTCGAGAGCGCGCCGGCGGCGATGTGCTCACCGTCGATCTCGAAGAAGCGGCGCAGGTACTCGCGATTTTCGCTGCGGCCGAAACCGTCGGTCCCCAGCGACTCCACACGTCCCGGCAGCCATTGCGCCAGCTGGTCCGCCATCACCTTCATGTACTCGCTGGAGGCAACGATCGGTCCATCGTAACCGTCCAGCACCTGCTGGATGTACGGACGGCGCGGCGTCTGGTCCGGATGGAGCCGGTTCCAACGCTCGCACTCCAGCGCATCACGCCGCAGCTCGTTGTAGCTGGTGACGCTCCACACATCGGCCTGTACACCGTACTTTTCGTTCAGGATCCCCTGCGCGCGCAGAGCCTCGTTCAACATCGGACCGCTACCCCACAGGTGCACGTTCGCTTTTCCCTGCGGAGCACCGCGATAGCGATAAATTCCGCGAATGATCCCTTCCTCGATACCCGCAATTTCCGGGATCTTCGGTTGAGGATAGTTTTCGTTATAAACGGTGATGTAGTAGAAACAGTCTTCGTTGTTCTCGTACATCCGGCGAATGCCTTCGCGGATGATCACCGCCAGCTCATAAGCGTAGGCCGGGTCGTAAGTGAGGCACGTGGGGACTACATTGAACAGCACGTGGCTGTGGCCATCCTGGTGCTGCAGGCCTTCGCCGAGAAGCGTGGTCCGTCCGGCGGTGCCGCCCATCAGGAAGCCCTTCCCGCGCGAGTCCGCAAACGCCCAGACGTTATCGCCGACTCGCTGGAAGCCGAACATCGAGTAATAGATGTAGAAGGGAATCGTCGGCACGCCATAGTTCGCGTAAGCCGTTCCGGCAGCCATGAAACTGGACATCGAGCCGGCTTCGGTGATGCCCTCTTCGAGAATCTGGCCGTCTTTGGATTCCTTGTAGTACAGGAACATGTCGCTGTCGACAGGTTTGTACAACTGGCCCTGGCTGGCGTAAATACCCACCTGCCGGAACAGCGATTCCATACCGAAAGTCCGCGCTTCGTCGGGAATGATCGGCACAACCAGCTTGGTGAGCTGTGGGTCTTTCAGCAGAACCTTCAAAATGCCGACGAACGCCGACGTGGTGGACGCCGCGCGGGTGCCCGAGCCTTGCAGCGTTTCGTGGAAAGCATCCAGCGGAGGCGCCGTCAGACCGGTCGGCTTCGCGTTTCGCACCGGCAGATATCCGCCGAGAGCCTGCCGGCGCTCGTGCATATACTTCATCTCCGGCGAGTCTTCCGGAGGCCGGTAGAACTCCAGGTGTTTCACCGAGTTTTCCGGCACGGCAATCTGGAAGCGCCGGACAACGTACTCCATCTCTTCCTCGTTCAATTTCTTCTGCTGGTGCGTGACGTTGCGGCCTTCGCCGGCTTCGCCCAGTCCATAGCCTTTGACTGTCTTGGCCAGGATGACGGTGGGCATACCGACGGTTTCTACAGCGCGCTTATAGGCCTGGAAAATCTTGACGGGATCGTGACCGCCACGCGCCAGATTGCCGACTTCCTCATCACTCATGTCGGCAACCAGCTCCGCCAGCTCCGGATACTTTCCGAAGAACTCCTTGCGGGCATAAGCGGCGCCGCGAGCCTTAAAATTCTGATACTCGCCGTCGACGCATTCGCTCATGCGCTTCATCAGCACGCCGGAAGTATCCTTGGCGAACAGCTTGTCCCAATCGGATCCCCAAAGAACCTTGATTACGTTCCAGCCGGCGCCGCGGAATGCCGCTTCCAGTTCGCGAACGATGGAGCCGTTGCCGCGAACCGGCCCGTCCAGCCGCTGCAGATTGCAGTTGACCACCCAGATCAGGTTGTCCAGCTTCTCGCGCGAGGCGAGCGTCAGCGCGCCCAGCGATTCCGGCTCGTCGCTTTCCCCGTCTCCCACGAAGGTCCAGACTTTTCTCTGGGTCACGGGAATCATGCCGCGATTCTCCAGGTAGCGCATGAAGCGGGCCTGATAAATCGAGTTGATCGGACCCAATCCCATCGATACGGTGGGGAACTGCCAGAAGTCCGGCATCAACCAGGGGTGCGGATAGCTGGAAAGACCGGGATGGGGCCGAAGCTCGTGACGGAAATTCTCCAGATGCTTCTCGTTCAATCGCCCTTCCAGGAAGGCGCGGGAATAGACACCCGGCGACGCGTGTCCCTGGAAATAGATGAAATCGCCCGGCTGATCGCCATAGCTTCCCCGGAAGAAGTGATTGAAGCCCACTTCGACCAGAGTGGCAAGCGAGGCGTATGTCGAAATGTGGCCGCCGATATTGGGGTCGTACTTATTCGCACGAACCACCATGGCCATAGCATTCCAACGGATGAAATTCCTCAACCGGCGTTCGATCTCGCGGTCACCGGGGTAAGGGACCTCTTCGTCTACCGGAATCGTATTGACGTAAGGAGTGTTCTGCTTTAGCGGCGCAGTCACGCCACTAGCGGCGGCCTGTTCGAGGAGCGCGTTCAACAAAAAACCGGCCCGTTGGGAGCCGGAATCGTCGATGATTTCTTGCAGCGCCTCGAGCCATTCGCCCGTTTCTTGCGGGTTCGCATCGGAACGTACTTCAGGCTTGGTGGTAATCATTTGCGTGGGATCTCTGAACTAATCTCAATTTAACATGCGTTTCGCTTATGGCTCTATAGACACGCTAGGCCACAATATTTTCCGTGAACGCTAGTCTGGGACGCGAGCGCGCGGAAGACGACGTGCGGTCACGAATCCTTCAGCACCTGGCGAGCGATCACCAGCCGCTGGATCTCCGAAGTTCCCTCACCAATCGTGCACAGCTTGACGTCCCGGTAGAACTTCTCCACCGGGTAGTCCTTCGTGAATCCATAGCCGCCGTGGATCTGCACCGCTTCATTGCAGACCCGCACCGCGATTTCGCTGGCAAAGAGCTTCGCCATCGAGGACTCCTTGGTGACGCGGAGATTGTTGTCTTTCATCCAGGCCGCGCGATAGGTCAGCAGGCGGGCGGCGTCGATTTCCGTCGCCATGTCGGCCAGCTTGTGCTGGATCGCCTGGAACTCGCTGATCGGGCGCCCGAACTGTTTGCGGACTTTGGCGTAGGCCAGCGCGGCATCGTAGGCTCCCTGGGCAACCCCCAGCGAAAGAGCGGCGATCGAAATCCGGCCGCCATCCAGAATCCGGAGAGCGTCGATGAACCCCTCGCCCCGCTTGCCGAGAAGCTGCGAGGCCGGAACGCGGCAATTCTCGAACAACACTTCGCCGGTGTCCGACGCTCGCATCCCCAGCTTGTCCTCCTTCTTCCCCGCCCGGAAGCCAGGAGTGTCCGCTTCCACCAGGAATGCCGAAACTCCGTGCTGCGAAGCCGAGCGATCCGTCACCGCCATCACCACGCACACCTGCGCGTAGTGAGCATTCGTCGTAAACGTCTTGCCGCCGTTCAACACCCAGAAATCGCCGTCGTGAACCGCCTGGCTACGAGTGCCACCGGCATCGGAGCCCGCTTCCGGCTCCGTCAAAGACCAGCATCCGATCCACTCGCCGGTCGTGAGTTTGGGAAGATACTTGCGCTTCTGGTCCTCATTGCCTGCGAGGAATATGTGGTTGGAGCAAAGAGAAATATGGGCGGCGAGAATCAGGCCCATGGAGGGCTCCACGCGGGAAAGCTCTTCCATGATGACGACGTAGTCGACGTAGCTGAGCCCCGCTCCGCCATACTCTTCGGGAAAGATGGGGCCTAGATAGCCGAGCGCTCCGCATTTCTTGACGGCTTCCAACGGGAAAATGTTGCCCTCATCCCACTCCCGAACATGCGGCTTCAGTTCGGCTTCGGCAAACTCGCGCACGGATTTCCGAAGAGCTTGCTGGTCCTCGGTAAAGGCAAAGTCCATGTACTAGTGTACGGACCTAAACAAGCTCTTCCTTTGCCGCATCCCACTTGATGGTGCGGGACTGGCGGTAGCTCTCGACGGCCATGCGGCAAGCGATGGACGTCCGGTAGCCCACATCGAATGGGCAGCTGACGGCGCTGCCGGTGCGAACGGCATCCAGAAAATTCGCCATGTGCGCATTCGGAGCGGTCTTGGCGCTGCCGATCATCTCCAGACCCTGCGGCCGGTTCACCTTCTGCGGAAGGTAGCGAATCTGCTGTGACTTGGAAATCGTGCCGTCCGTTCCTAGAACGTCCTCACCGGCGCCGAGTTGGTTATTGCCGAATCCGGAAACCCAGCTGAAAAGGATCTCCTCCGGATGCTCCATCGAAACGGACATCGTATCGGGAACCTCGCGGCCATCCTTCCACAGATAAATTCCACCCACCATCGTCACGGCCTTGGGAATCTGCAGATTCATCGCGCGATACCAGAACGCCACCTGGTGGCACATGTTCTCGTAGACATTTCCGCCGGAGTAATCCCAGAAGAACCGCCAGTTGGCATAACGGTTAGCGTCAAAGTCCCGCTGCGGCGTCTCTCCGAGAAAGCTCTTCCAAATGATGTTCTCCGGAGTCATGTCCGGCTGGACGGGCCGTGACCACTGGGGTTTCCCATGCGGAGTGTTGCGATACATCACGGCATGGATCGCGGTGATCTTCCCCATCCGCTCGCTCGAGAAGAGCATGTTCAGCGCATCGGTCATCAACCCGGAGGAACAGGACTGGTGACCGATCTGGACCACTCGATTGCCTTTGTCCGCTCCGGCTTTAAGATAGGCGGCCCGCATCCTCTTGGCGTGATCGACGGAAAAGGCCATCGTCTTTTCCTGGTAGATGTGCTTCCCCGCATCGAGCACCGCGGTGAAATGCTCGCAGTGCAGATGCTGCGGCGTGGCAACCAGCACCGCGTCGATCGACTTGTCTTCCAGAAGATACCGGTAGTCGAGATACGTTTTCGCATTCGGAGCGACGGCCTTCGCCGCTTCCAACCGGCGCGTGTAGATGTCGGCGAATCCGGCAAACTCGGTATTGGGGCAGTTCAAGGCTTCGCGAACGATCTGCATGCCGCGGTCGCCCGGGCCGATGATGCCCAGCCGAATGCGGTCGTTGGCACCCAGGACGGTCGAAGGCGCCAGGGCGGTCGCCATTCCGGTGGCGACGTGTCCGATGAAATTTCTGCGGGAATTGCTCACAACTGCCTCAATCTTATCGCGGTTGTTTAGACTCAAGGGGATGCTGTGGTTGTTGCTGCTCACCGCTCAGGACTTGCCTGCGCCGTCGCAGATCATTGAGCTTCGTGCGGAGGCGGGGCACGTCCAGGGGATCGAAGTCTCGGAGAACCGCCTGTGGGTGACGGATGTCGACACGAAGAACAAGCGCGGGTATCTGCGATTGTTCTCGCTTCCCGAAGGAGAGCTTCTGAAAACCGTCGACGTTACCGACGGCGAGCACTACCATCCGGGCGGCATCTCGGGTAATGCTACCGACCTTTGGGTGCCGGTGGCCGAGTACCGCCGCGAAAGCTCGGCCGTGATCCAGCGCAGGGATAAGCGCACGCTGGACCTGGTATCCAGTTTTCCGGTGCAGGATCACATCGGCGCAGTGGCGGTGTTCGCCAGACAATTGGTAGGAGCCAACTGGGATGCCAGAAAGATTTTGGAATGGGACTTCGACGGTAAGGAACTGCGGGTTCGCGAGAATCCGACGGGGACCGCATTTCAGGATTGGAAGTTCCACGGTGGAACTCTGATCGGCGGAGGCATCCTGGACGGCGAGGGTGTCCTGGATTGGATTGACTGGAACCGGTGGGTACTCAAGAAACGCCTGAAGGTGGGGCGAACAGACCGCGGGGTGAGATTCACGCAGGAAGGAATGGCCTTCCGCAAGGGAAAACTGTACCTCCTCCCGGAGGATGGCCGCAGCCGCCTGTTCGTGTTTCAGTTACCCGAGTAAACTGGAGATGGCTGCACCCGCAGCCTCAATTCGAAGAACAGATGCAGCTTCAACCGAATACGCCGGAAGAACTGGCGGCCGCCCTCCAGGAGTGCGCCGATTCCGGCCGCGGCATTCGACTGGGTGGAAACTTTTCCAAGGACCGTATGGGCGGGCCTATCGCCCCCGCGGATGTCACGATCTCGACCTCCACGATGAATCGTGTGCTGATTTTTGAGCCGCGGGATCTCACCATTTCCGTGGAGGCCGGGATGTCCTGGACGGCGTTGACGCGGTTGCTGGACGACCATCAGATGATGGTTCCGCTGGACCCTCCGGCGTTCGCCTCGGCAACGGTCGGCGGAGTGGTGGCCAGCAATTCCAGCGGGCCGCGCCGCCGGGGGTACGGGACTGCGCGCGATGTCGTGATCGGGATGAAGTTCGCGACGCTGGAAGGCAGAATCATTCAATCGGGCGGCATGGTGGTGAAGAACGTCGCCGGGCTGGATATGGCGAAGCTGATGATCGGGAGCTTCGGAACTCTCGCCGCCATCACGTCCGTCAACTTCAAACTGGCCCCGAAACCACCGGAGTCCTTAACGTTCTTGTTCCAATGCCCAACACTGGAAGCGGCGATGACCGTGCGAAACCGGCTGATCCGCGGTGTCGTGCAGCCCGTCGCGCTGGATATCCTCAATCCGGATGCCGCCGCCGCTTTGGATCTCGATGGCTGGGTTGTGCTGGCGCAAGCCGCTGCCACCGGGGCCGTGGTGGCGCGATGGAGATCGGAATTGAGCGACGCCGTGGAAATCGATAATCGAATCTGGGAGCGGGTTCGCGAACTGGCGCCATCCTGGACCGGCGCCGTGGTTCGAATCTCCTCCACGCTGGAGGGCGTCGCGGATACGTTTCGCGCGTGGAGCGGACCGATGTTGGCCCGTGCCGGAAACGGAGTCTGTTATGGCTTCGCGCCGGAGGGCTCAAGCGTGCCCAAAGGGTTTCGCGGATTGGTGGAATGGGGCGGCGGGCCGGATGCGTGGCCAGAGACCGGCTCCGATTTTCCTGTGATGCAGAAAGTGAAGAACATGTTGGATCCGAGAGCCTTGTTGAACCGGGGGCGCTTGTATGGCCGAATCTAGTTCGACTCAATACGCAAAGCCGGTTCTACCCGACCGGCATCCCGACGCTCCGACGCAGAAGGATCTCGACAAGTGCGTCCATTGCGGGCTGTGCCTAAACTCGTGCCCCACGTACCGCGAGCTCGGAATCGAGATGGACTCGCCGCGCGGCCGAATCTATCAGATGGTGCAGGTCGCTACCGGCGGAGCTCCCGTTGACTCGCCGCAGTATCTGGAGCATCTCGGTCTTTGCCTGGCTTGCCGGGGCTGCGAATCCGCCTGTCCTTCCGGCGTCCAGTACGGGCGGCTGATCGAAGCGGCGCGCACGGAAATTCAGGCGCGAGTGCCGCAGTCGGCAGGCGCAAAGTTCGTGCAGTGGTTCGTATTCAAGAAGCTGCTGCAATCGCCCACGCTGCTGAAGATCGCCGGTTTCAAACTTTGGGTGTACCAGAAGAGCGGATTGCAGAAGCTGGTCCGCGCGTCCGGAATTCTCAATCTGATGGGACCGCTGGGCAAGGCAGAGCGTCTGGCGCCGGAAGCGGAAAGGCCGACGTTCTACCCGAACATCGGCAAGGTATTTCCCGCCGAAGGCGAGCGCCGCTACCGCGTGGCCTTCATCGCCGGCTGCATGGCCAACGTCTTCTTCGCGCGCTTGGGCGAAGCCACGATCCGCGTGCTCCAGAAGAACGGATGCGAGGTTCACATTCCCGAAGGGCAGAACTGCTGCGGAGCCCTGCATGCTCACCAGGGACTACGGGATGAGGCTCGCAAGCTGGCGCGAATCAATATCGACGCGATCCTCGGCGGCAACTACGACGCGATTTTGAACAATGCGGGCGGCTGCGGCTCGGTTTTGAAGGAATACCACGAGTTGCTGGAGCACGATCCGGCATACGCCGAAAAAGCTCACCAGTGGGTTTCGAAAGTTCGCGACGTCAATGAATTCCTGGCGGGGATCGGCCTGAATCGCAACATGCGCGAGTTGCCGATGACCGTAACGTATCAGGATTCCTGCCACCTGGCGCATGGACAGAAAATCCGCTCCGCGCCTCGCGAACTATTGCGCGCGGTCCCCGGCGTGGTCTTCAAGGAGATGCTGGCGAGCGATGTCTGCTGCGGCTCCGCTGGAATCTATAACGTCGTTCAGAACGATATGTCGCTGCAGATACTCCAGTCGAAAATGCGAAATGTGAACGCCACCGGCGCAAGCGTCATCGCCACAGCGAACACCGGCTGCCTCCTGCAAATGCGAGCCGGTGCCGAGTTGTACGGGAAAGGCCAGAAGGCCTACCACGTGATGGAGATTCTCGATATGGCTTACGCCAAGGGCTGATAGAGAGCGAACACCGCTCCCTGAGGGTCGGCCAGCACGGCAATCGTGCCAACGCCTTCAATCAACGCGGCGGGCATTATCGCGTGAGCGCCCAGCGACGCGGCTTTCTCTGCCGTCGCCTTGCAATCTGCTGCCGCGATGTAGGGCAACCAGTGCGGCGGAGTGCCGGGCGGCGCGTGAAATTCCGGGGGAATCCCGCCGATCATGTCACTCTTCGAGTCGCCATTGAGGATGTGCCGGTAGCCGTCCTTGCCGGTCTCAAATTTCCAGCCCAGCCAATCGGCGTAGAATTTCGCAGCGATCTCCGGCTGCGGAGTGTTCAGGTCTGCCCAGCACAGCGTGCCGGGCTCTTGCGCCACTTCCGTTCCACGGTGATTCTTGGGTTGCCACACACTGATGGTTCCCCCGGTCGGATCCTGCACCACCGCCATACGCCCGAACTCGAACACATCGAACGGTTCCGCCATGACTTTGCCGCCCAGTTCCGCGACGTGTTTCACCGCCGCATCGGCGTCCTTCACCGCGATATAGAGCATCCAGTGCGGGGGAATGCCCTTCTCCACCATGTCCTTCATCAGCGTGTATCCGGCTGCCGCCTTCCGGCCGTTCAACTGGAATGTGGTGTAAGTTTCGCCCGGCCCCATCGGAGTGTCTTCGGGCGTCCATCCAAACAGCGCGCCGTAGAACTTCTTCGCCGCATCTTGATCCGTCGTGCCGAGTTCCAGCCAGCAGAACGATCCTGGTTTATGTTTTTCGATGTTCATCGTCTACATCCTCCATTTCGGTTCCGGAAGACCGCCGGTCGCCTTCAAAATCGCATTCCGGCGTTCCTTCAAATTCGCGACTTTTGCCTTCAGCTCAGAATCCTGGATGCGCCGAAAAACGCGGCCGGATTCCGTCGTCACCCGGGCATCGGCCAGCAGATTATTCCGCTGCTGCGGATCCTTCTGAACGTCATACAACTCGTCCAGATCCCAAACGCCGTGATACTCCATGTAGGAATATTGGTCCGTTCGGAGTCCCAACACCGTCGGAGTCTGCGGAAAGTCTCGTTCCCAGAAGTACTCGTAGAGAAACTCCTTTCGCCACGACTCCGGGGTGGAACGGTTCTTCATCAGGGCCAGCAGCGATTTTCCCTGGACCGTTGGGGGAATCGCGGCACCCGCCGCTTCCAGCATCGTCGGGCAGATATCCATGCCCAACGCCATTCCGTCGGCCTTACCGCCCGCCGCGAATAGATCGGGGCAATGAGCGATCATCGGCACTCGCATCGAAGTCTCGTACATCGTGCGCTTGTCGATCAGCCCGAATTCTCCGAATTGGAATCCGTTGTCGCCCATGTAGATGAACAACGTGTCATTCAGCAGCTTCGCTTCGTCCAAGGCGTGGTAGACCGATCCCACGGAATCGTCCAGCGATGTCACGCACCGCATGTAGTCCCGGTAGAACTGGTCGAAATTCACCTTCTTGTCGTACATCCCATCTACGCCGTGCCAGGAGTTTCGCTGCCGCCGCACCCAGTCCGGCTTTCCCCGATAGGTCCCCTCGGTATTGGCCATCGTCACCGGATACGGGATGGGATCGTTGGAGTAGAGATTCTTGTGCCGCTCCGCCGGAAAAAACTCGGCGTGAACCGCCTTGTGCCCCAGATACAGCATGAACGGCCGCGAACGATTTTCGCGAACAAACTTGACGGCTTCTTCCGTCAGGATGTCCGTGACGTAACCCTTCACCTCGCGCCGCTGGCCGTTGAAATTAATCACCGGGTCGTTATAACGGCCTTGTCCTCGGAAACTGATCCAGCTATCGAAACCTGGCTGCTTTTCGTCGGTATCTCCGCCCATGTGCCATTTGCCCATCAGCGCCGTGCGATAACCGTGCTGCTGCAGCACTTGCGGGAATGTAGGCAGGGTTTTCGGCAGCGCCGTGATGTTGTCGAGAACTCCGTGGGAGTGCCCGTATTGCCCGGTCAGCACCGAAGCTCGGGACGGCGAACAAAGGGCGGTGGTCACAAAGGCATTTCGAAAGTGAAGTCCTCCGGCGGCCAGACGGTCCAGATTTGGCGTCTTCACCCAGGGATGCCCTGTAAATCCCATGGCGTCGTACCGATGATCGTCGGAAAGGATGAAAACCAGATTGCGCTTGCGGCCTTGTCCCTGAAGAAACGCGGGAGCCGCGGCCAGCAGCTGACGGCGAGTCATTTCCTGCTGAGTGTATCGAATGCCGACGCGGTATGATCCAGATGAAGCGGGCGTCTATGTCCAGTCTCAAGCTGCCAGAGCGTCTGACGCTCGAATACCTGAAAAAGCTTGCCGAGGAAAGGCTCTCAGATCTTCGCAAGTCAGACCCCGCCGCTAAGCTTGCAACAGCCCACCTGCTGGTCGCGCGCGATTATGGTTTCTCAAATTGGCGCGGGCTGAAGGAGGGTATCGAGCAAGGGCAACGGACGACTCCAGCGCTTTTCTTCGAAGCTTGTGCGACAGGCGAAGTAGCGGTCGCCCGTCAAATGCTGGAGAGCGACCCGGCGCTCGCCCAGATCCGCCTGGAAGATGGACCGTGGCCGAACTCGACTGCGCTTCACCGGGCTGCCCTGGCCGGGCATCTGGATGTAGTCCAGCTACTGCTGAAGCATGGAGCCGACCCGAACGCTCGCGAAGCCGGCGATAACGCTTCCCCGCTTCATCTGGCTGCTACGCACGGGCACCTGGAAGTGATGCGCGCATTGCTGGATTCGGGTGCAGATGTGCATGGCGCCGGCGATCTGCATGAAACGGAAGTGATCGGCTGGGCGACGTCGCTGCGGCCTCCCGATGCGATTTGCTCGAAATGCGTCGATCTGCTTCTCGCTCGCGGAGCGCAGCACCACATTTTCTCCGCCATTGCATCGGGTGAAACCGCGGTCATCCGCGAGCTGATTGCCGGGGATCCGGCCTCCTTGGATCGCAGGATGTCTCCGTTCGAGCAGCGGCAAAGCCCCCTGCATTTCGCGTTGAGCCGTAAACAGTACGGCATCATGAACCTGCTGGTCGAGATGGGCGCCGATCTGCATGCCGAAGACATGAACGGCAACACAGCACTGGCGACAGCCATTTTGGGTGGCGATCAGGAAGCAGTCCGCCTGTTGAAGAAGGGAGGGGCGGAGATCCCCAAAGGACTCTCCAGCGGCACCTTCAACGCCGAGATAAAGAAACTGGCGGCGCACGTCCGCAAAGGCGTCCCCATGATCAGCGTTCCCGACATTGCCGAGACTCTGAAATGGTATGTATCGCTGGGTTTCAAGGAAGTAGCGCGCTTCAAGGAAGACGGAGTGGCAAATTTCGGCATGTTGTCATTCGGGAACGCGGAACTGATGCTGCGCCTGGAGCCTTGGGGGTCCGAAGGGCAATACCAGCAGGCCGGAAAGATCGGGCTCCACGATGTGAGTCTGTGGTTCTACACGGATCAAGTGGACCAAATCTACCAACTGTTGCGCTCGCGCCAGTTTGCCACTTCGAAGGACGGCGCCGCTTCGTGCATTGAGTTCGTCGAGGACATCTACGATACCTTCTATGGAGCGCGGCAGTTCAGCATTCGTGACCTGAACGGGTACACTTTGGTTTTCATCAGTAGCGAATAGAAAGCTTTTGACGGACCGCCAGACCCGATAACCCCTTGAATTTTTCAGCGGGCCGCCATAGCATTTTGAACCCAGAGGTGACCAAATGCGTTACTTGGCTCTATTGGGAATTTGGGGAATCGTGGCCCTGGCAGCGGACACTCCCCGGATGGCGGCGCTGGAACCCGGCGCGGGAAAGGTGGGCACGGAGATTACGGTATCTGGAGAGTTTCTCACCCAGATCACCAAAGTCTACATTTCCGATGGGAAGACGGATGTGGAAGTGCAGCACTCGGCAGTGGAAGACAAGACGCTGAAGTTCACGATTCCGGAGAGCGTCAAGCCCGGCCGCTACGGCCTGGCCATCCTGACGAAGGACAACCGGATGGTCGACCAGCCGGTCCGGCTCACCGTCGAATGACGCCGTTTCTCTAACGCTTTCTAGCGGGCATCGTGCCCTTTCCCAGCGTTTCGTCAATGGCCGTCTGCGCCAGCGGAGCCATGATCCGGTAGCCCTTTGCATTTGGGTGCAAGCCGTCGTCGGCCAGGTCTTTCTGCAAGAATCCCGCGCCGTCACGCATGGAATCGAAGTAATTGAGGTAGGTGTACTTGCGATTGTCGGCGAAGGTCCGCATCCAGTTATTCAGATTGTTGATGGTTGCCGGAGGACGCGTCTTGCTCATCGCGAACGAGGGATTGGTGCCCGCATTGTAGTCATGAATCGGCAGGACGCTGGCAAGAATAACCTTGATTTTGGCGTGGTCCGCCAGATCGCAAATCGCCGTAAGATTGTTTTGAATCGTCTGGAGCGGAGTGCCCCGGGCGATGTCGTTCGTTCCTGCCAGAATCACCACCGCCTGCGGCTTCACATCCATCACGTCTGGTTTCATCCGCGCCAGCATCTGGGAAGTAATCTGGCCGCTGATTCCCCGATTGACATAGTCCTTATTCGGGAAATATTCATTCAGCCGCCAGCCGTCGGTAATGCTGTCCCCCAGAAACACCACCCGCGGATTCCCCGCCGCCGGAGCGCTCAGGCGCTGGTTTGCTTCCGTGTAGCGTCCGATCTGGTCGCGATCGGCCGGACGCAGCGCCGCCTCCTGCTGGGCCAGCCGGGCCCGGAAATGAGCGTCCAGACGTCCGATCGCATCCGTCAATTCGCCCATCTGTTTCGTTCCCACCTCCGGAAACGGGTAAGGCCGCGGCATGGCAGCGGAAATCGCCAGAAACTTCTTGGAGTTTTCCAGAAAATTGAACAGCGGCAAAGTGCTGGCCGGCGTGCGGTCCAGTTGTTCCTTCATGCCGCGAAGCTGCTCCACCAGCGGGCCGGTCGCGCGGGGGAGATCCGGTACGACGATGGAAACCGATTCGATCAACTGCAGTGTCCGCAGTGTCAGGTCGCTCAAGTCCTTGTTACTCAGCAGCGGCGCCTGCTGCGCCATCAACGGTACGGCAAGCGCCAGGATCGTCATTCTCTTCATGGATGTTCCTCCTTCGCCAGTTGCAGCGTCACCGTCCCGACCAGGATCTGAAGGCGGACCCGGAACTGCACGGGTAAGCGCCGTTCATCATCGGTCAGCCAGATGAACACGCGGCCGCTGCGATTGTAGATTACGCCGTTCATCAGCATCACTTCGTAGCGAATGGCCGGGAAGTTGCCCGCCGGCGTCTTAACGGTCTCTTTCTCCTGGGCATCGATCCGAACGTTTGCGAATTTCTTGCCGTCGCTTACCGGAATGGTTAGACTTTGACCCGGCTGAAGCTTGTGTTTGCGCAGCGTCATCAGACCGGCAACGACATCATGGACGCATGCCGGTGTCTCGACGTCGGCATTTCCCACCTGGGCGTTTTTCACCAGGTCGCGCTCCAGAAAGAAAGCGCGCTTTTTCTCCCGGTCATAGATCACCTGGGTCTGGCGGCGCCTGCTGCCTTCCTGAACGGTCATGGCCGACGAAAGAGAACAGTAGTCTTCCGCCATCTTGGTCTGGTAATTGTTGTCGACTTTGAACAATCGAGCGACCAGTCCGGCCGTCTCCAAGTGGATGCCCGCATCGCCCGCCGTCGGGGAGTTGGGCAGCGGCTGCCACCGCAGCCGGACCTCTCCCGCATGAACCAGCCGCCATTCGACGTGATAGTTAAGAGTTGTGGCCTGTTCTGCGGCGAGCGTCAGGCTCGCCAACAGCGCTATCAAAATCCGCAATTCAACAGTCTAGCGGAGTCCGCTACCAACCCATCCGGCGCCTCAGATTGGTAACGTGCGCCAGATGGTGCTTTCCGTGCCAGGCGTAGAGTCCCAGCGCATGGAGAAGGCTGGTGCGCCCGTTGTCAGGGTGGACGAATACGCGCTGCCATTGTTCATCGTCGAGCGAGCGCAGCAAACGGACCCATCTATAGTGAATCGCATCCAGCAGATTTAGCGAAACACCGATGGGGCCGAATTTTGCATCTTCAAGCTCCGCCCAACGGTCTTCGGCATACGGCTTGATTACCGGCGCATCCTCAGTCAATGCCAGGCGGAAGCGGATGTAGCTGTTCGCATGACTGTCGGCGACGTGGTGAACCAGTTGCCGCACTGTCCAGCCACCGTCCCGATATGGCGTGTCTAACTGACGATCGCTGAGCGCTGCCGTGGCCTCGCCCAGCTCGGCGGGCAGCACTTCCAGCTGCTGGAGCCACTGGCCGGCTTCCGGCGCCGTGAACGCAAACTTGCCTATGGGATAACGAGGATCGTCTGAGAGAATTTGGGACATAACCGGAAAATCTCAGCATCGCAGATCAGCGGAGCCGCGCCACATCCAAAATTCCTGCACCTCTTTCCCTTTTTACCGGTCGTGCCTTTCATAGAATACGGTGGGTGAGCCTACTGATCGCCGCGGTGATTGCCGCGGGACTTATCTTTTTCTCCCTCCGCTCGTGGGGGAGCTTCCGCACCCTCGACGAACTGCCGGAAGTCGATCCGGTCGAGGTTGCCGATGATATTCTCGTGATCGTTCCGGCGCGAAACGAGGAAGCCAATATCGCCCGAGTGGTGTCCAGTTTCCCGCCAGGGTGGGTGCTGGTTGTCGATGACGACTCGCAGGACGGAACAGCGGAGCGCGCGATTGCCAATACCGCCGCCGTGATCCATGCGCCGCCGCTGCGGCCGGGTCAGAATGCAAAGTCCGCCGCCTGCGCTGCGGGCGCCAAAGCAACCGTCAGCAAGTGGATTCTCTTTGCGGATGCCGATACGTGGTACTCGGAGGAATTTCTGGCCTCCGCGCTGGAGTATGCCAACGGGGCGGAATTGGATCTGCTGAGCATCGTTCCGAAGCCGGTCTGCAAATCTCCTTGGGAGTTTGCGCTGATTCCTTTTGCGCGCGCTTTGTATTTCTGCGGTGTCGACGCCCGCAAGCTTCGCCCCCCGAAAAACTCCGGCGTGCTTATCGGCGGCCAGTGCCTGCTGATGCGCAGAAGTTTCTACGACTTCGTCCGCGGTCACGCCGGCATTGTGAATGAATTGATGGAGGATGTCGCGCTGTCCCGCGTTGGCGAGCGTCACCGCGCAAAAGCCTCCACCATACGAACCGACAAGCTGGCCTTTGCGCGAATGTACCCGCAATTCTTCGAATTGATGCGGGGCCTGGCCAGAAATGCCTCTCACCTTTTGGAGGCCAAGCCGGAGGCTCGCCGCGGGCCCGTAGCGGTCTCCATTCTGGCGGCAGCATGGCTGCCGGCTTTGGCTTTCCTGATCTGGCAGAAGCAGACGGTCGCCGCCGCATTATTCGCGATCGTGCCAACGGCCGCCTTGTGGCCGTGGTACGGGGGACCTTCGGCACTGCTGGCTCCCCTGGGAATCTGTCTGTTTCAGCCGGTAGCGGTGTGGGCGCTGATGGCGTTCATCTTTGGGATAAAGATCAGCTGGAAGAACCGGCCAATTTAAAACGAGAGAGCCTGCCGGACTATAAGCCGGTTTTTGTACCCAGTTTCCTGGGTGGCAGTCATTCCTCTAGGCCTCCCATTACTGAGAGGCTCAAGCAACCTACCCGGAAGTTTAGCGGGACGGGCCGCCCCTCCTCCCCTATTTGGTCTTGCTCCGCGTGGGGTTTTCCCTGCCGGACGCATTGCTGCGTCCGCGGTGCGCTCTTACCGCACCTTTTCACCCTTACCGAAAAGCTTTCGCCCTCCGGCGGTATATTTTCTGTGGCACTGATCCGTAAGAACGCTCTTGAAAGCGCCTCCCCGGCCGTTAGCCGGCACGCCGCCCTATGGAGACCGGACTTTCCTCCGGATTTTCACCCGGCGACTACCCGTCCGGCAGGCTCTTCTCTCTTAGATTAGCGCCATTTGAAAAGGGCTCACCTTCCGGCTTGTTCCTGAGTCCCTTTGGCCGTCGAATCGAGCGCCAACTCCTCGTCAATCACCTTGGTGAACGCCTCCAGCGGTTGAGCGCCCACCAGGATACGGCCATTGACAAAGAACGTGGGTGTCGCCGTGACGCCCAGCCGAACACCTTCTTCCACGCTGGCAAGAATCTGGCCGTCGTATTTACCGGATGCGGTACAAGCTTCGAACTTCTTCACATCCATGCCCAGTTCTTTCGCAAAGCGCTGGTTTGCTCCATCGGTGGAACCGGACTCCTGGAACAGACGATCGTAGAACTCCCAGAATTTCCCCTGCTCGTTGGCGCAGTGGGCAGCCGCGGCCGCGGCTCGGGCCTTTGGATGCAAACCGTCCAGCGGAAAATCGCGAAAGGCAAACTTCACCTTGTCGCCATATTTGGCGCGAACGCTGTTCAACGATGCCTGTGCCTTGCGGCAGAACGGACAGTGAAAATCGGAAAACTCCACGATCGTGACGGGCGCTGCCGCATTGCCACGCACCGGGGTGGATTCCAGTGAGATCTGCGATCGAAAGACGGGCGGAGGCTTCAGGAAAACAGAGACGTTTGCGGCCGTACGGAGGGTTTTCACAAACTCCTGGCGTCTTATCTGCATTCGCTGGGCGCCCAGGTAAGTCTTCAGCTGCGGCTCCAGAGTCTTGAAATCTCCGTCCAGCTTGCCGGCGTTGTCGCGGTAAAGTTTTTCTGCATCCGCGGAAGTGACCGGAGCGACGCGCGAGGTGACTTCCGCTTCCAGCAGATCGCCGACGGTTACGCCGCGACGGGTGGCTTCCGCTTCGAGCAGCCTCTGGTCGATCATTGAGTCCAACTGTTTCTGGCGCATCGTGAAAATTTGTTGCTGCAGCTGCGCCAGATTGTTCCCCAGCTTGCTATCCACTTCGCCGGCAAGGATCGGCTGGCCGTTCACCTCGGCCACTTTCTCGGGATGCTGACCGAAAGCAGCAGCGGCAAACCCCATCAGGAGAACCCGGCGGAGCGGGATCAGAATTCTGGTTTGATTCGACACAAATAGGCTCGTTGAAGGATGAGGGCGTAGCGCGGGCTACCTTTCTATGGTAGCTCCCTGAGTTTCAATTGGTTGCGGACCGCGTGCTACTCTGGTGCCAGTCCGCCGCCCGCTAACTTTGCATTTGAATTCATTCTCGGGTGGCTGGAGGAGAACGAACCGGTCCCGTGGCCGTTTCCAACTCATCCAAATATCATGAGCTTTCGAAATCCCGGTGTTCTTTTGGCACCCGCAGAACTTTTGGAGACTCTCGCCGACGGGACAAAGATCAAACGCCGGGCAGAGCGAATGCGCGCTTGCGACGAAAAAGATGCAAAGGGCAAGCCCTGCGTCGGTCATCTCAAGCGATGGTTCGGCGCCAGTCCGGAATTGAAAGCCAAATACGGATCTGAGCTCTATCGCTGCGAAAAGTGCAAGACGATCTATCTTCCAAATCTCGCGGAGCAACCGCGAACTGGAACTTTAGCCTGGTAAACAGGCGAAGGCGCGGGTAAGAGAGACCGCATCGGAGTTAGGTTTGAGAGAGCCCGTCTCCGATGCGGCCCGCCCCGTGATAGAGCTGGGGCTAAGAAACCGGACGTCGGCATCCCGCGAAAGATTGGGAAAAGGCCCGCGTCCATCTAACCTTCCCCCGCCTCCGCAACCGCCGCTATCCCGGCCTCAGAAAGCTTACAAAGATCCTGAACGACTGTCGCCGTAAAAAAATCCCTCTATTGCAACTCCAAACGCGGTCGAAAACGAGTGGATTCAAAAGCTGTCACTGACTCCGCGAGCACGGGCCCGGACGGCCCCTCGTTTTTCGCCACGCCTGCTGCTGCAACAGAGGGCAGGTTTTTAAAGCGACTCCATCAATTCGATCTTGTTGAAGCAATTTCGCTGCCGGTCATTCCCAAGGGTTCCCGATTGAAAACACGTGACTTTCCCGATACATCTTCCCCTGTAGTGTGGCAACCGGATGCCCGGCTGTGTCGCTGTGACACACTGTTGAATTGACCCATACCCGGCGCCTATCCCTCTTGCTCCTGGCTGCGGTTACCATCTGCGCGGCGCAGGAAGACGACTTCCGTGCTTATACCGAATCTCCGCGGATTTTCCTGCGACCGCAGCGGCTTCGTTTGCTGAAGCGGGAGCGCGAACGCCAGTCGCTTCGCTGGCAGCAGTTGGACACCCTGGTTTCCGGCAAGGTGCCGATGGTGGAACCGGGATTTGCCTATGCGCTGTTCTCCCAGATCACAGGCCGCGAGGACTACTGCCGCCAAGCCGAGCGAGGGGTGGGCAACGACCTTCGGCAAATGGCGATTGTCTTTGACTGGTGCCAGACCGGGCGGCTGGTCCCGCTGCTGAAACAGGCTGCCGACAAACTCGCCATGGCCAAGGACGTGCCCAGCCAGCGAAACCGCGCGCTTGCCGCCATCGCGCTGGCCGACGCCGACGCCGCCTGGAGCGAGAAGACCATGCACGACGTCGTTGTTCGCTGGTGGCGCGGCGCCATCGTTCCCATGTTGAGAAAGGGCGCGCCGCTGCCCGCAGATTCTACCTATGCTTTGTTTGAGCTGCTTCACGTGGTTCGCGACAATCTGAATATCGACCTTCGCGACCAGGTGCAGGGTTACTTTCGCGACTTGCCTCTGCAGCATTTGTTGTCCTATTACCCGGCGGCGTTTCCCGGCGCCGAGAACGAATTTCGGATCCCCTACTACGCAGAGGACGGCGAACCGGACCTGAAGGCCGCATCGCTGTCCCGCGCCGCGGAGCTGGCCATGGTCGCCTACGACAGCAATCCCGTCGAGATCCAGGCGCTGCAATCCTGGTTGCTGCAGGATCGTTTTCTCCTGCGCGGCGCTTTTGGAATCGTCTACGAATACCTGTGGGCAAATCCTTACCAGCCGGGGATTACGTTCCATGTGCTGCCGAACCTGTTTCATGACAAGCGAAACGGCCGTCTGTTCATCCGATCTTCGTGGGAAGAGGATGCCACGTTCTTCTGCTATGACCAGGGGAAAGCGCAAGTGTTCGACGCAGGCAAGCGCGCGGACGTGAACATGACAGCGCAGAAAAAGCCGATCCGTGTCGGGATGGCAACGGTGATTGTCGCCCGGGACCCGGTCGAGTTCGAAATCGGATTCTCTGCGGAAACTCCCACGGAAGTGGGAGAAAAACGCCCCGACGAAACCTGGTTTGTCGTCGGTTTGAAACCGAACGCTCCGTACGACGTGGAGCCGGACAGCGAAGAGATGTTTGAAACGTTCACAGACGCCGGCGGGATCGCGGGCTTTCAGTTTTCGAAACCAAGGACAATGACGTACCGCTTGCACGAGCCTCGATTTCCGCCGGCCAGGAAATAGCGCGACGCATCGAAGTGCATTCAAACTCTTAAAATGCGCTGCCGCCGCAATGGCAATCAGTAGACTGGTAATGTGCGATCGACCTTAGCTGCTGCATCTCTGTTGATAACTTCTTTCGCTTCTGCCGCTCATCTGCCCGTTCATGGACACCGCGGAGCCCGAACCATCCTCCCGGAAAATACGATCCCCGGCTTTGAATACGCCATCCGGCAAGGCGCTGACTGGATTGAACTGGACCTCTGGGCGACCAGGGATAACGTGCTCGTCGTCGCGCATGATGCTGCGATGAATCCCAAAATCTGCAAGGGTCCCGTTGGTGAAACGCTCATCCGCAAGATGACGCTGGCAGAACTGAAGAAGTGGGATTGCGGAGCGCTTGGCAATCCCGACTTTCCCCAGCAGAAATCGTTTCCGGGCACTCGCGTGCCTACGTTCGACGAAGTTCTCGCGCTCGCAAAAACGCCAGGCTTCCGGTTCAATGTCGAGGTGAAGAGCAATCCGGACCATCCCGAATACGCTCCCCCCATCGATGAGTACGCTCGCATGGTGGTAGACGCCATTCGCAAACACAAACTGGAACAGCGGGCGCTGGTTCAGTCCTTCGACTGGCGGATTCTTCATGCCACCGAAAAGATCGCGCCGGAGATTCCGCGGTCGGCGCTATTTCCAACCGGCAAGATAGACAAGGAGCGCGACTATGTCGCCGTCGCCAAAGACGCGAACGTCAAGATGGTCAGCGTTCAATATGCAACCGTAACTCCGGAGAAGGTCAAACAGGCTCATGCGGCGGGAATCAAAGTCATCGCCTGGACAGCAAATTCCGCCGACGTTTGGGACAAGCTGCTGCAGGCGAAAGTCGATGAAATCATCACCGACGATCCGGCGGCCCTGATCGATTACCTGAAAACCAGGAATCTTCGTTAAAGCCTTCGGCATCTATACTGGGTATATCCCCGGAAATGCAGAGCGAAGCCACAGTTGTTGCTGTACCTCAGGCCGCCCCGTCCGCGGAACGCCGCGGTTATCTGACTCTCGCGCTGCTTTGCGCCGCGCATTTTTTCATCGACCTGTATTCCAGCGCGCTGGCCGCGCTGCAGCCGGTTTTCGTCACCAGTCTCGGGATCAGTCTCGCGCAGGTCGGGCTCCTGGGCGGTCTTCTGGTCTTCGCTTCCTCCACCATGCAGCCGGCCTACGGCTATCTGTCGGACCGGTTCCACAGCAAGCTCTTTACGGCGTTGGCGCCCGCGGTGGCCGGAATCTTCATCTCGTTGGCGGGCCTGGCTCCCAGCTACTTTGCGCTGCTGCTGATGGTCATTGCCGGAGGCTCAGGCATTGCCAGCTTCCACCCGCAAGGCTCCTCGAGAGCCACCTACGGAATCACGGAGAATCGCGGACGCTGGATGGCCGTCTTCATCAGCTCCGGAACGCTCGGTCTGGCTTTCGGGCCGACTCTCTTCTCCGGAATCGTCTCCAGACTCGGCGCATCGATGACCTGGATTGCCATGATTCCCGGCGTCCTGATGACCCTGCTGCTGTTGTGGTTGATGCCCGATGCGCCAGTGGAAACGAAGAAGACCCGCTTCGATTGGGAACCGCTGAAGGCCGTCTGGAAGCCGCTCACGATCCTATACCTGCTGGTCTTCATTCGCTCGATCGTCCAGATTTCGTTCACGCAATTTCTACCGCTCTACTTGAACAAAGAACGCGGAATGGATCTGCAATCGGCCAGCTTCGGTCTATCCATCTATCTCGCCGCCGGAGCGATCGGGGGCTTTCTGGGCGGCAATATCGCCGACCGCTTCGGCGGCCGCACGGTGATTCTCCTCTCGATGATCCTGTCGGTGCCGTTCCTGGCCCTGTTTTTCCTGACGACCGGAATGCCTTCCATGATCGGGCTCGCCCTAGGCGGGCTGATTCTACTCTTCACAATTCCCGTCAACGTCACAATGGGTCAGGATTTGGCTCCGGCGCAATCGGGAACCGTCTCCGCGCTGATGATGGGTTTTGCCTGGGGAACGGCCGGAATGATCTTCATCCCTCTGGTGGGCTGGGCGGCTGACTACTACACGCTGCACAACGCTTTGCTGGCGCTGGTGGTCTTCCCGCTGGTTGGATTCGCGCTCGCGCTGAAGCTTCCGAAACACGCATGAGCCGTCCCAAGGCCGTCTGTCTGCTCAGCGGCGGTCTCGACTCCGCCACAACGCTGGCCTGCGCGCGCCGCGACGGATTCGAATGTTACGCGCTTTCCTTCGACTATGGCCAGCGGCATGTCAGCGAGCTGGAAGCCGCCACTCGCGTCGCGCAACAACTGGGAGCAATCCAGCACAAAACGCTCCGCATCGACCTCCGCGCCTTCGGCGGCTCCGCCCTAACCGGCAACATCGATGTTCCGAAGCATGCAGCCGTTTCGGAAATTGCCGAGGGAATCCCGGTCACTTACGTTCCCGCCCGCAACACGATCTTTCTCTCCTGCGCCTTGGGTTGGGCCGAAGTCCTGGAGGCGTCCGCCATTTACCTCGGCGTCAACGCGGTCGATTACTCCGGCTATCCCGATTGCCGCCCGGAGTTCATCGCCGCCTTCGAACGGATGGCCAATCTCGCGACAAAGGCTGGTGTCGAAGGGCGCACAAACCTGAAAATTCATGCGCCTCTCATCACCCTGTCAAAATCCGCTATCGTAACTCTTGCCCTGGAGCTTGGCGTGGACGTCTCCCTCACCCGTTCTTGTTATGATCCGGATGTCCTTGGCCGCCCCTGTGGGCATTGCGATTCCTGCTTGCTTCGTTTGAAGGGGTTTCGCGAAGCTGGCGTAACCGACCCGTTAGATTACCGCTCGTAGTGATCCCCTTGCGAGGGCAAAATCGAGAATGAAAATCAGCGAGATCTTTTACTCGCTTCAAGGCGAAGGACGGCTCGTCGGAGTGCCCAGCGTCTTCGTACGCACCTCCGGATGCAACTTGCGCTGCACCTGGTGCGACACTCCCTACACGTCGTGGGAGCCGGATGGCAGAACGATGGCGATCCCGGAGATCACCAGCGAAGTGGCAAAGTACAAGGCCTCGCACGTCGTGATCACCGGAGGCGAGCCGATGATCGCCGAGGGAATTTGCGACCTGACGCAGTCCCTCGCCACTCGCGGAATGCACATCACCATCGAAACGGCGGGAACCGTCAACACTCCCGTCGCCTGCGACCTGATGAGCATCTCGCCCAAGCTGTCCAACTCGACCCCTCGCGACCGGGATGGCGGCCGGTGGGTCGCCCAGCACGAGCGCCTGCGCTACCAGCC
>CAZETQ010000050.1:0-2810 GCA_964515165.1 uncultured Solibacteraceae bacterium | reverse complement strand
ATCTTCGCCCAGGGAGCCAGCCGGGCGATAAACTCGCACGCCATCTGTGCCCGGCGCACGCGTTCCTTCGACAAGGCGATGGCGGTGTTTTCGATGTGAGTCCCGCAGGGGTAAATATCCGGCGAGTTCCGCAATCCCAGCTTGATATACACCGGCGCCGCCACGCGGATAATATCCGGCAGTTCGTAATAGCGGATGAATCCGCCGATATTGTCCGGAGCCTCAATGTAGAAATCGATCGGCACCGTCAACACCTGGCGCATTTGCGCGATCTGATCGATGGTCAAATCCGAAGGCGTGTTGATCGTATCCGCGCCCAGGTCTTCCAGCAGTTTTGCGCTGGCCGGATTGCACGGTGCCATCATTACCGAAGTCTTCATGATCAAGTCCTTCGGCAGCTCCCCGCGCTTGCGCATGTCGCCCAGCACTTTCAGCAAGCCGATGTCGGAAACCAGAACGCTCCGGACACCCAGCTCTACCGCCCGCTGTACGTCGAGAATCGCAAATTGCAGCTGTTCGCTGCCGCGAAGACTCAAGCCCAGGCTCTTGCCGGCCGGCGAGAACACCTGGGCGCCAATGTCGAACGTTCCCCTCGGACCGATGAACAGATTCATCTCGATGTCCGCGGCCCGCCCGATCGCCACCATTTCCCGAATCTCGTCATCGGTCATCAGCATGATGCCGGAGCCCTGGCTGGTTCGATGGATCGGCACTTTCCGCGCCACCGCCTCTTCCAGCACCACCTGCAGTGCCCGGGGGCTTTCGGTCGACGGAATCTCGATGCGGCAATGCGCACCGTCAGGGAATCGCAACGGGGATTCGTAGGGCATCTCAGCTCTCCTTGCTTATGGTCAAACCTTGCTTTGAAATCGGCGCGGGCAGAATCTCCGAATGGTGGCCCTTCTCCCGGAACACGGCTTGGACGGCTTCGCAGACCTGCGCCGCGCCGCGCTCATAAAGCACCAGGACACTTGGACCCGCTCCGGACAGCGCGCAGCCTAGCAGCCCCGGCACGCGCAGCTTCAGAATTTCCGCCAGTCCCGGCACCAGCTTCGCCCGGTAGGGTTGATGCAGCCGGTCTTCCAGAGCGGCCGGGAACACTCCCGGAACGCCGGTACACAACGCCGCGATCAACAGAGCCGACCGCTGGACATTGAAGATCACATCCGCCTTCGAGTAGCTCTCCGGCAGCACCTGCCGGGCCTCGGCCGTCGGCAGAATAAAATCCGGAACAATCACCGAGACGTCGCACCACTCCGGAAGCTCCAGCCGCACCGCGCGAGCCGTACCGTCGTTGTCGATGGCGCTCGCCACAATTGATCCCAGAACGCATGCCGCGACATTGTCGGGATGCCCTTCGATCCGGGCGGCCTCGTCCAGCAGCTTCTCCCGGCTCCAGTTCAGCTCCAGCAGAGCATCGGCCACGACGACGCCGGCCACCAAAGCCGAAGCGCTCGACCCCAGCCCCCGCCCGATCGGAATTTCGTTGTGAATCCGCATCTCGACCGCCGGCATCTCGCGGCCCACATCGCGAGCCACGGCCAGGGCGGTCTGCCAGATCAAATTGTTCTCGCCGGGGGGGATCGATTCCGCATCGCGCCCCGTCGCGCGAATATCCAGATCTTTGGACCGCCGAAACCGCACTGTCAGCGGAATGTCCAGTGCCAGGCCTAACGCATCAAACCCGGGGCCCAGGTTCGCGCTCGAAGCCGGAATGCGAGCCACCCACCAGTGGTTCTCACTCACCCGGGCGAACCTTCTCGCCGCTCCGGCAGCTTTCGTAAATTCCCGCTACCAGCTCCAGTGCTCGCAGACCGTCCTCGCCGGACGACAGCGGCTTTCGGTTTTCCCGGATCGCGTCGCCGAAGTCTTGGAACTGGCGCTCAAACGGAGTCAGAGAAATCGCCATCGGATCCGACGCTCCGGAAGCGACGTCTTTCGCCAGCGGAGCCGGATCGCCCGAGTCGTTCTCGATGTCCCACGTCGTCAGCTTGTCGCCCGATACAATCGCCGTGCCCTTGGTGCCGTGAATCTCCAGCCGCTCCGTATAACCGGGCCACATCGCCGTCGATGCTTGCAGAACTCCCGTTGCGCCGGAGGCGTACCGCATCGTGGCGCAAATCACGTCCTCGCTTTCGATCTTGTGCAGGGCGTGCAGCTGCCAGTACCCAAACACTTCCGCCACTGCTCCGCACAAGTACAGCAGCATGTCCACCTGGTGGATTCCCTGGTTGATCAGCGCCCCGCCGCCTTCGG
This sequence comes from uncultured Solibacteraceae bacterium, assembly GCA_964515165.1. GTDB lineage: Bacteria > Acidobacteriota > Terriglobia > Bryobacterales > Bryobacteraceae > JAPKYZ01. The sequence goes on along the minus strand of CAZETQ010000050.1, from coordinate 554 downwards.
TTTCCCAGCTTCCCTTCACCGGCCGCGAGTAGTACTCCGCCGAACGCCACCACTTCACGTAGGCGTCGGCTTGCAGGATCTTTCCCATCCTCCCGCCGCTGATGGCCTTGGCCAGAAACTGGATGGAATCGTCGAACCGGTGCTGGCTCACGACGTTCAGCTTGACGTTGTGCTTGCGCGTAACCTCGACCATCTCGCGAGCTGTCTTCAGATTCGTCGCAATCGGTTTCTGCACCTGGACGTGCTTGCCCGCTTCGGCGGCGATCTGTAACGGCTGCAGCCGGAAATCGGGAAAGGTGCAAACGTCGATGAAGTCGACCTTCGGATGGCGGCACACCTCTTCATAGGTCTTGCACGCCTCGCCACCGTATTTGCCGACAAACGCATCCAGACTTTCCTTCCGGATGTCCGTTGCCGCGACCACCTCATAGCCGATGTTCCGGTATGCCTGCGCGTGCTTGTCCGAGATGGCGCCAGTGCCGATGATTCCGATTCGCATGGGAAAGGTAAGTGTATCTATTGCCTGAGCGAAGCCGCAATGTGCCGGTGTGTCG
>CAZETQ010000049.1:36611-45150 GCA_964515165.1 uncultured Solibacteraceae bacterium | reverse complement strand
CCCTGACCGAAGGAGTCAGAAGGCGGTTTTTTCACAGACCCTGTCGCGCGCGGCTTCGGGCAATGGCAGATTGGGTACTCGCTTTGGAAAATGGGATTAGCGGGCGAGGATATACGCGTTATTTTCTGCGATATAGTACTCAAAAGTACCCACCTATTTGGGGAGCTTCTGGAGGAGCCATGTCCGCTTTTCGTATTTCTTCGTTGATTTTCTGTTTATCATTGGCGATTTTGCTGCCAACACTGGGATTTGCCCAAGTGAATGGATCGATCAACGGTATCGTTACCGACGACACGCAGGCGGCTATTCCGAATGCGGAACTGGTTCTTCGAAATACCCAGACCGGCGAGACCCGGCACACGACGACCTCTGCCGAAGGTTATTTCACCTTTGCGGACCTGCAGCGGGGAGACTACCAGCTTTCGGTGAAGGCGTCCGGATTTCGCGAGCTGCAACTGGGGCCGCTGACGTTGACGGTGGGTCAGCAGCTGACCGTGCGTCCGAAGCTGGATGTGGGAACGGTCAGCGAAACCGTCGAAGTACAGGGAACTCCTCCGCCGGTCGTCACTTCCAACAGCTCCGTCGCGCAGCTTGTCGACAGCAAGCGCATCGAACAGCTTCCCTTGAACGGGCGCAACGCGCTGCAGTTGGTTGCGCTGGTTCCGGGCGTGGTGAATGCCGGCAATGCCGGGCAGATGGGGGCGACGCAGACGACGTTCAGCACCTCCGGCGGGCGGAACATCGACATGAACTTCACGCTGGACGGCGGCTACAACATGAATTCGTTTTACTCGATCGCCAACGAGTATCCGAATCCGGACGCGCTGCAGGAATTTTCGGCGACGACGCGCAATTATTCCGCCTCCTTCGGGCGCGGGACGTCTTCGGTGGCGGCGGTGACGAAGTCGGGGACAAATGAATTTCACGGCTCGGCATTCGAATTTTTGCGAAATACGCAACTGGATGCGCGGTCCTTTTTCGCCGCAAAGCGCGCTGATTTCAAGCGAAATCAGTATGGCGGCACGTTCGGCGGCCCGATTCTGAAAAACAAGCTGTTCTTCTTTTTGGGCTACCAGGGAACGAAGGTGCGGGGCACTCCGACGGACGTGCGGTACCGGACGTTGAACGCGGCGGAGCGGGTGGGGAACTTTGCCGGCCAGGCCGCCATCCGCGATCCCGACAACGGCAACACTCCGTTTCCGAACAACCAGATTCCGCTGGACCGCATCCGGCCGTTCGCGAATAACTATCTGAACAACTATCTGCCGGCGGCCAACGACGGAACGGACTTCTACACCTTCGCGCCATCGGGAAATCGCCTGGATCAGAACCAGTGGATCGGCCGCGTGGACTACACGATCAGCGAGAAGGACAAGATCAACTTCCGCGCGTTCTACAACGATGTGCCCCAGGTGCAGATTTGCGCCAACGTGGCCGCGGACTGGGTGTGCGATCTGCCGACTCGCTTTCAGAACTACACCCTCGGCGAAGACCACATCTTTTCTCCCAGCGTCATCAACTCATTCCGCATGAGCTATGTGCGGAGCGCGTTCGGAATGCTGGCCGAGAAGGACTTCTCGCTGGCCGGGCTGGGCTTGCCCGTCAATACGGCCAACATCAATACGGGCTTCGGGCTGACCGCGCAGTCTGTTTTGGGCATTTCCGGGATTGTCTCGGCCGACACCGGCTTTCCGACACGCGACATCATGCCGACGACGCACATCAACGACACACTGTCCTGGATTCACGGCAAGCATTCTTTGAGCTTCGGGTTTGAGTATTACCGCAATCGCGTGAACGAGCTGCAGAACTGGCTCTCGGGCGGCAACATGCAATTTACGGGATCGGAAACGGGAAATCCGTCGGCGGACTTTCTGCTGGGTAAGTTCAACAGTTACCGGCAGGTGACGGGGATTACTTCGCGGCTGCGCCAGAATTTGCCGGCGCTGTTTGCGCACGACGACTTCCGGATTTCCCGGCGCGTGACGTTGAATCTGGGTATCCGATGGGAGCCGTATAACGGATACATCTCGGAAGACCAGCAGATGATGCTGTTTCTGCCGCAATCGGGCGCGCAGTCGGCGGCATTTCCCAAGGCTCCGCAGGGGCTTCTGTATCCGGGCGATATCGGGATTCCGGACAGCATCATCGGCAGCCGGATGAACAACTGGGCTCCCCGGGTGGGAATTGCGTGGGACGTTTTCGGCGACGGCAAGACCTCGATCCGCGCGGGCGCGGGAAAGTTTTTCGTGCCGATGACTCGCGGAATCAGCCTGAACCGGTTCACGCTGATCCAGCCGTTCACCACCGACATTACGGTGGTGGGCGGGGATGCGTACAACATTTTCGCGAAAGCTCCATTCAACGGCGTGAGCCCGTTTCCGCGGCCGACCGGCGAGGACCTGAAGACCGCCGACTTCGTGCCGACGGCGAATGAAACGACGTGGAGCATTCCGTTCAAGACGCAGGCCGATTACCAGTGGAGTCTTTCGCTGCAGCAGGCGCTGGGCTTGAGCACGGTTCTGGAGTTGAACTACATCGGCAGCTCGTCCTCGCACCTGTTTTCTTCGGCGGAATCGAACTGGGCGATATACACGCCGGGGGTGTCGACGATCGCGAACACGCAGGCTCGCCGGATCAACCCGCATCTGGGTCAGGTGAACAACACATTCAGCGCGTTCAGCGCGAACTATAACGCTTTGCAGGTGGTCGTGAATCGCCGCTACGCGAAGGGATTCAGCGTTCTGGGATCTTATACGTGGTCGAAGGCTCTGGGGGTGAACGTGGCGAGCGGCGAAGGCAGCAACGGGCCCCGCAATCCGTACAACTATCGTTCGGATTATGGGCCGCTGGGTCTGGACCGGACTCACAACTTTGTGGTTTCGGCGCTGTGGGATCTGCCGTTCGGCGGGCCTGGTACTCCCAAATGGCAGCAACTGACGATCGGGGGCTGGCAGGCCAGCGGAATCGTCAGCCTGGTGAGCGGCGCTCCGTTGACGGTCCGCGCGGGGCGGGACAATTCTTTGGTCGGCATTAACGGCGACACGGCGGATGTGATCGGGGACTGGCGCATCTCGGGCGATCGCAGCAAGCAGGAGATGATCAACGCGTACTTCAATACGGCGGCGTTCGCCCAGAATCCGGCGGGCACTTTCGGCAATACGGGCATCAACTTCATGCGCGGTCCGGGGACGGCGAACGTCGATTTGGCGGTGCAGAAGAATTTCCGGATTACCGAGCGGCAGCGCTTCGAGTTTCGCGGATCGTTCTACAACCTGCCGAATCACGCCAATTTCGGCAACCCGAACACGACGCAGAACAATGCGGCGTTCGGGCGGATCACGACGTCGGGGACTCCGCGAGTGGTGGAGTTCGGGCTGCGGTACGCGTTCTAGCCGGATCGGGGATTCGGCTGGCGGCGCGAACCTGGCGGGCTCAGGGCTTTATCGCGTTTCGTTACAATGAAGATCAATGAGCCTGGACGACTACAAAGTCGTGCTCTACAAAAACGACCCGAGCGGCTGGGTCGCTGAAGTTCCATCGATTCCCGGATGCTACGCGCTGATGCCTACCCGAACGGCAGCGCTAGCTGAGCTAGCGCAAGTCTTCCAGATGATTTCGGACGAGTACGCAGAGCGGCAGCAAGAGTTGCCGGCGGATACAACCGAAATCCTGCATGCCTAGCGCCCGCGCAGAAGAGTTTCGCCGGGTGGCCGCGAAGCTTGGATTTCGGAAAACGCGACAAACCGGCAGTCACGAGCGATGGCAGCATTCGGACGGGCGTGCGGCGACAATTCCTGTCCACGGGGGTCAAGAGATCGGGCCACCTCTCTTTCATCGAATTATCCGGCAGTTGGGCATCAACCTCGAGACGTTCACAAGTCTTCGGTAGGCGTTGCGATCAGTTCCGGTTTCCGCAAGTTTCCCGGACGCCTTGGCGGAATTTCAATTTCGAAGCCCGGTGATCTGGCGGAAGACGCGGAGGAGGTTGCCGCCGAGGAATTTGCGGATGCGCTCTTCGCTCCAGCCGCGGCGGAGCATGGCTTCGGTCAACTGCGGCAGGTCGGCGATGTCCTTCATGCCGCGGGGCGGAGTGGGGCCGCCGTCGAAGTCGCTGCCCAGGGCGACGTGATCTTCTCCCACGATGGCGATGGCCTTTTCCACCACGGCGATCCAGTCTTCGGGCGAGAAGAGAACGTCATCGGGCATGTCTAAACCGACCATGGGGAATTGACGGGCGACTTTGCGGTCGATTTCCTCAATGGTGAGCGGCTCCTTCCGATTGGCGATCTCGGTGGTGTCCCAGAACGGCTTGCCGGCGTGTTTGGTGCGCCATTCGAAGGCCTTGACGTTGTGGAACTCGTTGCCGATCTGGAAACCGATGACTCCCCCTTTGGAGGCGAGCTTGCGCATCAGCTCCTCGGGCATGTTGCGGGGAATTTTATTGATCATGCGCAGGCCGTGATGAGTCGCCACCAGCGGAGCGGTACTGACGTCGAGCGCCTGCGAGATGGTTTCGTCGGAAGAGTGGGAGATGTTGATGACCATTCCCAGCCGGTTCATTTCGCGAATGACCGCGCGGCCGCGATCGTTGAGGCCGTGGTTTTTGGGAAGAGAGCAGCAGGAATCGGCGAAATTGTTAGTCCAGTTGTGAGCGGAGAGCTGGAGGGAGCGCAGGCCCAGGCGGTAGAGGTCGCGGAGGATGCCGAGGTCGCCGTCGAGATCGAAGCCGCCTTCCAGATCGAGGACGGCCGCCATTTTGCCGGAGCGGGTGATTCGCTCCAGATCGGCGGCGTTTTTGGCGAGCTCGATGGTGGCTTTGTTCTTTTCGAGCTGTGTCAGGGCCAGGTCCAGCAGCCGGAGCGTCTGCCGGGTTTCCATGCGCTGGGGGTAGTAGTCTTCGGTGACGAAGATCGAGAAGAACATGGCATCGACGCCGCCCTGTTTGGCGCGGGGCAGATCGAACTGGCCGTCCGGGACGCGGTCGCCGATATCGCCGCCGTGGTAGAACTGGCGGTCGACGACGTGGACATGGCCGTCGAAGACGAGGGCGTCCCGGTGGAGTTCGGCGGCACGCGGGCTGACCTGGGCGGAACAAGCGGCGGCGCAAAGGACGGCAACGGCGGCGGTTCTTCGGGACACGATCACTTTTGCAGTGTACTGAAGATATAATCGAAGCAGCGGTACGGACGGCGTTCTCTTCGATTCCGCGGGTCCTTCCACGAATTTCCTGTGATTTCTGTTCATAACATTTCTATGCGCTTCGGAGCGCGTGTCCTTTTCGAGGACGTGACGACGACCTTCCAGTCCGGCCGGCGGTATGCGCTTACCGGGCCGAACGGAGCGGGCAAGTCGACTTTCCTGAAGCTGCTGACCGGAGAGCTGGAGCCGACGACGGGCAGCATCACGCGTCCCAAAAAGATGGGCGTGTTGAAGCAGGACCAGTTTGCCTTCGACGCCTATCGAGTGATCGACACGGTGATTATGGGCAATACGACGCTGTGGGCGGCGATGGAGGAGCGGGAAACGCTGTACGCGAAGGACCCGAGCGAGCTGTCGGACGAGGACGGGATCCGGCTGGGAGAGCTGGAAGGGATTGTCGGCGACGAGAACGGTTATACGGCGGAGCCGGACGCGGCGATTCTTCTGGACGGGCTGGATATTCCGGAAGAGTTTCACGAACGGAAGATGGGCGAGCTGCAGGGCGGGCAGAAGGTGCGCGTGCTGCTGGCGCAGGCGCTGTTCGGCAATCCCGCGGCGCTGCTTCTGGACGAGCCGACCAATAACCTGGACCTGGATTCGGTGCACTGGCTGCAGGATTACCTGCGGGAGTATTACGGCTGCCTGATCGTGATTTCGCACGACCGGCATTTTCTGAACGAAGTCTCCACGCACACCGCCGACATCGATTACGAGGCGATCATCACGTATCCGGGTGGATACGACGAGATGGTGCTGGCGAAGACGAAGATCCGCGCGGGGATCGAAGCGAGCAACGCGCAGCGGGAGAAGAAGATCGCCCAGTTGAACGAATTCATCGCGCGATTTTCGGCGGGTACGCGATCGTCGCAGGTGACGTCGCGAAAGAAAGAAGTCGAACGGCTGCAGACTTCGGAGCTGGCGAAGTCCAACATCCAGCGGCCGTATATTCGCTTCGAGATGAGGCGCCCGTCGGGCAAGCACGCCCTGGAAGTGAAGGGATTGCGCAAGTCGTACGGGGACACGGACGTGATTGGAGATTTCGGAGCGATCGTGTCGCGGGGCGAAAAGCTTGCGCTGATGGGCCGGAACGGCGTGGGCAAGACCACGATGCTGAAGTCGCTGATCCGGAATGCGACGGGGTTTGTGGGCGAGGAAGAGAAAAAGTTCGAGATCAATTCCGGCACGGTGACGTGGGGGCATGAAGTGGCGGTGGGCTACTTCGCGCAGGACCACAAGGACACGATACGCCCGGGAGTGCCGCTGATTGAGTGGCTGCACGAATTCGACGCCCAGGCATCGCAGCAGGAGCTTCGCGGGCTGCTGGGACAGATGCTGTTCACCGGCGAAGACGCCACCAAGCGGACGGAGATGCTGTCGGGCGGCGAAGCGGCGCGGCTGATTTTCTGCAGCCTGATGCTGCAGAAGCCGAACTTCCTGGTGCTGGACGAGCCGACCAATCACCTGGACCTGGAATCGATCAATGCGTTGAACATCGCTCTGCAGCGGTATGACGGCACGGTGTTGTTGGTGACGCACGATCATGACGTCATCGATGAAGTGGCGACGCGCCTGTGGGTGTTTGAGAAAGGGCGGATCGAGGACTTCCAGGGGCCGTATTCGGAGTATCTGTCGCGCCGTCCGCAGGCTGTCGGCGGGCGATAGCGTGGACCCGCGCGCCGGGCTTTGCGGGGAGTGCCGGCACGCGAAGATCATCCGGTCCGACCGGGGATCGACGTTTTATCTCTGCGGGCTTTCGAAGATCGATCCGGCGTTTCCGAAGTATCCACGGTTGCCCGTGGTGCAGTGTTCGGGGTTTCAGCCGGAGAACGCTCCCGGTTGAAAGCCGCTGTAGGGTTCCCGGGGGAACGACCCGCTCCGTCGAAAGTCACTGTACGGTTCAGGTGGAACAACCCGCTTGCTCCACCGAAAGCGGCTCCACGCGCGGCTGCTCACGGTCGCAATTTCATCCTCACTGGCGGATCGTTGGAAAGGGCAGGCGACTGAAAAAGCGATCGCCTGCCCCACGGGGGCGTTGGATCGCCATCGTCACTGCGCATCGCGGCGCCGAAGCTCGCCGATTAATTATTGCAACGCCTTAATGATCTTAGTCCTCTAATTCACGAGGTGCAAAACCATGAAACTTCGGCTGGCGCAGTTTCCCGGCGGTGCTGTTTTCTTAATGGGGGCGATACTCCCCGCCGTCTCGGCTCAGGAACCCGCCAAACAACCATCCAGCTACTCGCCGGTGGTCATTACCGAACCATTTTCCAGCATCATGTCGCGCATGAGCAGCGCAAAGGCCGGCATCATGCAAAAACAGCAAGCCCACTTAGCTGAGCGATACGACCTCAGCAATAAGCCCGCGGCGGGAGCCACGATGTTCGGCGGGAAGGCCGTTCAGGGAGGTGTACGCGTGAAGCTGCGCGGAGGCACCAGCTGGGACAGTCTTGCCAAGATGACCCCCGACGAAATCAAGAACAAAGACGTTTTTCCGATCGGGTTCATGCCGCTGCCCCACGCCAATCATGGCGAGGGCGGCATGATCTTCCCGAAGTTTCACATTGACGAGATCAACAAGCAGGAGAACCGGGACCTGACACGGTTCGATCTGGATTTCGATCTGCCGGATCATTTTCTTCCCGAGTTTCCCGCTCCGATTTTTCTAACGACGCGGCCGGATCTGGGCGACGTCGCGAAGGGGAAGCTCGTCACCATCGAGAATTTCTACGAGATCTTCAACGGCGTTCTGAACCCGAAACAAATCGAAGGGCTCCGGCTGCTGGTGACTCCGTTCGCGCAGCAGCAATTCAACCAGACCGAAGACCGGCGCAGCGCGAAACCTTCCCGCGGCGTGACGTGCTTTGACTGCCATGCCAACGGCCACACCAACGGGGCTGCCCACCTGGTGGGCGACATCCGGCCGCAGGAGTTCCGGCATCGCATCGAGACTCCCACGCTGCGCGGCGTCAACATTCAGCGGCTGTTCGGCTCCCAGCGGGCATTGAAGACCGTTGAGGATTTCACCGAATTCGAACAGCGGGCCGCCTATTTCGACGGCGATCCGGTCATCGCGTTGAAGAAGGGCGCCAATATTCTGGATCGCGGTCATCAGGTACACGCGATGGCCGAGTTTGAGGAGATTCTGGACTTTCCGCCGGCACCGAAGCTGAGCGTCGCGGACGGGAAGTTGGATCCGAAGAAGAATCCCACGGCCGCCGAGACTCGGGGGCAGGAGGTTTTCTTCGGCAAGGGAAAGTGCGGCGCGTGCCATCCGGCTCCCTATTACACGGACAACCTGATGCACAACCTGCAGGCGGAGCGGTTCTACAAGCCGCGG
>CAZETQ010000049.1:0-36511 GCA_964515165.1 uncultured Solibacteraceae bacterium | reverse complement strand
CCCGTCAGCCTTCGGCCACCGGCGCGAACGCCAGCCGGAAGATTTCGTACTTCAGTTCAGCCAGCCCCTGGCCGGTTACCGCGGAAATCTGGAAGACCGGCAGGTTCCGGCTCTGGGCCTGCGCCTCGAGCCGGGCCACGCGGTCGGGATCCTGCGCCGAATCCATCTTGTTCGCAGCGAGTATCATAGGCTTGGAGGCCAGCTCCTGGCTGAATTTTTCGAGTTCGGCCAAAACGATCTCGAAATCTTCAACAGGATCCCGCCCGCTGGCTTCCGAGACATCCACCAGGTGGACCAGGACGCGGGTTCGCTCCACATGGCGCAGAAACTGGATGCCCAAGCCGTGACCTTCGCTGGCGCCTTCGATGAGGCCGGGAATATCCGCCACTACCAGCGTGCGAGTGTCGGGCTCGTCACTCTCCGACATGACTCCCAGATTCGGAACCAGCGTCGTGAACGGGTAGTCGGCAATCTTCGGCTTCGCCGCAGAGAGCCGGGAGATCAGGGTGGATTTGCCGGCATTGGGGAATCCTACCAAGCCTACGTCGGCGAGCAGCTTCAATTCCAGCCGGAGATGCAGTTCATCGCCCGGGCGCCCGGGCTCATGCTCGGTCGGAGCTTGATGAGTCGAAGTGGCAAAGCGCGCGTTTCCCCGCCCTCCACGGCCTCCCTTGGCGATACAAACCGTTTCCCCCAGTGCCGCGAAGTCGTGAACCACTTCCCCCGTCGTGTCGTCGTAGACAACCGTTCCTACGGGAACCTGAAGGGTAATCGATTCTCCATCGCGGCCGGTCCGGTTGGACCCCTCGCCGTGACGGCCGCGCTCCGCCTTGTACTCCGGATTGAACCGGAAATGGAGCAGCGTATTGTGGTGCGGGCTGGCCTTCATAAAGACGTCGCCGCCGCGCCCGCCGTCGCCGCCGGACGGTCCGCCGCGGGGGACGAACTTTTCACGGCGAAAGGCGAGGCAACCGTTGCCGCCGTCTCCGGCCTTTACGTGGATTTTGACTTCATCGATGAACATGGGGGATCCGGATCCAAAAAAAGGAAGGCTGCCAGAAAAGCGAACGGCTGCACAGCGATTGCCATGCAGCCGAAGAAAACAACAAAAGCCGTGTCTGCGATCAGGCTTCGGCCAGCGCCGAAACGTTTACCCAACGGCCATGGCGGCCGCGGTCGCGAAACTGAACGATTCCCGGAGTGCGGGCATACAAGGTGTCATCCTTGCCGATTCCGACATTTTCGCCGGGTTTGATTCGCGTGCCGCGCTGGCGGACGATGATGGAACCACCAGTCACGACCTGCCCGGCAAATACCTTCACACCCAGCCGCTGCGCATTGGAGTCGCGGCCGTTTCGAGAGCTGCCTACGCCTTTTTTACTTGCCATTTCTCAAAACCTCAACTAGGCGATGATCTCGCCGACCTTCACCGCAGTGTAAGACTGACGGTGGCCAATGGTGCGCTTGTACTGCTTTTTGCGCTTGAACTTGAAAACCAGGGTTTTGGGACCGCGGTCCTGCGCTTCGATGGTCCCTTTGACCGTGGCGTTGGCCGCGTCGGAACCGACCAGCAGAGCGCCATCCTTGCTGAGAGCAACCACGCGCCCGAGGGTCACTTCGGCCCCTGGATCGCCAGCGAGTTTCTCCACTCTGACAACGTCGCCCGGTGCAACGCGGTACTGCTTTCCGCCAGTTTCGACTACAGCGTACATGATATTCCTCTAAATTCTTTTGGGCACACCACCGTGACACACGGGGAGGACCGCAAGCTCCTAGTCTACAACAACCGGCTGGCCCGCCACAAATCTTCCGCCCTGATCTGGCGCCCTGATACAATTCTTGCGTATGCGTAAGCTCAATCTGTTCTTGGCGTTAGCTTCCGGCACGGCTCTGATTCTGGGCGTGGCGTTTCAGGCTGAGAGTCAGACGACTTCGAAAGATCCGGTCGTTGACGGCTTTTCGAAAGTCGCCATCGCGTCCGTTTCCGATGCCGTCGACCAGGTTGTCGGGCAGCGGGGCTTTCTTTCGCATAGCATGCGCCCCAGGATCATCGGCCAGGGAGTACCGGAGCGATTCTGCGGACGGGCGCGAACGGCGCTGCTGAAACAGACCAGCGCGGACAAAGCCACGGCACAGTTGAGCGCCAAGCACTCCGTCGAAATGATCGATAACGCGCAGCCCGGCGAAGTGGGTGTCATCGTCGTCGATGGGACCCTGGACGTCGCGGGGATGGGCGGCTTGATGGCGACGGCGGCCAAGGCCCGCAACATGGCGGGGATGCTGATCGATGGCGCGGTTCGCGATGTCGTCGAGATTCGTGGATTGGGCTTGCCGGTGTTCGCCATGAGCGTCGCGCCGTCGAGTTCGGTGGGCCGGTGGGCCAGCGTCAGCAACCAGCAGCCGGTTCAGTGCGCGGGCGTCGTGATCAAGCCAGGCGACATTTTAGTCGCGGGCGAGGACGGAGTGGTCCGAGTACCGGCGGAAAAGGCGCAAGAAGTACTAAAACGGGCCCAGGAAATCGACGAACGCGAAACCAAGATGGTGCCGTATATCAAAGAGCAGAAATCACTTTCCAAAGTCGTGGAAATATTCAAGCGAATTTAACACCTTCACTATTGTGGTAGCAAAGGTTCGCCGATACGCTTCTACAGAGAGACGACATGCGCGAGCGGCGAAACGAAGCAAGACTATTGTGTGCAGATCTGGTGCAGGTGGAGTGGCGCGATCCTTTGGGCAAGCTCCGAAGCTCGGACGCGAACCTGGAGGACATCTCCGCAACCGGCGCCTGCCTGCAGCTCGATCACGAAATTCCGCTGTTCACGGATATTCGCGTCGTGTTACCCAAGGGCGAATTGAAGGGCATCGTGCGCTACTGCGTCTTTCGGGACATCGGGCACTTTGTGGGAATGGAGTTTGCTCCGGAAACACGATGGAGCCCCCGGATATTCCGCCCGATGCATTTGCTGGACCCGCGGCGCCTGGTGCACCGGGTGATCGAGCGGGTCACCCGTCCGATCACCTGACCCTCCCCTCGATCCTTACGCCACGTAGGCGGTTTCCATGCCGGTGAGCGCGCAGAGCTGGTCGGCCATTCCGCGGATCCGGTCGCTCCAATGCAGCTCGCGCAGCCAGCGCGAGGGGATGCTCGTTTCCCCGAAATGCGCGCCCGCCAGTTGACCGCAGATCGCGGCGGTCGTGTCGGTGTCGTAGCCGAGGTTTGCGGCCAGACGGACCGAATCGGCAAAATCCGCCCCGCGGTTAAACGCCCACAGGGCCGCTTCCAAAGAATCGACCACGTATCCGGTGCTTTGAATCTGGGGAGGATCTTTCCGGGCGTAGGAACCGGCGGCCACGGCGGCCACGGCGGAACTCAGCGGAGAACCGGGCCATCGCCGGGGGGTCATCAGCTCTTCCTTCGACTCGCCCTGCAGAGCCCGCACCACCAGCCAGGAGAAAAACCGGCAGGCATCCAGGCATTCCGGAGCTCCATGGGTTGTACGCGCGCTCAGGGCCCCCATTTCACAAGCTTCATCGGGATTGCGAAAGAAAAACATGGGGACGGGCGCGATTCTCATCAGGCAGCCGTTGCCGGCCGTGCCCATCGCGGTGGGGCCGCAGAACGGCTCACCCGTTTTCGAAAACTGTTCCAGCGATTCCCGCGTGGTGGAGCCGATGTCGAAGCACGCGCCGGTGCTGGACAGGTAGCCGTCGCGATACCAGCGCAGGTACCGGTCCATCTGGTCGCGCGGATCGAACCCCTTGCAGGAGATCAAGCTGTCGGCCAGGCACAGCGCCATCGACGTATCGTCGGTCCACTGGCCCGGCTTGACGTTGAACGCCCCGCCGCCCCGGAAATCCGTAACCGGATGGAAATTATCCGGCAGCATAAACTCGATCGGCGCGCCGAGTGCATCTCCGCAGGCAAGACCCAGCAGGCAACCCCGAAATCGCGTCTGTAGATTCATGTTCATCCTTACCGCCCACCCCTGAGCGGTCCTTCCGTCACACCGTTTCTACACAAATTCGTATGTTCCCGGAACCGGCAGCGGCGGTACTTCCCACTTCGCGTCATATTCCCAGGTCTTGGGCATGAGATCCTGCTTTGAATTCATAATCATGTCCCAAGTGATCTCCTTGCCGGAATAGGCCGACTCGCGCGCCATGATGCACGTCAGTGTGCTTTCGGCGATGGTCATAGCATGATTGATGTACGGACCGTCGCCCCGGATGGAAGAAACCATTGCCCGGTGCTCCGAAACATAGGGATTTTCCCCTTTGACACCCAAGTCGCGACAATTGCTACGCTTCCGGCTTCCGGCAACCATTTCCCCAATGTTTGAGTAGAGCCCACGCGGGAACTGGCGGCAATAACTGGAAAGCCTTATTCCGTCCGGATACTCGAAATCGGCGGCAATGTGATCGTAGATGTTGCCGTACAGCTCCTGGCGAGATCTCCAAACCGCGCCGCCGGTGGCGGCTACTTTCACGGGATGCGTTCCCATCACCCAATTCGCCACATCGATGTTGTGGAGATGCTGTTCGACAATCTGGTCGCCGCAAATCCACACAAAGCTATACCAGTTGCGCGATTGCCAGGTCATGTCGCCCCACTTGGCATCTCTCGCCTTTTGCTGAAGGACCGGCGTGCCGACCCAGTACGCATAGAGCGCGGTAATATCCCCGATCTCGCCGTTCCGGATCTTGTCGACCGTCTCCACATACTCGCGCTGGAACCGCCGCTGCGCCCCGGAAACAACCGTTAACTTTTTCTCCTCGGATTTGCGGGCGGCCTCCATAAAGCGGCGGATTCCCGTGGCGTCGGTTCCCACGGGCTTCTCGCAGAACACATGTTTGTTCGCCTCCACCGCCGCTTCGAAGTGAATCGGCCTCCATCCCGGAGGGGTACACAGCATGACGATATCGACGCCGGAATCGATGACCTTCTTGTACGCGTCGAAGCCGGTAAAGCGCTTGTCCGGCTCGACCTTGAGACGGTCCTGAATCCGGGGGTGGCGTTGGGCGTCGCGAAGCCAGGCGAGGTTCGTTTCCAGCTTGTCTTCGAAGAGATCGCCGACGACATGCAGTTCGACCCGTTCGTCGGCGGTCATCATGTCGACTACCGCTTGCCGGCCGCGGCCGCCGCAGCCGATCAGGCCGGCGGTCAACCGCTCCTTTCCGGCGCCGCGGACCAATCCCGGTTGGATGATGGTGAATGCCGCCGCGCTGGAGAGGATGTGGCGCCTCGATATGTTAGGCTTCTCCAAAATGCCAGCCTCCGTTCGTGAGACCTCATGCATATCACAAGTCAAATTGCTTTGCGCGGTCATAACGGTACTGGTATGGAGCGTTCCGTCACTCCGGAGCCAGCCGCTACAATCGGGCCCGCAAGTCGCAACATTTTTCTCATTTGTCGATGATACGGACCAGCCCTACGGGCTTTATATTCCGAAAAACTTTGACGTGGACAAGAAGTATCCGTTAGTCCTCAGTTTGCATGGCGCCTTTTCCAACCACCGCCTGAACTTAAAGCGGGTGTTCGGCAAGGGAAACCGGCTGGGAGAAACCGACGCGGAGGCCACTCGATATTTTCCCGCGGTTCGGGATGTCGAATACATCGTAGCCAGCCCCCTGGCTCGCGGAACGATGGGCTACCAGGGCATCGCTGAAGAAGACGTCTATGCCGTCCTGGACGATGTAAAGAAACGTTTTCGGATTGACGAGGATCGGGTGTATCTGACAGGTCTTTCGATGGGTGGCGGGGGGACGCTGTGGCTGGGGTTGACGCGGCCTGATGTTTGGGCGGCGATCGCTCCGGTGTGTCCCGCGCCTCCGGCAGGAACGGAACCGCTGGCGGGAAACGCTCTCAACTTTCCAGTGAAGCTGTTTCAAGGCGAGATCGATCCGCTGGTGAAAGCGGAGCAGACCCGCGGATGGCATAAGCGCTTTCAGGAGTTGGAGACAAGCGTGGAGTATGTCGAATATCCCGGCGTGAAACACAACTCCTGGGACAAGGCTTACGCCGATGGCGCGATCTTCGACTGGTTCGCAAAGTACAAACGAAATGCGCACCCGGATCGTGTGCGGTTTGCGACTTGGTCGTACAAGTACCCGAAAGCCTACTGGGTGACGCTCGATTCGTTCGTGCCGTCCACGCTGGCCTCGATCGACGCGAAGATCACGGGCGCGAACCAACTGGAGATCGCAACATCGAACCTGGACGGCTTCACGCTGGCGCTGGATTCCCGAAAACCGTGGACCGTGACGATCGACGGGACAAAAATCGCCACACGCAACCTGAGTTTTCGCAAGGAAGGCGGCGCGTGGAGACAGGGCAAGGCAACGCCTCCGGCAAAGAAGGTAGCCTCGATCGCCGAAGCGCTGGGAAAGCGCCACATTTACGTCTATGGCACAGCGGACGATCCGGAACAGGAGGAACGCACGCGCCGCCGGGAGGAAGCGCAGAAACTGGCCGAATGGGGGACTCCGCGAACGCCGCTGCTATTGACACTCAAGGCGATGGCCGACCGGGAAGTGCAGGATTCGGATTTGGCGACAGGTGCAAACCTGGTCTTGTTGGGCACCGCGGCAACGAATTCCCTGATTGCGAAGTATGCGGATACGTTCCCCATCCGGTTGCGCGCCGATGCGGCGGACTACTCGCTGATCTTCGTAGCACCGGTTTCCGATCGTCACGTGGTCGTGATGAGCGGCAGGCCTATTCCGACGGCTTCCCGGCCCTTCCAGCCGAATCCATTCCAGCACGACTACATTCTGATGCGCGGCACCGAAACACTCGCGACAGGATCTTTCACCGGCGACTGGAAGGTCACCGAAACTCTCCCCGATGTCGTCGAGGTGAAGCGGTGACGATCGGGGAGTTTCGAGATCACGGACACAAGATTGTCGACTGGATTTCGCGCTACCTGGAGACGATTCGGGAGCGGCGCGTTCTGCCGCAGGTCCGGCCGGGCGAGATCTTCGATTCGCTGCCTTCCCAGGCACCCGAGCAAGGCGAGCCGTTCGAGAGAATTTTCGCCGACTTCGAGAGCAAGATCCTGACAGGATCGGCGGCGTGGAATCATCCGCGGTTCTTTTCCTACTTTGCGATTTCGTCGACGCCGCCGTCGATTCTCGCTGAGATGCTGATGGCGGCGCTCAACCAGAACGGCCTGCTTTGGAAGTCCGGTCCTGCGCTGACGGAGTTGGAACAGGTGACGCTCGGCTGGCTGCGGCAATGGCTGGGGCTGCCGGAGAAGTTTTTCGGGATCATCTACGACACGGCATCGACTTCGACGCTGCATGCGCTGATCGCCGCGCGGCAGGCGGTGGCGCCGGACACTCGAGCGAATGGCGCTTCCCGGGGCATGGCCGTCTATACGTCGGAACAGGCGCATTCCTCCGTTTTGAAAGATGCGCTGGCGCTCGGATTCGGCGAAAGCCAGGTCCGGCTGATCCCGAGCGACTCCGAATTTCGGATGCGCCTGGACGAGCTAGAGCGCCACCTGATTGCCGATACATCGAACGGGCTGATTCCCTGCTGCGTCGTGCCGACCATCGGAGCCACTCCGGCGGCGAGTGTCGATCCGGTGAAGGACGTGATCGCGCTGGCGCGCCGCTTCGGCGCCTGGGTGCACGTCGATGCCGCCTATGCCGGGCCTGTGGCGATCCTGCCGGAGCGCCGGGAGTTCTTCGAAGGATGGGAAGAGGCCGATTCGATCGTGGTGAATCCGCACAAGTGGCTTCTCACCAACTTCGACCTGAGCGTGTTCTTCACCAGCCGGCCGGACGCGCTGCGAGACGCCATCGGTACGACGCCGGAGTATCTGCGTACGACCCAGGATCCCCGGATGCTGAACTACATGGACTACTCGATTCCGCTGGGCCGGCGGTTTCGGGCGCTGAAGCTGTGGTTTGCGATGCGATCGTACGGACGCGAGGGAGCTGCCAACCTGATCTGCGGCCATTTGGGCGATGCGCAGTGGCTGAAGCGGCAAATCGAAGCGGATCCGCGGTTTGAGGTGGCCGCTCCTGTGCATTTCTCCCTGGTCTGCTTCCGGTTGAAGTCGAGCGACGCCGCCAATCACCAACTGATGAACGCGATCAACGATTCCGGGTTTGCCTTTCTCTCGCACACCGTCCTGGCCGGCCGGGTGGTTTTGCGATTTGCGATCGGCAACTGGCAGACCACACGCGAGGATGTCGCGGCCACGTGGGCGAAAATACAAGAGACCGCCTCCACCCTGACATGACGTTATGCGGAATCGCCCTCAAGAATCCCGTCCTGGCCGCTTCGGGAACCTACGGCTATGGCATTGAGTTCGAATCCGTCGCGGATCTGAACGCCCTGGGCGGGCTGGTGACCAAGGGGCTCTCGCGGGAGCCGATGGACGGCAATCGACCGCCACGCATCTGGGAGACCGAGGCGGGGATGATGAATTCCATCGGCCTGCAGAATGTCGGCGTTCGAGCCTTTGTCGCCGATAAACTTCCCCGGCTGGCACGATTCGACGTTCCGGTGTTCGCCAATGTTTTCGGTTACGCCATTGAGGATTATGTCGAAGTGGTGCGAGTGCTGAATGAAGCCGCGGGGATCGCGGCATACGAGATCAACGCGTCGTGCCCGAACACAAAACACGGAGGCATGGTGTTCTCCGCCGATCCCTCCGAGCTGAGCGCTCTTGTTTCCGCGGTGAAGGCTGTGGCGAAGAGACCGATTCTGGTCAAGCTGTCGCCGAATGTCACGTCTATTCCGCTGATTGCCCGGGCGGCTGAGGAGTCCGGAGCCGACGCTCTGTCGCTGGTGAATACCTTCGTTGCGCTGGCCATCGACGCTCGCACGCGGCGGCCGCGCCTGGGCGGAGTGACGGGCGGACTTTCCGGTCCCGCGATCAAGCCGGTCGCCCTTCGCATGGTTTGGGAAGCTTTCCGCGCGGTTCGCATCCCGGTGGTTGGTTTGGGCGGGATCGCCCGCGGCGAAGACGCCGCGGAGTTTCTCATTGCGGGAGCGACGGCGGTTCAGGTGGGTACTGCCAGTTTTTGGGATCCCGGCGCCCCGCAGCGAGTGGCACGGGAACTGTCAGATTGGCTTGCCGCGGAAGGAACGACAGCGGAGAAACTGACGGGTACACTGGAGACTTCATGAAGCAGATTATTTCGCCGGACAAGGCTCCGCAGGCGGTGGGGCCCTATTCTCAGGCGGTGGTGTACGGCGGTTTAGCCTATCTCAGCGGGCAAATTGCTCTCGACCCGGAGACCAACACCATGGTGGCCGATGACATCGCTCTCCAAACCCGAAGAGTGCTGGACAATCTGAAGGCGGTTCTGGAAGGATGCGGATCGTCGCTGGATCAGGTGCTGAAGACCACCATCTATATCGCGGACATGAACGACTTTACCCAGGTCAACAACATCTACGGCGAATACTTCACCGCGAACTGGCCGGCGCGGGCCACAGTTCAGGCTGCAAAACTGCCGCGCGGCTCGCGCATCGAAATCGATTGCATCGCGATCGCCGGTTGATTCTTTTGCATCGATCAGGACGGGGGCTGGCTGAGGAAATGCAGAAAGATCAGCACCGCGGCAAGAAGACCGCCAATCAGCAACGCCTTGCGGATGAGGATCGGCCGCTGTTTCTGCTTCCATAGCATCCATTTGTGCCTGTCCTGCCAGGGAGGGCGAAACCGCCGCGTATCGCGGAAATTCTTACGCTCCGGCGCCGGGGCCAGGGTGGCGCCGGCGGAGGGGCGGACCCACGATCGCTTGCGGCAGCTGCGGCAACGGATCGACTGGTAGCCGAATAATCCGTAAACGGCTCCGAGAAATCGATGACGCCTGGATTCGCGGACGTCTGGGCTGGCGCAACGTGGGCAGGTCATTCCGCCGGATCGAGCAGTTCCTAACGCTGTCGCCAGATCAAGACTCCTGAAACAGTACCAAGCGCGAATCCGGTGGCCTTATCCAGGATGTTCACTGCCACCCTCTTTCCATTGTTGTCCGGTACGTACAAAATATCGTCTGCCTGCAATTCGACATCCTCCGCTTTGCGATCCAGAACCTTGGAGAGTTCAATCGGGATCTCCTGCTTCTGCCCGCCTTCGTCTGGACGCAAGATGAAGATAGTCTTACGGTAGTAGGGTGTCAACCCCTCGCTCATGGCAAGCGCCTGCAGGACGGTGATCGGCTTGCCTTCCCGAACCAGGATGCCTCCGGGTTTTTTCACGTTGCCGGCCACGAAGATTTTCTTGGCTTCGGGAACCCGGATTTCCTCACCGCCGAAAAGCTGCATGTTGAGGTCGCTTTTGGCCTTGTCGATCAGGTCGCGCACATCGATCCGCGCCACCAACTGCTTCACCAGGGGATTGGATTCGTCGGGCCGGCTGACCAGAATCGACGGGCCGGCATCGTCCGCCAGCCCTTCCGCCCTTCCCAGCGCTTCCAGCAGAGTGACGTTTCCGGTGGCCTGGAAGGTGATCGGCTTCTTGACGGAGCCGACGACACTGATCGGGCGGGAGTTGTACTCGACAACTGTCACCGTCACGACCGGGTCCACCAGAATCCCCGCTTCTTTCAAGGCGTCGGCAACAACCGTCTCCAGCTCCGACGGCAAGAGGCCCGTGGCTTTCAGCGGTTCCTTCAACATCGGAAGCCGGAGAAATCCTTCGGAGCTGATTCGGGCCGTTCGGGTCAGTTCGGGTGAATCGTAAACGGAGACCGCCACCAGATCGTTGGGGCCAATCTTTTGACCCGGCAGATTCGTCAGCCCGATATCCGCCATCGGTCCGTAAGGAGACTTTCCAATCGTCTGCTGCTGCGCCAGCAAAGGGGTCAGTCCAAAAGCGGCTGCCGAAAAAACCAGAAAAGTCTGAAAACCGGTCATACGAAAGTTCTCTTCCTCGTTATTCTCTGACCCGGAACGCCTGCTCACCAGCCCGGCTCTCCGCCATGCCGGCGGCCAGAACCGCCAACACCATTGTGGCGAATTGAGGAACCTGATGCATAGGATAATCCACAGCCCCGTGCAGAAGTACGATGGGCACGCCCAACACCCAGGGATGGCGCACGGCCAAGCGAACGCTGATCGCCGCCAGCCAGATCATCATCGCAAGCATCACCACGCCGCCTTCGGCGGGCCATTGCAGCCAGTCGCAATGGGCCTGGTTGACGTACAACCCGTTGTCGAACAGCGCAAACTGCGGGTAAGCCTTGTCCCAGCTTCCCAATCCGAATCCCGTCCAGGGTCTTGCCTGAACCATGCCGGCGGATCCCTGCATAATCGGGATCCGGAAGTCCGACAACGGGTCCAGTTGAAATCGCCCCGCCAGATAGTCCCACCCGACGACGCCGGCGGCAATCAGCGCCAGCAGCGCGGTCTGCGAGGCTACGCGGATCACCTGACGCTGGCTTGTTCTGAGGAAACGCGACAGAATCACCAGAAACGCGACAATCTCCAGCACTCCGAAGGCAAAGCCGGAACGGGAAGCGCTGGCGACAATGCCGCCCAGCATCGCGGCGGCGCAAAGCAGCCAAATGGCGGTTTCGCCCCTGCGCGTCAGGGCGCGATACATGGCAATCGCCAGGAATAATTCCAGAAATTGCGCGAACTTGTTGTGATAGACGAAAGGTCCGAGAACCAGATCGGGATAACCGGAATCGAATATTCCGAAAATCATGCCGGGTTTCAGGAAATTCTGGATGACGCCCAGGACGGAGACGAGCGTGGCGAAGACGACGAGAATCGAAAGCCAGCGCTCCCGAAGGCGGTGCGACTTGCCGAATTGCAGCACCAGCAGCATCATCACGCCGGACGCCAGCCAGACCAGCGTTTCCCGCAGCGTTTCCCAGCGGTTGACCGTACCTCCGAAAAGGAACTGAATCATCCCGATGGCCGGAATGACGAAAACCGGCGCCAGGCCCCAGTGGATCTCCAGTTTTCCGGATTTCCAGGCGGAGACCATCCAGACTATGGCTACGGAAAAGATCGCGATCTGGAACGCCGCGACCGCCCACAAATCGCGCACCCAGCAGGTGAGAATTCCGCCCGCGAGAATCGCGGCAGTTGCATGCGCCAGGAACGATTTCACCTGGCCGGCTCCGCTCGAATGTTGCGCAGCCACAATTCTCCTTCGCTGCGGGTGGTGCCCAGCCGGCGGGAATAGAGAAGCAACAGCAGGCTGAGGCGATCCTCCGGAACAGCGGAAATGACGAAGGAGGCCTCGGACCAGTCGTCGCTGGCCAGCGGTTTGTCCAGCGGCAGCAGCTCTTCATCGAGCCTCCACTCAAAGCCGGACGTCCGGGGCGTAATTTCCCGAGTCTGGTACTCCAGCCGGATTCTCCACGACTTGCCGGCGGGCAGGTAGATCGGCTGGGCGAGAAACTCCGACCGCTCCGGCTGGTTTCCCGAAAGGCGGATCTTCACCGTTCCGGTTCCCGGCTGATGGACCGCCGTGGTCCCCGCCGGCTGGAAGAGGCGCCAGTCAAAGCCGTTCTGCAGGAAAGGCACGCCGAGCTTGCCATTGCTAATCAGTCCGTCATCGGGCGGGCTGGGACAGGCGATCAACGTGGATTCACAACCGGAATACCAGATTCGCCGGGCCGGCTTTGCCAAACCGGCTTCGATCAGCCGCTGCGCCGCGAGAATCAACGGAGCCCCGGTTTTCGGTTCCCGCTTTGTCAGCGGGGCGTTCTCATATTGCTGCGCCGTTCTTTCCATCACCGCGGCGCGTTCCGGGCTGATCGGCGACCGATTTCCCAGGTAATTGAGGAATTGCGATAAAGGGTGAGGGGTATTCGGCACAATTTCGCTAAGAATTTGCTCTTCTTTCGCCCCGGCCTGGGCGCAGAGGTCAAACGCAGCGGTCAAATCTCCGTACGATCTTTCCATCGCCAGCTTCAGCCATCGCAGCGTCTCGGCGCCGCTCCCCTCGCGGAAGTAAAAATTTGCCAGCGTCCAGCGGGGCAGCCAAGTATGGCTGAAATGTTCCGCCCGGGCGTAATAGTCTCTCGCTAGCTCTTTATTTCCAGCGAGTTCCGACGAGATTCCGGCGCCGATGAGGATGCGGGCGTTGTGAGGGTCCAGCTCCGATGCCCGCTTCCAGGCCGCCGGTGCCCGAGGGTCGCTTTCCTGGTCGGCGGACTGCGCTTCGGCCAGCGCGGGACGCGGGCTCCAGGGGTCGATCCGGCTTGCCCGTTCGGCCGGCGCGATCCCCGGCTGCCGTAGAATCCAATCCGCATAGGCAATCCGGACAGCGGTCGCCGTGCCAAAGATTAACGAGGGAATTGCAACCGCAAAAAACGCCCGAACTCTCAGTGATGTCTGCACTTTGCGCTTGTTTTTGCTTGTTTTTCCAGCCGACTGTCGTTAGACTAACGTAGAAATATCGTATTTTTTGTACCGATAACAACAATATTTCGAAGTTGGAGGCTCCTCATGAATTGTCGGCTCGCGTTTCTTTCGACTGTTCTTATGATTACGGTCCCGGTGATGGGCGCGACAGGGATTGTCGGCGTAGTGGTTTCGCAGGGACAACTGCAGGTCAATAACGCCCCAGTCGATGGGAATGCAAACTTAACCAGCGGCGCTGTGGTCCGGACTGCCATGGCCCCATCGCGAGTTCACTTGGCCAATGGGTCGAACCTGACTCTCGATCGGAATTCGCAGGCAAAAATTCTCGAGGATCGCGTGGTCTTGGAGCGCGGAAGCAGCCAGTTCGCCAGCAAGAATTCCTACGGTTTGGAAGCCATGGGCTTCCATGTGACTCCGGACGCATTCACCCAGGTTCGGGTTCAGGCCGAAGGGGACCGGATGGTGGTTTCCGCTTTGAACGGCGGCGTACGGGTAACCGACAGCCGCGGACTGCCGATCGCACGTTTGACGGCCGGCCGGTCGCTGAGCTTTCAGCCTTCGGCGGCTGCGTCCACGGTCTCGACCATGACAGGGCGTTTGACGAAGGAGAACGGGAAGTTTGTGCTGCCGGATGACGTCAGCGGGCTGAAGGTCGAATTAAACGGTGAAAATCTGGATCGTGAAGTCGGCCAGCAGGTGCAGGTTTCCGGTAACGCGTCTCCGTCGACGGACCGCTCTACGCAGGTCATCCAAGTGGCAAAGCTGAACCGTGTGGCGGGCGAAGCATCCCCGTCGCCTGCTCCGGCCCCGAATCCGGCGCCTACGCCGAGTCCGAAACCGGCAGCCGCGCAGAGCGGTGGTGCCGCCGTGGCAGTCATCATGATCGCGGCCACCGCCGGTATGGGTATTGCCGCCGGTGTTCTCGCAACCCAGTCTAACTAACTGAAAATAAACCCTGCGGCTCTCATTCGAGGGAGTCGCAGGGTTTTTCCATTTCTTCCCGCCGTTCCTTCCTGCAATCCGGTCTTCAGAAATCCGCACCGTCCGCCGATGTCATACTGGTAAGGTGTCGGCGATTCGCGCCGATAAGAGCATGAACCGTATCCGCGGGCATTTTCACCGATTGAGCACGAAATAAGAGACATGTCCGTCCTACCAGCGCCGCCTCGCGCAAGAACAGCCGCTCCCCCGGCGGCTTCCGGGCCTCCCGGCGCTGTCGCGGCTCCACGCTTTGCCGCGGGAACGCCACCACCGTTTGAGCCTTTGATGCTGATCGTGCAGGCGTACGTGTTTCTTTACGTGAGCCGGTCGGTGGAGTTTCTGCTTCCCGCGTCTCTCCGGCCCATGCTGGTCATGGGACTGGTGCTGTTTACCGTCGCCGCGATCAGTTCCAAAATTGCGGTCGCGTGGAGTTCGCAGATTTACCGGTTTCTGGTCTTTTTTATCGGATGGATGGCGCTATCTATTCCTTTCGGATCGTGGCCCGGCGGCTCCTTCCCGATTTTTATGGACGTGGGCAAGATCATGATTTTTGTCATGATCACTTCCGCGTTCGGCGTTCCTCTTGATCGATGGTTTAAGATCGCGACCGCGGTGACGCTGGCGGCGGGATTTGTAGCGGTCATGGCGGTGTTCGGCGGCTCCAACGTCGCCGACCGGGCGACGGCCCTGAGCGGCGGCACCCTGTCCGACCCGAATTTCACGGCGTTGTTCATATTGGCGGGACTTCCGCTTGTCTGGGCTTTGGGCAAAACCGGCTCGACTTTGACCAAAATCTTTTCAATTGGAATGTCGCTGCTGATGTTCTGGGGAATCATCCGCACGGGCTCGCGAAGCGCCCTGGTGGCGCTGGCCGTCCTGTTGGTCGTGCTGCTGGCGATGCTGCCTTCCCGGCAGAAGATTCGCCTCGCCATGATCGCCTGCGCCCTGGTCTTGGGATTGGGAGTGCTGGCGCCGTCCAATGTGAAAGTTCGCTTTCAGACATTGCTATCGGGATCATCCGGCGCGGCCGGTGAAGAGGACCTGACCCGGAGCACGGCGGAGGACTCGACAGAAGGCCGCCGGCAGCTTCTCATGCAGAGCGTCCGCCTGACGCTCCGGCATCCGATTCTCGGCGTGGGACCGGGCAATTTCATGAATAGCGAGAATTCGCTGGCCCAGGCGCAGGGACTCAACAAAGGGCAGTGGCACGACACTCACAACATGTACACCCAGGTCTCCAGCGAAATGGGAATTCCCGGACTGGTTTTCTTTGCCGGCGCGCTGGTGATCGCTTTCCGCCGCGTTTCGGCCATCCGGAAGATGAATATGCCTGCGTCGAACCCCAATCTGGCCAAGGCAAAAATATGGGCGCTGTACATCCAGTGCGCGCTGACGGCGATCGCGATTGACGGCTTTTTCCTCAGCGTGGCATATAGCGGTCCCTATTGGACCGCGCTGGCGCTGGTCATCGGCTTTGAAGTCAGCGTGGCGCAGGAACTGGCGAAGTCTCCTCCGGACTCCGGCGTTCCGCCAGTGGTGCCCGCTTCGCGTTTTATCTATTCGCGCGCGGAAAAATCCTAAGAAGATTTGACGAAACCCGGCAATCGCCGCAGCTGTCACACTGAAATAGTGCGTCTGCTGTTGTCTCTAATTGCCGGTATCTCCTTTTGTGCTTCCGCGCAACCAAAAATCGCCGTCATCGATTTCTACGGCCAACGGAAGATCTCTCCGGAAAAACTTCTTAAGTCTTTGGGCGTGAAGGAAGGACAGCCGCTTCCCGGCTCCAAGCTGGACCTGGAAGAGCGGCTGGACAAAGTCGGCGATGTGGTGCAATCCCATGTGGAGGCCGTCTGCTGTTCCGGCGCCGATGCGGTGCTTTATGCCGGAGTGGAGGAAAGAAACGCTCCACATTTTGAGACCCGAAGCCTGGAAGCCGGCGAAGATTTGAAGCTGCCGGCGGCTGACGATCTGGAAGGACTGCGCGAGGCGCTAAGAAAGGCCGACGAGGCCAGCGTTCGAGCCGATGCGGTTGCCTTGCTTGGCGAAGCCAAACCCAGCCAGGCCATCGTGGAGGATCTGCAATACGCCGCGCGCGATTTCGACCCGCTGGTCCGGAAGGCCGCGGTACGGGGCCTGGTGAAAATGTCGATGGCCGCGCAGGCCGCCAGTCCGGACGACAAGCTTTTCGTGCTGCCCACCTGGATTATCGAAATGCTGAACTCCGTCGTTTGGAGCGATCGCAATGCCGCGTCCGATGCCCTGATGGAGCTGACGGAGTCGCGAGACCCGACGATTCTCGGCAAAATTCGCGAGCGCGCGTTCGATTCGCTGGCGCAGATGGCACAGTGGAAGTTTCTACCCCATGCGCTGCCCCCCTATCTGCTGCTTTGCCGCGTCGGCGGAATTCCCGATCAGGAAGCCCACGCGGAATGGAGCGCGGGGAACCGCGACAAGATCATTGCTCGCATTCGCAAGGAATCGCGGAAATAACGGGAAACTGTGCTTATGAACCGACGGATTTTTCTGGGAGGAACAACGTCCGCCCTGCTCGCCGCGCCGAAGCGATTTCAACTGGTGGATTCTCACGTTCACGTCTGGAAGCGGGACTCGAAGTTTCCCTACGCCGACGGCGCGCGAGACCCGGGAGACGATCGCACTCCGGAAATGCTTCTGGAGAACATGCGCGCCAACGGCGTGGAAAGAACCGTCATCATCCAGGTTCTCTACTACATGTTCGACAACAGCTACGCGCGATACGTCGTCAACCGCTATCCGCAACACTTTGTGGCGGTGTGCCGCGTGGATCCGCGAAGTTCCGGCGCTCCGGACGACTTGTCGAGACTGGTGAAAGAGGAGAAATTCCAGGGCGTCCGGATCTCCCCCAACGGCACTCCCCCGGGCGAGTGGTTTAGCGACGAGTCTCTGATGGTGCCGCTGTGGAAGCGCTGCCAGCAGTTGAAGACTCCCATGACCGTGCTGATGCCGATCGAGAAAGCGCCCATCGCGCAGAAATGGATCGAAAAGTTTCCGGACTTGACGGTCGTCATCGATCACATGGCGGACTGTCCCGCCGACCGGCCCCAGGAACTGGAGAAGCTTTTGGCGCTGGCGCAATATCCGAAGGTGTTTGTGAAGGTCTCCCACTCCTGGCTATTGTCCAAGCAGAGCTATCCCTGGATGGACGCTCAGGAGCAGATCAAGCGGATCTACGACAAGTTCGGACCCAGGCGCATGATGTGGGGAACGGATTGGCCGATGTGCGAGCCGAAAACCACCTATGCCAGCACGCTGACGCAGCTGCGGGACGATACAAAATTCCTCAACGATACGGACAAGGAATGGATCCTCGGCAAGACCGCCCAACAGATCTGGAAGTTCGGCTGATTCCGGCTCTTAGTGTCCTTCGGCTTCCAGGAAGCGTTCCGCCTCCATGGCGGCCATGCATCCGGCGCCCGAAGCCGTAATCGCCTGGCGATAGATCCGGTCCTGCACGTCTCCGGCGTGGAAGACTCCCCGGATGTTGGTTCTGGCGCCGCCGTGCGAAATGATGTAGCCGTCCTCGTCCAGATCGAGCTGGCCCACAAACGGCTTGGTGTTGGGGATATGCCCGATCGCGACAAAAAATCCGTCCACGTCCTGCTTCCAGATTTCACCGGACTGGAGATTCTTGAGCGTCACGGCGGTCACCACTCCCTTTTCGATGTCATGCACGTCCTCCACGACGGTGTTGGTTAGCCACTTGATCTTCGGATTGGCCTGGGCGCGATCAAGCATGATCTTCGACGCCCGGAAGGTATCCCGCCGGTGGACGATGGTGACGTCACGGCCGAAGCGGGTCAGGAAGTTCGCCTCCTCCATGGCCGAATCGCCGCCGCCGATCACCATGATCTGTTTGTCGCGATAAAAGAATCCATCGCAGGTGGCGCAGCTGGAGACGCCGTGCCCGATCAGCTTTTGTTCGTTCGGAAGATTCAGCCAGCGCGCTGACGCTCCGGAGGCGACAATCAGCGTCCGTGTCTCCATCCATTCCCCGTCCACCGACAGGCGAAACGGGCGCTTGGACAGGCCGGCTTCAACGACGGTGCCGGGCTTGAATTGCGCCCCAAACCGCTCCGCCTGTTTCTTCATGTTCGCCACGAGCTCCGGCCCCATAATTCCTTCCGGAAATCCGGGGAAATTCTCGACCTCGGTAGTAATGGATAACTGCCCGCCGGGCTCATGGCCTTCGAGAACCAGCGGGGTCAGACCTGCGCGAGCAGCGTAGATAGCGGCGGTGTTTCCGGCGCAGCCGGAACCCAGAATCACGACATTATGCATGGATTACTTTCAATGTAGCGCGGCGGAATCGGCCCCTACGACAAGACGCGATAGGCGATAAAGCCGCCGATGTAGGCAAGGGCCAGCATGTAGCTGAACTGCACCAGCGGCCACTTCCAGCCGCCCGTCTCCCGCCGGACCACGGCGACCGTGGACATGCACTGGAGCGCGAAAACGAAGAAGATCAACAGGGCGGCCGCGCCTCCGGGAGACAGGTCCTGCCGGAGCGCTTCCATCAGGCCGGGGTTCGGTTCGTCCGATTCGGCGTCCTGGATTCCGTAGATAGTCCCCAGCGTGCCGACAATCACTTCCCGAGCCGCCAGCGACGTAATCAGACCGATGCCGATCTTCCAGTTCAGCCCCAGAGGCTTCAAGACCGGTTCGAAGAACTTGCCGACATCAGCCGCATAGCTTTGCTCCAGCGGAGCGGCTTGCCCGTCCTGCAGCGGAAGGCTTGCCATGGCCCAGAGAAGAATGGTCACCGCGAGAATGATGGTTCCGGCGCGCTTCAGGAAAATCTTTGCCCGGTCCAGCAGGCGCAGCGACAGGGAACGGAAGGTGGGCCAGCGGTATGGCGGCATCTCCAGAAGAAAAACCGACCGCTCGCTCTTCAGAACCGACGACTTCAGGATGCGAGCCGTCGCCACGGCGGCGATAAATCCCAGCGCGTAAAGACCCAGCATCGCAGCCGTCCGGGCATGCAGCACGGGACCCAGGATTGTCCGGTCGGCGACGAAAGCCGCAATCACCAGCGTGAACACGGGCAGACGCGCGGAGCACGTCATGAACGGCGCAATGAGAATCGTCGCAATCCGGTCGCGCTTCGATTCAATCGTCCGGGTGGAGAGGATCGCGGGCACGGCGCAAGCATATGCCGATAGCAGCGGAATGAAGGCTTTTCCCTGCAAGCCGGCCCGGGCCATCGTGCGGTCCGCAATCACCGCGGCGCGCGCCATATAGCCGGAATCCTCCATGATTCCGATAAAGAGAAACAACAGCAGGATCTGCGGCAGGAAGACCACCACGCTGCCGACACCGCTCCACACGCCATCGACCACGAAGGACCGCGCAAGGCCTTCCGGCAGGAGCGATCCCAGCCAATTGCCGCTGGACTGGATCAGCGCATCGACGGCGTCCATCATGGGAACCGCCGCGGTGAAAATTGTCTCGAAAACGGCCAGCACCACCAGTGCGAAAACCAGCGGCCCCCACAGCTTGTGCAGGAGAATCGAGTCCAGCCGCCGCGTCCATTCCGCAGGAACCGGCGGGCGATAGCCCGCCCGATCGCTGACTCCCGTGGCCCACTTGCGGCACGCGGGAACATCGCTCAGAACGGGCAGCTCCATGCGGGGAGGGGGCGCCACGCGGTTGCGCAGAAACTCGCGGACCATCTCTACTCCCTCGCCGCGAGAGGCGCTGATCAGCGCCACCGGAACTCCCAGCTCTTCGGAAAGCTCGCTAGTGTTTACGGTGCCTCCGCGGTTGCGAAGATCGTCCGCCATATTGAGGATGAGCATCGCGGGAATTCCCAGCGACAGCACAGGCGCCACCAGAACGAGATTCCGCGCCAGATTGGTCGAATCGACAATCAGGAGGACAGCATCGGGACGCGGCAGGTCCGGCATACGCCCATCCAGGACGTCGTGGGTGACCCGTTCGTCTTCGGACCGCGGCTCCAGGCTGTAGACGCCGGGCAAGTCCAGAAGGTCCACCTCCCGGTGATCGCCGAGGATGGCTTTGCCGACGTGACGCTCCACAGTCACTCCGGGATAGTTGGCAACCTTCTGACGCAGACCGGTCAGAAGATTAAACAGAGTCGACTTTCCGGAATTGGGAGGACCAATGATGGCGACAAGGCGGCGCCCGGTAGCCGCATACGGTGGTGCCGCGACGGGCGCGACGGTATGGCACTCACTCATGGTTCCGCCTCTCAGCCTTCGCGCGAAACATCACGGCCTTCGCCGTTTCGCAAAATTAAACTGGCGGCGGTGGAGTGGCGAAGGGCCACCTCCGATCCGTCGACGCGATAAATCCGGGGATCGCCACCGGGAGCGGAATGGGCCGCCTCTACGGTGATGCCGGGAATGAATCCCAGCAGCATCAGCCGGTGAGCGAATTCCTGGGGCAGATCCAAAGACTCCAAGACGCCGGTCTCGGAACGCCGAAGATCCGCCAATGTCCGCTTGCCAGTATTGAAACTCACTTGCAATTCCAGTATATCCACTCAATTTCGGCGCGCCGCTGGTTGGACAGAATACGGAGCGATGCTACACTCGGGGCGTGGCCGACATCTCCGCCGCGGTGTTACCGCGCAAGGTGATGGCTCAGGTTTACTTACCGAAGCAAGCCTGCCGCCACGCAAAAATCAGCCGTCAACAGCTCACCAAATGGCAGGAAGCGGGCCTGATCGCTCGCGCCGATTCCTACGAGTATCGCGACATTGTCACGCTCCGCGCGCTGGAGGGAATGAAGCGCGCCGGGCTCAAAGGCCGCCGGCTGGGAGAAGCTGTCGCGTGGCTTCGCCAGCGCCTTCCGGAGCGTGACGAGCTGCTCGATCAGGTTCGTGTCACGCGCCGCGGAAAGCGGACCTTCGTACGAGTGCCGGGGCAGGAACTGGAACTCTGGAGCGGTCAGCTTCAACTCAGCTTTGATGCCGGTGAAGCGGTTGCTCTCGAAGCCAAGGAAAAACCCGTGGACGAGCGGCGGAAACGCGCGGAGGCCGAACAATGGTTCCAGCGCGGGCTGGAGCTGGAGCAGCGGGGCGCTCCTTTCGATGAGGTTGTCCAAGCCTACAGGACAGCTTGCGAGATGGATAACAAGTCGGCAGGCGCCTTCGTCAACCTGGGGACCATCTACTTCAACGCCCGCATGTGGCGCGAGTCGGAGCGTTATTACACGCTGGCACTGCAAGCGGATGCCACGTACCCGCTGGCGCACTTCAACCTGGCGAATCTCTGCGACGAGCGGGGCGACAAGCAACGGGCGTTTCACCACTACGAAGAAGCCGTGCGTCTGAAGCCGGCGTATGCCGACGCCCACTACAACCTGGCTCTGCTGTATCAATCGGCCGGGCAGACGATGAAGGCGCTGAAACACTGGCGGACTTACTTGCGGTTGGACCCGGCCAGCGCCTGGGCGGAAATTGCTCGCCGCGAGCTGAAGAAATTGCAGGATTCGGCGCTGGTCGAGGGACGGTCACACGCGGGCTAGTAAGGTGTCCCGCTTGCTCTCGCGCGCGGCTGCGTGCTCGCGTGGCATTGAGGCTCATGAGGGACGGCCTAATTGGTCCGGAGAAGCCAGACCTCCGAAATCTGCACGCCCCGGCCGTTTCCTCCACGGCCCGGTGTGGGAGTCCACGTCAACGTCAAATCGCCGGTCTGCGTAGCGGCGGCGGGAATGTCGAATTCCACGGGCTTGGCGGGAACATCCTTGGCGCGGAACGGGTGAATCTCGTATTTTTCATTCGCCACCAGCCGGACCTGAAAGTTGGCCACCACCGCACCCCCATACACGATCCGGATCCTGTAACGAGCCGCGGGGTCCAGACCCGCATAACGCATCTGCAACGGAGTGTCGTAGTTGACGCCGATATTGTTGATCCAGGACTGCCGCCAGACAGGCTCCGCCGGGCGGCGATTGAATTCGGCAATGGGAGATCTCAGGTAGCTGGGGTCTTCGGAATAGGCAACGCTTCGCACCAGATGCGGTTGGCGCTCTGGATTGCCCAGATCGTCGTAGAAGCCGCCCGGCCCGGGATTTTCCCATTCGATGGCCCGCTGGATCGCGGCCAGCCGTTCGGACTCCTGCTCCATTCGTCGGATCGAAGAGAATTGCTCCTTCCACCACGCTCGATTGTTCAGCGGAGTCTCGATAGAATCCAGCGTCGTTCCCCGCCCGATCGCGATGGCCTGGTAGCGCGAAACGCTGGGCTGCATGCGGATGCTTTGGAACAATCCTTCGGCCAGCGCGTAGACTCGCTGGCGAAGATCGATCGCCACCGGTTCGGCGGCGGCGCGGTCCAGAATGCCTTCCGCTTCCGACATGGCGGAAAGCGATCCCACCTCCGGAGCCCGCCGGAGTTTGTCGAACGCCCAGTCCTCCGAAGACGATTCGTGGAACAGGCGCGCGCGGACATACGCATCGTAGTAGGCGCGATAGAGCAGCTGCTGAAAGCGCCAGTTCAGCAGGAGCTGCGGAGTGGCGGACCGTTCCAGGCTCTGCAGCTGCTGCAGCGTCGTGCTGACGCCCGCGTTCATCAATAACGGGCCGCGCCAGTTGCGCTCCAATGCCAGAATTGATTGGGCGATGGCGTCAGCATGCCGGTGACCGAAGAAATGGCTGCCGTAATCCCGGAGAATCTCCTCAACCGGCGCATCGGGATTCCACCCCAATCCGCTCCAGAGGAACTTGTTGACGTCATCGTTGCAGCCTTCGGAATACGTCAGAAAGCCGATCGTCTTGGGCTGAGTCGCCCGGAAGATCGTTGCCTGATCCCGCGGCCGGGGGTTGATCGCTTCCCGGTGATTGGTTAGCGCAAGCGCCGTGTCCCAATCCGGCACCGGAAACTGAGAATTCAGAGAATGCGTGATGTCCGGATAGTGCCGGATCGGGTAGCGCGCGGGGACCATCGCCTGAAGCTCGCCAATCGTCAGGCGCAGTTGCGGACCGTAGACGATACCGTGCAGCCATTTTGGCTCCGCCTTCATCAGAGCCGCAAAGTCGTTCATCCACTCCGCGTTGAACCCCTGCGGAGCCAGCCACATTTGCGCTTTGGGATGATATTTCCGCAGATTCGCCGCCTGCTTTTCGAGGAACGGGAAAAGCACCTTCGGCGGCGTGTGGCCGGGATCTCCACCCGGAATGAAGACGGCATCCACTCGCGGAAGCTGGCGGAACACTTCGGCCCATTCTTTCAGCGCCGCCTCGACGGTCGCCGCATCGGAGTAATCCTTGTCCAGCGCCGGATACCAGATCCAGCAATCCAGGCCGTAAGAATCGATGATCCGCGACATTTCGATCATCATCGGCATCTGCGGAATCGGAAAATGCGGACTGTCGGCGTCGTCGTCCGAGCGCGGAGGAATCAGCTCGATGGCATTCGTTCCGAAAATCGCCAGATCCCGGATGTACTGATCCCACATCGCGGCCGTCCAGCCATCGTAGGAATTCGTCTTGGGCCGGTAGCCCAGCTGATGACCGCGCAGCGGGTATTTCGGAGCCGTTGTGACGGCCAGGTTGTCCGGAACGGCAATGCGATCCCGGTCGATCTGCAGCTTTCGCAACAGGTAGCCCGTTCCGAACAGCGCTCCCCGAGCATCATTTCCGGTCACGGTAACGGTCTGTCCGGAGACGGCGATCGAAAATCCTTCTTTCGGTCCGGAATTTCCGTTTCGGATGACGATCGAAGGGCTGCCGGATTCGCCCCGCTTCAGACGGATGCGCGAACGTTTCTCAATTTCTTCGATGAGAACCTGTGCCGGTTTTTCTTCGCGCGTGACAACAACAGCGCCGTTCAGATCCAGCGCACTGGCAAGCAACGCATAGATCAGCATCAGCGTGCCAAGCCCAAGACCGCGCTGTCGGCAAACGTACGCGAAAGCTCTTCAAGACACCGGCGGATTCGCTGGCTGGCCGCATCGTCGATCGGTCCCAGCGGCTCCTCCGCGCGACCGTTTCCGATGCCGAGCAATCCCAATGCATGCTTCACGCCCATGATGTAGCCGGAGCCATAAGTAGAAGCGGAGTAGATCTCCGCGCTGATGCGATCGACGAATACCTGCAGTTCTTTCGCTTTTGCCGCATCGCCCGATTCGGCCGCACGGTACAGCGCCACGTAGAGCGTGGGGAATAGATTGGTGCCTCCCGCGATACCTCCGGTCGCTCCCGCTGCCATCGCCTTCACCAGCGTTTCTTCCGGTCCCCAAAAGAGTGCCGTATTGGGCGGCGCCATCTTGACGACCTGGCAAAAGACTTCCAGGTTGTCGGAGCTGTCCTTCAGCCCAACCACTCCGGGAACGTTCAGACAAGCGACCATTCCCTCCGCCGAGAGTGCTCCCCGAGTACGCGAAGGGATGTGATAGTAGTACGCGGGAAGCGGCAGACGAGGCACCAGGCGCTCGACATATTCAACGATCTGTCCCTCGTCCAACTGGAAATAGAAGGGCGGCGTGATGACCAGCGCCGTGGCACCGTTGGCCGCGCTTTGCTCTGCCAGCGCAACGGTTTCGGCGGTTGCCGGCTCAATCAGGCCCACCAGGACCGGCACACGCCCGGCGGCGAACTCGCACGTTCGCCGGACGAGTTCCCGCTTGAACTCCGGACTCAGGCTGGGGGACTCTCCGGTCGTACCGAGGGTAAAAATTCCGTCCACGCCGGCTTCTATCGCGCGGTTGACAAGTTGTTCCAATCCAGCGACATCCAGGCGGCCAGAGGCTGACAAAGGGGTGGCTAGGGGCGGCAAGAGACCGCGAAGGGGGGGCGCGAACGGCGGCGGAGGCACCTTCGCAATGTTTCACAGCGGTCTTTTTCCTGTCAATTCAACGGCTCATTTCCGGGGAGTACATCCTGGCGGAACGTCCCGGCCTCAGCGAAAATGGTGGGAGCAGGGCCGCCGGCTTATCCTCGGACGTTCGCCCACGGCCCAACATGATTTCTCTCTCCAACATCCAGAAGCAGTATGGCAAGCAGATCATTTTCGTCGAAGCCTCCTTTCAGCTCAATCCGGGCGAGAAAGTCGGGCTGGTCGGTCCGAATGGCGCGGGGAAGACGACGCTCTTCCGAATGATCACGGGTGAAGAGACCGCCGACGACGGCGAAGTGTCCGTGCCGCGCAAGCTGACCATCGGCTACTTCCGCCAGGACGTCGAGGAGATGAAGGGCCGCTCGACGCTGGATGAGGCGATTGCGGGCAGCGGACGTGTCGGCGACCTGCACCATGAGCTGGAGCATCTCCAGAACGCCATGGGCGATCCGGACCAGTTGGACAACATGGACCGCATTCTCGCCCGCTTCGGCGAAGTGCAGGAAGAATACGAGCATCTCGGCGGCTACGCGCTGGAGGCACAGGCGCGCGAAGTGCTCCACGGCTTGGGCTTTCGCGACGATCAGATCGACGGCGATGTCGGCGCGCTATCGGGTGGATGGAAAATGCGCGTCGCGCTGGCTCGTGTCCTGCTGGGCCGTCCCGATGCGTTGCTGATGGACGAGCCGACTAACCATCTGGACCTGGAGTCCATCATCTGGCTGGAGCAGTTCCTGAAGTCTTATCCCGGAGCGCTGCTGATGACTTCGCACGATCGCGAGTTCATGAACCGGGTCGTCTCCAAGATCGCGGAAATCGACGGCGGCGAGATCACGACCTATTCCGGCAACTACGATTTCTACGAGCGCGAGCGGGCCATTCGCGAAACCAACCAGCAAGCCGCCTTCGCCCGCCAGCAGGCGATGCTCGCCAAGGAGCAGCGCTTCATCGAACGATTCAAAACTCACGCCGCCAAAGCAGCGCAAGTCCAAAGCCGCATCAAAGCGCTCGACAAAATCGAGAAGATCGAGCTGCCCAAGCGGCGCGTGGTGGTGAAGTTCGAGTTTCGGAAGCCGCCCCGCTCCGGCGACCAGGTCGCGGTGCTGGAAGATCTGCATAAGAGCTACGGCGATCGCGTCATCTATGACGGCTTCAGTCTCACCATCCGCCGCGGCGAGCGATGGGCTGTGATGGGCCGGAACGGCGCAGGAAAGACGACGCTGTTGAAGATGATTGCCGGCGCAACGAATCCGGATACCGGAAGCGTCCGTCTCGGGGCGAGCCTTACGATGGGCTACTTCGCGCAGCAGTCGCTGGACATTCTCAATCCTGAGTTATCGATCATCGAGCAGTTGCAGCAGGACTTTCCGCAGGACAGCCTCGGCTCGCTGCGAAGTCTGGCCGGAGCGTTCCAATTCTCCGGCGACGATACGGACAAGCGTATCCGCGCGCTATCCGGCGGCGAGAAATCGCGGCTGGCAATGGCGAGGATGCTCTACAATCCGCCGAATTTTCTGGTGCTCGACGAGCCCACGAATCACTTGGATCTTGCCACTAAAGAGATGCTGATCGACGCGCTGAAGGATTTCGAGGGAACGATGATCTTTGTGTCGCACGATCGAACGTTTCTCCGGGGGCTCGGCTCGCGGGTGCTGGAATTGGGTGGAGAAAGCGGCACCGGCCGGGAACCGCTTGTCTATCCCGGATCCTACGAGGAATACGTCCAGAAGATCGGCCACGAGGCCCCGGGGATCTATGCCTAGCGGTGTAAACTTCGTGCACCGCCGCGATACGAATGCCCTATATGGCCGAAGGCGGGAGTCCAGCTTGCTCGCCGCCTTTACTACTGCTACTCGCAGCGGTGACTTTTACCGCAAGAGTCCGGATTTCGCCGGATCGCGGCGGCCGTTTCTGCTTTCCATCGTTGATTACCACCTGGAGTGAAATGCGATTGTCAGAGACCGCATCCTGCGGTACAGGAACTGTGTAAATCTCCGATTGACTCTTAGTCTGCCGGGCAAACGGCGAAATTACTCCCAGCAAGCGCCCGGAATCCGTCGAAATCTCGACACGATGTCCTCGCGGAAGCGTACCGAGCTTCACCTCAAGCCAGATCCTTTCGCCGGGACCCGGAGTATGCGGCAGAGGAAGTGTCGTTACCGGCACATCCGCGCTCCAGATTGACAGGGGCATGAAGGTTAGAGCGGCAAGGCCGGCAAACAGAGCCTTCATGACTTCACTATAGCGCCCGTACACTTACGGACCGCAGCGCCGATGTTCCACCTCCTCCCTTGCTGACCGGAGACAATCGGATGGTGAGCGGCGATCCCTTCTCGACGCCGGCGAACACGGTTTCTCTTCTGGGCAAGGGAACGACAAACGTGGTTTCGTGACTCATTTCAGCCATCCGCTTGCCGAAGAAAGCAATGGTGCCGGCATAGTAAGGACTATCGGGCGTAAGCTGAGCTCCTGCCGGAGCCCCCACGAAGACATAGAACGCCCGGTTTGGCCCAGCGGGACGTTCGACCGTGACCGTTACGAACAGCGCGGCGCCGCGATCTTCGGCCATGTGCGCCTTCACGGCCGCTTTGGGTAATGCAACGGTGGCGGTGTGTGCGGCAACCTTTCCCGCGGCCGGCGTGCCAAGCGAAGTCATGGTGGCATGATCCGGCTTCTGGATGATGTCTTCTCCAAAGCCAGGCTCATATTCGTAGTTGAACCGGTCCACGGAAAGATAGTCTCCGGCCTTCCCATTCCCAACATATCCGCCATCCCCGTTGACGAAGAACAAGAACGGCTCATTTGAAAACTGATCGAGTTCGGCTCCGGAAGGAAGGAACGGCCGGCCGATCCTGATTTGTTTTCTCGTCCATACGTCCCATAGCCGGTCCATGTTTGAGTGATGGAGGAAAAAGATAGGATCGACCGGTGAGAGGTTGTTGGTCATGTTTCCGTAAGGACCGGGATCCCATGCTGGTACGCCGCCGATAAAATTGTGCGTCTGGTTATGCGGTAGACCTTCCAGCACGGAGAAATTCCCGCCAGCCGGAGCCGCATTGTGAGAAGACGCCTTGACGCTGGTGAAACCCAAGCCGGCGTTTGCGTCATTGAATGCCTGCGGCCACAGACCAGAATAGACGACAAACGGGGAACAGTTGTAGGCAACCGCAGGATCCAGATCGGGATTGGACTTCGACGAGTGCCGGGCCCGGGCGGTTTGGGCAAACGCCATGTTCTCTGCAACCCCATTGCCCGTCACTTCATTCCACATGTCGTCGAAGGTGTTGTAGCCACGGAGTTTCAATTGTGCCAATTGGCCAGTGCTCAAGGTGCCCCAATAGCCTGTCATCGCATCCTTGATGAAGCTAGTGAACGTGTTGAGATCTTTGGTGTAGTTCAAGTAGGCGTTGGCGGTGGGCGTTAACACACCATCGAACATCGAGTCAGGCAGCCGCGGGAGCGTCGTCCAATCCCAGTACGGAATGGCGAACTCCGGGTCCCCGCTCAGCTTGCGAATCGTTTCTTCGAAATATCCCAGGTAACCGCGGTGCCACACATAGAACCACCAGTTGCCATGGGGGCAGTCGATCAGATGGATGAAGGCGTTTCGGAACCAGTTGTGTGGGTGGGCCGCCGGCAGGTTCAGCATCGCTTCGATTCCCTTGGCATAACTGGCTAGCGCCTTCTGTCCGCCGGCACTCGTCGCGTTGTGCCGCACGTACTTTTTAACGGACTTCTGAACTTCGCCGGCCGGCTCGCGGCCACACGAGTCCAGCAGAGTTGAACCGGCCGCGGCGAGCGAAGCTTGAAGAAATCCACGCCTGCGGAGGGAGATTGCCATGAGAGTGGTCTCCTTTTTAGGAATCTGGTCGATCCCGTTGGCCACTCCCAGCCGAGTATCCGAAACGATCGCCTTGCCATGCCAGGCGGGCGATCCCGAGCCGACAAAATCTCGCTAAGCGTAGCATTTTTGCCGTGGATACAAAAAGGTGCGTTAAGTAAAACGCCACGAAGACAACGGCCGTGGACAACTCGCGACACCAGCAGTTGAGCGAGCTTGCCGGTTGCCAGACGCTATCGGATCACCAGTTTTGCCAGCCCGGGATTGCCTCCGGCGTCCGTGACCCGAACGGTCACCAGATGCTCTCCGCCGGAGAGGTTTTGCAGCTTCATCCGGAAAACTTCCTCACGGCCGTCGGTGACACCGTCTTCCGCCTCCACAACCACCCACGGCCTTGCATCGATCGAGATCTCGCAGCGGCGAAGGGGGCTGGTCTGATCGGTCGCCCGGGCAATGAGGTCGTCGCCTTCGCGCGTCAACGTGACCAGCGGCGGAGTGTTGTCGATGCGCACCGGAGCGCTCTCCAACTCGCCATCCCGAGCGTCGGCCGGCGGATTGGAAAGGCGGTCCGAGGCAATGACACGGAAGAAATAGCGGCCATCGGCCAGGGAATCGCCGTCAATGGTGTAGTTGGTATCGGCGAGATTCGTTCGCAAATTCTTCCATTCCCGTTCGTCCTCGCCACGGAAGCTGATCGTGTAGCTGAGCGTGTCTCCGTCGGTATCGTCCGCCGTCCAGGAAATCACCAGTTGCCTGGCGCCGGGGCGTCCCGCGTTTTGCGTGGAAGTGCCGGAGAGTGTCGACGCTCCGCTATCGCCGGTGTCGGTGACGGTAATTGAATAGGCCGCTCCCGCGGGAGTCTGCGGACGGGCCGCTTGCGCTTGCGTGGCAAGCTGCGAAACGACGGTGATATTCCGGACCGCGGGCGCGTTGTTCTGCGGGCGATAGGCCAGGCTGACGGAGTCGATATCGGCGCCCCGGCCCAGTTCCGCTTTCCATTGCACGAACCGCGCGTTGGGACTTTTCACGCCGGTGGGATCGGTCATCGGGCCGGACCAGTCGCTCCACGTTTTGTCGGGCCGCGCCGAATTGCCGCTCCGCGTCCGGAAGGCCAGCTTGCCTGTCCCGTGCCATTCCAGGCGGCCCCAGCGTGCCAGCGACCCCGCATCATGAACCGGAGATTCGTATTCTCCCTGCGGCGCCGGAGCCGAACCGATCTCAAGTACCTTGCCCTGCGTCGCCGTCGCGGCCACGATTCGGGACGCGTCACTCATCCCCAGCTTTACCAGCCGCATGACATCGGAATCCGTCTCGTTGATCAATCGGACTTTGCGGTTGTCGCCCACCTCGTAAATCCGCCCCGAGCCATCGGTGGCGAAATACAAGCCGGAGCTGTTTACCGCCAGATCGTAAGCGTTTTCATCCCTGGAAGACCACAGCGTTTCGACGGAGCCATCCGCCGCGATACGGTAGATGGCGCTCTTTTCGATTCCGCTGATCTCGATGGGAGGAGCCGTCTGCGGCACGGGGGGAGCAGACGGCGGCTTGGGAGGCTCGGCTTTCGGTTTGATATCGACTCCCCCTTGCGCTTCGACGGTAATCGTTGTCGTCGGCGCGGTAACCATCACCCCCGCTCCCGCCCCCGCGGTGGGAGTGGCAGCCGTCCGTTTGGCAACCGAACCGCCCAGCGCAGCCACATACAAACCGCCGGAGCCGTAGGCGATAGTACGAATCTCCGGCAGCGGGGAGTCGTACACCACGAAAGCTTTGTCTTTGGCGGAAACGCGGTAGAGAATTCCGTTTGGATCGCTGCCCGCCAGCAGAGCGCCAGACCCTTCCAGTAGCAGAGCCGTAATGTGCGTCTGTCCGCTGTCGAAGTACACTTCTCCCTGCCCCGCGGCGGTCACCTGGTAGATCTTCCCGTTTTCGCCGGTGCCCGCAAAAACCGTGCCGCTCTTGGGCGAGATCGCCAGCGACCAGATGTACTTCTCTTTGGGATTGAAAAACTCCGAGGCCTTGCCGTTCTCGATCTTGTAGATCTTGCCGTCCGGCGACGTCGCGGCATAGACCGCCCCCCGGCCGTCCACGGCCACGGCGAACACCTCCGGCTCCGGCGC
The DNA here is from genome assembly GCA_964515165.1 of uncultured Solibacteraceae bacterium. Taxonomy (GTDB): domain Bacteria; phylum Acidobacteriota; class Terriglobia; order Bryobacterales; family Bryobacteraceae; genus JAPKYZ01. The sequence goes on along the minus strand of CAZETQ010000049.1, from coordinate 5,393 downwards.
GGACCAGATGACGCTGGCTTTTCCGGCGGTGTCCAGCTTCACCACGGACCCTTTGTGTCCTGTGCCGAAGTAGATCGTGCCATCCGATGCCTGAGCGGCCGACCACACGACGGACTGCCCGTCGGAGTACAGCGTCGAAACAGCGGGGGCCACCGTCAGCCTCCCGTCACGAGTCAGCGACACGCTGGAAAACCTTCCGCGCTGAAAGTCCTGCCAGGTGGTCATCTCCCAAGCCGTGGAAGAAGCCGCCCATGCGGAGACCGCCAAGACCATCAGGGCGCAAGCCCGCCCGAGCGGCAGTCCGGCTGCGCGAAGAAACATCATTTAATCCTTGATCTCCAACTGAATCGTTTTCGTCCCCGTCACCACCGCGTCGCCCAGCGCAATCTCCATCTCCGTCAGTTTGGATCCGCCCCCGCCGAGTACGATCGGCTGCGTCTGGTTCCGCGCCAACATCATCGCGAGACCGGCGGGCAGATTGGGAGCGTCCACTCCCCCCAAAGAATAGGTGGTGTCGGCTCGCCACAAGCGGACGTAGGCGCTGGAATTGGCGCGCATGGCATTCAGCAGCGGAATCATCTGCCGGACCGGCCGCGTGGGGGCGGCAAGCAACGCCCGGCTTTCCGCCAGATTGGTGCTGGTGCCGTCGCCGGCAGTGATAAACAGAGTGCCCGCCGGCGCGCCCGGAGGCACTTTGTACTTCAGCTTCCGGACCTCCTGCCTGTCGCTCTCTCCGGTCAGGATCACCGCAATGTCCACTTCATCGCCGGGACGCGCCTCCCGCAGCGATGCGGTCACCTGGTCGATCTGCCAAACTTTGCGCGCTTCGGCCGCCGAAATCGCGAACTCCGCCGACTTCATCCGGACAGGCTCCAGCGTCGAGTTCGCCAGATAAGAAAGCGGCGCCGCGGCCGCAATAGCCGCCACCACCGGAGCATTGAAATCGCCGGCATAAATCTGCTCCAGCTTCAGCGGCGGCAAGCCGTTTTCGAACTGCACCGTTCCGCGGATCCGGATTGTCGACGCTCCCAGGGAGCGCTCTGTCGAATCCAAAGCGGAAAACAGCACCATCTGCGTGAGAAACGGCGTCAACGTGGGATTCTGGACCATCTCCACGCTGTAGCTGCTGGGCCGCGTTCCGCCGACATTGACCTTCACCGGAATCATCGGCGCCCGCTTGCCTAACACTCCGGCAATCGCCGCGTTCCCGTCGCTGGTGATCACTCCGAGCGGTTCATGGCCGTTCGAGATCTTAAAGCTCGACGCCAGATTCGGCAGCAGGGCGATCACTTCCGATCGGGCAAACGGAAGCTCCGCCGAGCCGAGCGAGAGGAACCGGTGTCCGAACGCGTAGACGCGCTGCCCGTCGATATGCGTGACTGTGCCGTCGGCGGCGACGCCCATATCGCCGGTCACCAGTTGCACCGAGATCATCGAGCCGGGTTCCAGCTTCGACGGCGGGGACGGCCTGGCGGAACGCCCGCCGACGCCCTGCAGCGGCTCCAGCCCCAGCTTGCGCCACTCCCCGCCGAAATGCTCCACGGCACGGGACGTAAACCCTGAAAAAGATACCGGAGTGGCGACTTCCATCAGCCGATTTTCCCCAAACTTCACCTCCGCCCGAGCCAGGCCCGACGGCCCGGGTACCGGGCGCTGGGCCAGCATCTCTTCAATCGGACGAATGCCGGCGATCGGTTCCTTCGAAAAAGGAAAGGCCAACGCAACCGCCCCGATCAGCTTTCCGTTCACCCAGACGGGACTTCCGCTCATTCCCTGCATCACGCCGGTATGTTCCAGAGGCCCGCCGGAAAGACGGCCCAGAATGATGTTCTGTTTGGGGCCTATGTTTTCGAGCACCCCCAAAATCTCAACCTGGAACTCCTCCACCTTCGTGCCGGAGAATACGGTCCGGCCGACCCCCTTTTGCCCGGCTTGAATGTCCTGGATCCCAAGAATTCCGGTCTGGGCACACGCCCACGTGCAAACCAGCGCCACGGAAATCAACTTTTTCACGTTCTCTTCCAGGTTACAGGGCTATGCTGTCCGAATGCTCGCGCCAGCGAGTGATGCGATTCTGACGCGCAAAATGGGGTTTCGGTTCCCGCTTGCCGCTGCCTGCGCCAAAATGCAGCTTTCTAGAGTCAAAAAGGCTTACTATAATCCGTCATATGCTCCGGAGACTCCTTCTGGCGGCGGTGGCTCTCGCCGTCCCCTCGCTGGCGGAAATCGCCAGTTTCGAAAATGTAGAATTCCGCGACAAGAACATCGAGAGCGGCAAGGTGAAGAACCGCGATGGAATGTTCCATCTGGATCGCGACACCGGCGTGATAGCCTTCACTTCCGAGAACCGGATTTGGGTGACGATCCCCAGCCGGCGCATCACCAGCGTCACCTACGACGACAAGAAAGACCGGACCCTGGTGATCCTTTACAACGACGCACGGGAGCGTCAGCGCGAAGCTTCCTTCAAGCTGAAGGGCGGCAACCGCGAAAACATCCTGAATGAGATCAACGCCGAGACGGACAATAAGCTGGTTCGGATCGGCAAGAAATAGCGGCCCGCGCTACTCCTTAATTCTGGGCGCTTGCACCGCGGCCAAATATTCGCCGGCGGCGCGTTCCCAGCTCCACCCGTTCCGGGAGCGCGCGTGCCAGTTTTCCGCCAGAAGGCCGGCCTTTTCCGGATTCAGCAGGAGATCCCGCATGGCAGCCTCCAGCGATAAGTCGTCTTCCGGCGGCACCAGCAGCCCGGTAGTTCCGTCCTCGATCAGTTCGGGAATTCCGCCGACACCGGTGGCAATCACCGGCAATCCCGCGGCGCCGGCTTCCAGCAGAACAATGCCGAACGCTTCCGCGCGGGAAGGCAGAACAAAGAGATCCGCCCGGTCGAGGTACGCGGCAATCTCGCGGTGCGGCACGTTGCAGAACATCTCGACGGAACCGCCCAAATCCAGTTCCTCAATCAAGCCCTGGATGGCCTTCCGGTCCCGTCCGTCGCTTCCCACCAGCGTCAAACGAGCGTCGGGGACCGTTTGCAGCAGCCGCCGGAACGCGCGCAGAAGAATGTCCTGGCCCTTGTTCAGCTCGAATTTTCCGATGTGCAAAATGGAACGGCGGCTACCCTTGCGCACCTCAACCGGTGCGAACTCTTCCAGGTCCGCTCCGTTATGGATCGGAACCACGGAGGCATCCGGCACAAAATCCAGAAGGCGGCGGCCGAGATCCCGGGAGCACGGCACCACGATATCGGCGCTTCGAATCAGAAAACACCAGATGCTCCGCCGAATCCCCTGCAGCCGCGAGAGGCGCATGACGTCTCCGCCATGAAAGGAGAGGACGATCCGGCCGCGATACCATCCCAGCCAGCGCAAGAGAAGAAACAGGTATACGCCGGCGTTCGGAAAGTGGGCATTGACGACTTCCACCTGGCGCTGCCGGAGAAACTGCGCCAGCCGCCAGGCATCGCCCGGCATGGAGGCAAGGGCGGAAAGGAGGACCGAAAGGCCGCCGCCCAGCGGATCGCGAATCCGGAGACTCACCACGGGAGTGTTGCGAACTTCCGGAGGAGTCCGATCCGGCTCCCATCCGGCCAGGGCGACGACGGGATCATAGCCGGGCGTGGCTTTGGCGATTTCCCTGGCAAGACCGAAGACGGCTTCGTTTACGCCGCCCAGACGGTCGAGCGCCCAATTGATTACAAACAGATAACATGGCCGGCGCGTGAGCATGCATAAAGCTCATCGGCCGCCTCCCCTCAATCCCCCGCAACAATCGGCACCCGGCGGTGGCCGATCATGCGGTGAATCAGCGCGCTGACGCGTTCTTTCCGCATGGAACTCAGCAGGTCCATGACGTCCCAAATGACCCGGGGCTGGAACCATCGGAGGGCCGCGACGTAGCTGACGATTCCCAAAGCCACCAGAAGCAAAAGCTCCACCACCGGGCGGAGCTCCAGCGGAGACAACCCCATCCGGCCGGCGAAGGCAACCGCCGCCATGACGGCGGAGGCCAGCAGGATGGGAAGAAGACCTTTCAGAAAGCGGCCCACCGGCAGCTCGATTAAAGCGAACGGGGTGCGAAGCAGCGGATAGACCAGGCCGATCACAACAAGGGCGTAGCAGGCCGCCACGCCGGCAATGCCCCATGGGATGCCCGCAAAGAAGGACGCTACATAGAAGACTGTCGCGATCGATCCCCACTTGAACATCAGGTCCGTGCGAGCCTTCGCCCGGTAGATTCCGCCGACGTTGGTAATAATCGATTGCACCAGGCCGATGGGGCAGAAGATCGCCAGCAGAGGCACCACCGGAAGCCACTGCGGGCCGAGAATCGTCAGCACGAAGGGCCGAACGATCACCATCAATCCCAGCATCATGGGGAATGTCAACAAGGCGATGGCGGCGTTGGCACGAAAGTACACGCTGCGGAAGCGCGGATGGTCGTTCTGCAGCTTGGAAATGGCCGGCATCATCACGCGGCCCAGCGTCATGCTGACGTTCTGCAGCGGGTACAGCATGATGTTGTAGGCCATCTGGTAATAGCCCAGCGCCGTGGATCCGAGAAAGCGCCCGATCACCAGGTTGTCGGCGTTCCGGGCAAAGTAGTTGACCAGCGTTGCTCCGGAGAGATTCATGGTGTAGTGGGCGATCGACCGGATGGCGTCCATTTCGAAAAACAGCTTGGGGCGCCACGGACAGACGATCCAAAGTCCGGCCGTGGTTGTTATGGAGTTCACCAGGGTGGCCGAGACGAGACTCCAGACCCCAAACCCGGAAACGGCAAGAGATATCCCTGTCGCCGTCCCGGCCAAGGCGCCGATCAACTCCACGGCTGCCACTTTGTTGAAGGCAAGGGCCCGGTCCAATAGCGCGGATTGGACTACCGCCAGCGATGAGGTAAAGAAGGTAAACGAGAGAGCCTTCATCACCGGGATCAGCTCCGGCTCGCGAAAGAACGCCGCCGCCAGCGGCGACCCGAAGTAGGCGATGGCGGTGAGCAGCAATCCCAGCAGGCAGTTCACATAGAAGACGCTGGAGGTGAGTTCTTCCCGCAGGTCTTCCTTTTGGACGAGGGCGGCTCCGGTGCCCAGATCGCGAAAGACCAGCAGGAAAACATTGATGGTCCCCGCCATTCCGATGATTCCGTAGGCGGCGGGGGGTACAAACTTCGCCAGGATCGAGACGGAGACAAAGGACAACATTTGCCGTCCGGTAGTGGAAATGGCCGACCAGGCCGCGCCGGACGCGGTTTGCGCACCGAGACTACGGTTTCCGGCTGGTGGAGAACTCATTCAAGTGAAAAGGTGGCCTGAACTGAGGGATTCTCTTCAGAATTTCCAATCGGACGAGTCTGTGTGAAAAACTGGCATTGAATCCCCAGCCTGAGAAGCTGTG
>CAZETQ010000048.1:32210-45637 GCA_964515165.1 uncultured Solibacteraceae bacterium | reverse complement strand
ACAAATAGCCAGTCGCGAATCTGCATTCCGTCGCCGTAAACCGGCAGGTCCCGGTCTTCCCGCGCATTGGCGATCATCAGCGGGATCAGCTTCTCCGGAAACTGGCAGGGGCCGTAGTTGTTGCTGGCGCGCGTCACCATCACCGGCATCTTGTAGGTGGTGAAATAGCTGAGAGCCAGCAGGTCAGACCCGGCCTTGCTCGAAGAATAAGGGCTCGAAGCACACAGCGGATACGATTCGTCGGCTTCGTGCGGCTCCGGAATGCTGCCGTAGACTTCGTCGGTGGACACGTGCAGGAAACGCTGGACGCCCGCCTTCTTGGCACCCTCCAGCAGACAGAACGTTCCGTTAATATTCGTCCGGATCACCGGTTCCGGGGAAAGAATGCTGCGGTCCACGTGGCTCTCGGCGGCAAAGTGAACCACCGCCTCCGGCTTGGCCAGCTCGAAAGCCTCGGCCACCGCGGAGGGATCGGCAATGTCGCCCCGGAAAAATCGATAGTTGGGGTGACCTTCCACCTCCGTCAGGTTTTCCAGGTTCCCCGCGTAAGTGAGCTTGTCGAAGTTCGTGATCTCCCATTCCGGCTGCGTTTTTGCAGCCAGCCGAACGAAAGCCGATCCAATGAATCCGGCGCCGCCGGTGACTAAAATTCTCATGTCCTTCTTCCTATGAGCGAGAGCCCGCCGCCCCCGGCGTAAACGCCTTGGGCGCAGAGCGCGGAATCCGCTCCATATCGCGATACGCCGCCAAAGTCGCCGCGGCGCAATTGTCCCAGGAGAAGCGCCGGACTCTCTTCAGGCCATTTTCAATCAGCCTGGACCGGAGCGTGGCGTCCTTCTCCAAAAGAAGTAAAGCAGAAGCAATCCCCGACGAGGAGTGCGGATCGATGACAAGCGCCGCGTCACCGGCAATTTCCGGCAGTGACGTCACCGACGAGGTGATCACCGGCGTTCCCGAGGCCATCGCCTCCAAAAGGGGAATCCCAAACCCCTCCCATAATGAGGGAAACACGAATGCCGAAGCACCTCGATAGAGCTCAGGGACTAGATCGTCTGGTACGTAACCGAGGCGGCGGACGTGCCCGTCCAGCCCCAGGCGCGAGATTGTCAGGTCCACCGGCTCTCCGGCGCCCTGCTCCCGTCCGGCGACCACAAGCTTCATCGGAGCTTTCGACTCCGAACGGTAGGTCCGGTAGGCCTCCAGCAAACGGCCGGCATTCTTATGCTTCTGAATCTTTCCGAGATAAAGAATGTACGGCTCGTCGATGCCGGCGGCTTTCAGCTTCTCCGCGGTCGCCTGAGGATCGGGCGAAAGGCTGAACCGGTCGCTGACGCCATTGTAGGTAACCCGCATTTCTTCCCGGGGAATCCCGAACATCTCATGCACGTGGTTGCGCGTGGTTTCCGAAACGCACAGAATTCGCCCGGCCGCGCGAATTCCTCGCTTCAGCAGAAAATTCAGGCGCATCGCCGTGAAACGCTTATAGTACTCCGGGTGAACAATGCTGGACAGGCAGTGGACGGTGAAGACCAGCGGAGTGGCAGAAAACGGCGGCGGCGTAAACGTGGCGTGATAGAAATCCAGGCCGTCCTGGGACATCCACACAGGCAGGGTCGCCATTTGACTGACCGGCCGAAAGGACGGCTGCAGTACGCGGTACCGGAAGTTTTCCTGCTGGACACCAATGGCGGAGATGGCGTATGGGCCGGTGACGTAGATGACGTACTCGTTCTCGCGATCGATCCGCGCCAGGGCGCGCAATAACTGCACCTCATAGGTTTCCGGCCCGCCGGCGGAGCGCCCGGCCATGATGACCGATACCCCGATCCTCATGTAGCCCGTCCTGCCGGCGGCCGCCGCATCATCTCCGCGTAGATGGAGGCCAACTGGTTTGTCGCTACTTCGAGCGAGTATTCTTCTTCAATGAACCGCTTTGCTTCGCGCCCGAGGGCAGCCGCCCTCGCCGGGTCGCGGAACAGCTCCGACAGAGCATCGGCCAAAGCCTGTGGGTCGCGCGCGGGAATCAGAATCGCCGAGCGATCGTGCCGCAGTACTTCGGTCAACCCTCCCACGCGGCTGGCCACAATCGGCAAACCCGCCGCCATGGCCGCGCAGACGGCCAGGGCAACCCCTTCATTGTCGCTGGGGTGGACCATATAGTCGGAAGCAGCCAGCAGCCGCTCATAGTCGCTGCGGAATCCAAGAAAACGGACGCAATCGTCTAGGCCGAGAGCCGTGCAGTGAGCTTTGGCCTTCTCCAGATCCGGCCCCGTTCCCGGCAGCAGGAGCACCGTTTCCGGATGCCGCTGCCGAATCAGGATCATCGCGTCCAGCAGGTTGGTGTGTGCCTTCTCCGGCCAGAATCGCGCTCCGTAAATCACGGCCCGTTGCCGATCGTCCAGGCCCAGTTGGCGGCGCATCTCCTGCCGCTCAGCCGCCGAAAGACTCAGCCGGCTGGGGGCGTAACCGCAGATGGCCAGCCGAAGCCGGTCCGCCGGATAGCCGCGGCGCACCGTGTCGTCAAAGCACTGCTCGCAGTGGGCGGTAACCTGGTCGAACTGCCCCATCAACTGCTGGTCGATCCACTGCAGGGCATTTCTCACCGGAGTGAACTTGCCCCACACATAGTAAGTGGTAACCGTGCGGACCGGCGTCAGCCTGGCCGCCAGAATCCCTACCAGGTTGGCGTAGGTATTGTGGCAATGGAGAATGTCGATGCCATTCTTGCGGATGTGATCCGCCATTAGGCGCGCGCAGCGCCAGACAGGCTTCCAACGGCTCCAGGGGAGGAGAGGAACTTCCAGACCCGCGCGGTGGGCCGCCTCCAGAAACGGCTGCTCCGTATGGCCGGGATTGGCGAAGGCGTACATGCTGGCATCGACGCGGTGGTCGAACTTCGAAAACCAGTTCAGCAGCGCCGTCTCCACGCCGCCATGCGCCACGGTATGCAGCAGGTGCGCCACCCGAATGGATTTCGACGACACGCCGCCGGGATGGATCCCGGCTGTGACACCGGGAGAGGTCATTTCCCCGGCTCGCCCTCTCCATCCGTTTGCATCAGAAAACCGATCGTCTCGGCGCGGCTGGCGCGGAAGATGGCAAGCGTCTCGCGCATTTCCTTTTGCGTCGTGTGCCCGGTCAGCGCGGTCATCACCAGCGATTGCGCCATGTTCGTCACCACGATCGTTTCCGGATGCTGCTGCGGGCATCGCGCCGAAAGCACGATGTGCCGGAACGTCTGGGCCGCCCGGCCGAAAAACTCGGTCATGCTGTCGGAGGCCAGCGCGGCTGCGATATCGAGGTCCTGGCTGAACTGCATCGAAGCTCCCGTCGCGGGGAGAGCTCCGGGGGCCGGAAGCTGGAGGCCGGACGGCACCAGCGAATTGCCGCCCTGAGCCGGGGCGACCACGAACAGCTCATTGGGTCCGAAAGTCGTGCTCCCCGGTGGATCTTCCGGTTCACAGTGGACTGTCAAAACGGGGCCGTCCTGGATCTGTTCCAGAGCCGCGGAAAGCTGCAGCGCAACCTGCCGCGAGCTGAAGCCCGGACCGGCTGGCGCCAGTACCGTGAAGCCGGATTTTCCGGAATCGATCCGGCGGCTGCGAAGCTGAACTGCAAGAGATAACAGAACGGAAGCTACCGGCTTCGCCGGCCGGGATTGTTCGCCTCCGATGACCAGGACATCTTTCACTGGGTTATTCTACCGTTCGTCTCAATCTGCACCAGCTGCTCGTCGACGACGGGCCTCGCTGCGCGGGGCTTGGGATACTGCGCGAAGATATCGCAGCCGTCGCAGATCGTGCTGACCTGCCGGGGAGCATCCTCGGGCGAGAATAAGGCTCTGCCGCTCTGGTAGTAGTCGTTGTTCCAGAACTCATGAATGTCGTCCGGCGGTAGCTGCCCGAAGTCCCCATGCTTCTTATCGACCACGCAGCACGGAGAAACACCTCCATCCGGATTTACCACCATCGATCGGTATAAATAAAAGCAGGGACTAGGCTTATTCGCCTGACCAAATGTCTGTTCGACGCCTTCGGGAGCAAATTCGCGGCCGGCGACCGTCGTCGGAAACCATTCGCGGGCAACCGCCGGGCGGTCGGCCGTGTCGTAGGGCATTCCCACCGGAATGAACCGCAGAAGATCCACCCCGACTTTCTTGGCGATCTCTGTGGCCTCTTCCAGCTGGTGTTCGTTCTGCTTCATCACGATGAACTGCCATTCGATCACCGGATTCTTCAGCCGCCGCTGGTTGCGCCGCCGGACGATCTCCGCCATATTGTCCATTACCTGCTCGAACTTGCCGCGAACCCGATATTTCGAGTAGCTCTCCTGCGTCGTCCCGTCCAGCGAGACGATCAGGTACTCCAAACCGCTATCGAGCAGAGCATCGATGTCATCCGACGAAGTCTCCGAAAGATTGGAGCTGATGTTGGTCCCCACGTTTTTCGACTGCGCGTGGGCGATCATCTTGAACACTTCCTTGTTCAAAAGCGACTCTCCCCAATTGTGGAGATACGCTTCGAACAGATAGGGCGACAGCGGGTCGAAGTAGTCCTGAAAACACTTCAGGGACATCATCTTCTGCGGGCGGCCCAGAGTACCCAGGCCCGTGGGACAGAGAGGACAGCGCAGATTGCAATAGTTGCAAGGATCGATGATCAGCAGGTAGGGCATTCCCGAAACCCGGACTTTTCGAGCCTTTCGCTCCATTTCCACCCGCGCCAGATTCGCCCACTTGCGAGGAGTACCGTGATAAAGAACAGACCGGATATGCCGGAGATGGCGAGTGTATTGCGGAACTCGTTTCAGAAACCGGTCGGCGATACTCATAATGCCGGCTCGGCGGTAGCGTAAGGGGTTGATGTCATTTGCGATCCGTCCAGGCCGAACGTCAGCCGGAGCCCAAGATTCAGATCGACCGAAGGCGCCCAACCCAATAATTCCCGCGCGGGAGCGTTGTCCACAAAATTGCGCCAGACTTCCGTCGGCCGCGGCTCGGCGCTGCCGATTTGGATTTCCGTCTGCGGCGATCCAAGGACGTTGAGGATCTCCTGGGCCAGATCGGCGACGCGAAGCTCCGTCCCGCCCCCGATGGGAATAGCCTTGCCGTTGAGATCGGCAACGATCCCGGCGTTGAGATAGGCTTCAACGGCATCGGCGATATAAAGGGGGTCCCGCGTTTGACTTCCGCCCTGCAGGCGGACCGGCTCTCCACGGTCGACGCACTGTTGCACGTAACGAATGAGGTTCCAGTTTTGCCGCGGGCCATAGACAAATGCGGGGTGCAGGCAGACTGTCTCCATCGGGTGAAGCAGAGAATACAATTTGCACATCTGCCATCCCGCCGCTTTGGAAATTGCGTAGGAACCGAGCGGGTTGGAAGGTGTCTCCGGCCGCGAAGGAACGGTGTGATTGCCGAAAATCTTGCTGGATCCTCCATAGACTAAACGCGCGACTCCGGAACTGGCGGCGGCTTCCAGCACCCGCAAAGTCCCCAGCGCGTTCACCTTCAGAGCGGCTTCCATCTGGTCGAACGTCTCGGTGGCGTCCGGACGCGCGGCAAGCAGGTACACCAGTGTGGGACGGAACCGGGCAAAGATGTCGTTCAGATCCGGGCTGGTCACGATGTCGCAGGCTGCGAACTCGTACCGGCCGGACGCCGATTCGATATTCTGCCGGCGGATTTCGCTGCGCGCAATCGCCAGCACGTCCGCGCCCGCGTCGGCCAGCCGCTCCAACAGATGCGATCCGATGAACCCGGTGGCTCCGATAAGCGCGATTCTCTTACCGGCTAAGCCCGAATTGTTTTCCAGTGCGGTGGAAGTCATCTTAGAAAGCCCCTCGCCGGACAACGACGCTTTGGATGGTCCGAACGACGATCGCAATGTCGCCGGCAAGCGATCTGCCATCGACATACTCGAGGTCGTAATCGACGGTTTCCCGGAAGCTGAGATTGCCCCGGCCGGAAATTTGAGACATCCCGGTTACACCCGGGCGAACCGTAAACTTGCGCAGCTCCTGCGGCCGGTAATGCGGAAACATGTCGGGGATTTCCGGGCGCGGCCCCACCAGAGACATCTCGCCGGTGAGGACGTGCCAAAAGTTCGGCAGCTCATCGAGCGTCGTTTGGCGCAGCCAGTTGCCGATACGCGTCATTCTGGGATCGTTGGGAACCTTGAAGTGCACCAGGTTCATGTCGGCTTGGCTATAGGTGTAGTCGTACAATTCCGGGAAGCGGTCCCGGGCATCTTCGTAATAAGTACGAAATTTCGTAAAGCGGAACAACTTACCGCCGCGTCCGATCCGCCACTGGCGGAACAGTGCCGGCCCGGGAGAGTCCATCCTGACGGCCACGGCCAGCACCAGCAGCACCGGCGCAAAGACCAGCAAGGCAATCAGCGCGATCAGGCGTTCGGCGATGTCACGCCACAAGGGGACTTCTTCCAGCCCCAGCGCGGCAACCTTGGGTCGATAGGATCTCCAATAGTGGATGCATTCGTTACTGGTATTGGGCGGTCGCAGACGCGCTGGGGCGGCGGCGGCTGCATGAAACGATTCAAAGCGATTTACTTCAACTGGTTGTAATTTTGGCGCGGTCATTGTTGTTTTAATCGAAGTTCGGTCGCAGCAATCGGGCCGGACGGGATTTGGGTGGTGTCACGGGCAGCAAATCGCACCTCTTCCGTCAAACCTTCTTGAAAATCGATGAGCGGCGAAAATCCCGTCACGCTCACCAGCTGGGAAATATCGTTCACAAAATCGCCGGTTTCTACCTGAAGATGTGATTCGGGCCACGGGATTTGTATCACCGGCACATTTGTTAAAGAAGCGAGCGTCCGGGCGGCGTCGGCAATGCGGACGCCCTTGCCCGAGCCGACATTCAAAATCCGGTTCCGCGCCGCGGGCGACTCGCCGCAAGCGGCCAGCGCGCCCGCCAGGTCGCGAACGTGAATATAGTCGCGCAGCTGTTCGCCGGATCCGAAGATCTTCAGCGGCAGCCCGGCAAGCGCATTCTCAATCATTGTGTTGAGAAATCCGTGAGCCTTTCCGCCGCACCGGGGATCGCGCCCATAAGCCACCGAAATCCGGCAAATGGTATAGGTGATCGCCTCCGGCCGCGCGTACACCTGGTGATAGTTCTCCGCCGACAGCTTGTTCGTCGCGTAGATGCTCTCCGGGGCGATCGGGTGCCCCTCATCCACCGGAAGCGTTTGAGCCCTTCCGTAGACCAGCCGGGAGCTGGCGAAAACTACATGCGGCCGGCTGCCCGTTCTCCGGCATGCTTCGAGCAGCTCGAGCTGCCAGGCACAGTTGGCTTCCAGATCCTCCAGCGGAGCCTCGTTGCTGCGCACCGCGCCGGAGCTGCCGGCCAGGTTGTAGATGACATCGGCGTCTTCCACGGCAGCGTCCAGAACCCGCCGGGCCGCGTTCGTCCGCTCGTAGCCATGCGAAACAAATCGAATCTGTGGGTCCTTGTTGGTCCCTTCCAACGCGCTCAACGGACGCCGCGTCAGCACGGTGACGTCGATTCCGCGCCCGGCGAGCAAAGCGCTTAAGCTTCGTCCGACAAACCCGCTGCCACCCCAAACCAAGGCACGAATGCCCACAGTTCTATCCCCCGTAGAAAAATTTTGCGTTGCCGTGGCGCTGACGCCGGATCGTCAGCAAACGCTGCTGGGCCAAACGACGCTAACAACGAAGTTCGTCCTGGCCGATGCACTTCAAATAGCTAAACTGACGCCGCCCCTGCAGTGACTTCGGTTTTCCGGCCTGCCGGCAGAGCTTTACCGTCGCTCGATAGACACTGCCGTAAACCAAGGCATCAATGCCCAAGGTCCCGTCCCCGGAAAAATCTCGTTTTCTGGCGGCGCTAGCGTCTTGATCGCCAGCAGAAACTGAAGGCCTCTACCTTGAGGCAATGACCTCAGTCAGTTTCAGTATTCCTACAATAAGCGCTTTAGGGGATTTCACCAATAGTATTTTGCGAAACACATGGTACTAGAGGTTCTATATAGAAGACCGCCCAGCGGCTATCCCCTTCATCGACAAGCACAAATGAGAATTTCCCTCCCCTGCTCCACCATTGTTTTTTAACAAGTCTTCCGCAAATCACCTATGACGCGCAAAATCCTACTCATTTGTTTCAGCATTCTTTCAACTCGTGCGGAAAGCTATCTCCCGCTCGTTACCGGAAACACTTGGAAGTTGAACTTCCAGAACATGACGGCTCCCCTGATGTCGCTGCGGGTCGTATCGGCCGAAGATCTTACAACGGACATCCGGCGGGGAAAGGTGGAATGGGTGACACCGTGGGGATTTTCCTACACGATGATCGTCCGGAGCTCTTCGAGCGGCATCTACCTCGAAGGGTTTGAATTCACCGATGGAACAACGGCCTCTTTTCCGGAGCCGGTGCCGCTGTTTCCCCAGGGAACCGCGGGGCAAACCTGGAATGGCGCCATGGGAACCGTGAAACTCAATAGCGTCACGGCATCGGTCACGACTCCGGCGGGAACCTACACCAACGTCCGCAAGTACACCAACGCCTATCAGGACGGCAGCACGCAAATCTGGTACCTGGCCGAAGGCGTGGGGTACGTTCAGTTCGGCGACGCGCCGATGCATTTCCCGCTTTCGTCAAAAGTGGTGCTGCCTGAGCCCGTCAAGAAGCAGCCTGCGGAGCTTCCCGGGCCTTGTCCGCTTGTGGGGGTGGACCCCTCTCCCGGTCCGGCTCAGACGAACGCCGGCGTATTGGAATCCGTGCTTCAGATGGGCGGGAAATTCTATGAATTCTCCATTCCGTGGAGCATGCTGGAGCCTTCAGCGGAGAAATACGATTTCAGTTTGGTAACCGCGGCCGTGAAGCAGGCGCAGCAATTGGGGATGCCGGCCGCCATGACGATCAAGACGGTGGACACCAACTCCCGATCCATTCCTTCGGATCTGGCGAGCAAGCCTTGGGACAACTCTTCCATGCTCACGCGGTTTCGAAAAATGTTGGCGGCTCTCGGTCCGTCTTTAGGAACAACGGTGAAGTGGGTCCACCTGGCCAATGAAGTGGATCTGTATTTCATCAATCGGCCGGGCGAGGTGAACGGATTCAAAACGTTCTTTCAAGCCGGGCGGCAGCAATTGGCGGCGAGCGCTCCGGGCATTTCCGTAGCGCTGATTTTCGGCTACGACGCGCTACGTCTCAGCAATCAGACCTTTCAGCAGCTAGGCTCGCTGGGCGACCACGTCGGCTTCACGTTCTACAACCTGGACGGAATTTCGGCCCGGTCGCCGGAGCAGGTATCCGTGGAACTGCCGGCCATGCTGCGCCTGGCGGGGACCCGGCCCATCGTGCTGACGGAAGTCGGATATCCTTCGGCGACCGCGGCGAACAGCAGCCCGGCAAACCAGCGCCGCTTCTACGAACTGCTGTTCGAACAGCTGCGGAAATCGTCGGGAAAAGTGATCGCCGCCCGGATCTACCAGATGACCGACATGTCCGCGGCGACTGCCCAGTCGATCGCAGGCGCCTACGGACAAGCCGCCAACTCGCCATTTGCCGCCTATCTCGGATCGTTGGGACTGGTGTCGGCAACTGGCCAAACCAAAGAGTCTTATCGAGTGCTGCAGGAGAATCTGCCGCGATTTAGCGGCGCAAGCTATTGCGTTTCCTTGCAGTAGCGAAGCCACGCGCTAAAACGGCGGCCGCGGCGGCCGATATGCAGGAAGTACATGAGCACGCTTCCTGCCCGACGGCTGCTGCTGGCCGCCGCTCTCAGCTATTTTTGCCAGTCCGCGCACTTGATGGCGTCCGACTTTCCGATGACCGAAGGCAACTGGTGGACGTTGAAGTCGGCAACCTGGAATGCCGCGGCAATCGACATTCGCTTGACGGGAGTCCGGCCCGGACTGGCCGGAACTTTGGAAGGTGAAATGGAATTCATCTCCCCGTGGGGAAATCTCTCCTTTCTCATCCGCTCCTCCGCCGCCGGAGTTTTCCACGAAGGCTTCCGCATCAATGGCGAGGAAAGCCGGTTTCCTGCGCCCGCGGCGATGTTTCCGAAAGGAAAACGCGGCGATTCCTGGACCACGGTCCTGGGAACTGTAACTCTGGCCGAGACGGGGTTGACGGTGAAAGCGGGAACCGAAAACATCCCCGGTGTGTCCCTGTACCGGATTCGCTATTGGGATGGGAACGAGCACATCTGGATGATTTCCCCCACCGCGGGCATCGTGCAATTTGGCGAAGGCGATGCGGCCTTCAGGCTGTCCTCGAGAAAGGCCGTGGCGGCAGGAGACATTGCGGCGACAATACCAGCGGATTGCCCGTTGCTGGGAATCGACTGGAATCCACTGGCGGCCAACGGATTCTCCAAGGAGTCGAAAGACGCTGTGGCCGCCGGCATCAAGCCCTGGAATCGTTATGTCGACATTGCGGCAACCTGGAGCGAGCTGGAGCCGTCGCCGAATGTCTACCAGTTGGCAAACGTAACCGCGGAACTGGCTCGTGCCGCGAAAAATGGCGCGGCCGTCTCCTTCACCCTGAAACCGTTGGATGGACCGAACCGGAAGTTGCCCGCCGACCTGGCAAATCGAAGCTGGGACGATCCGGTGGTTCTCTCGCGCTGGAAGAAGCTGCTTGCGAAACTCACGACGTCCTTGCGGGGCAAAGTGAGCTGGCTGCATGTGGCGAACGAGGTGGATGTCTACTTTATTGCCAAACCGGGCGAGCTGGACGCCTTTGAGAAGCTGCTGGTTGCGACTCGCTCCCAACTGGCGAGCGGCTGGCCGGAAGTAAGCGCCGGACTGGTGCACGCCTACGATACCGCCCGTAAGAACGATTCGGTCTTTCACCGTCTGAAGTGGTTTTCGCAGCATTACGGTTTCACCTATTACGCCCTGGATGGGCTTTCGCCCCGGGAAAAGCATCTGGTGCCCGGCGATCTGATCCAGCTGCAGCTTTTGGCAAGCGACCGGCCGATCGTGCTGACCGAACTGGGACATCCCAGCGAGTTGGGAGACCAGCCGGAATTCTATGAGAAGACAACCGCAACACTGGCACGCGCTGGCGGACGGGTAAAAGCTGCCAGGTTTTTCCAATTGAATGAACTGCCGGGCGACGTCGTGAACCAGCTGGCGGTGGCCTACGGTTTCGATACCGGCGCGCCGGCGATTCAGTTCTTCCGATCCTTGGGAGTGCACGATGCAAACGGCCAGCCGAAGCCCGCCTGGAGCATCTATCGCGATCGCGCCGCTTCCTTTCAGAACCCGGGAGCTTGCTGGGCAAATTGAGTCCACCGGCTATGAATTGTCCCTTTGAATTACCTTTGAATTGGAGACGGTACCGGGTATTATGGGCTGTACTCGCCTCTGATACGCGACCCGTTGAGTAAGACAACTATCTTTCTGGAGATCTAAAGGAATGGCGCTCCGCCCACTTCGGCGCCAGCTGCTGGCATTTTGTATTTTCAGTTCGCTTTCCGCACTGCGATTACAGGGGCAATCCTCTCCTGTTGCTGAACGCTGGGTACCGATAGGTCCAGCCGCCGCCACAGTGTTTGCGCTGGAAAGCGATCCTTTCAGCGAAAGCACCATTTACGCCGGCACTTACTTTGGCGGCCTCTACCGGACCGTCGATCGGGGCCAGCATTGGGCGCACGTTCCCGGGCCTTTTTCGAGTTACTCCGTTTTTACCTTGTTAATGGATTCCCGGGTCCGCGGACGAATGTTTGCCGGCACGTTTCAGGCGGGAGTTTTCATTTCGGACGATTCCGGCCAAAGCTGGCGGACGAGTAACACGGGACTCGGGAATTTGAACATCCAGCAGTTGGTTGCGAGTTCGCAAAATTCAAATGAGTTACTGGTTGCGACCAATTCGGGTGTGTACCACTCTACGGACGGCGGCAATAGCTGGAACCCTCCGGAAGGCGGCGACGAAGTCCGGTTTGTCCGCACGGTGCTATTCGACCCCCGCAAAGAATCTGTCGCCTATGTGGGCACCAGCGGCCTGGGTGTCTATCGCAGCCTGGATGGCGGAAGGCAATGGGCGGCTTTCAGCAACGGACTGCGGAACACGGTTATTGTCGATTTGAAAGCTTCGTCTCGTTCCGGGACAGTCTATGCCGCCGTTTCGAACGGCGTTTATCGTCTCCTGCCGGGCGAGTCCGCCTGGGTCAATATCACGGAGAACCTGCCCGTCGATGTCTCCGCGGCCAGTCTGTCGATAGACAGCGCCAGCGGCGGATCCTCCGCTCTTTACCTCTCCACGGACAAGGGCGTCTATACCCGCCGGGAGGGCGACCGCGAGGTGGGATGGACGCTTTGGACGCCGGAACCGTCACGGATCGTGCTGTTCCGCTCGGGATACTCTCTGCTTTCGAGATTTGGGGGCGGCCTGCGAGCCTCCGCCGACGGGGGAAGAAGCTGGGTTCCCCGTGAAGACGGAATGCAGAATCTGTTTGTCGGCGCCATCACATCGGTGGCCGGGTTTGGACGTTCGCGATTACTGGCCGGCAGCGACAGCGGCGTCTTTCAAACGGAATCTTCCGAATGGAAGAAGGCTCCGAATTTCATCGAGGGAATTTTCCGCTTCCTCATCAGTCCCGCCACGCCTTCGCTGGTGTATGCGGGAACCGAGCGGGCGGGAGTCTGGAAGAGCGAGGATGCGGGCCAGACATGGAAGTCGTCGGCCGAAGGGATCGTGCCGCCGGGATTTTTCGGCCTGGGTTTTGCCGTGGAACCGGGCATAGTCTACGCCGCGACAACCAGCGGTCTCTACGTATCCCGGAATGGCGGAGAGAAATGGGGTCAGGACCAGGTCACCGGTACCCTGGGGACGGCATTCTGCGTGGCGGCCGATCCGGTCGAACGATCGCGAGTCCTTTTTGGCAGCGACGGAGGAAAAGTCTTCGAGTCCGTCGATTTGGGCAAGACGTTTACCTTAATCAATTCCGGACTGCCGCCGGAGTTGATCCGCAGCATCCGGGTGGTTCCCTTCGGAGCAACCTACGTTGTGACAAGCGGCGGCAGCGTGTATGTCCTCGATCCGGCGAATAAGAGTTGGTATCCCTTGTGGATCGATCCCGCCAAAGGCGCGCTGGCGATCGACGCCGATGCAAAGAAGCCTTGGATTCTTTATCTGGCCACGCAGGACGGGATGTACAAGTCCGAGTCGGCGGGGATTGAGTGGGTCAAGTCCAACGACGGTATCGAGAGCCCGCCGCAGATCTACACCGTGACCGTGGATCAGTCGGCGGAAGGTCTGGTTTACGCCGGCGGCACCAGCACCGTCTACCGTTCGACCGATTCCGGAGCCACCTGGAAACCGTTCCGGGAAGGCCTTCCGGCCAACAGCGCCGTCGTATCGGTGGCGGTGGATCCGAAAATTCCCCAGACGCTGCTCGTCTCGCTGCAGGACAATGGCGTCTTCCGCAGCA
>CAZETQ010000048.1:0-32110 GCA_964515165.1 uncultured Solibacteraceae bacterium | reverse complement strand
ATTTTCCGCAGCGACGATGGCGGAGCGTCCTGGCGCAACCGCGGTCTTCTGGACCGGAACATTTTCGACGTGCAGGCCGATCCCCGCAATCCGGGCACTGTCTACGTGGGTTCCGGAATCGGACTGGCGCGGACCACCGACGGCGCCGAAACCTGGAGCGACATCATTCCTCGCGTAGCTTATGTCACCGCGATGGCCGTGGATCCGCGCAACCGCAAAATCGTTTACACCGGAAGCTTGGCCGGACGCCTGAACCGCAGCGCCGACGGCGGCGAGACCTGGAAGGAAGCCGGTCGCGGCCTTCCGTATCTGACGATCCTTTCGCTGGCCGTGAACGGCGAAGATGGCACGGTCTATGCAAGTCTGGACGGCGGTGGAATCTACCGCTCGACCAACGGCGGACTGGACTGGACCAAGGCAGCGGATCTGCTTGTCGGGTCCAACTATTCCGCACAGGTGATCAAGGTTTCGCCCGGCAGTTCGGTGATCTATGCGGCCAGCCGCGGAGCCGGAGTTTTCGTCAGCCCGGATGGTGGTGGATTCTGGGCGTCGATCAACGGCAATCTGGGCAGTTACGAAGTAACGGACCTGGCCTTCGATGCGGCGAACCGCCTGTATGTCTCCACGCTGAATGCGGGGATTTTTCGCACCGCCGATGTCGGGAAAAATTGGGAGTCCATTTCGCAGGGTCTCCCTCAACAGCCCGCGGTAGTGCTGGCATCGACGCCGGCGGACAACGGCCGCATCTACGCCGCGACCGCCGGAGGCGTCTTCTGGAATTCCGGCGGCGGCGCGTGGGAGAAGCTGCCGAATTCTCTGGAAGGCGGAATCGTTACGTCTGTCGCAGTCAGCCAGGATGGAAACTCCATCGCCGTTGTGCTGGAAGGCGTGGGCATTCTTCATTCCGGTGATCGCGGCCAAAACTGGGAGACCATCTACGGCGACCTGAAGGGCACGGGGGTTCGTTACCTCGAGTTCGGAACATCGGCGGATGAGATTCTGGCGGGCACCCAGGGTCTTGGGCTCATGCATACCGCAAGCCGCGGTCAACAGTGGCAGGGCGCGATCGAACCGCAATTGGTCGAACCGGCGGTGCTCGCCGTGCGCGTCGATCCGTTCCAGTCGAATACGCTCTATGTGGGAACGGCAGGAGCCGGGCTGCTGATCAGCCACAACGGCGGAAAAGACTGGCGATCCGCGAATACCGGCCTGGAATCCAAACAGATTCTTTCGCTGGTTACCGATCCGAAGCGCGAAGGAACGCTGTATGCCGGAACGGTGGAAGGCGGAGTGTATCTTACCGAAGACGGAGGCGGCCAGTGGCGGCCGCTTGGGGAAGGTCTGTTCGCCAAGACCGTAACCGCTTTGACCCTCGATGCCGCCGACTCATCCATCATCTACGCGGGTACCGAAGGGGGCGGCGTGTTCCGTTTGAAGCGCTCCGGATTGTAGGGATGGGGTTTCGCACACCAAGCCAGGTCCAGTCCGTGAGTTACGGACTGAATTGGACGTTGCTCGAGCATGTCGACGGCGAACGAACGCGAGTGGATCTTCTCGCGGAGAATCTGGTTCGCATTCGATTCTCGCCGTGGGGCGCCTTCACCACGAGAACGACGGGAGCCTTAGTCGATCAGGACTGGCCCGCCGTCCAAGCCACGGTCTTCGACTCCGGTCCCACGGTGATTCACGCAACTCCCTCTCTTCGAGTCGTTGCCGATCGAAATACGGGAAAGGTCGAGTTGTTCTGGCCGGACGACGATCCGATGATCCAAAGCAGCGAGCTGGATCCTCTGTACGACCCGGAAACCGCCGTCATCGTCACTCGAAAGCGAGCGCCGGAGCCTGACCGGTATCTCGGGATGGGAGCCAGAGGAGGCCCAACCGACCGGCGAGGCCGGAAGTTCTCCCTGATGAACGTGGATCACAACGCCTATGGACCGTTGTCCGATCCTCTCTACATCAGCATCCCGTTCTTCTACACATTCAATTCCGGCAGGGCGCACGGCGTATTTGTGGACAATGCCGCGCTTCCCTTCTTCGATTTCGGAGCGGAAACGCAGGGAGAGCTGAGCTTCGGCGTTCGCCGCGGTGACCTGGACTATTACGTGATCGCAGGTCCAACACCGGCGGCGGTCGCCGCCACATTCTCGCAGCTGACCGGACATTGTCCTTTGCCGCCGAAATGGTCGCTCGGATATCACCAAAGCCGCTACAGCTACTACTCGCAAGCGGAGCTGATGGATGTGGCGGCACGGCTGCGGGCCCTGAATATTCCGGCCGACGTGCTGTGGCTGGATATCGACTACATGGACCGGTTTCATCAATTCACCTGGAACCGCGAAAAATTCCCCGATCCCGCCGGTATGAATGCTCAGCTGGAAGCGGACGGCTTTAAACGAATCAACATCAGCGAGCCATGCGTACTCCAGTCCGACCCGGTATGGGAGCCTGCCTCCCGGGCCGGATTCTTTTTAACGGATGCGGATCGAAATACGCTGGTCAACGAGATCTGGTTCGGCAACGTAAGCTGGCTGGATTTCAGCCGGAATCCGGCCCGGCGCTGGTATAAAGAGCGTCTCAAACAGTTTCTTGCCACCGGCGTCACCGGCTTGTGGAACGACCTCAACGAACCGGCGCAGAACTTCATGCCGGATGCCATCTACGACTACAACGGAGAGCGCCGGCAGGACCTGGAAGCCCGCAATCTGTACGCGCTGGAGATGACTCGGGCGGCCAGAGAAGCGTGCGAGGAACTGCGGCCGGACGCGCGACCCTGGATGATCTCCCGCAGCGGCTTCAGCGGGATCCACCGGTATTCGGCCAATTGGAGCGGCGACGCAAACAGCGACTGGGATGCGCTGAAAACCAATCTTCAGATGACCATCGCCATGGGGCTGTCGGGCCAGGAATTTTTTGGTCATGATACCGGTGGGTTCCTGGGATCCCCTTCTCCGGAGCTGTTCCTGCGGTGGCTGCAGTTTTCTCTCTACACCGCCTTGTTCCGCAATCACGCCATCAATGAAGCCGAGCGGCGGGAGCCGTGGGCCTTTCCGGATCCTTACCTGGCGAAGATCAAGGCGACCATAGAACAACGCTACCGGTTGCTGCCGCTGCTCTATTCGCTGATGGAGAAGGCGTGCCGGCTGGCCAATCCGTTTGTCGCGCCTCTCAGCTTTTATTTCCCCACCGAGGAGAAGGCGTTCCTTCCCGATGACGAGTACATGCTGGGGGACCGGCTTCTGGTGGCTCCCGTAGTTCAGGAGGGCGCGACCAGCCGCGAGGTGTATTTGCCGGGGCGAGGGTCCTGGGTGGAGATTCACAGCGGCGAAGTTTTTCGGGCGGGACAAACCGCCACGGTGAGCGCTCCGATCGACTACATCCCCGTCTTTGCGCGCGAGGGCTCGGTGATTCCCCAGGGTCCGGTGGTTCAGCATACCGGTCAGAATCCGGGGCCGGATCTGCGGCTGGACATCTTCCCCGGACTGGACAGTTCGTTCTCACTCTACGAGGACGACGGCGTCTCGATGGGCTACCAGCGGGGAGAGTTCCTGCGCACGGCGATCTCCCTGCAACATGGCGTGCGCGGAATCGAAGTCTCCATTCGAAAGGAGGCCGGCGATCGTACGCCTCCCGCGCGGATGTGGCAGGTTGAGATTCACCGGATCCTGGAGAAACCTCGCGCTGTCCTGTTGAACGATGCCCCGTTTTCCGAATCCGCCGATACCGGATCGGCCGGGTGGATGTTCGACAGCGAAAGGCAGCGGCTGCGCGCGTCATTTCCGGACGGCGGCCAGCCGGTGATCCTGAGGGTGCGGCCGTGATTCGACTCTCCCGCATCCTAGTTGGAATTCTCGTTTCGATGTGCGCCGCTTTCCTTGCGGCCGCGCAGAGCGCTGCCCCACGCATACCGTTTCCGGAGTTCGGCAACGCGAACCGGTGGAACCGGTACCAAACGAAGCTGACCGAGGTCTTCCGCCTGGATTTCGAGAGTACGGCCCCCGCTCTGAATATTCTGTTGCCTTCCGTTCAGCTCACTCAGGATCCCTCGGAAGTCATCGACGGAACGGCCTCCCTCAAAATGTCCGGCAACCAGCCCGCGTTCTCGATTTCCACATCGGTGCTGAAACTCCAACCGGGCCGGACCTATGTGGTTCAGTTTGACTACCGCGTGATCTCCGGGGCGGAACAGTTAGGATTCGTGCGCACGGTCTTTCTCTCCACGCTGGGAGCCATCGACGGCCAAACGGTGATGGATGTGGGCGGGCCGCTGAACCTCACCAGCTCTCCGAAGCTCGGAACTTACAGCCAAAGCTTTCGGATCCCCGACAAGCCGGGGATCACCGTGGGGCTGGTTGGCCACCAGGCGGACTTCATTATCGACAACGTCCGGGTTCTTCGCAGCGACAGTGTCTCGATGCCCGGCACCATCCAACTGCTGGACTCCGGGTTTCCGCGGCTGATGAATTACATGCTCACCGATCCCACCAATATTGCCCTGCAGCACGATATTTCCGTGAATGATATCGAGCGCAATCTGGCGGGCGTGGATCTGATTCTGGGCACCAACAGCGACTTCACTCTGGGCTCTGCCGGATGGACGGACCGGATTCGTCGAAGCAACCCGAAGATTAAGATCCTTCCGTATCAGCAGGCTTTCATGACGCAGTATCTGGACCGGACGCCCTTCTGGGGCTCGGCGGGATTGAATTCGTTGTTCAACCGCTCCCTGGCGCCGGAATGGTTCCTTCTGGACACGAAGAAACAGGCCGTCTATTCTCCCGATTTTCCGCAGAACGTTCA
Organism: uncultured Solibacteraceae bacterium; assembly: GCA_964515165.1. Taxonomy (GTDB): domain Bacteria; phylum Acidobacteriota; class Terriglobia; order Bryobacterales; family Bryobacteraceae; genus JAPKYZ01. Next base: position 27,310 of record CAZETQ010000048.1, on the reverse strand, counting down.
GATGAACCACACGCCGTACTCGCCGATGATCGACGGGTCCAGCTTCAATCAGCATCTGGTCAAGTATCTGCAGCGATCCGTGCTGCCCGGCGGCGGATGGGAAGGCTTCCATTTCGATCAGCCGGAGTGGTATCCGAATCCGTTGCTTGCCGACAAGAGCGGGAAGTTTCCCGAGATGGATGCCGACCTCGATCATAAGGCCGACTCTCAGCAGCAGCTCCACGAGAGTTGGAAAGCCGGGTTTGTGAATTTCTTCCGGCTGGTTCGCGAGAGCTTGGGCCCGAACCGCCTGCTGTTTGGAAACGCCGGCTACATCGCGCAAAATCCCACGATGCTGGGTTTCCTGAACGGCTGGCTTCGGGAGATTCTCTCTCCCTACGAATACAACTCGGTGGGAGACTGGCAGACCGGCGGCGCCGCCGGCTGGTACCAGATTCAAGACGGCTACCGGATGTCGATGCGCTACGTGCAGGCTCCGGCTATTTCCGCGCTTCAATACACCGGAGCAGGCTTGGGGCAGCCTCGAGGCCGCATGACCGCAAACGGCTATCCGGACCGGTTCCCGACCCTCGAAACGCGCGATTTCCGCCGAATGCGGCTCGGGCTTACCTCCACTCTCCTCGACGACGGCTACTACGAATACGACCTGGTGGACAATACGACAATTCCTCTTTGGTTCGACGAGTATGCGGTAGACGAACGAGGCGCGGCGACCCGTGATTTGAAAGGCAAAGGCTACATGGGCCAGCCGCTGGCGGACGCCAGTGAAATCCGCACCCCGGAACGGTTGGTGGTGCAGCTGGATTTCGAGTCGGCCAGCCAACCCGCCGGTATTTACACCGGTGTCTCGCCCGCGATTACTTCAGACCCCAATCTTGTTCTCAGCGGACAGAACTCCGCCGTCTTCTGGAACAAAGCTTTGAATCAATCGCAATTCATTGCCGTCACCGACCCATCCCTGCTCCCCTTGGAACCGCGCAAGACCTACGAAGCCACGATGAAGTACCGGATCCTGGAGTATCAGGGCACCTCTTTCGAGGGGTTCCTCGCGTTCGGGATTTCTCTGAACGGCCAGCCCCTGGCTCGTGACCGCTCCAGCTTTCAATTTCTCCCGGACATCGATGGACCGGGACAAACGGGCCAGTTGCGGGTGGTCGCGCAGATTCCGGATGGAAAGGTCGGAAGCCTGCTGGCCGGATTTCTGGACACCGGCGCCGTCGTCGTGGACGACCTCCGGATTACCGAAGGAGGCCCCGGCGTCTGGCGGCGGGACTTCGAAAACGCCGTGGTGTTGGTGAATCCCACGCCTGGCTCGATCTACGTTTCTCAGGACCAGATCCAAGGTCCGTTGAATCGAACAGGACTGAGAAGGATTCGGGGCAGCCAGGCTCCGAACTGGAACAGCGGAGCGGCGGTGACGAGCGGCATTACGATCCCGTCCGCGGACGGAATCATCCTGCTGGCAGACCCGATCCCGGCGGCGCCGCTTTCGATGCCAACCAGCGTCGTCACAGACGAGCGAAGCGCCGAAAACCTCCGCGTCCTCTGGCGCGCCACCAACGGCTATCCGGCGGGCTACATCGTCCGCTACGGCGAGGATCTCATCAACACCACGCGGGAAGCCGCCGTCACCCGGCATCATACGGACGTGCAACTGACCGGCCTCCAACCCGGCACGACATATTACCTTCGCGTGGCCGCATACGACTATCGCGGAAATATCGGTCCCTTTTCCGGCCCGGTGTCTGTCAGCACCGCGGGAAGCGGCGTATCGCGTCCCTGGTTTGCCCTGTCTCCGGCAACATCCGGAGCGGCACCGGGCTCGTTCGTCACACTCGAAGGCAGCAACCTTGCCGGCGGGCCGTTTACTGTTCCGCCAGGGGAGCCTCTGCCGAAGCAGATCGGCAACACCAGGGTGCTGGTGAACGGCGTGGAAGCGGCGCTCCAGTCGGTCAGCGAAACGCACATCACGTTCCAGATGCCCTGGAATGTCTCCGGCTCCAGCAGCTTTCTCCATGTCTGGCACGACGGAGTGCTGAGTACAGAGCAGCAGATCCCCCTCGATGCCGCCGCTCCTCATCTCCTTATTGGCGACGCCGGCGTGGCCGCGGCCCGGCATCTGGATACCGGATCGCCTGTTACCGATGACAATCCCGCCCTGCCCGGCGAGGAGATTTCTGTCCTGGCCGGTGGCTTGGGGCTGGTGGAGCCTCCGCCCGGCGATGGGGAGCTGCCAACACCGGGAACCCGGCCGGCGGTCGCGAACCCGGTGGAAGTCATCGTGAATGGAGTTTCGGCGGCCGGCCAGGCGATTCTGGATCCGGAACAAGTCGGACGCTACGCAGTGAAGTTTACGGTTCCCCTTTTACAGGGACTTAGTCGTGCGCAGATTGCGCTTACCACCGGCGGAATAAGAAGCGGACTGGCTGTGCTCCCGGTGCTCGACTTCGGTTTGAGCGCTCAAGACTCTGCCCGCGAATCGTCTCCCATAAAGTAAGCGCCGGCTTGGCCGTGTTGTCCTCGCGGTACAAGCCGGTGTAAGCCCACGCCATCGAGACGGGGTCCGTACCGTAACGCGTTCCATAGTCGGTTCCGATAAAGTTCACGACAAACTGCATTCCCCGGCGCTGGGCATCCCACAGGATGAAGTTCACGTACTGCATCTGAGCTTCTTCCGAACCGGGAAGGTGCGTCCCCAGAATCTCCAGCGGAACGCTGGTGTAACCGGTCTGATCGATTGCCAACCCAATCCCTTTGGATGCGGCGAGATCGGCACCGGCAGTGAAATAGTCTTCCGTAATTGCGTTGTGCTCCACCATGTACGGATAGGTGCTCAGCGCCAGGAGATCGGAGAACTGCAGCAGTTTCGCCGTCTCCGCCTTTAGGACGCCGGGATAGCTATCTGCCAGGCGCTCCTCCAGCGAGGAGGAATCGGAATGGAGGCCCAGCAGATGCTCATACTGGACGGAAACCATCACCTGAAGGGAAGGAAACTCCTGCTTGAGCGACGTGTAGAGATGCCTGTGCAGTTCCAGGTAGGCGGGCCAATGTTCATAGTTGCGCGCCAACAGGATATTAGTTTCAATTCCGATGTTGAGATAGGTTGGCTGAAAGAAATGGACGACCGCGCGGGTGTAGTTCAGAAACGCGTTCTTGACCCTGGGATGGTCGAAATCGTAGGTATTCCAGGGATACGTGAGCGGCTCATTTGTCACTTGAGACCAGTTGGCCGCCAGCTGCCGGTAATCGGCGCTGACCGGATTGATCGCGACGTACCTGGCATGGTTTGGCAACGACGCCTCGATCATCTGAAGCTGGAACTGGTAGAACCCGCGGATGCCTTCCGGAAACTCAGTCACCGGAAGCCCCGCTTCCGCCTCATCCCAGGGAATGCCGTCCTGCAGAAACAGCGCAACGAGATCGCCGTGATTCCGGATCACATCAAAGGCTCGTTGCCAGGACGCGGCTTCGGAGCTGAGCGAGAACGGCGTAAAGCCCATCCGGAACGGCCGCGTAGATCCCTGCGCAGCCGCCGGCCTGGCAGCCGCCCATCCCGCAAGAGCCGTCAGAAGTTGCCGGCGATTCATCAGGGAATCAAAGCGGATCGGTCCGGCGGCGCAGAGGAGCGGGGCGCCGCATTGTTAGCCGCCAGGCCGAGTAGATAAGTACCGTAGTTGGAGTTCTTGTAGCGGCTGGCGCGCTGCTCGAGCTCACCGGCGTTCAGCCACTGCATATTGAAGGCGACTTCTTCGGGACATCCGATCTTCAAGCCTTGGCGAAGTTCAATCGTTTCGACAAAGTTTCCTGCCTGGAGCAACGATTCCTGCGTGCCCGTGTCCAGCCAGGCCATCCCCCGTCCGAGCAATTCTACCCGCAAATCTCCCCGATCCAGATAGCGCTGGTTTACCTCCGTAATCTCCAGCTCGCCACGAGCCGACGGACGGATCGTTTCTGCGATGCTCGATATGTCTTTGTCGTAGAAGTACAAGCCCACGACAGCGTAGTTGGACTTGGGGTTGGCCGGCTTTTCCTCGATCGAAACAACGCGGCTGTTCTCGTCCATTTCGACAACTCCGTAACGTTCGGGATCGCTGACCCAGTAGCCGAAAACGGTTGCGCCCGACGATTGAGCGGCCGCCCGCTGCAATTGCGCGGAGATGCCGTGTCCGTAAAAGAGGTTATCCCCCAGGATGAGGGCGGCGGGCCCGCCGTTCATGAACTCTTTTCCGATTAAGAATGCTTGCGCCAGTCCCTCCGGCTTGGGTTGCTCGGCGTATTGAAGCGAGATTCCAAACTTCGAACCGTCGCCCAGAAGACGCTGGTAAGAAGGCAGATCCACTGGAGTGGAGATGATGAGAATATCCCGAATCCCCGCCAACATCAAAGTCGACAGCGGATAATAGATCATTGGCTTGTCGTAAACCGGCAGCAGCTGCTTGCTGACCGCCTCCGTGATGGGGAACAGGCGCGTTCCACTACCTCCAGCAAGAATGATCCCTTTCAATCCTGATTCCTCCACTTTGAACTGGCGTTCTTCAAGGATAACGGAGAAATTGTGATCCCTCTTTAGGGGTTTGCCTCAGCAAGTACCAGGACTTTCATACCCCCGGAACGTCCGGAATGTGTTGAAACCATGGATTGTTCATGTTAAGCTGGACTACTTTCACGAACCGCTACCGTCGAGAGAAAAATGAAAAAATATCTTACAATTGCACTCGCCCTAGCCGTGTCCGCCATTGCGCTTCCCGCCGCGACACTTACCCCTGCTAGCGGCAGCAACATAGTCCTGGGATTAGTTACGGATTTTTCTACGGTCGCCCTATGGGACATTCGGGGAGCGGGCATTCTGGACGTTGTGCCGCCCGGTGGCTCCGTTGCGGTTTACGACTCAGTGGGCGGGACCGACATGGGCTACAGTGGAGCCCTCCCCTTCGGCAACAACCTTCTTTACCTGCAAGCTGGAACCGAGTTCGCTGTGCTGGCCTTTGATTTTTCCAGTCCGGCTTTCTCTGCCAATCTCGTGTCATTACCCGCGATCGCCGGGGCGCTGACGCCGATCACCGTTCCCGCACTGGCATCCATCCTCTCTTCTTCGCCGCTGCTGGCTACCTTCGACTACACCGGTATTACTCCCATCGACAACACATACAGCCTCGTTACGTGGCAGTTGCTGTCTCTCGAAGGTTCCTCTGCTGTTCCTGAGCCGGCCTCCGCCGTGTTGGCCGCAGTTTCAGGCGTGACCTTTCTATTCCTTCGGCGTAGGTTGAACCGCCAATAGCCGGCAATACCTCAACTCGTCCAGCTCCAACTCTGGTCATTGCTGCGAAGCTGATTAGCGGATTTCATTCCGTCCTCATCAGCTTTATCGCAATTCATCACATGGAACCCGCCAGCTTTGGCGGGTTTGCCTTTGGCCTTATTGTCATCACCATGCTCGATGGCGTTCTTGGTTCGGCCATCGATGTCGGTGTCTTGCGAAGGCTTTCCGAATCCAGTCCGTCCAGCCATCCCGAACCCATTGAAATTGCCGGCATCGCGATTAAGACGATTGCCGGACTGTCCTTCTTGCTTCTCTCGTTAGCCGCTGGAACTTGGGTGGCACAAATGATCCTGGATGGATCAAGCCCCGGATTTTTTCCAGTAACATCCGTCGTCGCTTGTAGCCTGTTTCTCTTCCGGTCTCTCCAGGTGTATCACCAGGCGCGGTTCAACTATCGTCGTTTCGCGACTCTGGAGCTTTTGCACGTTGCATTGCGCTGCGCCTTGGTCATCGGATATCTCTTCACCGAATCCCCTCAACCCGAGCGTGCATTGATTCTGTTTTGCATACCACCATTCCTTTTGGTTGCCATCGCCGGTAATTGGATGATTCGTCCGTCAACCTGGAAGCGTCTGACGGGAGAATCGGTACGGGATCTCCTTGTCTTCATTCGAGAGACTCTCGCCGCGACGGCGACAGGCGCTTTTTCCTCCCGGCTCGATGTAATGAGCGCGGGCTGGATATTGCCCACAACGGAATTGGGACGGTTTACGGCGGCAACGACTCTCACGCAAGTTCCGGAAATCGCGGCGACCTATGTTTCGGGGGCTCTGGCTCCGCTAATCCTTCCACACGTTCAACAGGGGACGTTCCTTAGATGGTTCCGCCGCATCACAGCCGGGGGAGTTGCCGCCTGTCTCGGAGTCTTACTATGTATACCTTTTCTGATAACTGCTTTCGGCGGTATCCTGCCACAGAAATACAATCAATCGCTCGACCTGATTCGAATACTTCTTCCTGGCTATCTGGCAAGCGCTTTGATATTTCCTGTCGCTCTGAATTTTCTTCTGTTTCATCAACCGCGCATCTTTGTTAGATACGACCTTATAACCTTTCCTTTTTTGTTGTTTGCTTATTATTGGAGCGGGAAACTATTCGGCATAGTTGGAATCGCCTGGGCGTCATCTATTAACCGGCTGCTCAAGGCTATTTGCATCCACATATTTGCTTTCACCATTGCACGCCGTAAAACGCACTTACCGCCAGTGACGTAATTGCCCGCCGCCTGAAGGTCCGCCTTCGCCCGTTGCTTCCTCCTGCGCCGCGCCGTCGCCATCCACCCGCCGGTCATCCGGGGCTGCCGGGAATGGCCGAAATGTACCACCATCGAGCGCCTTACAATACCTGACTGGAGGCCATATCTGTGAATCCGAGTCTGAAAGGCTTAGTCAACAAGGCAAACACGCTGGTTAAGAACAGCCTGGAGAGCGCAGCCGGCCTCTGTCTTTCCCGGACGCATTACGAGGTGGAGATCGAGCATTTGCTGTTAAAGCTTGTCGACACCGTCAATTGCGACGCTGTGCTGATGTTAAAGGCGTCCGATGTAGACATGTCTCGCTTCATGAAAGACATCACGGCGTCGCTCGACGGCCTGAAATCGGGAAGCGGCCGGAATCCCGTGCTTAGCGAATCTTTGGTGAAGATGATCACGCTTGGGTGGACATGGGGTTCCATTGATGAGGAAGCCCGCGAGATACGCTCCGGGCATCTCCTGATCGCCCTGGCTTCCGACAAAGAATTAACCCGGCTGGGTAGTGCAATCAGCCCGCAGCTTTCGAAGCTTTCGCCGGAATTTTTGCGAAACGATTTCCGGAAGCTGACACAGTCGTCCGTTGAAAATACCGCCGTACCGGAAAGTGCGGCGCCCGGTAGGCAGTCCACCGGAGGGAAAACGCCATTTCTCGATCAATACACCGTCAATCTCACCGAGAACGCGCGTCAGGGAGCAATCGATCCCGTGCTGGCGCGAGACAAGGAGATTCGGCAGGTTGTCGATATCTTAACGAGAAGGCGCCAGAACAACCCCATCCTCGTGGGAGAGGCCGGCGTTGGCAAAACGGCAGTCGTCGAAGGCTTCGCGATTCGCGTCGCGCAGGGCGACGTTCCTCCTCCGCTGCGCAACGTAAGCCTTCGAGCGCTGGATCTCGCATTGCTGCAGGCTGGCGCAGGGGTGAAAGGCGAGTTCGAGAACCGGTTGAAGTCGCTGGTCAACGAGGTCAAGTCCTCCCCGGTTCCGGTCATCCTTTTTATCGACGAAGCCCACACCATGATTGGAGCGGGCGGACAAGCGGGCCAGAATGACGCGGCCAATATTCTGAAGCCCGCGCTGGCACGTGGTGAGTTGCGGACCATAGCGGCGACGACGTGGTCGGAGTACAAGAAGTATTTCGAAAAAGATTCGGCGCTCACGCGGCGATTCCAGGTCGTAAAAGTCGATGAGCCAACAGAGGAAGCTTGCAAGCAGATGCTACGAGGCATCCTTCCCGTGCTGGAGCGGCATCACAATGTCCGCATTCTTGCCGAAGGCCTGGACAGCGCGGTCCGGCTTTCGCACCGTTACTTGCCGGACCGCCAATTGCCGGACAAGGCGGTCAGCGTGCTCGATACGGCCTGCGCGCGGTTGGCTCTCGGACAGAGTTCCATTCCGCCGGCCATTGAAGAGGCTGTGCGGGCGCTCGACGACCTCGCCGTTCGCCGGCGCATCCTTCAGCAGGAATCGCAATTGGGCGCCGACCATCAGGATCAACTGAACGAGATCGAACGGCAGCGCGCCGATTGGGATGGCCGCAAGACTCAGCTCGACCGGCGCTGGCAGAAAGAGTCGGAACTGGTCACAAAAATTCGCGAGGTGAGGACCCAACTGGAAGACAACCCGCCGGTTGTCCCGGCCCCGCCCGATCAGGCTTCCGCCGTAGCGTCAAATGGCGCTGCCGCTCAACCCGCAACCCTTCGCGACCACCTGAAACAACTCAACACCGACCTGGATTCCGTGCAGGGTGATACACCGATGATTCGAGTCTGCGTCGACTCCCAGGTAGTCGGTGAAGTGATCTCGAACTGGACGGGGATTCCTGTCGGCAGGATGTTGAAGGATGAAGTGGCCACGATGCTCAGTCTCGAGAGTCATCTGGAAAAGCGGGTCGTCGGGCAGGCTCATGCTCTGGAAGCCATCAGCCGGCGCGTCCGAACCTCAAAAGCGAGTCTCGACGACCCGGCAAAACCCGTTGGTGTTTTTCTTCTCGTAGGCCCAAGCGGAGTCGGCAAGACGGAAACGGCGCTCGCCCTGTCGGAACTGCTCTACGGCGGCGAACGGAACCTCATCACGATTAACATGTCCGAGTTTCAGGAAGCGCACACCGTTTCGACCTTGAAAGGATCGCCTCCCGGGTATGTCGGCTATGGCGAAGGCGGCGTGCTCACCGAAGCCGTTCGCCGCCGCCCCTATTCGGTCGTCCTTTTGGATGAGGTCGAAAAGGCGCACCCGGACGTACTGGAGCTTTTTTTCCAGGTGTTCGACAAGGGTCAAATGGAAGATGGCGAAGGACGCGAGATCGATTTCAAAAATACGATCATCATTCTGACTTCCAATACCGCGACGGACACACTGGTGCGCCACATCTCCAATTCCGTCTCCGTCCCGGCCATTGACGACTTGGTCGCAGCCATTAAGCCGGAGCTGAATCGCGTCTTCAAACCGGCCTTCCTGGGACGGCTGGTAATTATTCCGTATCTTCCGCTTCGCGACGATTCGCTGAAAGATATCATCCGGCTGAAGCTATCCAAAATCCAGCGGCGCCTGGATGAATCTCATCGGGTGACGTTGACCTACTCGGATGAGGTAGTGAGTGAAGTGGCTCGACGGTGTACGGAAGTGGAAAGCGGCGCCCGCAATGTCGACAATATCTTGACCAACGGCTTACTCCCCGAGTTATCTAACCGGCTGCTGGAACTGATGGAGAAACGGGAGCGGGCAAGTCATTTTGAAGTCAATCGTGACGAAAAAGGAAACCTCTTCTTCAACCAGATAGACTAAAAGGCCATCAGGAGTTGAAGAACTTACTTCTTTCCCTTCTCTCCGGTGCCGGTACGCGTGAAGTCATAGCCCTTCCCCGCAATCCCTTTCTTTTCGTCCGCGCTGCCCAGTAAAAGAAAGAGGTATTCCCCCGGCTCCAATGCGCCGACAGAGAGCAGAAACACGCCGGGATCCAGCTCCTTCGACTCGAACACTTTGACCGACTCAGTCGGAAACACCGGCGACGAAGGATCCTTACCCAACTCGATCTCCCGGCGATCCTGCTTCCCGTCCAACAACAACAGCAGCACTTCCTCAATCGCCGCCTTTTCCGGAAGGCGCAGGAAAAATTCGGGATCCGGCATCGAAATTTGCGTGGAGGAGTGAGCACCCACCAAATGGCCAAAAACAGATGGCTTTTTACTGAAGACGCCTTTCCTTCCCTTGGCGACCGTTAACGTCCGGAACGGCAAGCGTACAAATTCCCCCGGCTCTTTTCCGAGATACACTCCTGGCTCCGGCGGAAGCTTTTCTATGATTGGATTCGACGGCTTCTTTGGAGCCGCAATCTGTGGCGGAATGGCCTTAGGTTGTGGCGGAGCGGGTGGCGTGTAGGGCTGCGAAGGATCTACCATGATTCTGATCACCGCCTCTGATACGCCGGAGCGTTTCAATTCCAGAATCTCTTCGGTGCTCAAATCAAACGCTTTGCCGGATTTCTTAATGCTGGTGACGACAATCTCTTCCGAGATTCCACTTTTCGTTTGCCGCACAATTTCCTCGACAGTCAACGGATGGCGCGGAGCCGCCACTTGTCCTGGTGCGGCCGCCAGGTTAATCCAAACAATTAAAAGGAGCATTAGCACCGTCGCTTCGCGAAAGCAGCGTCCCCAGAGTATACCCATTAGCCCGGATGTGTGGCGCATAAAAGTAACATATGCTCTGTAACGAAATCCGTTTGAGATGCATTAAACTTGAGGTGCCTGAAGCAGCCCTGACAAGGAGACAGCCCGGTTGACGTTCCCGGCGACCATGGAAAGCGGCCCAGCGCGAAACGAGTCCCCCCGGACCACACAGGATTCGCGGTCTCAGCGCGACACTCTCGCCAATCTCTACCAGGGTTTTTTCACGGGCATCGTCCGCATCCAGGCACACCGGCAGCAATTGGGCGATCCGGAAACTTTTCGGGCGCGTATGAAGAATGCCCTGAAAGAAACACGCCGGGATGCCATCGCCGCCGGATATTCTCCTGAAAATGTCGAAGATACCGAATTCGCGATCGTCGCTTTTCTCGACGAAGTCATCCTGAATTCCGACGATCCGGCAAGACAAGCCTGGGCGAAAATGACCCTCAATGTCGAAATGTTCGGCGAAGCGGTGGCCGGCGAGGTTTTCTTCGAGCGGCTGGAGTCGTTCCGAAAGCGCCAGGATTCCCCCCGGCTCGCTGACTTGCTTGAGGTTTACCTGCTTTGCCTCTTACTCGGATTTGAAGGGCGCTACGTCGGCTCGAAGGGAGAGATTTATGCCATCTCGCACCGCATTCGCAACCGGCTGGACGCAATTCGCCAAACCGATCCGCGCCTGATCACTCCGGAGGCAATGCCGCCGCTCGAAAAGCGTCCCCCGCCACTCCGTTTTGTACAAGCCGCTCCGCGCTGGAAACTTCTGGCTTTTGGAGGAATCGCAGCCAGTCTTCTTGCGTTCCTCTTGTTGAAGCTCAACCTTTGGTGGAACATTCGAGCGTTGGACACCACAATTCTCAGGTGACATGCGAACCAGAAGCCTCATCCTGATCCTTCTGCTCTACGCAGCGCTGGTATGGGTGTGGTCCGCTCGACAGTATTCCGGTCAGCAAATCGTCCAGAACGGTCTTCTCTGGACGGGCGTGGGAATCGGCGTTGTCCTGGCGATCCTCCTGCTGGAGCGCGCATGGACTCTCTACCGGAATTGGAAAGCCCGGCGGGCAGCCGTGCCTCCTTCCATAAAACAGCCGATCCAGCCGGTTCACGAGGACGACCGTGCCCTGGCGGCTCTTTGGGACGAAGCGCGCGCCAATCTTACTTCTTCTCCCGAATACGGCCGGCGGGGCCGGAACTTGGATCTGGCAGGTCTGCCGCTGTTTCTGATCGTTGGACCATCCGGTACCGGAAAATCCTCCACGCTGCTGAATAGCGGCGTTGATCCCCAGTTACTGGCAGGCCAGACCGCCACCGATGGCAAAGTCGCGCCGACGCGCGTCGCCAACATATTTATCGCCCGGGACGTCCTTTTCGCGGAAGTGAGCGGGCGGATTTGGGAAGGCGATCCAAAGCGGTGGACGGAATTCTTGCAGGGCTTTGCCGATCGTCCCACGGGCCCATGGTGGCGGCGGTTGTTCCATCGCGCTCCGCAGAAACCACAGGTGCAAGGCGTCGTATTCTTCCAGGATTTTTCAACCTTCGGGCAGAAAGTGGATCCGGCGAAGATCAGCCGCGCCTCGCAGCGCGATCAGGAGAGATTACTGGCGATCGCCGCCGTGTTCGGCATCGCAATGCCGGTATACGCGATATTCACAAAAATCGACGCCACTTCGTTTTTCGAAGACTTCTTCCTTCGCATGCCGGAAGCGGAATATGCGCAGCCTCTGGGCATGGCCTTGCCCGTGGAATCGCGAGGTATCGTCACTGCCGATCACGTTGCGCGTCAGTTTACGAAAGCGTTTAATGTCGTCGGCTCCCGATTGGCGGACCGCCGGGTGCTCCACCTCGCCCGGGAAAGCGACAACGTCAGAAAACCCGGAATCTATGAGTTCCCCCGGGAATTTCGCCGTGGCCGTTCGGCATTTGTTCAGTTCTTATCCGAAGTATTCCGGCCCAATCCCTTGAAGGCCGGCCCCTTCCTTTGCGGGTTTTACTTTACCGGACTTCGAATGATCGAGGCCGCTCCCGCCGGCGCTCCAACAGTGGCAACCGGGCTCACTTCGGCGGTATCCGCCACCGGTTTCAAAAGCGGCGCGACAACGATGTTCCGCGTCGGCGCAACGGAAATCTTCCGCCCTTCGACGCCGGACATCGGCACGCCGGCGGCGAGTCACGGTCTGAAGCCTCGATGGATATTCGCGCGACAGCTCTTTGAGGAGTTGGTTCCTCGAGGACGCCGGCCCCAGCAGCTTCCCAAATCCATAACAGACCATACGGATCGCATCGGGCAAATTGTTGCTGCCGCAATCACCGGTATCGCTGTATTGGCATGTCTCATCTGGCTGCAGTCCTGGTGGTCCAATCGCGCACTGATCGCCGACACCGCCCAGGTCTTCCAGGCAGCACCCATCCTGAACCGGCAGCCCGGCGGCGAGATTTCCATGCCGGCGCTGCAGCAACTCGAAACGCTGCGGGAGCAAGCCGTACGATTGGATGAAACGCCGCCTCTGCGAATGCGGTGGGGACTCTACGCGGGCGACTCTCTGCGGGTACCCGTTCGGCGAATTTATTTCGATCGTCTCAATAATGTTCTGTTGAATGATCTGAATCGCTATCTCATCGACAAGCTCGGACGCCTGCCGCAGAGCGTCGATGCGGCGGCGCCGTTTGAGCCGGCGTATTCGGAGTTGGCGACCCATCTGAAAATCTCCAGCGACTCCTGCCAAACCAGTGAGGCAGTTGTGGCAGCTTCACTCAAAGCGGCGGCACGGCAAAGCGGCCTGGCGACCGATGGCACATCCCAGTCGTTGGTGGACCGGCAGATCGACTACTACGCCGCTTCCCTCAAGACAGGGCTCCCGATCTCCCTGCCCGAGAATCCGGCCGCGGTGGCGCACGCACGAAAATACCTTTCGCAAATCGAAAGTCCGGAGCGCCGTTATCGGGCTGTCCGGGAAGCGGTGGCAGCCAAAAACAGCCCCACCCTTGTCTTGACGGAAACAGTTCCCGAGTATCAACAGGTCCTCGCCGGTCCAAGCGAGATTGCCGGTGTCTTCAGCCCCAAAGGGCAAAGCCTCTTCGAACAGGAGCTCAAGACTCCGAACCGTCTGGCTGGTTCCGACGCCTGCGTATTGGGTTCCAGCAGAAGCTTTTTAAGAGGAAGCCCGGAGTTGGAGACGAACATCCGCGCGCTTTATGCCGACGACTATAAGGCCGCCTGGAAGGAGTTTCTGTCGAAGTTCCGCGTACATCGCTACGCGGGATTGCAGGATGCCTCACGCAAACTTGAAATTCTCTCCGGTCCGCGTTCGCCCATCCTTGGCGTGCTCGCGTTTGCGTCAAATAACACCTACTACTCGGACTCGGCAAAGCCTTCCGATCTCGGAAAGGGCATTTTGGACAAGGCGAAGGCATTGGCCGGCAACAAGGTCGATGCAGTAGCCGAGAAAGTGGAGAAACAACGAGCCGGCGAGCGAAAAGAGCCGCAGCAGCAAGTGTCGGAATCGTTCCAGCCTGTGCGCGCCGTGGTTTCACCCGGCAGCGAGACCTGGGCCACCGAGTCTACCAAACCGTACCTCAATGCGTTGGCCGAATTCCGGCTGAGTCTTCAAGCAATCGGACGGTCGGCATCGTCGGCGCCGGACCCCGCAGTACATCAGGCGGCACTGGCTGCGCGCGACAAGGCTTTCGAAGTGGTTCGGCAGATGTCCCTGGCTTTTGAGCCCGTGGGCACAGACGGAATCGATGCTCAGGTCCGCGATCTGCTGGAGCAGCCAATCCGAAACGGAAGCAGCTTCATCATCGCCAATCCCGACAAAGTGGCGGAAGGAAAGCTGAATGGAAAGCTTGCCGGGCTCTGCACTCTGATGATGCCTGTGCTGTCCAAGTATCCGTTCAACCGGGAGGCGAAGGCCGAAGCAACGCTGCAGGACATCTCGAACCTGTTTGCTCCGGGCTCCGGCGCCGTTTGGAAATACCAGCAGGATTCGCTGGCAGAGTTTGTCGTTCACCAGGACAACCGCTGGATCCGAAAGCCCGATGTTCCCAAACCCAGGATTTCCGATGGCGTTCTCGAAATGCTGAATCGGTCGCAGCAGGTCAGTAGCGCGTTCTATGGAGCCGGATCCAGCCAGTTGAGCCTTCAGTACACGCTCCGCCCGGTGCCTGGGACGCTGCCGGACCAGATCTCGCTCGAATTCAATTTTGATGGCAGAGCGGCGGCATACTCCAAAGGAAGCGCCCTTCAGAAGAACTTTCAATGGCCGCCGGCCGCGGGATCTTCGCACCGCGCAGTCGCAAACATCGTCACCGGCGGCTTTACTTACCCCTTCGCGTCGGGAATCGGAATTTGGGGTGTCTTCCGCGTGTTCGGGGACGCTGAACCCCGGGCCCTGGGAGAGAAAAACGTGGAATGGAAATACAACCGCGTCGCAGGTGGCCAACCTGCGCCCATGAACCCGCCGGTCCGGATGCAATTTGTAGATTTTCCAGGAGGAATCGATCTTTTCAATCCTGCCTTTTTCGGTGGATTACAATGCCCCGGCCGCGCGGTTCCATGACCGGCAAACTCTTGCTGTCAAAAAATCAGAGGTTAAATAACGGCTTGCGGAACATGTTTGGCACAGATTTTACTCGACAAAATGACACAGTTTGCATCATGATTTCACTACCTTTAGGTTTGAGGAGGAGTTAAACTAATGCCTCAAGAAAGCCTGCAGAAGAAGCTCAGCAGGGTTCGTCCCCCGAGAGTTCACATCACCTACGATGTCGAAACGGGCGGGGCAATTGAGAAGCGCGAACTCCCGTTTGTGGTTGGCGTGCTCGCCGATCTGTCGGGGCAGCCTGAAAAGGCGCCCCTCCCCATGCAGGATGCTTCGCGGAAATTCGTCGATATCGATCGGGACAATTTCGACCAGGTGATGGCCAAAATGGAACCTCGCCTCGCCTTCAAAGTCGACAATGTTTTGACGGACGATGACACCAAACTCGGGGTGGAACTGAAGTTCCGGTCCCTCGACGACTTCTCGCCGGCGCAGGTGGCCGAGCAGATCCCCGCGCTGCGAAGACTGCTCGAAGCCCGGCGAGCATTAGCCAACCTCCGAAGCAGCCTCATCGGAAACGACAAGCTCGAGAAGTTGTTGAATGAGGTTCTCACGGATACCGAAAAGCTTCAGCGCATCAGCGCCGAAGAAGGGCTTCGCTCAGCCGGTTCGGAACCCGGCGGAAAGAAGGAGGAATAGATGGCGGAAGCGAAATTACAGCCGGAAGCCCCGGCACCCGAAGCCGCTCCGGCCAGGAGCCTCCTGGAGACCATCGTCGAAGAAGGCCGCTTGGGGCAGACGCCGGAAGAGCGCACCAAGGGCAAAGAATGGCTCACCTCGCTCGTCGACCAGGTAATGCAAGGCCAGATCGCCGTGTCGAAAGACACCGAAGCGATGCTGAACGAGCGCATTCGCGACCTCGACGAAAGAATCTCGCTGCAGCTGAACGAAGTGATGCATGCGCCGGAATTTCAAAAGCTGGAAGGTTCCTGGCGCGGCCTGAATTACTTTGTCATGCAGTCGGAAACCTCTCCGATGTTGAAGATCAAACTTTTCAACATCACCAAGAAGGACCTGCTGAAGGATTTAACCAAGGTTGCGGAATTCGATCAAAGCCAGATGTTCAAGAAGATCTACGAAGAGGAGTACGGCACCCTGGGCGGGCACCCCTTCGGAGCTCTTGTAGGCGACTTCGAAGTCGGCCGCCATCCCGAGGACGTCACGCTGCTCGAGAAGATTTCCAACGTTGCGGCCGCTTCTCACGCCCCGTTTATCACCGGGGCCAACCCCGCGCTATTCAACATGGCGAGCTATTCCGACCTCAGCGGCCCTCGCGATCTGGCCAAAATCTTCGATAACGAAGCGTACGTCCAGTTCAATACCTATCGCGCATCCGACGATTCCAAGTATGTCGGTTTGTGCCTGCCTCATGTCCTCATGCGTCTTCCTTATGGGAAGGAAACGGCGCCTGTCGAGCAATTCGACTATGAGGAAGGGGTCGACGGGCGCGACCATTCGAAGTACTTGTGGGGCAATGCCGCCTATGCCTTTGCCGCCCGCCTGACGGACGCCTTTGCCCATCACGAATGGTGCGCGGCAATTCGCGGTGTCGAGGGCGGCGGCTTGGTCGAGGGTCTGCCGATGCATACCTTCCAGACCGACGATGGCGACCAGGCCGTGAAGTGTCCGACGGAAATCGCCATTACCGACCGCCGCGAAAAAGAGCTTTCCGACCTCGGGTTCATTCCCCTTTGCTACTACAAGCGGACGGCGAACGCGGTTTTTCTCGGCGCGCAATCGACGAACAAGGCGAAAAAGTATCTCAGCGACGATGCCAACGCCAATGCCCGGCTATCCGCGCAGTTGCAGTACATTTTCGCCGTCTCTCGCTTCGCTCATTTCTTGAAAGTGATGATGCGCGACAAAGTGGGTAGCTTCATGTCGCGCGACGAATGCCAGGCTTTCCTGAACAAATGGATCGCCAACTATGTATTGCTGGACGACACGGCAAATCAGGATGCGAAAGCAAAGTTTCCGTTGCGCGAGGCAAAGATCGAAGTTTCCGAGGTGAAAGGTAAGCCGGGAGTCTATGACGCGGTCGCCTTCTTGCGCCCGCACTTCCAGCTGGAAGAATTGACGGTATCCATGCGGCTGGTGGCCCGGCTGCCACAGCCCAAGGGTTAGTTTCAAACCCGAAAGAAGTTCCGGCCGGCGAAAGGCAGTGCGGTGGGTCAATCGCCGGCGGTAAGTTCTGGCTGAGGTTTGCCTGGCCAGTGACAATTGTCCACCGCGCAGGTCTACAGTCCTAGGAGGTAGCCATGTTCGACGCGTTTTGCAAGATCGAAGGAATTCCCGGAGAATCTACTGACGACAAGCACAAGGATTGGATTGAGATCCTTTCCTACAGCCACAACATCACTCAACCCAAGTCCGTCACCAAGAGCTCGGCAGGCGGTGCCGGGTCCGGCCGATGCGAGCATGGGGAATTCGTGGTCGTCAAACAGCTCGATAAGGCTTCGCCCAAGCTTTACGAGTACTGCAGCAGCGGCAAGCACATCAAGGAAGTACTGATTGAATTCTGCCGTGCCGGCGGCGACAAGTTGAAATACATGGAAGTCAAAATGGAAGAGGTCATCATCTCCTCCGTTTCGCCGGGTGGATCGGCCAAGGGCTCCGACGAAATTCCGTCGGAAGAACTGCGCTTCGATTACGGGAAGATCAAGTGGACCTATACCCAACAGAAGCGCGGGGACGGCTCTGGCGGCGGAAACGTCACCGGAGGCTGGGATCTCACAGCGAATAAAACGGCTGCCTAAACTCAAAGCTCTCAACATTGCAGGGCTTGCCTGGCGCAGGCCCAGCGAGGAAACTTATGCGTGCAGCAACGCTTTTCCCCGCCGAGATTCTTGAACCGCTTCCCGGAGACTCTCCTTCCGGTGTGGACCTCCGGTTTTCGCCGGAATGGAAAGCCATCGAGGAATCGAAGCGCGAAGACGACGGTCTGGACAAAGGCGCTTGGGCGACCAAGGACCAGAAGTCTGCCAATTGGAGTTCCGTTGGCGGCCAAGCGCGCCAGTTGCTGACCCGGCAAAGCAAAGACATTCGCCTTGCGATGTTTTTGGTGGAGGCCGCGATTCGCGAAGATGGCTTTGCCGCGGTTCCCGAGAGCCTGCGATTTCTGCAGGATTTCGTCACCAAGTTCTGGAATCTCGGCCTGTATCCGGAACCCGATGGCGGAAGTCTCGACGATCGGGCGGCGGCCTTCGATTGGATCAACGAGAAACTCCCCGATCTGCTGGCAGCCCGGGATCTGACCTACGCCAACTCCGGGCGGAATTTCACCTATTCGGAGTATGTCGATGCGCGCTCCGTCGGCCGGGAGAAGGACTACGAAGAGGGAAAAGTTTCGGAAGAGAAACGCGAACGGTTTCTCAAGGCAAAGCAGGAAGGCCGCGTCCTCGATTTCTATTACGCGGCGGTCTCCGCCACAAAACGGGATGAGTACGAGAAGTTAGCTCAATACTTAGACGCAAGCTTGAGCGCGCTGAAGTCCCTGCATCAAACCCTTCATGGGCTCTTTGGATCCGCGGAGGCGGCGCCAGGCTTCACCAATGCTCGAAAAGCGTTGGAAGACATCTCGGTTCACCTCGACTCGATTCTCGAAGACAAGCGGCGCGAAGAGCCAACCAACATCCTCATCGCGGGCTCGCAAAAGCCCGGCGGAGGCGTTTTGGGCCGTGGTTTCCCGGCGTTTGGATTTTCCCAATCGGCCAACGCTGGCGATTGGGAAAAGGCGGAAAACATGATTCGCTCCGGACAGGTGGAGAGCGGTCTTGCGGAGATGACCGTCCTTGCCCAGCGCGAGACCAGCGGAAGGACCCGCTTTCAGCGAAAACTCCTGCTGGCCCAGATCGCAATGCAAATCTCCCGGGATCGCCTGGCGCAAAGCATTCTGGAAGAACTCGCCGAACAAATCGAAAGTTTCAAGCTCGTAGAATGGGAAACCACCGATATCGTCGGTTCGGTGTGGAGAAACCTCTACGAGCTGCATAAGCGCGGGGGAAACTCCGATCGCGCTCAACAGCTCTATCAACGCCTATGCCGCCTCGATCCGTGGCAGGCCCTTTCGTGTGCAGAGGAATAGGTGGCGAAAAGCGAGTCCAATAGCGCAACTCTTTCGATCTTCGAACGGCTCACCGATCGATCTCCTTCCACACTCCACGGTGACTCCCGCGGCCCCTGGGCAAGCGCCGGTGAGGTGGAGGCTTCCGTGATCCAGCACTTGATCGCTCTGTTGAACGTTCGCCGTTCCGACCACCCCCAGGACGGCGATTTTCCCGAAACGGCTTCTTCCGTAGCCGCCTACGGAATCCTGGATTTCAGCTCCATGAGCCTCATGAATCCCGCGGACCGTGAAAAGCTCCGCCGCTCGATCGACCGCGCGATTCGCCTGTTTGAGCCTCGCCTCGCACGAGTCCAGGTCGTCCTGGAGGAATGGGAATCCACCGATCCCGGCCTTCGGTTTCGAATTGAGGCCACTCTCCGGACCCAGTCGGTCATCGGGCCGGTTGTCTTTGCGGCAATGCTGGCCAAAGACAGCGGCCGGTTCGACGTCACCGAGGGAAGGCGCTGATGGAAGAGCTCCTTCCCTATTACGAGCAGGAGTTGGAGTTCATTCGCCAAATGGCGGATGAGTTTGCATCGCGATATCCGAAAATCGCCGGCCGCCTGCAGTTGGAGAAGGGCCATAGCGGCGATCCGCACGTGGAGCGTTTGCTCGAAGGTTTCGCGCTTCTTGCCGGACGCATTCAACACAAAATCGATGACGAGTTTCCGGAGGTAACGGAATCGCTTCTCGATCTGCTTTACCCCCACTTCCTTTGCCCGATTCCTTCGATGGGAATCGTCCAATTTGCCCCACAGGAAGGACAAAGCAAACCGCAGCGGGCCCCTGTTCCCGCGGGCACAATCCTGCACAGCCGCCCTGTGGAAGGCACCGTCTGCACGTTTCGCACTTGTTATCCCGTAGAGATGGTGCCGCTCAAAACCGCTCACGTATCCATTACTTCCGCCAGCGCCGCCGCACCCTATTCGGCATCCGGGATCGCCCGCGTCATCCGGGTAGCGCTCGAAACCTCTCCCCAAATCCCGCTCGACCAGCTGAACCTCTCCAGGCTGATGTTCTATCTCGGGAGTTCCGGGTCGGCGACCGGCCTGCTTTATGAGCTCCTGCTCGCCAATCTCGCCCAGATTGTGATTCGCACCGGCGATTCGCAGGCAAAGCCGATCGTCCTGCCGGCCTCTTGCCTGAAACCGGCGGGATTGTCCATCGCCGAAGCCGTGCTTCCCTACTCCGATCGCAGCTTCAGCGGTTATCGCCTCCTGCAGGAGTATGTAACCTTTCCGGAAAAGTTTCTCTTTGTCGAGCTCACCGGCCTGGAGGACCTCTCGACATTCGGTCGCGCTACATCCTTCGAAGTGCTCTTTTGCCTGGAAGCCATCGAGCGGCCCGAACGTCTCGCGCGCGTCGAACAAACCCTGGGACCGGATGCGTTTCAATTGGCCTGCACGCCGGTCGTAAACCTGTTCGAGCAGGTTGCCGAGCCTATCCGCCTCTCGCACACTCGCTTTGAATACCGCATCGTTCCGGATCAGCATCGCCAGCTCACAACCGAAGTTCACACCGTCAATCAAGTCACCTCGACCGCGGCCTACGGCGAGAAGCCGGAGCTCTATCAACCCCTCTACCGTGCGAATGGACGTTCGGCCGGCTCGAACAATCGATTTTGGTTTTCCCGCCGCCGGCGTTCTACGCGAAAAGACGATTCCGGCACCGACGTCTTTCTGACGCTGGTGGATCTGGACTTGAATCCGGCTCTTCCACCGGTGGAAATGCTCACCGTGCGTGCCACCTGCACGAATCGGGACTTACCTGGAAATCTGCAGTGGTCGGCAAATTGGGGGGAACTTTCCGGCGAAGGTCAGGTACTCGCCCGCGCACGCTTTGTCCGAAAGCCCACAAAAACCGTTCGCCCTCCGTTCACAAACGGACTCCTCTGGCGGCTCATCTCCCATCTCGGCCTCAATCATCTTTCCATCGTCAGCGGCGGCAAAACCGCGCTGCAGGAAATCCTTCGCCTTTACGACTTCGCCAACCGTGACGATCACTGGAGCTTTCGCAAGCAAGTCGGCGGCATCGTCTCTCTCAACAGTAAGCCGGCCGTCAGCCGCGTCCTGTCGGAATCCGGCATCGCCTTCTGCCGCGGGATCGACGTCGAAATCGAATTCGACGAAGAGCAGTACGCCGGATCGGGAGTTTTTCTGTTCGCTTCCGTCCTCGAGCGGTTCTTCGGACTCTATAGCGCAATGAATTCATTCAGCCGTCTCACTGCGCGAACCATCCAGAGAAAGGGGGTTCTGAAACAATGGCCGGCCCTGGCGGGCGAACAAAGAATCCTCTAGCTAAGACACTCCGCGACGAGGCTCATAACTTCGATTTCTTTCAGGCGGTGCGGCTGCTGTTTCGAATGCAACCGGACCGTGCCACCCTCGGGGGAGCGGAACGGCCGGAGAACGAAGTAGCGCGTTTTCACAGCCGGCTGACGCTCCAGTTCCCGGCCAGCGCGGTGCACGAAATTCACCACCAAGGCAACAACGGCCATCCACCGGATATGACCGTTGCCTTCATGGGTCTCACCGGTACCCAGGGAGTTCTCCCGCTCTTCTACACGGAATGGATGCTCCTGCGGGAATCGCACAAGGACTCGGCGATGGCCGCGTTCTTCGACTTGTTCAATCACCGGTGGATCTCCCTTTTCTATAAGGCCTGGGAGAAGCATCGTCTTCCCATCGCCTTTGAGCGGGTCGCGTTGGGACATAAGACGCCGGGCCGGCTCAACGAGTACGTCTTCGACTTGGTCGGTCTTGGTACGCCGGGACTGCGTAAGCGTCTTCGCGTGAGTGATTCCACACTCGTCTATTACGCCGGGTTGATCGCCCAGCGGGCAAGATCGGCGCCCGCGCTGCGTGGACTTCTCCGGGACTATTTCGGAGTGCCGCTGGAAGTTCATCAGTTCATCGGCGTTTGGTATGAACTGGCAGATCAGGACCGCTGCTATCTCCACCCGCCGGGCATCTCCAATCAACTCGGTGTCGGAGCCGTCCTGGGAGATGCGGTCTGGGATCCGCAGAGTAAGTTTGAAGTTTCCGTTGGACCACTTACTTACCCGCAGTACAAATCTTTCTTACCGGACGGCACGGCAGCCGGTGAATTGACGGATCTGGTGCGTATCTTCGCCGGAACAACCGCCGCATTCGACATCAGACTGATCCTGCAAGGCGAGGAAGTGCCGGCGGCGCGCGTGGGCGCGGATCGCGCCAGTCCCCGCCTCGGTTGGGATTTGTGGCTTGGCGAAGGAGGGTTGTCCGGCGACGCTGACGATGCCGTTTTTGCAGGAGCCGCCTAGGAAACGTATGCCTAAGTACAATTTCACGCAAACGAATCGCAGCCTCGCGATCACCACTCCACTCGGTGAAAATGTTCTGCTCCTTCTTTCGATCAGCGGAACCGAATCGGTTTCCCGTCTCTTCGACTATCATCTCGAGCTGCTCTCCGAAAACGACGCCATCGACTTCCAAACCATCGTCGGCAAGCAGGTCTGTGCCAGCGTTACGCTCGCCGATGGAACGGAGCGGCACTGGAACGGCTTTATCAGCCGGTTCTCGCAGGGTTCCTGGGATGGTGCGATCGTGTCGTATCACGCGCAGATGGTTCCCTGGCTCTGGTTCTGCTCCAGAACCGCCGACTGCCGGATTTTTCAGCAGAAAACGGTACCGGACATTGTCAAGCAAATCTTCGCCGACTTGAACTTCACTCAATTCGAGCTCCGGCTGGTTCGCTCGTATTCTCCCAGGGAGTACTGTGTGCAGTATCGCGAAACGGATTTCAACTTTGTTTCGCGCCTGATGGAAGAGGAAGGAATCTTCTATTTCTTCGAACACGACCAGTCCGCGCACAAAATGATCATTGCCGACGACTGTTCGGCCCACAAACTTTGTCCGGATCAATCGACGGCCCACTACCGGTGGTCCGAAGGAGGATGGCAGGAAGAGGATCTGGTGAATGACTGGCGCATGGAACATGCGCTCCAACCGGGCAAGTGGGCCCAGACCGACTACAACTTCGAAACTCCCAGCACAGACCTGATGGTCAACGTCGGCGGATCCAATCCCTATGAAATTTACGACTACCCTGGCGAGTATGCAAAGCGCGCCGATGGCGACGCCTTGGTGAAAATTCGCCTTCAGGAAGAGGCCGCCGCCGGCCAGATCGTCTACGGAGGAGGCAACTGCCGGGCCTTTCGATCCGGCTTTCTCTTCGATCTCGACGACCATTACCGGTCCGACTTGAACCAGCGATATCTCCTCACGTCCGTCCAGCATCGAGCCACCCAAGGCGCCGACTTTGAGGCGGCGGCCCGAAACGGACAGTCTGAGCCGAGCTACGCCAACACATTCACTTGTATTCCGGCTTCCGTCCCGTTCCGTCCCCACCGCGTCACGCCCAGACCGAAGGTGCAAGGCTGTCAGACCGCGGTCGTGGTTGGCCCTTCCGGCGAAGAGATCTATACGGATCGCTACGGCCGCGTGAAGGTCCAGTTCCATTGGGACCGCGAAGGCAAGCGGAATGAGAACTCGTCATGCTGGATCCGTGTTTCCCATCCCTGGGCCGGAAGGGGCTGGGGCGCGATCTCCATACCCCGAATCGGCCAGGAGGTTGTGGTTGACTTTCTGGAAGGCGATCCCGATCAGCCGCTCATCGTAGGCCGCGTTTATAATGCGGAACTCATGCCGCCCTATGGCCTGCCTGGCGGCGCTGTGGTCAGCGGAATCAAGTCCGACAGCACCAAAGGCGGCGGCGGATACAACGAGATGGCTTTCGACGATACCAAAGGCGCCGAATTGATGCGAATTCACGCCCAATTCGACAAAGACAAAGTCGTCGAACACGATGAGCGTGTCCAGGTGAAAAACGACCGGACCGAGAAAGTAGGGAACAACGAAAACATCACCATCGGCGTCGATCGCACAGAAAATGTCGGCAGCAACGAATCGATCACCATCGGCAAGAACCGTACGGAAAAGGTTGGCAGCAACGAGACCATCACGATCGGCAGCAATCGAACGGAAAATGTGGGAGCGAACGAAAAGATCGATATCGGAAGCAATCGCACCGAGTCTGTCGGATCCAACGAGATGGTGACCGTCACGCTAACCAGGACTCACAATGTCGGCGTGAACGACATGCTGAACGTCGGGGCGGCCCAGGAAGTGAACGTCGGCGGTCTGCAGGCGATCACCGTCGGCGCTGCTCGCGCCAAGACGGTCGTGGGTGCGGAAACCGTCAACATCGGACCCCTGCAGAACATCAGCATTCGAGGCGCTCAGAAGCTCAACGTGGGGTCCAATCAAACGATCGGCGTTACCGGCGATAAGAGTCTGACGATTGGCAAAGGCCGCACCACCAAGGTTGGCCAGGATGACAAGGCAAATGTTGGCAAGACCTGGGCGGTGGAAGCCGGCGACCAGATTGCTTTCAAGACCGGCAGCGCCAGCATCGTCATGAAGAAGGACGGCACCATCGCCATCCAAGGCAAAGACATCACAATCAAGGCTTCCGGAAAGGTAAACGTGAAAGCTACCGGCGAAGTCACGGTGAAGGGAAAGAAGATTGGCCAAAACTGAGCAAAAATCGATTCGCGCTTCCCTGCGGCGGAAGCTGCCACAGCCGCTGCCGGGTGCAATGCGGGGGCTCCTCGTCGGATTCTCGGAGGCGGGCCTGCCGCTGGTGGACTTTCACTCCAATCCCGGACCGCCGGCGCCGGCAATGGCGCTCGTCGAATTGACCGCAGGCGACATCGGCAAGGAGGTGGCTTTGCTTTTCGAAGACAGCGATGCCTCCCGCCCGATTGTCGTCGGCTGCGTAAAAGCTGCAAGCCCGCGAGAGATGGCAGACCGTGGCGAATCTATCGACGTGCGCGTGGACGGCCGTCAACTGATTTTGTCGGCCGAAAAAGAGATCGTTCTCCGCTGCGGTGAAGCGAGCATTACACTCACCCGGGCCGGAAAGGTCCTGATTCGCGGCGCATATCTTTTGAGCCGGTCGAAAGGGGTAAATCGGGTGCAAGGCGGATCGGTTCAGCTCAATTGACTCCCCACTTGCATATGCGGCGCGACTCCCAGATAATTCGACCGATCGGTTTCAAGCCCGCGGAAATCTCCGCGCTGATCAACCAGACGGTCGTCGATCAACATGCCGAAGACGCGGCGTTTCTCTGGACCCAGCGCGACCACGCCGCAGGAGCGCCTCAATACTCATTGAAGGATCTGGCTGATCTCGATGAGCGGGTGGAGGCTCATATCGACGGCCTGCGCGTGGCGGGAAATACCGGTTGGGAAACCGCGGTCCAGGCAATCGATATGGGCCCCGGCGAAGTCTTCGCCGCGGGCTTGCTCGCATTCGAAGGCTCGGTTGAGGAACGGCAAACGCAAGTGCTGGAAGCGGCGTGTTCGGCGCCTGAATTCGCGCGTGGATTGATTTCCGCAATCGGATGGATGAGCGCGGAGGCTGCTTCGCGAGTGGCGGGCGTGCTCGTCGAGTCGGTAAACCCCGAAGTTCGACGAGTGGGCATTGCCGGGCTGGCAATCCATAGGCTGGACCCCGGCTCCCATCTCATCGCGTCGATTTCCTCTCCGGATTCCCGTCTTCGAGCTCGAGCGCTCAAAGCTCTCGCGGAAATTGGCCGCACCGACCTGCTCGGAGCCGTCGTCCTGCAACTGGGTGACTCTGACGACGACTGCCGTTTCACGGCGGCCTGGTGCGCCGCTCGCCTGGGAGCGGCAGACCGGAATGTGATCTCGATTCTCCAGGCGTTTGCAGAGCAGAGCGATTCTCCACACGCTCGCCCCGCCTTAGACATGGCATTGCGCTGCATGAAACCGTCAGACGCCCACACATGGCTCGGGACTCTGGCGGCAAACCCGGCCACCGCCCGGCTGGCGGCCATCGGCATCGGCATCCTGGGCGATCCCGCATTCGTCGATCGACTGTTGGCTGATCTGCAGGATCCCGCTCTGGCCCGTGCCGCCGCCGAATCCTTCTCGATGATTACGGGCGTCGATCTTGGCTATGCAGACCTGGACGCCGACGCGCCCGATGACTTTTCGTCCGTCCCCAACGATGACACCGGCGAGGAGATTGTCCGGGAAGATCCGGACGAAGACCTGCAGTGGCCCTCCAGCGACAGGATTCAACAGTGGTGGACGGGCAAAAAAAATGACTTTCAGCCCGGAGTCCGTTACCTGGCGGGACGGCCGCTCCAACTCGAAATCCTAAGGAAGACACTGGTCGATGGAACGCAGCGCCAACGTGCCGCCGCCGCACTCGAACTCGCGTTGCGATATCCGTCACAACCGCTGTTTGAAGTCCGTGAACGCGGCAACCGGCAATTGCAAAGGATCGCACGATGGATTTCGTGAATGAATCCGGATTGCCGGCGGGCTGGACAGTCGGGTTTGAGCCGGACGGCCGCGAGCTGTTGATCGTTGCGGTAAAAGCGACATATGCGATTCCCCGCCCCGCGGAAGCCGCGGCGCTAGCGGCGGAGCAGGTGCCTCTGACAGAAGCCGATGAATTTACCGGAGAGCCCGGCTTTTCTGCCCCGCTGCACGAAACAGACTACGCGCACCGGAAGCCATTTTGCGACGTGCTGCTGAACGGAAGCGCCTACGCCCCGGATGGACGTCTCGCAGATAACGTCCCCGTATCGATGCATGTAGGATCGGTGCGAAAAAGCTTCTGGGTGTTCGGAGATCGCAAATGGGAGGGGCTGGTGACGGTTTTTCCTTCCGATCCGGAGCCGTTTGTGAAGCAGCCGATTTCCTACGATCTCGCCTATGGCGGCAGCGATTTCGACGAGGAGGATCCGGATAAGCGGGACACTTACACACCGAACCCGATCGGTGTTGGCTTTTATCCGATTCGCTCGGCTGCACAGCTTGCGGGAAAGCCGCTGCCAACAACCGCAGAAACGAGCCAGCCGATCGTCGATACGAACGGCAAGTACAAACCAATGGCTTTCGGACCGGTGGGCCGCAATTTTTTCCCCCGTTTTCGCTTTGCAGGCACTTACGATCAGGAATGGCTGGATCGGCGGGCTCCGTTCTGGCCGGATGACTTTAGTTATCGCTACTTCCAAGCCGCTCCCGAAGATCAGCAGCTGCCTTACTTAGTTGGCGGTGAAGATGTAACGCTGGAAAATCTGACTCCGGACGGGCTGACTCAATTTCGCATTCCTGATCGAAGAATGCCAGTCACTTTCATTCCATATCGCGGCGCAGATCGAGTTGCTGACGCAGTCTGCGACACTTTGCTGATCGAGCCTGACGAGGGCCGCTTCATGCTGACGTGGAGGGTCTCGCTGCCGCTTCGACGCGACTGTTTCGAAATCAAGCAGGCTGTGGTAGGCGAAATGCCGTA
>CAZETQ010000047.1:39092-45740 GCA_964515165.1 uncultured Solibacteraceae bacterium | reverse complement strand
CGCGATCCTCTTCGGGGAGAAGGGGATTCTTTGCCGTGAGCCCGTGGCGGAGGGCATTGCGGGCGGAACGGGCTTTTCCTTCGGCGGTGGCCGGTCCGGTGGAGAGCTGAGCATTGGCCTGGTTGGCTGCCAGTTGTGGAGCTGTCATTGGTTATTCCCGGCTTCACGGTACATACCGGGCAAGGCCGTTTGCAGGTGCTGGGGAAAGAAGTGGTTTGTTTTCCTTGAGAAGAAAATTTCCGAAGGGCGTTACTGGAGGAATTTGGCGTGTCCGGCGCGGCAAGGCCCGGATAGAGAAGTCAGATGTGCAAATGTTCAGAAGCGTTTGCTAGCTTGGCTTAGATGCCGCCGCCTGTGCCCGAACAACTCAGCCAGGCCATGGAGACCCTTTACCGGTCGGAATCGGGCCGGGTTCTGGCTACGCTCGTGCGTCTCCTCGGCGATCTCGATCTTGCCGAGGAGACGATGCATGAGGCATTCGCCGCCGCGCTGGAGTCCTGGCCGCAGATCGGGATCCCGGACAATCCCCGTCCGTGGCTCATCTCCACGGCCCGCTTCAAGGCCATCGACGCCATGCGCCGGCGCGCTCGTTTCAACGGAGCGCAGAGAGATCTCATCGCGCACATGGAATCGCGCGGCAACGACGCTCCCAGCGGAAACGAAGAGGCCGATGATGAAGAGATCGAGGACGATCGCCTCCGTCTGATCTTCACCTGCTGCCATCCCGCTCTGCCTCCGGAAGCACAGATCGCTCTCACTCTCCGCGAAGTCTGCGGCCTGACAACGGAGGAGATTGCCCGGGCATTTCTGGTGACACCGGCAACGCTCGCGCAACGCATCGTGCGCGCGAAGGCAAGGATTCGAGAGACACCGATTCCATACGAGGTGCCGGCGCCACAGGAATTGCCAGAGCGGCTGAACGCGGTGCTTCACGTCATCTATCTCGTCTTCAACGAGGGTTACTCGGCTGCGGCGGGAACTGAAGTAACGCGAGCCGAGCTAACCGGCGAGGCGATTCGATTGGGCCGCCTGCTCGCCGAACTACAGCCGGAGCCGGAAGTCATCGGCCTGCTTTCTCTGATGTTGCTGCAGGAATCCCGTCGCGCCGCCAGAACCGCAGCAACCGGTGAGCTGATTTTGCTGAAGAATCAGGACCGCGCACTCTGGAACCGCGAGCAGATCGCGGAGGGAGCCGCATTGGTGGAAAAAGCGCTGAACTCCCGCCGCTTCGGCCCATACACACTGCAGGCTGCGATTGCGGCCGTTCATGCAGAAGCGGAA
Source organism: uncultured Solibacteraceae bacterium (assembly GCA_964515165.1). Classification (GTDB taxonomy): domain Bacteria; phylum Acidobacteriota; class Terriglobia; order Bryobacterales; family Bryobacteraceae; genus JAPKYZ01. Next base: position 44,459 of record CAZETQ010000047.1, on the reverse strand, counting down.
TCAACCGCTACGACCGACTGGCGGCAGCTTGTTGCGCTTTACAACCAATTGGTACGCATTCAGCCTTCGCCGGTAGTCCATCTCAACCGCGCCGTGGCCATTGCCATGCGCGATGGCCCAGAGGCCGGCCTCGTGCACATCGACGCGCTGTTGGAGCAAGGCGAATTGGCAAATTACTACCTGGCGCATTCAGCCCGAGCGGATCTGTGCCGCCGCCTCGGCAGGACGGCCGAGGCCCGGTCCTCGTATGAGAAAGCCCTGGCGCTGACGCAGCAGGAACCAGAGCGGCAATTCCTGCAAGAGCGGATTCGGCAGCTGAAATAAAAATTTGAATAGCTGTCGATTTTCCGTATTCCCAACGACTATAAGACAAAAGAACGATGCGCTACGGCTCCCGAGTCAACAGGAAACGAGCCATCGGAAACAAAAAGGAGAACTCATGCCACAGTATCTGGTTTGTAACTACGTCCCCGACGACTTCGACCCGTCCACGGTAACCGAAGCGATGATCGAAGAGATCCACGCGCTCAACCGCGAAATGATTGCGGCCGGCGTGAGGAAGTTCGCCTGCGGCATTTCCCCGGCCGGCAGTGCGAAGACGCTGCGAGCGCAGCCTGATCGCACTGTGCTCGTCACCGACGGACCGTACACCGAGACCAAGGAGCACATGGGCGGATTTTGGATCCTGGAATGCGCGGACCTGGACGAGGCGCTTGCATGGGCGAAGAAGGGCGCCATCTCCTGCGATGTGCCCGGCGAGGTGCGCGAGCTTCTTTTCTTCCCGGCTCCGGAACAAGAACCCGGCGAAAGCAAGTAAACAACATCGCCGCCGCGGCCTTGGGAAGACGCGCCGTAGCGACGAGATCAGCGTGCCAGCGCAAGGCTCTGCCGCTGGCCCCCTCCCATGATGAAGGAAGAGGAGAAGAACAGTGAAATACCTCTGTTTTGGCTACTACGACAAAAGCAAATTCGATGGCATGACGGAGAACGAGCGAAACGCCATGTTCGATGCATGCTTTGCAGATGACGACCATCTTCGCGCCAACGGGCACTGGGCTGGCGGAGAAGCCATCCAGCCTGCGGAAACCGCTTTGACGCTGTATTGGAAGAACGGCAAAGTCGCAACTACCGACGGTCCCTATACGGAAACCAAGGAACAACCCGGCGGCATTCTCGCCCTTGAAGCGCGGGACATGAATCATGCGGTACAGCTCATGGCGCAGCATCCGGCGCTGACATATGGCAACATTTTCGAGATTCGGCCAGCCGGGGATATGAGCGAAGCCATCAAGGCAAGCGAGCAGCGGCGGCGACAGAACACCGGGTGCTGAAGACGGGCTCTGCTTTTGTCACGATCGGCACTTCGACGATAACGGCTTCCGGATGCGCCACCAAGCGGAAGAAATTGGGGCCACAACTTCCGCGGTTGGGGGCGTCAGAACGGACAAGCGCTGCGTCAGTTTCCGGTAACGAGACTTCCCAGGCATAGCCAGTCATCCAGGAGCGATCGGGCGACGAATCAATAAACGCATACCCGAATAACCGTCAATGTGAATTGTCGCGCCAACACGGTAAATTCCATAGCGGGTAAGTTTCCGCGGGCCAAGTTTGCAATGGACAAGGTTCGACGCACACGCCAATACCAGCTGCCTTACAGAGGCTTTTTCCGGAAAGAGTATAGAATTAGTCGAACAGTTTCTGAGATGCCTATTAGGCCTCTCATTTGAAATTAGCGGAAGGTAGAATTGAGCGCTCATTTCAGCAATGCATGGGTAGTGGTGTTTATGGTGATGTGCATATCGCTCACCGGGTGTAAACAGGAGCCAACGACCGGTACCCCCGAGGCTACGAACACAGCGCGAACAGCGGCGAAGGACGCCTACATGTACGGATACCCGCTGGTGTTGATGGATGTGACCCGCGCCAAGATGACAAACGTGGCGTTAGCGTCTGGAAAAATGCGCCGATGGGTCAGCTCGCGAGTATACCGGCGTTTCCGGACGCCACGTTTACCGACGTTGTCAGCCCTAACGCGGATACTTTGTATTCGACGGGTTGGCTGGATCTGACGAAGGAGCCGATCATTCTGAGTGTTCCGGACACGCGTGGGCGCTACTACATGGTGGAAATGCTGGATGGGTGGACGAATGTGTTCGCCTCGCCCGGAAAGCGGACGACTGGAACGGCCAAGACAAATTTTGCCGTCACCGGCCCGGGCTGGTCAGGCACCCTGCCGGCCGGAATGAAGGAGCTCAAGTCTCCTACTGCACTGGTCTGGGTGATTGGGCGGACGCAGACGAACGGCAAGGCCGACTATGCTGCCGTGCATGCGATTCAGGCTGGGTACAGGCTGACTCCGCTGAGTGCGTGGGGAAAGCCATACCTTCCGCCGAAGGATGTCCCAACCGATCCAAAGATCGACATGAAGACCGCGCCAGTGGAGACAGTGGCGGCGATGGATGCTGCAGCATTCTTCAACAAGCTGGCGATGCTGATGAAGGACAATCCTCCAGCGCCGGCGGATGGCCCCATGGTTGCCAAGATGGCGGGCATTGGTATCGTGCCAGCGCAGCCGTTTGATCCGACCAAGAATGGGAGCGATACAGCGAAGGCGATCTCCGACGGTGTGGACGACGCTAAGAAGAGGGTGGTGGAGCTTGGTGCAAATCCTGGAATTGGGAGAACCGAGAACGGATGGATGCTGCTGACTTCCGTCGTGGGCGAGTTTGGAACAAACTACGACGCACGCGCGGGAGTGGCTGTCTTCGGACTGGGTGGCAATCTGGTAGCAGATGCGTTCTATCCGGTAGCTCGCGTCGATGGAGATGGCCAGCCCCTCAATGGAGTGAACAAGTATGTTCTGCACTTCGAAAAGGGGCAGACCCCGCCCGTGAATGCATTCTGGTCGCTAACGATGTACAACGCCAAGCAGGCCTTTGTGGCGAATCCGATCAACCGCTACGCGATTGGGGACAGGGACAAGCTGAAATTCAACCCCGACGGTTCGCTGGATATCTATGTTCAGCACGACTCGCCAGGGAAAGACATGGAGTCGAACTGGCTCCCCGCGGATAGTGGGTCCTTCAACGTGGCGATGAGGATGTACTGGCCCAAGGAGACTGCTCTCAATGGGACGTGGAATCCCCCGCCGATCAAGAAGGCGAGCTAGGGGTAAGGATTCGAGAAGCAGAAGAGATGCCGGAGCGGTACCCCCGATTCCCGGTGGCTGATTCAATTCCTGTTGCGCTCAATGAGGATCGAAATCGTTCCTCATACTGGCTTGCATAACGCCATCGCAGTGACTTTGACGAGAAACGGCCGTTTCTGGACGCGGATGCTCTCGCCCCCGGGAGATGCTCAATGCCTATTCCGCGCGCAAGACTTTCACAGGGTCGAGCCGTAAGGCGCGGTACGCGGGCACCAGGCTGGCGATCAAGGCAAACAAGGGCAAGCGTGGCCGCGACGGCAGCAAGTGTCAGCGGGTCTGATGCACTCACGCCGAAGACCAGCGTTTTCATGACCGCCGCCGACGGGAGCGCGATGGTTCCGGCTGCGATGCCTACCAGCACGGGCGACATACGCTCGACACCAGACGAAGCACATCGGCTTTTTGCGCGCCAAGCGCCGTTCTAATTCCAATCTCGCGGCGGCGGCCGCGCACGATATACGAGAGCACGCTGTAAATTCCGACGGATGCGAGCAGCAGTGCGATTCCGGCGAAGACTCCGAGTAGTAGCGCACTGAAGCGCTGCGACGTCAGTTTCCCATCAAGCACCTGCACCATCGTCCGCATGTCTTCGACCGGCTGCTCCGGATCGATCGCGCGTATCGCAGCTACGGCAGGCCGTGCGAGCGTCGCGGGTGGCAACGACGTCGGTATGGCGAACGCCGCCCGGCCGTACGGCTCCCGCGTATAGAAGTAAACGGTGGGGGTGGAACCTTCCACCAGATTCCGTTGCTTGACGTCCCCCACGATTCCAACCACTTGCCGAGGCACCGTCTTCGATGCAATGACTGATTGGGGCGAACGGGTGGCGGTGCGGCCAGGCAGCGTATCGTCTGCCACCAGAACCAGGCGCGGCCCGCTACCGGGGAATCGGCGCTGCGCGCCGCAAACTCTTCTTCGAGATCCCCGACTACGAAGTCGCGCCACCCGGCGGACAACCGCCTGGTCAATAGCCACATCGCGAGCCGAGGCGGATTGGTCATCTTTTTCACTTCAGTTCCAGCCGGCTGTGGAGGCCGTCCGCCATTGCGGTAAAGGCACGGTACGCCTGGCGTAGCGCCGCGACACCCGCGGGCCGCAGCGCATAGAACTTCCGGCGGCGGCCGCCCCGCTGCGGGGTGGGATCGCCGGCCCAGGATTTTAGAAAGCCCTTGGTTTCGAGCCGATCGAGGGTGGTGTAGACGGCGTTGATCGACACATCGCGCCCCGAGCGGGCGTGAATTTCCTGCCGGATGGCGGCTCCGTACGCGGAGTCGTTAAGTTCGAGACGTAAGATACCCAGCAGCACGAGCTGTTCGAAATCGCCGAGGGCCGGCGCCTTGTCTGCGAACCACATTGTGGGGGAAATATTAGCAGGGCAAGGGCTTCGATGAGCGGGGGCCGAGGCTCAGACGAAATTCGCGGCTTTTTGGTTCTCGCGAGTGAAAGGATCCGATCGATCCGCTGATCGGGAACGGCGTACCGGATAAAAGGATCCACCACGTACCTAGCAACTTGATAGGCGCGCAGCGCATCATATTAGTAATGGCGAATATGCAGCACGAAAATAACGACATCTACCGCTTGCATCGTGACAAACCAGACAGCCCGGTAGCCGTGTTGAACCAGGACGGCTTTTTCATGGCCGAGTACAATCCAGTTACCGGCACAACCGCTTGGCATAGAGTCGTGCCGGCGACAAAAAGAGAGTCTGTCGAAAAAAGGCTTGCACAGCAGTTTCCTGTCATCGTGGAGAGGAAAGTGGCCTCGAATGATTCACGGTCGAAAAGCCGCAAATCGTAAATGCGGCAACGCGGAATTTACCGATAAGCTTTTGACCACTGGATCGGCATAGGCGGCATCACCCACCAACCCCTTCCGGAGGCCGCCCAGAGCGACCACCTAACAAAGTCGCGCTGGCGGTCATCCCCGAGAGCAGACTCGCGACAGCATTCAGCTCCAAAAAAAACACTACGTGAGTTAACGGCTTGTCCGTGTAGTGCGCCGGTTGGGCTTGACATATATCCGTCACGGATATAATATCGGGGTGTGGTGAAAAAGAACACGGCGCAACCTCCGCTAACTCCCGCGGTGCTGCACATCCTGCTGGCGCTTTCTACGGGCGAACGGCACGGGTACGGAATTATGAAACAGGTGGAGGC
>CAZETQ010000047.1:37680-38992 GCA_964515165.1 uncultured Solibacteraceae bacterium | reverse complement strand
GCGATGCTGCTGCGGCTGTATCCGCGGCCCTTCCGGGAGCGGTTCGGCGCGGGGATGGCGCAGACATTTCACGACCTGTGCCGGGAGCATAGTGACGCCAGGCGGGGACTGCACCGGCTGGCGCTGTGGATCTTTTTCGAGACGTCGGTAGAAATCGTCAGGGAGAACACAAATCATATGCCGCAACTGGGAAAGACGGTACTGCGCGTGGCGCTGGGAGCCCTGGCTGGGTTGATGGTGCCGCTGGTGGCATCGCAAGTGGTGGAGGGATGGAACTGGCCTCCGGGAGCTTTCGTGTTCGTGTATCTGCTGTTCTTCGGAACGGGGATGGTGTATGTGGGGGTCGCCAGGAAGATGGACGCATGGTCGTACAAGGCCGGCGTGGGCGTGGCGCTGGCGGCCGGGTTCGCCTTGGGATGGTCCAACATGGTCCATGTCGCGGGCTCGGAAAATCCGGCGAATCTGGTGTACTACGGCGTGCTCGCGCTGGGGGCCATCGGAGCCTGGCTGGCGCGGCTGAAGGCGCGAGGGTTGGCTCGCACGTTGTTCACGATGGCCGCGGTACTTGCGCTGATTGCTCTGGTGCTGCCTTCGGGCGCGCCGCCGGACATGGCGCGGAGGATGGCCATCGGGCATGGTGTCTTGGTGGTGTTGTTTATTGCCTCAGGTCTACTGTTCCGGCACGCGAGCCTGGCGGGCGTGGAGTCGTAGGGCCGGGGCCAACGGCGGTCCGGCAACTTTCACTTCGACCCGCGCCGGGACCGGGCGAGCGCTATTGCGGCTTGGCCCGGCCGAGTTTCCGGAAGTATTCCGCCACCGCGGTGCTGTAGCCGGGGGGAATGCGGTCGGAGGCGCCGGCACGCGCTGCGCCTCCCTGGTCATCCAGCTCGCGGCGGAGCTTGAGCTCCAGCTGCTCGATCATCGGAAGGATCTCGCGATGCATCTTTTCCACCAGCGCCGGGTTGCCGGCGAATCGGGAAGGATCGAGCTGCTGCATCTCCTTGATGATGCGGTCCACCTCTTCCCGGGTTTCGCTTCCGTCGGGCAGCTGCTGGCGTAGCTGGCGCATATCGCGCAGGCCTTGCGAGTAGCTGTGGGCGGTGGCGGCTCCGAACTGCTGCTCCGGAGCACGGGCGCCGCCGAGGTTGGGCTGCCAGTCGCCGCGGTTCATGCCTTCGTAGCCGCGCTGACTGTTTCCCATGCCGCCGCCTCGTCCGTCCTGCTGGCCCTGACCCTGCTGGCCTCCCTGACCCTGCTGTCCTTGCTGCGCGCCAGCCTGTTGACCCTGACCTTGACCTTGCTGTCCCTGCTG
>CAZETQ010000047.1:0-37580 GCA_964515165.1 uncultured Solibacteraceae bacterium | reverse complement strand
CCTTGGCCCTGTTCGCCTTGTTGACCCTGCTGGCCTTGGCCCGGCCGGCGGCCCAACTGCTGGCGCAGCTGTTCCAATTGTGAGAGGGCGCGTTCGCGGTCGCTTCCGTTCTGAGCCGACTGGCGGCCGCCGCCTTCGCCCGCCTGGGCGGCGTCCTTCACCTGCTCGCTGAGCTTATCGAGAGCGCGGGTGACGGGAGCTTCGCGATTCCAGGCGTATGCCCCCAGGCCGCGGCGGAGCCATTCGGACATGAACTTCATCTTCAGGCCGAGCTCCTCCTGCTGGGCCTCGCCGAGAGCCTGGCGCAGCTTGTTGGAGGCAGAGCGCTGGGTTCCGCCCATGCCGCGGGAGGCCGACTGCAGATCCTTTTCGAGATTCTGATACTCGTTCATGATCCGCATTTTTTCTTCGGCCAGCCGATTGTTCTGTTCGCGGCTGAGCCCCATCGGCTGACCGGTCTGCGGGTTCTGGCCCTGACCGTTGGCAAACCGCTGTTTCAGCTCGTTTTCAAAGGCGCGCTGCTGCTGGGCGAGCTGATCGGCCCGCTGGGAGAGCGCACTCAGTTGGGAGGAAGTATCTTCGCGGCGCATGCCGCCCAGCAGATTGCGAGCCTCGTTCAGACGCTCGGCCGCGCGCTGCGCTTCGGCGTTATTGGGCTGGCCGCTCTGATTTGCCCGCCGCATATCTTCGGCGGCGCGAGTCATCTGCTCCAGAGCCCGCTGCATTCGCGGATCGCTGCGCTGCTGCCCGGAGCCGCTGGAACCGGCCATGCTGCTGAGCCGCTGCTGCGTGGCCGACATCTGGCCGCCTTGCTGCCCGCTTTGTTGACCACCTTGCTGCCCGGACTGTCCCTGCTGGCCCGATTGGCCTTGTTGTCCTTGCTGGCCCTGCTGACCTTGTTGCCCCTGTTGGCCTTGCTGGCTCATCTGGCCGTTGCGGGCCATCTGCTCCATCTGTTTCTGCAACTGCTCGGCTTCGCGGCGCAGCATTTCCTGCTGCCATCGCTGTTCCGGAGTCTGCTGGCGATTGGCCGCCTGCTGCGCCAGCTCCTGCTGGCGGCGCGCCAACTGTTCGAGCCGCTGGAGCGCTTCATCGATTTCACGCTGACGGTCCTGGCCGCCGGATGCGCTCTGCTGGCCGGTTTCGTACTGATTCTTTTCGGTGTCGAGCTCCAGCTCGAACAGCGACTCCAGGTCGCGGCCACTACCTCCGGCGCCGCCACCGCCCGCATTGCGGCCGAAGGCTACCTGGATTTCCTTGAACCGGGCTTCGGCGCGGAGCAGATGCTGCAACGCCTGCTGCTCGTGCGGAAGCGCCTCTTTCCATTTCAGATTCGTCAGGTTCTCGACGGCCGGACTCATCGCTTTGGCCGCGGATTCCATGTCCTTGGCGAAGGCTTCGAAGGCTTCGCTGGCTCCGGAAAGCTGGCGGGCCCTCATGCGCTTGGCGAGGGTCTGCGATTGAGACAGCAGCTTCGACTGCACTTCGGATAGAAACTTCGCGTCTTCGCGAGCCTTGGACTTGTCGCCGCTGCGATCGCGAATCTCATTCCAGGTGGCGGCGATGATTTCTTTCTGGCGCTGGGCGATCTTGTTCTGATCCTCTCCGCCGCCGCCACCGCCTCCTCCGCCGCCGGATTGCGATTGGGAGTACTCCCGCTCAAACGGCTGAGCTTCGATGAAGTAGATATCGGTGCGAGCGGTGGAGCGGGCATCGGAGGCCGTCGCATAGACGCTGACGACATCGCCGGGAATGAGCTTGAACTGCTCGAGCTCCAGCAATTTCGAGCCGGAGGCCGACTTGCCGCCCTTTGCCAGAGGCACAGTTTTCTCTTCGGCGCCGTTGACGGAGTAGTGCAGCGTCAGGGCCCGCAGGCCAAAGTCGTCCTCGGCGCGAGCCTCCAGAGTGACCTCTTCAATGGGACTGGCTTTGAAATCGCGCCCGGGGCGGTTGAGATGGACGGTGGGTTCGGTTTCTTTCACCGCTTCGATGAAGTAGTCGTCGGTGATGCGAACCTTCTGCGACTGCTCCGTCGTCAGGAGATGGTAGGAGCCGTCCTTGGCGATCGGAACCGTCACTTTGGCGATGTTGCCTTCCTGGGATTCGATCGGGACTTCTTTCGAATCGTCGAGCGCGAGAGTGCCATTCTTCAAAGGGCGGTCCGTTTCGATGACCAGCTCCGCTTGCGTTCCTTCGACCGCGCGCAAGTCGCCGCCCGGATCTTCGGTCTGCGGCTGCTGGCCGGTCCACTTCGGATAGTTGTAGGTGACTTTGATGCGTTTGACGTTGGGGAGATCCAGCACCGACACCTTGAACTGCTTGGACCGGATGTTGCCGGCTTCGACGTAGTAGTCGAACTCCTCGGGAACGCCGGCGATCAGAAACTCGAAGCCGCCGTTCTGGGACGGGAGCATCGCGACCTCTTCCCACTTGGTGGTTCCGCGATACTGGGCTTTCAATTTCGCGCCGGGGGCCTGAAATCCGACGGTCTGGACGCTGACGACGAGATCGGACTTGCGGCGGATGGTCTTGTCGCCCGGATTGACCTGGATGTCGTAGAAAGGCGCGGCTCCAGTCTTGGGAGTGCCGGCCCAGAGCAAAGAAGCTCCGTGGCCGAAATAGCCGGGACCGGCGAGAATCAGCCAGGCGAGCACAATCACCGCCGCGAAGGCGGTGGAGCCGAAGCCGGCCAACCGGCCCCGCGAAACAACGCGGCTGGGACCCGCCACCCGGGCGACGTCCATCGTCTCGCGCGCCAGAAGATTGACGAAGGGAGTAGGCTCCGCTTCGACCACCGTGACCAGGCGCTGTTCGAATTCCGGTACGGCCGCTTCGGCGCGCCGCGCGGCCCGGCGGCTGTTCAAGACCAGCACGGGAGCGATCATGCCGAAGGACACGGCGAAGGCGACGACGAGAAAGAGAATCGCCCGGGACCAGGTGAGGCTGGTGTCGGAGAACGCGTAGTAGTTCGTAATGAAAACCAGAACTACGGTCGTCAGCAACGCCACGACGGCTGCCATCGCGGCGCCGCGCAACAGATCGGAGAAGATCAGCCTGCGGCGTACCGCATCCAGATATCGTTTGAGCTCGTCAATCGGTCTCATGGCATATTTCCCATCATCCCGCGGTTTCCGGTTCCATGTACTTGCTGGCCACAAACGCTTCCGCCAGCAGGGCAATCAACAGCAACAGCAACACGTACCACCAGAGGCTGGCGTTGCGCTGATCGTTCTGAGCTTCGGCCACTCCGGATGTACCGGAACTTCCGGTCGCGGCCCAGATTTCGACGCTCTCTTTCGGCATCGGTTCCAGATTGGATTCGGCGCGGTCGGCATTTACCGCGACCAGTTCCTTGCGATTGTTCTGGCGGTTGACCTCGTAGAAGCCTTCCTGATCCGCTCGAATGCTGAGCGCGGTGGAGGCGGCTTTCAAATCGAGCGCTCGCCGGCCCTGGGGATCCAGGACTTCGACCGCGCTGGCGGCTTTTGCGCCTTCGGCCCGCAGCTCGATGGCCGAATCGACGGTGAGCGTGGCGGGACGGCTCTCCACCTGCGCGAGGTATCGCGAAACCTGGTCGACAAACGGCAGGAAGCTGGGGTGGAGCGGAAAGTCATTGGCGACGTTATCCAGCGAGGAGGTGAACGTCAGAATGCGGCCGGCGCCAAGCCGCTCGTCGAGCAGCAGGGGGGTGTTGTCATTGATGCGGGCCACGACGGCGGCAGATCCCGGTTCCACGCGAATCACCTGGAAGAACCGGACTCCCTCCCAACGGTTGGCCAGGCGAACGGCCGGGTGGGTGAGATCCAGTCCGGCGGGGGAGAAAAACCGTTCCGCGCCCCGGGCGGCGTAACGGGATTCCAGCACCTTGCGGCCGGTCAGAGGCTCCGCGGGCCGGGTTCCGGCGGAGGCACCGAGGGCGACGAGGACTCCCCCGCCGCCGGTCACGTACTTTTTGAGCGACGCGACCAGTTCCGGCGCGAGATTGGTGACATCGCTGATGACGACGAACGCGTACTTGAAGGGTGAGACGTTGGCGGCCTGGCCGGCCGGCATGGCATCGATGGTGAAAAGATTTTCCGCCGCCGATTCCAGCGCCGACCGGAAATATAGGGCTCCGCGGGTACGGCCCGGCTCATGCAAAAAGAGAACCGGCCGCGGGTCGGCGCGCTCGGAGGCGAACCGGAACACATCGTCGCCGGGCAGCGAGTCGGCCGCGTCGATAGAAACCTGGCCGCGATTCCATCCGTAGGATGCATCGAAGCCAGTGAACTCGACGGTCGCCCGTCCGGCAGCGGGAAGATTGACGCTCTTCGATTGCACCGTCTTTCCATTGACGCTGAGAGTGACGTTTCGTGTTGCGGCCGGTGTGGCGAATCCCGAAATCGTGGCGAGAATGCGCGTTTTCTTGGGGTCGGCGACGATCGAGGGAGCGGTGACCGCTTCGACGGCGAAATTCGGGACCTTGCCGGCCTGGACGTTGTGAATGGAAAGCGTCGTGCCCTCCGGCAGAGAGAGCTCGCTGAAGGTGGTAGGCATCGACGTCTTCTGCAGATCGCTGAAGAGCTGGACGGCGACCGGCAGTTTGACGGATTGGGCGATGGTTCGCGCGGTGCGGCCGATTTCAGCGAAGGCGCTGCGGCTGGCCCCCGGAGCGATGGACTGAATGGCCGAGCGAAGCTCCGCTTTGTCTGTGGTCGGCTGCGTGACGAGATTGACGCCCGCGCCGAGCGAGAGCACCTGGGCGCTCTCGCCGGATTTCAGCGAGTCCACAGCTTTGAGCGCTTCCTCTTTTGCGCGGTCTAAAGCTCCGCCGGCGCGCATCGAGAAGGAGTTATCGACCAGGAGCAGGACATGCCGGGAGCTGTTCAGGCCGGCGATGTCACGCCGGATGAACGGCTGGGCAAAGAGCAGAGCGAGCAGCAGGAGCAGAAGGGCTCGCAGGGCAAAGAGCATGCGGTACTTCAGGCGGCGATGTTTGACGGAGCTTTGCTGCCGCTTTTCGAAGAATTGCAGCGAAGGAAATCGCTGGACTTCCATTTTGTGCTGCTGCAGGAGATGCAGCCACACCGGCAGGCCCAACGCGGCGATTCCCAAAAGCCACCAGGGGGAGAACAGACCCATCACATCCTCCCCTGCCGCACGGCGAGATACTCGCGCAGAGCGCCGTCGAGCGGTTTATCGGTCAGGACCAGGCGGTAGTCGATGCCCCATTTTTGCGCTTCCTGGCGAAGATTCTCCAGGTGGGCGTCGCGCTTGTCCGGCTGGAAGGAATGCTCGTTCACTTCCATTTCCTCGCCGGTCTCCATATCGATCAGGACGAGAGGGCCGCTGATTTTTGGCGCATACTCGGCGGGGTCCCAGATGTGAAAGAGCACAACTTCGCTTCCCTGCCCGCGGAGGGGAGCGATGCGCTTCATGGTTTCCGCCGGGTCCGGATAGAAGTCGGAGATGACGACGAAGAGTCCGCGGCGTTTCAGGAATTCCTGGACGTGGTCAAGCGCGGCGGCGAAGTTGGTTTTGCCTTGGGGCTGGGCATGCTCGATGGCGTGCAGAACCCGATGAAGCTGGCCCTGGCGGCTGGAGGGGTGGACGTAGTTCGTCACTCCCGAATCAAAGAGCATCAGGCCCACGGCGTCGCGCTGCTGGCTGGCCAGGTGGGCGAGCGACGCGGCGAGAAAGCGGGCATAGTCGAACTTGGTGATGCGCTTGCCGAAATTTTTCCGGATGCCGGCGTCGAAGATGATTGTCAACTGAGTGTTGGTTTCGCCGCGGTAGCGCTTCAAGTACGCGCGCTCCGTGCGGGCGAATACGTTCCAGTCGACATGCCGCAAATCGTCGCCGGGGGTGTACATGCGGTACTCGGCGAATTCCTGGGAGAAGCCGAAATCGGGCGAGCGGTGCAGGCCGGCAATGAACCCGTCGACCACAGTTCGAGCCACCAGATCCAGGCTGGAAATCGAGGCGAGGACTGAGGGATCGAGAAATCGGGACATTCGGGATTATGCCTTGGGAACCGGAACCGACTCCAACACTTTTTTGAGGATGTCGTCCGTCGTCAAACGGTCCGATTCCGCCTGGAAATTCAGCAAAACGCGGTGCCGCAGCACGGGGCGCGCCAAGGCGGCGATGTCGTCGGTGGTGACGTGATAGCGCCTCTTCATCAACGCCCGGGCCTTCGCCGCAAGCACCAGGAACTGCGCTCCGCGAACGCTGGCGCCGAAATTGAGATATTTCTTTACCGTTTCATTGGCCGTCGGGTCGGTCGCTCGCGTGGCGCGGACGATATCGATCGCGTAGCGGGCGACGGAGTCGGCAATCGGAACCATGCGCACAAGCTGCTGGAAGCTGACGATTTCTTCCGCCGTGGTAACCGGGTCGGCGGACGCCGAAGCAGTGGTCGTCGTCAGATTGACGACCTTCAACTCGTCTTCGGCCGGCAGGTAGTCCAGCAGCGTGTTGAAGAGAAACCGGTCGAGCTGCGCTTCGGGCAGCGGGTAGGTTCCTTCGAGTTCGATGGGATTCTGCGTGGCGAGCACGAAGAACGGATCCGGCAGCTTGTAAATATGACCGCGGACGGTACAGGAGCGCTCCTGCATGGCTTCGAGCAGCGCCGATTGAGTTTTGGGAGGCGTCCGGTTGATTTCGTCCGCCAGCAGAACGTTGCCGAAGATCGGACCCTGCACGAACGTCCAGGTGCGCCGTCCGGTGGTGGGGTCTTCTTCGATGATGTCGGTGCCGGTAATGTCGGAGGGCATCAGGTCGGGCGTGAACTGAATGCGCCGGAAGAGCAGTCCCAAGGTCTGCGCCAGCGTTCGGACGAGCAGGGTTTTCGCCGTTCCGGGAAGCCCGGTAATCAGGCAATGGCCGCCCACGAAAAGGGCAATTTGCACCTGCTCCAGAACTTCTTCCTGGCCGACGATCACCCGGCGCACCTGCCGGACGATGCCTTCCTGCACTTCATAAAACTTTTGGATTCGCTGTTCGAGCTCAGTGGTATCGAGTGTCGGAGTCAAATCGTTATTCCCTCGTATTCGAAGTCAACTCAAGCAACATTTTCTGCGCCGGCCGGTATCCCGGCGCGGCTTCCAGCGCCGCAAACAGCGCTTCCTTCGCATTTTCTATATCGTTAGCGGCCCGGTAGGCTTGCGCCAAAGCCAGGTTTGCCGCCGCCGGATCGACCGGCTTGGATGCCAGCACGGCGCGATATTCCCGGACCGCTCCGCGGAAGTCCTTTTCTTCAAAGAGAAGATTGCCCAAGCGTTTGTGGAGTTCCTCGTCCTGGGCGGGAAAGATGTAGATCAGCCGCTTCAACGTGGCGGTGGCCGCCTTCTTGTCGCCACCGGCTTCCTGCAATTCCGCGAGGGATTTGAGCAGTTTCGGATCGCGTCCCGCGGCGCGGGAGTAGCGCGCCAGCTCCTCCATGGCGGCTTTCTTGTTTCCCTTTGCCAGATGGGCTTCGTAGATCAATTCGTAGGGGCTGCCCACTTCGACGTACTCCGGATAAATGTCGCGCAGAGGTGGAGCTTCGCGAAGCACGGTATCCCAATCCTTAGACCGATAGGACGCAACCAGCGGCTTCAACTTCTTCTGCCAGTCTTCAAAGGCTTTGACAGTCTTTTCGTGCTGCTTTTCCACCCACGGCAGGAACTGCTTGTCGAAATCCTCAGGAGTCAGGCCCAGGCGGCTTTGGAAGATCTCGGGCGTGTCTTTCTTCTGGCCGTAATCGTTCAGCATCTCGATCAGCTTGGGGTAGCCCCACTTATCGGCGATGTACTGGCAGATGCGGCCCGCCTGGAAGTAGCTGACGGTGACTTGCGCGGGATACGTCGGACGGATGAATCCGCGATCCAGTTTCTCTACCGGAAGCAGCTTCTTATCCCGAATGGCCATTACGGTGGGAGGATCCAGGCGATCGCCCCAATCGGGGGAAACCGCGGTTTCCTCATAGACGGCCAGACCCTCGGTGAACCAGCGCGGCACGCGGAAATTGGTAATCTCCAGCGCGTAAACGTGGCTCATCTCATGCCACAGGGTGGAGGCCCAGTGGAAACTACCGGGCTTCCGGCCGGAGGGTGAATCCATGGCGACGATGGGACCGAAGCTGACGCCGAGCGCTCCCAGGCCGGGCATTCCCATGGTGCGGACGGCGAAGTCCTCGTGATCGGGATAGACCTCCAGTTGCACCTTCGCCTTCAGCTTGTGCTTGTACTTGGCGTCGTAGGTGTCCATCACGCGCGCCAATTCCGTCTCGAAGTAAGGCCGCAGGATGTCTGCTTCCTTCTTATGGAGGCGAACGGTGGTCCGGTCGGTGTTGAAGGATTTGAAATTCTTGTAGCTGTCCATCAGGGTGAGGGTGTTCTTCACCATGGATGGAGCGTAGCCGGCCTTAAAGCAGGCCTCGAGCTGCTCGCGGGCCTCCTGCTCCTGCCCCAGCCGCATGAGGTTAACCCCCAGGCGGGCCTTGGCCTGCCAGAGGTTCGGCTGGAGGGCCAGCCCTTTCCGGAAAAGGTCGATGCCCTCGTGATAGCGGCGATTCAAAACCAGCAGTTCCCCGGCGACGTTGTACGCCTGCCCGGACGCCGGATTGGCTTTCTTCGACTGTTCGAACCATTCGTTTGCCGGCGTATCCTGCAGAATGTCCACCGCTCCCCGAACGCCGAGGGCTTCATAAGACTCCGGCGACATCTGAATGGCCTTGTCCGCCCACTCGATCGCTTTCGGAAAATCGGAGTCTTCGGCGGCCAGACGGGCCAGCAGCTCCATCGCGGGCGAAAGCTTCGGGTTGGACTTCAGAGCTTCCTGCGCCATCTCGATGGCGCGCTTGTCCCAGTTTTCTCCCATCACGCGGGCGAGCCCGAGGAGGGCATCGGCATTCTTCTCGTCGATTTCGAGAGCTGCCTGGTAGTCTTCGGCCGCCTCGCGCGACTGGTAGCGTTCGAAAAACAGATCGCCCAGGCGCACATGGAGTTTTGCATCCTTGGGCCGGGCCTTGATGGCGGCCTGAAACTGATAGACCGCCTCCTGGTATTTGCCCAGCCCCCAGGCGCTTTCCGCCCGGATGGCGGGGTCTGTGGAATCGCCAAGCTTGGTGAAACAGCTCACAGCCTGGGGAGTGCGGCCGAATTCCTTGTGCCGCCAGCAATCCTGCTGCGCCGAAACCGGGAGCAAAGCGAGCAGCGTCCCCACGACGAACTTCACTTGTCGATCTCCTCCTGTGTCCGGGCGAGTTCCAGCAGCAGTTGCTGCATCGATTTCTTGTATTCCTCGGACGGGAGAGCGGCCTTTTGATACTTCAGTTTATCGATTGATACTTCAAGTTCTTCTTTCTTCTGGATCAGGGCCTGCTTGGCGGGATCGAGAGAGGCTTTCTGGGCAGTACCGAGCTTGACCAGGGGAAATCGCGCGGCATGGGCACCCTTTCCGTTTTCCGGGTTCGGTTCCCGCACTCCGTCGCCCGATCCGGTGTCTTCCAGAACGGCGTGTTCGGTCGCCAGGCGCTTCTGCGTGTCGTAGTAGGCCTTGGTTTTCTGATCCGCGTAGCGGAAAGCTTCGAGGGCCGAGATGGCTTCGTTCTTGTCGGCGTCGGCGGCAGGGTCGCGCATCGCCTCCACCCAGTAGCGGGCGAAGACCGGGGCATTCTTTTCGCTGCCGCTCTTTGTCGCGCAGATGACGACCCGATTGGGGCGCTGGAGAGAGATGAGCGCTCCGCCGGAAGCGCTGGTGGCCGCGACGACCAGCTGCTTCTGCGCGGGGACGCGGTCCAAGCCGGCGGCCAGATCGACCGAAGTGATATCGGGTCCGGGAATGTTGAATTTATACTCGGCGCCGTCGAAGGTTCCATGTCCGATCAGGGTGACGGTCAGGGAGTCTTCGGGCTTGGCTTCTTTCGCGATCTGCGAAAGGGCGGAAATCACGGCAGACTTCGTCGCCGCCGCTCCGGAGAGGGTGGTGACCTTGGCATCCGGATCGCCCTTCACCAGTTTCTCGATCTCGGCCGCCTGGGAGGCGAAGCGCTGCTCATAGTCCGTCTCTCCGCCCAGGCCGGAGACGGTGAGGTAATAGTTGGCCGCCAGAGTGAGCAGCGCGGACAGGATCATACGATCCCCCATTTCCGGCGCAGGAGCCACTCGGCCGCGCACAGGGCCAGGATGAGCAGAAATATGACGGGCATATTCCACAACTCGAAGTTCTCGCGGACGGTGATGCCGGCGTCGGAGAACGAGATTTCATTCAGCAGCCGGCCGGCGTCGGACGACTTGTAGTATTTGCCGCCGGTTTCCGAAGAAAGCTTCTCCAGCAGCTCGCGATTCTGCTCCAGGCCGAAATTTTCGGCGATGCCATCTTCGCGGCGGAAGTTGAAGACATCGTGACCCAGGTCCTGCCCGGCACGCCGGGCGATCACTTCGACGACGTAGGGGCCGGGCTTCTCCGCGTCCCAGTTGGCGGTGTAGACGCCTTCGGCCAGCGGATCCAAGGCCAGGGGAACGGTGGTGACCGCGCCGTCGGGTCCTGTGACGCGAGCCTCGACGGAGGCGTCGGAAACCGGCAGGTAGGCTTTATTGCGGATTTCGGCACGGAGGGGCACGACGCGCTCGTCGCTTAAGACCTGCCGCTGGGTGACGCCGCTGACCATGGTGGGAGAATCCGTCACCAGCCACCGCATCAATTGCTGCCAAAATGTCGGGTGTGTGCGGTCCTCGTGATCGAGCAGCATTTTCCAGCGCCAGGTTCCACCGCTGGCGAGCACGGCGGCGCGGCCGCGGCCGAAATTATGCATTGCCAGAAGCGGCAAGCGGCCTTTGCTGGTGGGCAGAGCTTCCGCTAGTACGACGGTGCCGGGTTTCGGCAGGCCGACTTCCTGGTAGTTGGCCAGATACGGCAGCTTCTTCCAGGCTTCGGTGTTCTTTTCCGGAGAGTCCTGCAGGCGGGTGATCACGCTGTCGCGCCCGGCTTGCGTGAGTTCGACGCTCGCCGGCTCCCGGTGGAAGGTGTTCTTGCGGTCGGGCAGGATGACGGGCAGGATCTCGGCGAACTGCGCCGATCCGTAGCCGCCGTCGGACAATCCGGAACGGCCGGCGAGAAAGAGAACTCCCCCGCCCCGGCGGTCGGCGAAAAGCTTGATGGCTTCCTGCTGGTTGGCGGTGAAGTAGCTCGCCTCGACACCACCGATGATGAGCCCTTGAAACTGGAACAGCTCCTCGGCGGTAGCGGGAAACCCGTCTTCGAGTTCTTTCGGATTGTTGGGGTCGACGCCCTGGCGGTAAATCTTGTTCTGGGTAGTCCGCAGGATGCTGACCAGGCTGACCGAAGGATCGTCTTCGAGCGACCGGCGGAGGAACTTGTATTCCCAGCGCGGCTCCCCTTCGATGTAGAGGATCCGGGGCTTGGAAGATTCGACAGTGACCAGCCGCCGCAGCGAGTTGTTGTTCGGATTCTCCTCGTTGTCCAGCCCTTCCACGCTGAACTCGATGGTGCGGGGACCGGCTTCGCCGGCGGTCATCAGCAGGGACTCCGTCTGAACCGTTCCGTCGTCTTTCAAGACGACTTCCCGGGACGCCAGAGTCTTTCCATCGCTGCGGGCGATCAACCGGGCCTTCCGGCCGGAATAGCCCCGCTGACGGAACGTCACCTGCGCCGCAAGGCGGGCGCCCTTGAGCGATCGGGCGGGAATGTCGGCCTGGGTGATCTCCAGGTCCCGGTCCAGCTTTTCCCGTCCATAGCCGATCGTGTGGACCGGAATGCGGGACCGGCGAATCTCCGACAAAGAGCCGACGTCGATTCCACCGGAATTGTCCGCTCCATCGGAGAGCAGCACAACCGCGCCGACGGGGAGAGTCGCCGATTCGGCGGCGGCCGCCTTGAGAGCATCGGCGAGACGAGTGGTCGATTCATGGCTGTTCAAGCGCGCGGTGGAATCGATCCGGCTGAGCCCGGAACCGATCCGGTACAGACGCACCTGGTAGCGTTTGCGGAGCGAGTCTAAAAATCCGCCGTCGAGGGTCGATTTCGCCAGCTCGCCGCGCGTGCCGCCGCTTTCTTTCAACGCCATCGATTTGGAGTCGTCGACCAGGACGGCCACGACGTTTTGCTGCTGCTTCAAAGCGGAGACGCGAAGCGCCGGCTGCCACAGAAGCGTCAGCAGCAGCGCGGCCAGCGCCGACTGCAATCCCCAGATGGCCCAGCGGCGCGGCGATGCCAGTCCGGACAAGCCGTGCCGCTTCAGCACCAGCAGCGCCAGTCCTCCGGCGGTGAGAAGCATTGCCAGCCACAGCAGCCACACCGGCGCTCCGCTGAGGAACACAAATTCCCCTTTTGCGAAAACTCGAGCCGGATAGTGGAAAAGAGTTTCAAACATTGGCGGGCGCCGGACCCACTCCATTTCCTCAGTGGGTCATGGAGTAGATGATGTAGTTGATCCCAATTCTGTAACCAAGCGATGTGTATTTCTCGGGATACTCCGGCATGTCGGCGTGCTCCCAGGAATCGCCCAGATCCATGTTGTGGCAGATGGCCACCATGATTCGATTTTTGTCATCCAGGATGGCGCGCCACTTTGGCTCCACTCCATCCTGTTCGTAGGTTTGGCCCGAATAAAACATGACGATACCGGGCACTTGAACTTTTTCGTCCAAATCGTAGAGAACATGCATGATGTGATCGTTCGGCGGAATATCGATCACCGGACGATCGGGAAAAACGCGGCTAAGGCTGGCCATGAAGATCTCCCACTCGATGCTGCCGTGGAAATCGTCCACCATGAGGAACCCGCCGCGCAGCAGGTACTCTCGGAGCTTCTTGCACTGTTCGTCGCTGAGATCCCAGTGGCCGACCTCGACACCGTAAATCCAGGGGTAATTGAAGATCTCGTCGTTGTCAGGGTTTAGATTGACCACTTGCTCCATGGAGCGAGTGTGAATGCGAGTCAGACGGCGCACGCCCTGAACGAAATGACGCTCCGCCTTGGGGTAATCGGTGCTCCAGGAGCCGCGGACACCCCAGTATCCGGCGCCGCCGCGGTAGGAGGGGTACTGCAGGCGGCCGAAAACAAATTCGGTTTTCTCGTTGGCGTCGGCCGGGATGGGAGCATCATCGTCATCCCGCATAAATCGCCGGCCGCGGAACTGTCCGTACATCACACTGGCAATCAATAAGATCGCGACGCTCGCCGAAACCCAAGTCCGGACACGCATGCCTTAGTTCTTTGACGAAAGAATACCACGGGGGTCACGAAACGAGCTTCCGGCTGGCAGTTTGCCGCCAACGATCGAAATCATTTCCCCCGGTGTTTGAAAAACTCCACTTGCCGAAGCCGTTTCTTTGCCTGCTCTTTCGTGAGATTGGGCTTGGACAGGTTCTTCCCTTTCCCGGATTTCACCTGATAGCCGCTGCTGGTTTTCAATCGGGTGGCCTATTCCGGCGCGGTCACCAGACCTCGGAGATTCCAGCCGCAGATGATCGAGGCCAGCATCTTATTGCCGCCGGGTCCGGCCCAGTGAGTTTCCAGGCTGATGTAGCCTTCGTAGCCGTCTTCCTTGAGCGCGGCGAGCTGGCCTTTCCAGTCGATGGCCTGGGTTCCCACGGGACCCCACAGCGGCTTGTGGTTCACGACGTGGCAATCCTTAATATGGACGTGGCCGATCCGGTCCTTGGGCAGCAGCGAATATCCGTGAGGAAACGGGTCTTCCCCGGAGCAGAGCGCGTTCGCCGGATCCCAAACCAGCTTCAGCGCGGGGCTCTTCACGGCGTCCAGCACTCGGGCCGCTTCGGCCGCGGTGGCAATGTTGCAGGCGTGCTCGTTCTCCAGCCCGCACACCAGCCCCTCGCGCCAGAACTGCACGGACAAGCGGTCCAGAGCCTCGACGACGGCATCGAAACACTTTTCGGGCTCCACCGTCCGCCAATACGAGAAGACCCGGATGATCTTCGCTCCTGTCAGGTGGGCGATCTGGATGGCCCGCTCCGCCAATCGCGGCTGGTCGTCGAAGGTGTGCCGCGAGTTGAAGATGTCCTGCTGAAATCGAGTGTCCACCGCCGGAGCGTGGGGCAGCACGCATTTCAGGATCGGCGAGGCGATGGAGATCACCTTCAGATTTTTCGACGCCAGCAAGTCCACGGCGCGGCGGATTTCGTCATCGCTGAGATCCATGATGTTGCGGCCGAAGACCACGCGGAGTTCGGCGCCGGTCATTCCGGTCGCGGCCATCGGCTCCAGAGCCCCGGCGAGATCCGGGGAATATTCGTCGGTGATGGCAGCGATCGGGAAAAGTTGTTTCGTCAATTCGGTTCCTCGATCACATGGTGCTTGTTCGGCGCAATCGAGGTCAACTTTTGCTTTTTTCCCGAAGGCCAATCGATTTCGATACTCGCGATGGACTTGTCCTGGCCCAAGCCGAACGTTAAAGCGAGATCGGACTGGGAGCAGTAGCTGGAGCCGCTGTGGACAGTCTGCGTCTGGCGGCCCGAAGCGGATTCGATTCGAACGACGGCTCCGAGAGCGGAGCGGTTGGACCGGGTCCCCCGCAGCCGCAAAGACACCCAGTTGTTCCGGTTGCCACCGTCGTTGCGGTACAGATACGCCGGGCCGTGATTGGTGGAGATCAGGACGTCCAGATCGCCATCGCGGTCGAAGTCGGCATAGGCCGCTCCCCGAGCGACGATCGGACGGCGAAACGGCTCCGGCTGCGTCGCCGTAGTGTTCTCGAACTTTCCCTTGCCCATATTGCGGAACAGCAGCGGCGGCTGCTGGAAAGCGATTTTCGGCTGCGCGCGGCCGATGTCCTCATCAATGTGCCCGTTCGCCGCGAAGATGTCGGGCCAGCCGTCCAGGTCGTAGTCGAAGAAGAAAGCTCCGAAGGTCAGCGATAGCTGCGACGAACGCCCCACCGTCGTTTGCGGAGCCTGATCGACAAACAGATTTTGCCCTTCGTTGTGATAGAGGGCCAGCATCTGGTTGCTGAAGTTTCCGACGATCAGGTGAGGGCGGCCGCTGCGGTCATAGTCGCCGGCGTCGGCTCCCATCGCTCCGCGGGCGGTACCGTCTTCACCGAATGCCAGTCCCGCAGACACTCCTTCTTCGGTGAATGTTCCGTTTTTGTTATTGCGGTAAAGCTTATTGGGCTGGGTGTCATTCGCGACGAACAAATCCGGCCAGCCGTCGGAGTTGTAATCGAACACTACGATGCCCAGAGATTTGGAAGATGGCTCGCCCATTCCGGCCTTCTGCGTCACGTCTTCGAACTTGCCGCCGCCGAGATTCCGGAAGAGCTTCGACGAGGTTCCCTTGTACGATTCCGGCGTGCAGTAGGATTTCGTCTTCCCGTCCATGGAGCACCACAGATCGCCCTTCTGCGTCCATTGCACGTAGTTCGCGACGAACAG
The DNA here is from genome assembly GCA_964515165.1 of uncultured Solibacteraceae bacterium. GTDB lineage: Bacteria > Acidobacteriota > Terriglobia > Bryobacterales > Bryobacteraceae > JAPKYZ01. Next base: position 22,202 of record CAZETQ010000047.1, on the reverse strand, counting down.
ATCCACTTTGCCGTCGCGATCGTAGTCGAACCATGCCGCCGATGTGGCGAAGTTGGCGTTCTTGATTCCCGCAGCCGCGGTCGCATCCTTGAACTTGCCGCCGCCCTCGTTGTGAAACAGGCGATCGCCTTCCACGGCGGTGATGTAGAGGTCTTCGCGGCCGTCGTTGTCATAATCCGCCACCGCCACACCCATTGCGAACATTTCCACGTCCAGCCCGGAACCTGCCGTGACATTCCGAAACGTTCCGTTGCCCTGATTCCGGTAGAGCGCGGGCAGCGACTTGCGGCCCTTTGCGGTCCAGTCCTTCGAGTTCAGCAACAGAACATCCGGCCAGCCGTCGCCGTCGAAATCGAAGAAGGCGCAGCCGGAACCCATGGTTTCCGGGAGCCATTTCTTACCGGCCCGGCCCGAGTTGTGAGTGAACTGAATTCCCGCCGATGTGGCTTCCTGGAACTGCACGCGAGGAGATTCCGGCGGGCCAGCGGCGAGTGCCGCGCACAAGAAAAGAGGGAACACTTTCATGATCATTCCGACAGGGACCGGATCAGGCGAAGAGCGGGACGGGTGTTGTACTCCCGCTGATAGGCCGGGTCCGGATGGGATTCGCCCGGCTGGAGCGGATAGCCGGACATGCCGTGGAACGGCAGCGGCTGCACGTTTTGCGAATGAGCGGTATTGGCGTCCCGATCCTTGGCCCAGCCGTCGACGAAGAGAAGATAGTCGCGGGTCCAGCCGGGCTTCAGTTCGGGAAGAGCACTCGCGGCGAATCGAAGTTGGACTTCATCGCCGGATCCCATGACGACCATCCGGTCATCAATCGCACGAAGCAGGCTCTCCACGCTTCCGTACCGGGTGTACATGCCGGGGGTTTGCTCCCACATGGAAACGGGCTGCGGATCGGCGTAGAAAAACTTTTCCGGCTCCAGCCGCTGCGGATGTGTCTGGTTGGGTGAGAATCCGCGGAATCGCAGATCGGCGTCTTGGGGAACCACGCGAGTCAGTACCGCTTCCGGAGCTGCGGTGCCGGGTGAGAGGAACACATCCGTCCAGTAAACGGACAGATTCGTGACGATGCGAAGATCGCGGAACTTCGAGGGAAACTCGACGGGAACGACGATCGATTTCGGCTTGCCAGCGGGCATTCCCATGTCGGCATCGATGGTGACCCATTCGCCCTTGTCATTTCGGGCTTGGAGCATCGGCGGATTCAGTCCGTTGAGAAGTTCCTGTGACACCGAAAGAAAAGTGGAGCCGTCGGGCCAATCGGTCCAACCGCTCAGCACCAGGCCTCCTTTCGCCGGCGCATCTGCCGGAAACTGCATCGTCAGGGAGTGCATCTCCGCTACCGCACTGATGGTTCGGCGGAAGGCTTTCGGATCTTCGAACAGCTTCGGCCGAATCTTCCGCGTGACGCCCCACAGCCGGAATTCGGGATACGGCGGGCTCTTCCACTTGTCGTTGTGATAGATCTGCATGTCGCGAGGATGATCGACGGCGATGAGTTGGATTTGGTCCAGGTACGCTACCTCGCTGAGCTCTTCGGTAATGCGAACCTCCAGCGCGCCGTCCTTTTCTTTCAGAGCATCGCCCGGAATGAAGATGTACTCGTCGTGATCGGTCTCGAAGTACTTGCCGTCGCCCGCCGCCGCTCCTAAGGGCGCGACTCCCAGGACATCGGTGATGTAGCGGAACCCGTCGCCATCCCAGGTCCAGATCATGGGGCACGATCCGGAGAGGCGCTGCGCTTCCTTGTAGTCGTACTCGCGATTCACGGGCTGATTCGGCTCATTCTGGATGAGTCCGTTGGGCCAGGTGATGCGGACGGTGTCCGCGACTGTGATATTCCGCAGGTCGAACACCAGCGGCTCCCCGCGATAGACTTTTTTCTCGTAAAGTGATCCGGCTTTCACTTCGACTTCGGCATAAGGGGAGGTCTTGAGATTCTTGATGCCGGTCAGCTTCACCCGAATCCAATTCGCTCGGGGCGTGGTGCGATTCATCATTTGATGAACGACTCCCTCCGGGTCGCGGAAGGCATAATCTTCCCGCCCGTCGCGATCGAAGTCGGCCACCAGCTTGCTCGGCGGCAGTTCCGCTTTCCACTCCTCGGCGCGAAACTTTCCTGCCAGCAAATCGCGATAGACCGTCGCGCCCCGGCCTTTGTAGCTGACGATCAGGTCCAGCCCGCGGGTATCCGGAATCGTGCGGAACACGCGGCCCCGCTCGGCCTCGCCGCTCACGAAGGGGAAATCCGCAGTTCGATCGACAAAGCCCGCCGTGCCCTGGTTGCGCATCACCTTCGATTCCGCACCCAACAGGAACAGGTCGAGGTCGTAATCGTGGTCGTAGTCAAACCAGACCGCGTCGTTGTATTTTCCCGGGAACGTGTGCACGGTTTTGCCGTTCTTCATGACGGAAACTCCGTCGGCGTTCACCACCGCGAGTTCGATGATTCCGTCGTTGTCGAAATCTCCGGAGTCAGCATGGAGCGGAAGGACCTTTCCGTTGGCGATCGCCACTCCGGGCGCTCCCTTTGCCACGACGATGTCCTCGAACTTCACGTTTGCTTTGCGCTCAGGAAGCGGCGGGGGCGCGATGTCGTAAATCTCCGCATAGGCACACCAATCCACGTCTTCGGGAGTCGCCGAGCCTTCCTGTTCCTTCTTCAGCTTCTGGAATTCAGCCAACATTTTCTGAGCGTCGGCCTGCCGTCCCGCGATTCGATAGGCGTTGAACAACTGGAATCGCGCCGCGGCGAGGTTCGGATCCAGCTCCGCGGCTTTTTCAAATGCCGCCATCGCGGGCTTCTGTTCTCCCAGAGCCTTTTGGATCACCGCGAGGTTGTAGTGTCCCATCGGCTCGTCCGGTACAAGCTGTACGAAGCGTTGAAACTGTTCCAGCGCTTTCTGATTTTCGCCTTGCTTCTTGAACTCGACACCCAGCACGAAGAAAGGATGGGGCAGTTGCGGGTCTTTCTTTTCGACCGCCTCCAGAAGCGGAATCGCTTCCGGTCCCTTCCCCGCGCGTAACAAGGCGAGCGCGAAGTTCAGCTGCTCGCGAACGGAATCGGGGGCCAGTTGCTGCGCCTTGCGGAACTCCTCCACTGCCTGGGCTTGCGTGGTCGGATTCTCGTAGAAGGCTTTGCCAAGGTTTCGATAGCGCTCCAGCCGCTCTTCTTTCGATAGCCGGGGCTGGGCCGGAGCCTTGGGAGCTTGCGCCGATACCAGCCAGGCCGCTAACAGGGGAGCACCAAAAAGCAAAAGAGAGCGAGTCCGCATGAAGCTCGCTCTCCAAGTTACATCAGTCGCAAACTGCTATGGCGATATCCGACATCTAAATGAGGAGACGTTCGGGGCTAAACGAGGAGTTGCGGCCCGAACGTCAGGGGTGGAGAACTCAGATCAACGACTGCAGCAGCTTCACCGCGGCGGCAACGTCGGTACGCCACTGCTCCGGCGATGTGCCCTCGCGCTCGATATTGATCTGGCCGAGATAGCCGACGTCTTTCAGCTTGGCGATGTATCGCGGAATGCCGACGCTTCCCGAACCGAGAGGCCGTTCCACTCCAAGCGTGCCCGGCTGATCCTTGCGCGGCCAGTCGCCGTCTTTGGCGTGCACGGAAATCACGTGCGGACCCAAAACTCCCAGGGCCTCGATCGGATCGCCGGTTCCGTAGAGAATCATGTTGGCGGGATCGAAATTGATTCCCAGATTGGCGCGATCCACGTCTTTGAAAAATTCGAGCAGAGTCGCGGCCGGTTCCTGCCCCGTCTCCAGCGCGAAGGTCTGGCCGTTCTTGGCGGCATAATCGCAGATTCTCCGAACCAGATTTCGAACGGCGATGTAATTTTGGTCGGAATGATCTTCCGGCACGAATCCGATGTGGCAGGCGATCGACTTAACGCCCAGCGCAGCAGCGAAATCGCTCAATTCGAGGGTTCGCTCCTCGCGCGCGTTTCGAGTTCTCTCCGGGATAAACCCGACGGTCCGTTCCACGGCGGGAATATCGGCATAGTCCTCACCCACGTAGGCCGCAAATACGGTCTGCAGCTTAAACTTCTCCGCAGCCATCGCGCTCTTCCACGCCGCGGCGTTATCCAACGGAAAGCTTCCGGCGACTCCCAACTGGCCGCAGTTCACTCCCAATGATTTCAGTTCCCGCAGCTTCGCCCCCGCATCGGGCGCGGCCCAGAACATCGCTCCTACTTCAAGCATTACGAGCTTCCTCCATTCGCTTGGTCCAATACACCGCCTGCGCGGATTCCTCGGGCCGGCACAATTTCGCCGGACGGCCCGATTGCGCGCACTCGGCAAAATATTCGATTTGATCCCGATATCCGTCCACGGGCTCGGCCGGCGTCAGGGGCAGCGGCTCCGCGCCGGGTCCATAGAAGACGGGATCGCCATTCTCCATCCGATAGTCCCATGTGCCGTTCGAGGCGACGATGGTGTACTCCATCGAGAACGGATATGCGCCGGGATGCCAGCCTCCGCTGACGGAGATCGAGAATCCGTCGTACTGAAATTGAGCATCGATCAAATCGATACCGGCCGCGAGATCTTCCGAACCGGTGGCGGTGACGCCGTTCGGCTCACCGTAGAGATGAATCATCATGTCCACGTCGTGGATGAGAAGATCGAAAACTCCGCCTCCGGACCGGCGCTTGTCTTTCAGCCATTCTCCCCAGGCGGGCGCGGTGCAGCGCCGGCGAAAGCGCCCGGCAAGAATCTGGCCGGGCTGCAGCACCGAGTATTGCGGAAAAAAGCGCAGCACCTGCGCGCACATCAGCGTCTTCTTCGTCTTCGCCGCCTCGGCGATCATCAAGCTGGCTTCCTCCAGGTTGAGGGCCATCGGCTTTTCGACCAGGACGTGCTTTCCGGAGCGCAAGGCGGCCACCGTCGCCGGAGCGTGAAGATTGGTCGGCAGGCAAAGATCGATGGCGTCAATGTCGCGGTCCGCCAAAGCTTCTTCCAGCCGGCGGTACTTTTTCACATTTGATAAGTCTATTTGGGAAACCGTCGTGTCCAAGTTGCCGCTCACATCACTAAAATCCCCTGACAATTTTTTCGGATCTGAGGAGACGACGGCGGCGACGCGCACTTTGGCGGAGTCTATCGCCGCTTTCAGGTGGGTGACCCCCATGAAGCCTAAGCCGGCAATTGCAAGATTCATCGAAGTGATAGGGTAGCATCCGATGCTCTTGCGACGGCAGTTCGTGCCGGGTCTGGCATTTCCCTTTCTTGCCGCTTGCCGGAAGTCCGGAGGGCGGCTGATTGCGGTCGTCCCGAAATCTTCCGCTCATTTGTTCTTCGTCACCGTCCATGCCGGAGTGGACACCGCGGCTAAGGAGTTTGGGGTCCGGATTTCCTGGAACGGCCCGAATGACGAGACGGACCACAACCGCCAGATCCAGATTGTCGACGCCTTCGTCGCCCAGCGTGTGGACGGCATGGCCATTTCCGCCACCGACGAGCATGCTCTGGCCGCCCCGGTGGAACGAGCCATCCAGGCGGGGATTCCGGTGACGATTTTCGATTCGGGTGTCGCCGTGAAAGGCTACGTCAGTTGGATTGCCACCGACAATGCCGCCGCGGGTACGGAGGCGGCTCGGCGGTTGAGCGCTCTGCTGAACCGGAAGGGGAAAGTCGGAATGGTGATGCAGAAACCTGGCGGCACCTCCACTGTTCTGAGGGAGAGGGCTTTTGAACGAACCATGGCTCGCGAGTTTCCCAACATCACCATCGCGGCGCGCCAATACGGCATGGCCGACGCTGCGAAATCACGGGCGGCGGCGGAGAATATTCTCACTGCCCATCCCGACCTGGGGGGAATTTTCGCTTCCAGCGAAGCGGCTTCGCTGGGGGCCATTCAAGCCATTCGCAGCCGGGAGCTGTCGGAGAAGCTCCGGCTGATCACTTTCGACACCAGCGACAGCCATGTGAAGGCGTTACGCGATGGAACGATCGACGTGATGATGGTGCAGGATGCGTTCCGGCTGGGCTATGAGGCGGTGAAATCGCTCAGCGACAAGCTGAACGGGCTGACGCCGCTTCACCAGATCGACGTGCCCGCGCGGGCGATTGTTCGCGAAGATTTGGGGAAACCCGCCGTGCGGGAATTGCTCACATCTCGACGACCTGGAACGTAAACCGCTCCGGCGGCAGGGAAGATACCGGATCCGGAGACAGGGCCGCCCAGGTTTGGTACGCCGAATGCGCCACCGTGGAGTTCAGGTAGAACAGAAACTGATTCGAGAAGCAGGCAATCGGAGGCGGCTGCCGGAACGTGAGACGTAGTCCCACGGCCTGCGAGAGATCGATCTGTTCGGGCCGAACCCGCTTATCGGAAAGAAGCGTCACGAAACTGGACCGTCCGGCGTGCGGCCAGACATCGGCGCGAAGCAGAGGGCGAAGCTCCTGGCGAAGTTCAAAAGTCGTCTCGCATTGCCGGATCCACTCCACGATGGAGTCGCCCCAATTCCAGTGTGAAACGAAACCCATGTACTGATCGGCAAGGTTGAGCGCCAGGTCCATACGCCGGCGTTCGTGATCGAGCATTTGCAGTTCGGGACTGGGTGGAGTTCCAAGCTCGGATATCAGCTCCTCGCTTTCCACCAGATCCGCCGCCATGTCGACGATCTTTTCCAGCCGCCGCGGTGTTGAACGTACCAAGAGGGGCGGAAGCTCATGGAGGTCACTTCCGGCTATCTCGACGAATTTTCTTCCGCCGACGATCTTCATCGCCATATCACGCTCCTATCAAGCAGCGACGCGGCTGTAAAAGCACCGATCTGACTCGATTATAGGACGGCTCGCAAAACAATCAAGCTCTATCCTGTTCTAGTAGTGCGCAGAGAGTCCTATTCCGCTTCACCCATGTGGTGTTACGAAAGTGAAGAGTTTCTCCGTTATGCTCATTCCGCTCGCGCCTGATATCCTCGCCTTGACACATGATTGAATACGCAATCGGATTGGATCTGGGAGGCACGAATCTTCGCGCCGCCGCCATCAGCTTTGAGGGAAAGATCCTGGATCAGATTTCCGGACGAACCAATCTGAGTGAAGGCCGCGACGCCGTCATCGACGACATGGTGGAGTCGATACGAACCCTGCGAGACAGGCAAGAGGGCCGGTTTGCCGGCGCAGGGATCGGAGTGCCGGGCTTTATCGAGCTGGACAAGGGATTCATCGTCGGGTCGAACAATCTTCCGGCGCTGGAGAACTTTCCCCTGCGCGACGAGATCGAGAATCGCCTGGGGGCGCCGGTGGTTCTGGAAAACGACGCCAACGCCGCGGCGCTGGGCGAGAAGTGGATGGGGGCGGGACGCGGCGTGCAACATCTGGTTCTGCTGACGCTGGGCACGGGGATTGGCGGGGGGATTATCCACCATGGCCGGGTGCTGCATGGATTTGTGGGCATGGCCGGAGAATTGGGCCATATCACGGTGTCGCCAAACGGCAATCCCTGCGGATGCGGAAACTTCGGCTGCCTGGAGAAGCACGCCTCCGCCAGCGCGGTCGGGGCAATGGGCCGGCTGCTGGGGTTGGGCGAAACCATTACGTCCCGCCAGGTGCATGAGCTGGCCCAGCAAGGTAACGAGCGCGCGCTGATGATCTTCCAGCAAATGGGAAGCGCCCTGGGGATCGCCATCGCCAATCTGGTGAACATCTTCAACTTCCCGCTGTATTTGCTGGCAGGGGGTCCGCTGCCGGCCTGGGATTATTTCGCGCCGACGATGATTGAGGAAGTACGGCGGCGGTCCTACAGCTTCCGCCATACCAAGACGGTCATTGGAAGAGCTGAACTTGGAGATCTATCCGGTTTATATGGAGCAGCTTATCTTCCTTTCCTCACTCAAAGCTTGAAGAATATATGAGTAGTTTCTGGCTGGGTGTGGACGTGGGCACCGGCGGTACCCGAGCGCTGCTGGTGGATGAGAAAGGCACCGTACGGCAGGGCTTGACGGCGGCCCATGCGGACATGGCGATGGCACAGCCGCTGTGGGCCGAGCAGGATCCGAACGACTGGTGGCGAGCGGCGCAGGAGGCCATTCGCGGTGTTCTACGCGAAGCGAAAGCGGAAGGTTCGGACATTCGCGGCGTCGGATTTTCCGGTCAAATGCACGGCGTCACGATGCTGGATGCAGAGCGGAAGGTGGTCCGGCCGGCGCTGATCTGGTGCGATCAGCGCAGTCAACCGCAGGTGGATTGGATCAACTCCCGGGCGGGAAAAAAGAATGTTCTGGAGTGGACTGCCAATCCAGTGCTGACCGGGTTCACGCTGCCGAAGTTCCTGTGGGTTCGCGACCATCAACCGGAACTGTTTGCTCGCGTGCGGCATTTGATGCTGCCGAAGGACTACGTTCGCTTCTGCCTGTCGGGGGAGTTGGCGTCCGACGTATCCGACGCTTCCGGGACGGCTCTGTTCGACGTGGTGAAGCGCCGCTGGTCGATGGAGATGTGCAGCGCCGTGGGTCTCGATCCGGCGATTCTGCCGCCGGCGCACGAATCGTCAGCGGTCTGCGGGACGATCTCGAAGTTGGGAGCCGCGGCGACGGGATTGGTGGAGGGGACTCCCGTGGTGGCGGGCGCGGGCGATCAAGCGGCGTCGGCGGTCGGCAACGGAATTGTCTCTCCGGGAATCGTTTCCTGCACTCTCGGGACGTCGGGAGTGGTGTTCGCACACATGGAACAAGTGGCCTACGATCCTCAGGGCCGAGTCCATACGTTTTGCCACGCGGTGCCGGGAAAGTGGCACGTGATGGGAGTCACGCAGGGCGCGGGGCTCTCGCTACAGTGGTTTCGCAATCAGCTGGCGGCATCCGCCAGCTACGACGATTTGATGAAAGAAGCTGCGACGGCCCCTCCCGGAGCGCAAGGGTTGTTCTGGCTGCCGTACCTGATGGGCGAGCGTACGCCGATCCTCGATCCGCTGGCTCGCGGCGGGTGGATCGGGTTGACGGCTCGGCACACTCGCGCGGATTTGATTCGGGCGGTGATCGAAGGGGTCTGCTACTCGCAGAAAGACTGCCTGGACATCATCGAAGAGCTGGGCGTTGCGGTTTCGACGGTCCGCGCCTCCGGGGGCGGCGCCAAATCTCCCTTCTGGCGGCAGGTTCTGGCGGATGTTTTTGGAAAGCCGGTGTCGACACTGGAGACTCAGGAAGGCTCGGCGTACGGGGCGGCGTTGCTGGCGATGGTGGGGACGGGTGCATTCTCGTCCGTCGAAGAAGCCTGCCGGAATGCTTTGCGGGAGACTTCCATTGCGCGGCCGGCGAGGTCTCAGGAAGTCTATCGGGTCAATCACGAGACGTATAAAGGCCTCTATCCGGCGTTGAAGAATTTGTTCTCTCGCATGAGCTCGCACAGCTAGCGGATCTTGTAGACGCGATAGCTGGCGTTTTGCCACACCATCGGAGCATTGGGAATGCTGCTCTTCGAAAGCACCAGGTAGTCGATTCCCAGACTCGCCAGGTCAGGCACCCGGTCGGAAGTAAAAGCCGGGACCATCGCTTCGTTCCAGCGCTTCCACCATTCGATGGCGTACTGCGGGAAGTAGTTCACCTGGCCGCCGGCCTTCCAATCGACATACACCGCGCGGAGCGATCGCGCGCGGAAGATTCCGGGCGGCAGCGCCCTTCCTTCGTCGGGAAACAGAAAAACGGCATTCTTATCCGTCGTGGTGCGCGCCCAGGTAGAAAGTTCGGTCAGGTCGGGAGTCTCTACCTTGGGATAGTTGAGAGTCCCCGTACGAACCTTGTCCCAGGTAAAGGTGGTGTGGGCAAACGGGAACCATAGGACGAGCGCGAACCAGAGAAGCCGCTCCGGCCATCGAGTGGCTTTCGCGCCGGCTAACGCCGCCAAAATAATCGCGAACAGCACCGTATAGAGTAACGCCCGCATCGGCTGGAACTGCGGAATGAAGGCCCATTGCAGCTTCTCCAGCAGCAGGTAGGACGCGGGCATGGTGAGGATTCCCACCGCCGGCATGACCAGCAGGGGAATGCGGACCTCCAGCGGCAAAACGTTTCGCACCCGATAGTCCGCGGCCAGGGCGACGATCCATGCCACGGCGTAGAACCAGGCATGACGCGTGAACCAGATCGAGACCCAATTGTAGGAGGCGCGCATGCGCTGCAGCTCGGCATGCTCGGGCGTGAGGATCGTGAAAAGGTTCTGACGCTCGGCAATTTCCGCTTGAGAGATCGCCAGCGGAATCAAGATCAAGATTGCGACTCCCAGCGGAATCAGGTGCTGGCGCTTTCTCGGCAGCAGGAACACCGCAAACCAAAAGGGCCATACCGCCGGAGCGTGATAGAGAAACGCAATTGCGGCTACCATTCCGGCCAACCAGTCCCGCTCATAGGCGAGCAGTCCCAGGGCCAGCAGCATCAGTCCCAAGGCGAAACCTCGGGGCACCGGCTCGTATTCAATGGTCAGAACGGCCGGTCCGATGATTGTGGCTCCGAGGGAGCACAAGCCCGCAACGAGCAGCCCCATCCTGCGGCTGAGCCCGCAGGAACGGGCCAACAGGTAAATGCCAAAGATGCCACAGGCCCGGAAGATCCATTGCTGGAGCTGCAATGCGCTTTGGAGATCGCCGGTGATCCAGCGAAAAGCGCGAGCCATCTCGTCATAGATTGTCAGGGAAACGTGGGCTCCGCGGCGGATCAGCTCGTTCTGGTAGAGAGACGGATCGCTGAGCCATTCAATTACCGGAACGTAAATCTGCGTGTCCGACTGGAGGTAGGTGTGGCCGGGTAAGAAAAAAAAGCCGAGGGCCGTAAAGAGGCCGAGGGCCGTAAAGAGAAGGATTGCCGCGGAGACTCCAATGCGGGTAGCGGTCACTGCGGGGGAGTCTTCTCCAACTGCTGTTTCGCCCAGATTCGATTCGGGTTCAATTCTACCGACCGCGCCAGGGCGGTCCGCGCTTCGGAGTTCCGGTTGGCTTTGCGGAGGGCGATGCCCAGCCACAGGTAGGCTTCGGCAGATTTGGCGTTCAATTGGATAGACTTCCGGATATCTTCAATCGCCTTGTCGACTCCCCCACCGAAGGCAGGCGGCAAGTAGTAGTTCCCCACTCCGCGGCTCAACCAGGCGGCCGCCAGCTTGGGATCGAGCTCCAGCGCTTTGTTGATGGATTCCAAGGCGCACTTGCCGTATCGAATTCCCGCCAGAACATTTGCCGGAATCACCTGCCCGCAAAGCGCGCCCAGGAGGCGGTGATACTCCGCATTTTTGGGACTGAGCTGAGTTGCCTTGGTGGCTGCCCTGATGCCTTCCTCCGCAGCGCGGCCGGCGGCGACCTTATCGCGCAATTCCAGGGCAACTTCGGACAGATAGGACTGCGCCAGCGCGTAGTTGTATTGGGCCACCGGATCGGAGCTGCCCCGCTGAGCGGTGGCGGCCAGACCCGGAAGCATCTTCTCGATCGCCGCACGATCCTGACGGTCCCGCGCCTTCTCGAGCGCCGGCGGCGCCGCCAGAGCGGCGATTAACGGAATTGTCAGAAGCCTAAAGGGTCGCCACACGCCGGTGTACCAGCAAATACCAAAGTCCGAGCACTGCAAGCAGCACTCCATTCGTTGCAAGGACGGGTGGTGCGGTAAACAACGGAATCAACTGGCCAGTAGCCAGCGATCCCATGGGCATTCCACCGCGGAAAGCGACATTGTATACGCTCATCACCCGGCCTCGAAGGTCATCCGGCGTAATCAGCTGAACCAGAGAACTGATCAGGGCGAAGACCATCATCAGGGCGACGCCGGCCAGGAAGACTAAGACGGCAGTCAGCCAGACCATTCGAGAGAGGGAGAACCCGACGATCAGAAATCCCAGGGCGACCAGGGATATCAGCGCCGCCCGCCCCTTGTGCTGCATCTGGCCCGTCGCGGCGACGATCAGAGCGCCGAAAATCGATCCGGCTCCGGAAATCGATAACAGCAGGGAGAAGGTTCCGGCATCTTTCAGCAAAACGTCCTTGGTGACGACGGGAAGAAAAACCACCAGGGGAATGGTGAGCGCCGTCATGCAGAAAGCGAGCAGAATCAGAGACTCCATGTCGCCCTGGCGCCGGATAAAACCGATGCCCTGCCGGATTCCCTGGAGAATCGTGCCGCCGCGGTTGGACGGAACAAATCGCGGCTTCACCAGAATTAAAGTTGCGATCACGGCAATGTAGGAAATCCCATTGAGGGAAAAGCACCAGGATCCGCCCAGTTTACTGAGTGCCAGGCCCCCGAGAACGGGACCGATCACACGCGCCAGGTTGAACTGAATCGAGTTCAAGGCAATCGCATTCGGAAGATCTTCTTTCGCCACCAAGGAAGGAACCAGCGCGGAGTAGGCCGGTCCTCCAAAAGCTTGCGCAAGGCCGACGATAAACGACAGCGTCAGAATATGCCAAATCTGAACCGCGCCCATCGCAAAGAGCGCCGCCAGGAAGAAGGCACATGCCATCTGCACCAGCTGCGATCCGATGAGAAGCAGACGGCGGTCGTAACGGTCGGCGATGACTCCGCCGACCAGGGAGAAAAGAAAGATCGGAATCTGACCTAAGAAGGCATCCAGGCCCAGCATCCGGGCGGAGCCGGAAATTTCGAGAACCAGCCAGCTTTGCGCCGTCTGCTGCATCCAGGTTCCGACGGAGGACGTGCAGGCTCCTGCCCACATGAGGCGGAATTCCGGGTATTGGAAGGCCTTAAAGGTCCTCTTGAACATGGACGGGAAGACGCGCTCGCACCCTTTCCTAGGGGAGCGGCTTCTCGCGATGGATCAAATGGCAGATATTGCCTTCGCCGTCCTCAAAGAAGACCAGGCGGTTGCCCTGGTTATCAAACGGCTCCCCGAGAAACTTCACGCCTTTGGATTTCAGGTGCGAGTGAGCGGCATCGAAGTTGTCCGGCACAATCGCCAGGTGGCGGATACCCGGGGTTTTCATCTCATTGACGGGACGGTCGCCGTCGGCGGGAATGATCTCCAGCATCGATCCGTTCTTCGCCCGAACGAAATAGTTGCCGGCGTATGTGTAATTAACGACAAAGCCGAGATGGTCGACGTACCACTGGGCCAGCTTTTCGGGGTTTGCCGATGCAATTGCAGTATGTTCTAGACCTTGGAACATGGTGTCTGAAGCTGAGTGTACCAGCCGTCAGTACACGGAGAAACAGAACACCTGGTTGGAACCCTCGGGCGACAGGCAGTATTCGCCGTTCTCGCAGAACTCCTGCGCCTCGATCTTGTAGAGTCCGTCGGCCACCTTGGTAGCAGCAACCCGGATAGGGCGCGGCCCGTCGCGGCGCTGTTTCTTGCTCATCACCAGTTCCCGGGCGCCGCCTTTGGCGCTCAGCCGCCACAAGGTCATCCGGTCCGCCTGAATTTTTTCGCTGGTCATCAGGAAAATCGGCTCGGGCATCGGAGTGCGGGCCTGGGCTGTGGCTCCGGGAATGGTATAGATCGTGTCGTCCTTCTTCTGCTCTTCCTTGGCGTTGCCGCTGTCCAGCTCAACCAATTTGGTGGCATGGAGGAGGTAAGGAACATCTGGCTTTGGCGGGCGCGGCCCGGTGTATTTTTGCGCGAATGCCGCGGCGCCGAAGAGGACGAGAGTGGCGAGCCTCATAGTTCTAGAGTAACGGCGTGCCGATACACTGGTGAGCATGGCACAACAATATACGGCTCCGCCGCCGGTGACGATTGACACTAACAAGAAATACGCGGCTACGTTCGAAACGTCGCGGGGAACCATCGTGGTGGAGCTGTTTCCGAAGGAGGCTCCGAAAGCGGTCAACAATTTCATCTTTCTGGCCAAGGAGGGCTTCTACGACGGAACCGTGTTTCACCGGGTGATTCCGGATTTCATGATCCAGGGCGGTGACCCCACGGCGACCGGACGGGGCGGTCCCGGGTACCGTTTCGAGGACGAGTGCCGTGACAAAGGCGCTTTGAAGCACAAGGTGGGCAGCCTGTCGATGGCGAATGCCGGCCCGGACACCAATGGCAGCCAGTTCTTCATCACCCACATCGTGACCGACTGGCTGGACGGCAAACATACAGTATTCGGCCAGGTGAAAAGCGGCCAGGAGGTGGTCAACGACACCAAGCAGGGCGACACGCTGAAAAGCGTCTCGATTAACGAAGAATAAGAAAACGGGGGCAACCAGAACGCTGGAAGCCCGGCATCGACGGATCAACCGCGAACCCAAGTGTTGTTCCATCATCGCCTGCTGAGGTGAATTCCGGGACAGACGGAACAATTCCGGAATTCCTCACACTGATAGCACACCTGCTCCCGAGCTTTGCCCCGGCTTCACTGCCGGAGCCTTCGCTGGCACTACGCTTCCAGCGTTTCCAGAAATTCTTCCCCGCGAACGGCCCAACTGGCATCACGACCAGTAATTGCGGTCGAGGCTGCGGTAGCCCACGGCTTCGGCGACATGCTTGCCCTGGATTGCTTCCGAGCCTCCCAGGTCGGCCACTGTCCGAGCCACTTTCAAGATGCGGTCGTGCGCGCGGGCCGAGAGGCCCATTTTGCGGACGGCCATTTCGAGGGTCCGCTCGCCTGGTTCGTCCAAGGCGCAGACCGATCGAAGCTGGCCTGAGGGGATTTGGGCGCTGACAAACCCTCGTTTTCGCTGGATCGTCCGGACTCTTTCCACCCGATCGCGCATTTCTGCCGAGCCGGCGCTTTCTTCCTTCGCGCGCAGTTCCTTGAACGGCACTGCCGGGACTTCGACGTGCAGGTCGATTCGATCCAGGAGCGGGCCGGAGATCTTCGAGAGATATCGCTGAATGATCGCGCCGGTGCAGCGGCATTCGCGCGTCGGGTCGCCGAAGAAACCACACGGGCAGGGATTCATGGCCGCCACCAGCATGAAACTGGCGGGGAAGCTGAGCGTCATCGTGGCTCGCGCGAGGGTGACGGATCGCTCTTCCAGGGGCTGGCGCAGCTGCTCCAGAACATTGCGCGGGAATTCCGGCAGTTCGTCGAGGAACAAGACGCCGTTGTGCGCCACGGAGACTTCTCCGGGGCGGGCCATTCCGGAGCCGCCTCCGATCAGTCCGGCGTCGGAAACGGAATGGTGCGGAGAGCGGAAAGGCCGGTCGTGAAGCAGACCTTCTCCTTTTCGTAATAGTCCGGCGACCGAGTGAACCTGCGTTGTTTCGAGAGCTTCGTTGAAAGACAGCAGGGGCAAGATTCCCGGCACTCGCCGGGCGAGCATCGTTTTTCCCGATCCCGGAGGACCGATCAACAGAATGTTGTGTCCGCCGGCGGCTGCTACTTCCAGCGCACGCTTGGCACTTCCCTGCCCTTTGACTTCCCGGAAGTCCGGACTTCCGGTGGGCAGTGTGGATGACCGTACCGGCTCGACGGGAGCCACTGCCTGCGCCAAGGCCGGCTGCTTCAGGATGGTCATGGCTTCCGTCAGGGAACGCGCTCCGTAGACATTCACTCCTTCGACGACGGCGGCCTCGGCCAC
This sequence comes from uncultured Solibacteraceae bacterium, assembly GCA_964515165.1. Taxonomy (GTDB): domain Bacteria; phylum Acidobacteriota; class Terriglobia; order Bryobacterales; family Bryobacteraceae; genus JAPKYZ01. Next base: position 6,723 of record CAZETQ010000047.1, on the reverse strand, counting down.
GTTGTCGAATGGGACAACGATATTCGGGATCCCCTGTTTGCGGGCGCATACGGCCATGGAGAGGACTCCGCGGATGGAGCGCAGACCGCCATCAAGCGAGAGTTCACCGGCGAGCAGAAACTGCTCGCTGTCTGCGATCGTACCCATGGCTCCGAGAATTCCGACGGCCATGGGCAGATCGAAGCCGGCACCTTCTTTCCGCACGTTGGCCGGCGCGAGATTGATGGTGACGGACTTGCTGGGATAGCCGAAGCCGCTATTGACTAAAGCGGATTTGATCCGCTCGCGGCTTTCCCGAACGGCCAGATCCGGCATTCCGACGGTTACCAGGTCGCGCGCCGAACCTCCGGCGTACATATCCACTTCGACATCAATCAGGTGAGCCTCAATGCCAAAGACAGCAGCGGAGCGGGTTCGAAAGAGCGCCACAAGAATAGATAGTGCGGCTCAGGGAGTATTCCTCTCGCATTTGTGAGGCAAGCGGCAACCGCTTGCAATACTAGGTCATGCGCTCGATTGCCGCCTGGATTCTGGCTGTGTCGACGGCCGCGGCGGCTCCGCGTGGTGTCGAGGTTCTGTGGGACAAGTTCGGCGTTCCCCATGTGTATGCGAAGACCGTCGAAGGGCTGTTCTTCGGCTACGGCTACGCGCAGATGCAGAGCCACGGGAACCTGATCCTGAAGCTGTACGGCGAGTCGCGAGGGCGGTCGAGCGAATATTGGGGCCGCGGCGAGGCCGACGCGAACCTTGTGCTGGATCGTTGGGTGTTGACCAATGATGTTCCGGAACGGGGCGAGGAATGGTACGACCAGCAGACTCCGGAATTCCGAGGCTATCTCGACGCTTTCGCGGCGGGGATGAATGAGTATGCGAAACGGCATCCGGAGAAGCTGGATGTCGAGCGGAGGAAGGCCCTACCGATTACGGGCGCAGACCCGGTGATTCATACGCACCGGATCATGCACTTCAGCTACGTCTCGTCGCGAGCGCGCGTTATGGCCGCGGCGACCGGACGCTCCCAGAATCCGGAAAGCGTGGGATCGAATGCCTGGGCGATTGCTCCGAAGAAGTCGGCCAGCGGCAAGGCGATGATTTTGATGAATCCGCATTTGCCCTGGCAGGATTGGTACACATACTACGAGGCTCACCTGAACGCCCCGGGATTGAATCTCTACGGCGCGAGCCAAGTGGGATTTCCGGTGCTGCGCTTTGTGATGAGCGACAAGCTGGCGTTCACGCAAACCGTCAACAACAGCGACGGCAGCGATCTTTATCAAATCGAGAAGGACGGCGACGGATACCGCTTCGACGAGATGACGCTTCCGTTTGTTGTCTCCAAGAAGAAATTGAAAGTTGCGGGAGAGCCGGACCAGGAACTCACCATTCGCCAAACTGTCCATGGTCCTGTCGTCTGGGAGGAAGGCGGTAAGACGCTGGCGCTGCGGACGGCGGGATTGGACCGGCCTTACGGGCTGGAACAGTACTGGAAAATGCAGACCGCCGCCAACTTCGCCGAATATCAGGAGCAGTTGAAGCGCCTGCAGGTGCCGACGTTCAACATTACTTACGCCGATCGCGAAGGTCACGTCATGTACTTATTCAACGCAGCGCTTCCGGTGCGAACGGTGGGAGATTATTCCGACTGGCAGAGTATTGTTCGCGGCGACACCTCGGGACTGGTCTGGAACAGCCTGCACAGTTACGAGCATTTGCCGAAGGTGATCGACCCGCCATCGGGATTTGTGCAGAACACCAACGACCCTCCATGGACTTCGACTTACCCGCTGATATTGGATCCGGCGAAGTTTCCGGTGTACACGGCTCCGCGAAATTATACTTTCCGGACCATTCGATCGTTGAAGATGTTGACGGACGCCGACAAGTTGAGCTTCGAAGATGTTGTCGTTCGCAAGATGTCAACCCGGCTGGAGCTGGCGGACCGGATTCTGGACGACGTTTTGAAAGCTGTGGAGGCGTCGGAGAATCCGCGGGCGAAGAAGGCGGCCGAAGTTCTCAAGAACTGGGATCGCATGACGGAGACGGACAGCCGCGGCGCCCTGCTCTTCGAGGTGTTCGCACAGAGGCTGGGGATGAGAAACTTTGCCGTTCCCGCGGAGTACGACAAACCTTTCGAGACGCCGCGGGGATTGAAGCAGGAGCCGGCGGTCGTCGCGAGGCTTCTGGAAGAAGCTGCGATTGAAGTGGAGCGGAACTATGGTGCGATCGACGCTCCGTGGGGAGAATGGCGGCGTTTCCGGCGGGGCAATCTGAACATTCCGGGAAACGGCGGCCCGGGTCCGTTGGGGGCATTCCGCGTGAACACTTTCACCGGCAAGGAGCCCCAGCGGTATGCGTCGCACGGCGATACCTTTGTGATGATCGGCGAGTTCTCCAACCCCATTCGGGCGCAGGTGCTGGTTGGGTATGGAAACTCGACGCAGCCGGGGTCGCCGCACATTGAGGATCAATTGAAATTGTTCGCCGCCAAGAAACTGCGCCCGGCGGCCCGGTCGCGCAAAGAGGTCGAGGCGCAACTAGAATCGAAGGACACGTTCTAAAAACAAACATGCCTGACAAATTGAAGGGAAAGACCGCCGTCATTACCGGCGGCAGCCGCGGATTGGGCCGCGCTATGGCGGTGGCCTTGGCTGAGCAGGGAGCTCAGATTGCGCTGGTGGGCCGCGACCGCGCGGCACTGGAAGAGAGCGCCAAGCTGTGCGGCGGGTCGATCTTCGAGGCCGATGTCACGAAAGAAGACGATGTGACCCGGCTGGCGAAAGAGGTGACTGCGAAGTTCGGCAAAGTGCAGATCCTGATCAACAACGCGGGAATCAACCTTCGCAAGAAGATTGAAGAGTTCACGCTGGCCGAATGGCGGAGCGTGCAGGACGCGAATGTGACCAGTGTATTTCTCGTCACTCGCGCCTTCGTGCCCCACATGCGCGGCCAGGACTACGGACGCATCGTCATGATGACTTCCATCATGAGCCACGTCTCGATTCCGGAACGCACTGCATATTCGACATCGAAAACCGCGCTGCTGGGGACCATTCGTGCTCTTGCGTTGGAGCTGGCGCCGGAAGGGATTACCGTCAATGGAATTTCTCCCGGGCCCTTTGCCACCGAGATGAACACCGCCATCATGAACGATCCCGAAAAGAACTCGGCTTTCCTCGCGAAGCTGCCGGTGGGCCGCTGGGGCAAACCGGAAGAAGTGGGAGCGCTGGCCGCATTTCTCTGCGGGCCCGATGCGGGATTTATTACAGGAACGGATATCGTCATCGATGGCGGCTGGACGGCTAGTTAGTTTCGTTCTGCTTTTTGCATTGCTGATCGCGCCGGCATGTCATCGCGAAAAACGTCGCGTGATCGGAGTTGTGCCTAAGGCCACCTCGCATCTGTTCTGGGTGACGGTGGAGGAAGGCGTCCAGAAGGCGGCTAAGGACTTCAACGTCGAAGTGTCGTGGCAGGGCGCTCCTTCGGAAACCGACTACGCGCGGCAGGTGCAGATTGTCGAGTCGATGATCAACCGCCACGTGGACGGGCTGGCGATCGCCGCGACAGAACGAAAGATTCTTGGCACCGCCATCGACCGGGCGATGGCCGCGGGAATTCCGGTGATTGTTTTCGATTCCGGAGTGGAGTCCACCAACATCGTGTCCTTCATTGCCACAAACAACTATGAAGGCGGTGCGATGGCGGCCCGGGAGATCGCGAAGGCTATCGGCGGTGTCGGCAATGTCGCTTTGATGATGCACGCTCCGGGATCGACTTCGACGATGGATCGCGAAAAGGGGTTCGAGGAAACTCTGACCAAGGAGTTTCCCAGCATCAAGATCGTCGCCCGGCAGTATTCGATGTCGGATCGAGCCAAGGGCCGCGCCGCGGCCGAGAATATGCTGACCGCCAACCCGCAGTTGGGTGCAATTTTCGCCTCGGCGGAGCCCGGCTCCGTCGGCGCCTCGCTGGCTATCCAGGCGCGAGGTTTGGCCGGGAAGGTGAAGCTGGTGACGTTCGATTCGAGCGAAAGCCTTCTGGAGGACTGCAAGAAGGGCGTTCTCAGCGCCATGTTGGTGCAGGATCCACAAAAAATCGGCTATGAAGCGGTGAAGGCCGTCGTCGACAAGCTGGACGGCAAGAATCCGCCTGCGCGCATGGATCTTCCGCCTCGAGTCAACTCGTGCCCGTAGTCAGCCACGGAGATTTGACCCAATTTGCCCGGGCGCTGTTGATGGGGGCGGGCGTTCCGGATGTCAATGCCGATCTGACGGCCCGGATGCTGGTGGCCGCCAATCTGCGCGGGATCGATTCGCATGGCGTTCATCTGCTCTCCTACTACGTGAAGCAGATTGCCGCCGGGCAAGTCGACCCGGTGGCGGAGGGGCGAGTCGTTTCCGAAAGCGGCGCGTGCCTGGTCTTCGATGGAGAGAACGGTCTGGGACAGGTGGCCGCCCGGCAGTGCAGCGAGCACGCCATCCGGCTTGCCCAGGCTCACGGCATTGCGATGGTGACAGCTCGGGAGACCAACCACTTTGGAGCGTGCTTCTGGTGGGCCCGGCGAATCGCGCTGGAGAACATGCTGGGCCTGGTGTTTTGCAATGCATCGACGCTGGTGGCTCCGTGGCAGGGCCGCGATCCGAAGTTCGGGACCAATCCGATCTGCATCGCAGTGCCTCCGCAGGGCTCGGACGGGCAGGAGCCGTTTCTGCTGGACATGGCAACCACGACGGTTGCAGCGAATAAGATTTTCAAGGCATGGATCAATCAGCAACCCGAGATTCCGGCCGGGTGGGCCATGGATGCCGAGGGTGTGCCGACAACAAACACCGAGGCAGCTTACAAAGGTCTGGTCATGCCGCTCGGAGGCTACAAGGGCTACGGACTTGCCATGATGGTGGAGCTTCTCTGCTCCGTGCTGGGCGGCGGCGCGATGGGTTCGGAGCTGGGTGGAATCCGTTTCACCGACCGCCGGGTTCGTGTGTCGCATTCCTACATCGCGATCGACATCCAGCGATTTATGCCGATCGCCGAGTTCAACCAGCGAATGCTGCGGCTGGTGGAAATTATGAAATCGTCGACTCCGGCCAAGGGTTATGACGAGGTGCTGGTGCCGGGTGAGCCGGAAAAACGGCTGGAGGCTGAGCGCCGGAAGACGGGGATTCCGATCGCGGCGGGAAATTGGAAGGATCTGGCGGAAGAGGCACTCCGGTTGGGTGTACCTCTTCCTTCGCTGGAATCGGACAACTGAGGCGACTTACGGATCGTCATCTTCTGCCAGGAGATCGCCGAGCTTGTCCAGACGCCGTTCCCACATCGAGCGGCGTGCGCCGATCCATTTTTCGGCGAGCGAGAACCCTCGCAGCTCGATCTGACAGGTGCGCACCCGGCCGACCTTCTCCGAAAGCAGCAGACCGCTGTCTTCCAGAATCTGCAGATGCTGCATGACCGCAGCCAGGGAGATGCCGAGCGGCTCGACGAGCTTCGAGACCGAAATCGGACCTTGGCTGACCCGTTCCACGATGGCGCGGCGCGTGGGGTCGCCGAGGGCGTGGAAGACCTTGTCGATCTGGACATCGAGCGCTGGCACGCCGCTACCGCTCCAATTCTTTTGCCAGTTGACTGAGCAGTTCTTTCCAGCCCTGCTCCCGCATCTGCGGACCGTCGGCTCCTTCGAAAAAAGCTCCCTGTTCGGTGAACACGAGTTGCGTGTCCTTTCCCTGCGAAACGAGTTCTATCGTGGCGAGGGACGCGGAAATTCTTTTTTCATTCATCGCCATGGTGTAGGCGAATACGATTCGCTGGTTCGGAACAATATCCTGAAAAACCGTTTCGTTGGTGAACGTCGCTCCTTTAACCGGCTGGTCGCCGGCGAACTCGGAGTGCTCCCGGCCGCCCACGCGGAAATCCGTCTCGAATTTGTTGACCTTGAATCCCTCGCCTTCGACGAACCAGCGCCGTTTTTTCTTCGGGTCGGAGAAGGCGGCGTAGACCTTTTCGACGGGCGACGGATAGTTGCGTTCGATCACAAAAGTGCTGTGGATGACAGATCGTTCTTCCATATATCGGCTCCTTTAATAGTTAAGTTTATGCTTAAGTATTGTTCTGGAACTGGAAATTGTCAAGTGACGGCTTAACTATTTTCCAAGGAGGCGTTTCACAATGGAGCTATGGCGCTTAAACGGACGGACTCTTACCTGGAAGATTCGATCACGCTGTTCCGCTACTACAAGACGCTGGCGGAGCGGGCGATGGATCAGGTGCCGGAAGAGTCTCAGATGACGGCTACGGTTGACGAAGAAATGAACTCAATTGCCGTGATCGTGAAGCATATGGCGGGGAATATGCGTTCACGGTGGACGGATTTTCTCACGACGGATGGAGAAAAGCCTGATCGGAACAGGGACTCGGAGTTCGAAGACCCTCCGCGAAGCCGGCAGGAACTCAACGTTCTTTGGGAACAGGGTTGGGGCTATTTGTTCTCTGCTTTGGATGCACTCAGCGAAGAGGACATGCAGCGAACAGTGACGATCCGAGGCGAAGCGCACTCTGTCATGCAGGCGATCAACCGCCAGATCGCTCATTACGCCTATCACTGCGGCCAGATCGTTCTTCTCGCGAAACAGTTCAATCCGAGCTCCTGGCAATCGCTGAGCGTTCCGCGGGGAAAATCGGCCAACTTCAACCGGCACGTCCTGGCCGGTGAAGCCAGCCAGCGATAGCGGG
>CAZETQ010000046.1:0-46410 GCA_964515165.1 uncultured Solibacteraceae bacterium | reverse complement strand
ACCACGAACGGCGCGGACCACCATGCAAAGAGAGCTCCAAAGAGAGTCGCCAGAGAGGCAAGCATCGCCCCCTCGACAAGCATCAGCTGGAGCAGGCGCCATCGTCCCGCTCCGATGGACATTCGCAGCGCCATTTCCCTGGAGCGGGCAGCAGCCTGAGCCGTCAGCAGATTGGCAACGTTGACACAGGCGATCAGCAGCACCAGCGAGGCGACAACTCCCAGAATCATCAACGGCTGGCGATAATTCTTCTGCGTGCCCGATGCGCCCGAATGGGCGGCGAGCAGCTCCACAGGAGCATTCACAAACTCATCGATCCGCTTCTTCGGAGCGTCGCTGCTAAACGCCTTCGCCTGCTCCCGGCGGTGATTGGTAAACGAAGCCTGAAGCGGCTGCCGTGCCTGCTCCGGCGTTACGCCTGGTTTCAACTTCACCCACACCCGCATCCATCCCCAGTTGGGCTCTTCGATGGCTTTCGCATTCATCATGGCGGGCACGAAGAAATCGGTCATCGTACCCGTTTCCGTGCCGGTGAAGCCCTTCTCCAGTACGCCAACGATCTCGTAGGTATCCTCGCCTTGCCGGAAGGTCTTGCCGATTGCCTTCGGATCGCTGCCGAAGCGCCGGGCCCAGTAGTCATGGCTGAGTACAGCCACCGGATGCGCTCCCGGCTTCACGTCGTCGGCGGGCGTCAGGATGCGTCCGTGAAGGGGCTTCAATCCGAACACAGACATGGTGTGGCCGGAGATGAACTGCCGATAAGCCTTCTCCATGTCGGCGTCACTGCCGTAAGTAATGTCCTGCCGCCCGGCGTAGCTGATCACCATCAGGTCGGCCTTGTCGTTGGCAATATCGCGAAGCTCCCGATATTGCGGATAAGAGAACGAGTCTCCCTGTTCCGGCTTGCCGTTCGAATCGAGAAATCCATAGGCGAGATAGTAGAGACTCTGGGCTCCAGCCACAGGCAAGGGCCGAAGCAACACGGCGTCGATCAACCGGAAAGCTGTCACACACGATCCGATTCCCAGCGCGAGCGACAGGACGGCGGCAACGCTCACTGTGCGGTTCTTCTTGAGCTGTCGCCAGCCGAACACAATGTCGGCGCGGAGCGAGTCGAGCCACGGCAGCAGCTTTTCGTCGCGGCTCTGCTCGCGGTGGAGCAGGCGATTGCCGAAAAGCCGGTGCGCTTCCGTCGCCGGGCGGCCGTCTTGGAGAGCTTCCTCCAGATGCGATTGCAATTCCTCGTCGAGTTCTCGGTTGACGGCGTCGCCGCGAAAAACATTCCGGATTCGAGACCAAAGGGACATGGTTTACTCCGATCGGAGGGACTGCGCGGGATCAATGTAAATCGCGCGCGCGATGGGTCCCACTGTGGCGAGAATGGCGGAAATCACAATCAGTGAGGCGGGAAACACGAGCATCGACAGGCCGGTGGCCGTTACCTGATACAGGATCGGCTCGACGGCTTTTACTGCCAGGCGACCGAAGACAACTCCGGCAATTCCGCCCAGCAGCACCATCGAGAGGACCTCTCGCGAAATCAGTCCGGCGATGGAACGGGCGGGCGCTCCGATGGCGAGGCGGATGCCGATCTCGCGGGTGCGGCGGATCACCGCATAGTTGAGGACTCCGTAAATACCGACAGCCGAAAGAATCATCGCGACGGCGGCAAAGAACAGCGACAGCGTGGCCAGCAAACGCTCACGGATGGTGTGACGCCGCACGAAGTCGGTTTGCGTGCTGATGTTGGAGACTCGGAATTCCTGATGCGTTCGCGAAACTTCCTTCCTCAGTTGCTGCCCGAGAGTCAGCGGACTGATGGACGCGGTACGCACCAGGATCGTGCTGACAGTGTCCTGTTTGTTGAACGGGAAAAAGATGATGGGACGGATGGGTTCACGCAGGTCGCGGTATCGAACATTGGCGACGTACCCTACGATCTCGTAGGTGGCAAACCCGCCCTCTCGCTCGGGAATTTCGAATGTTTTTCCCACCGGGTTGCTTCCGGCAAAGAATTGGCGCGCGAACTCCTCGTTCACGATGGCCGTGTCCGGACGCGTCTCACCCGGCCGGAAATCGCGGCCATCGATCCAGGCAATATTCATGGTCCGGAAAAATCCCGGCGAGACCCTTCGAGCATACGGATTCAGGCCGAGATGCAGAATACCGTTCACCCGAACGCCTTGGCCCCAAGTGGCCCCGCTCATAAAGGGGAAGTCCGTCATCGCGATCGATTCGACACCCGGCACCGCCCGCAACTCATCCGCTACCGCCTCCCAAGCGGAAACGCCACGAGGTTGCCTGGCCAGCGTTTCTAAAGTCAGCACCCCTTCGGCTTGGAAACCTGTTGGCTGATCCGAGAGTCGCCGGAACGTTGCGACGAAGAGGCCCGCGGCGAATTGCACGAGGAAGCAAAATGCCACCTGCGCCGCGATCAGGCCGTACGTCAGGCGGCGTTTTCGCAGGGGATCTTCGCCGCCTTTGAGAGCCGCCGCCGGTTTAACCGCCGATGCTTGCAGCGCAGGCGCCAATCCGAACAGCAGCGTGACTCCCAGCGCGAGTGCCGCACTGAAAAGGAGAACTCGCCAATCCGCGCCCAGCACCAGGCGCACGGGATCGTTCGACGGGTTGATCATCGAGATGACGAAAGGCGCGGCCCACCAGGCGAACAATGCTCCCAGGGCAGTGGACAGTAATGCGAGCAGCGCGCCCTCTACAAGTACCAGTTGGACCAATCGAGCGCGGCCCGCTCCAATGGAGACGCGAAGCGCCATCTCTCGTGCGCGCTCCATTGCCTGAGCGGTGAGAAGATTTGCGACATTCGCGCAGGCGATCAGGAGAACCAGAAGTACAACACAGCCGAGAATCAGCAGCGAAAGACGGAACTGCGATTGTGCCCGCGACACTCCGGAGGATGCCGGGTGAAGCACGATGGGCGCCTGGACATACTTCTCGCGGCGTTCCTTGGGAATGGCCTTATCCCAGTCAGTTGTATCGTTTGTCCGCCGGTGAGTAAAGGCGGCTTGCAACGGGTCCCGCAGCTGTTCCGGCGACACTCCAGCGTAAGGACGCGTCAAAATCCGAAACCAACTCCAACCGCGTGCGTCAATGGCACGGGTGTTCATCATTGCCGGCAGAAAAAGATCGACAATGATTCCCGGCTCCGTGCCGGTGAAGCCCGCCTCGCAGACGCCGACGATTTCGTAGATCTGATCGCCCAGGTGAAAGGTTTTGCCCACAACCTGGGGATCCCGCCCGAAGCGCGCCGACCAATAATCGTGGGAAAGAACGGCATAGGGATGCGCTCCCGGAGTTTGATCGTCCGCCGGAGTCAGCAGGCGTCCAACAGCCGGCCTCAATCCAAACACCGTGAATGCATTGCCGGAGACAAGTTGTTGGTAGGCCTTCTCCATGTCGTCATTGCTGCCAAATGTGAGATCTCTGCGGTTGGCAGCTCCGGCCACGATCAGTTCGGCCTTGCCATGGACGGCCTGGCGAAGGCTTCGGAACAGCGGATAGTCGAAGTAATCCTCATCGCTATTCCTGCCGGATCTTTCATCGAAGGTGGTGAAAGCAACAGAGTAGAGGCTGCCGGGATCCGCTATCGGTAGTGGCCGCCACAGCAAGGCGTCGATCAGCCGAAACGCCGCGGTGCAAGATCCGATTCCCAGCGCGAGCGAGAGTACGGCCGCGAGATTTACTGACCGCCGCCGATTGAGTTGCCGCCAGCCGAAAACCATGTCGGCGCGCAGCGAGTCGAGCCAGGGCAGCAATTTGATATCGAGCGCTCGCTCATGGTGCAGCAGCGCGTTGCCGAACGCTCGAGGATTGCGGCCATTTTCGAGCGCTTCTTCCCGGTGAGATTGCAACTCGTCTTCCAGGTCGCGATTCACGGCATCGCTGCGGAAGGCGTTGCGGATTCGAGACCAGAGGGACATTGCTATTCCGACCTCAAAGCTTGCGCCGGATCAATCCGAACGGCTCGCAAATGCGAGTAATCCCGTCGCCGCTTTCTTTTTCGAACCATTGGCCGATGGGATTCCGGCCGTGAAAGCATTGCTGGACGAACGCTTCATTGACCAGGGCAGCGCCGGGACTGGTTTCCGTGTTGCGCAGATCCCTGCCATCCAGTAGACGGACATCCATCATCTCCACCCATCCCGGCGAGACCGAGAGGAAGTACGCCATCACTTCCGTCGCTTTCCCGTCCACCCAAATGAACCCGTTCCAACCGGTTCCTTTAAGGATCGGCCAGCCGGCCGAGGCCGCCGATTCGAGACTCGCGGTGTTGCGGAGATGCTGAGTCACCTGATCCCAAAACTCGATGGGCTGTGGCTGTGCCGCCGTCGTTTCCAGGGTGAGCAGGCGTTCGGAGGAGAAGCCCGTCGATTGTGTGGATAGATGTCGAAATGTCGAGGCAAGCAGTCCGGCCGCAAACAGAACCAGAAAACACAAGGCGACCTGCACTCCGATGAGCGATCGCATCAGTCTGCCCCGGGTTCGAAAGAGATTACGGATTCGGGAAAGAAGCGACATTTGCTTATTCAGACCTCAACGCTTGTGCGGGATCGATACGAATTGCGCGCGCCACCGGAGGAAGAGCGGCGAGTAAGGCAGCAGTCATCAGTGCGAGCGCGGGCGTCACCAGGATGACCAGATCTGTTCCTTTGACCTCGAAAAGCAGGGCGGCCATCCAGCGTTCCGCGATCAATCCCAGGGCCAATCCGGCAAGCGATCCGGCGAACACCATTGCGACGATCTCGCTGCTCAGTTTGCGGACGACGTTTGCCGGCCGAGCGCCCAACGCCATGCGGATGCCGATTTCGCGTGTTCGCTGGATGACGGAGAAGTTCAGCACTCCGTAAATGCCGACGCCGGCAAGCAGCAGCGCGACAAGCGCGAAGAAGAACGATAAGGCGGCGAGCAGCCGTTCCCGAATCGTGTGCCGGGCGACGATATCCGCCTGTGGAGTGATGTCCGACACTCGAAACTCCGGGTGAATACGGGGTACTTCGCGACGCAGAAACGAGGCGAGCGCGAGGGGATTTGCCGATGTCGAGCGAACTTCTGCAGTGAGGAAGTTTGCATGATCCTCGAATGGCAGATAGGCGGTGGGATGAATCGGCTCGCGAAGATCGCGATAACGAGCATTGCCCACAACTCCGACAATCCGATACGTTGCCACCGCATCCTTGCCACGCCAGCGTTCAAACGATTTCCCGACCGGGTTCTCTCCGTGGAAATACTGGCGCGCGAAGCGTTCATTGACGATCGCTATCCCCGGTTCCGTAGTGCCGGAGGAGCCGTCCGTCTCGTTGGGGCGCAAGTCGCGTCCGCCGAGCAACGGAATCTTCATTGTTTCGAAAAAGCCGGACGAAACGCCCATGAAGTAGGGCGTTAAATTCTGAAGCTGTCCGTTGATACGGATCGGGCCATCCCATCCCGCCCCCGTCAGGAGGGCAAAGTTCGACAGTGACGCGGATTCCACGCCGGGAAGGGTCCGAAGATGGTCGAGAATCTGACGGGCCGATTCAATCGGCTGCCTTCCCACAGCAGCAAGGTTCAAGGCAAGAACACGGTCGGAGGAGAACCCGATGGGCTGATCGCCCAGTCGTTGAAATGTTGAGACAAAAAGCCCGGCGACAAAAAACACGAGAAAGCAAAACGCGACCTGCGCCGCGATCAGTCCCCGCATCAGGAGGTGGCGTTTGTGCGGATCGCCGCCGCCCTTCAGAGCCGTGATCGGTTTCACGGCGGAAGCGCGAAAGGCCGGAACTGCTCCAAAGACCAGTGTCACGATCGACGCCAATGCGGCGGAAAAACTCAGCACTCGCCAATCCCAAGCCAATATCAGCCGAATCGGGTTCTGCGGCGGATTCACTAGAGAAGCCACGAATGGCGTGGCCCACGCTGTCAGCAGGCCGCCAACAGCCGCAGCGAGAACCGTCAATATGGCTGCCTCGATCAGCACCATTTGCAGTAGCCGGCGGCGGCCCGCTCCGATCGAAATGCGAAGCGCCATCTCGCGTGTGCGTGAGGCAGCCTGGGCGGTCAGAAGATTTGCCACGTTCGCGCAGGCGATCAGCAGCACCAGGAAAACAACGGCGGCTAGTGTCCACAAGGGACGGCTGAGATCATACTGGAAGCGCGAATAGCCTGCCGAGGCGGAATTCATCACCAGCGGCCGGGAGATGTACTCTTCGATCTCCTTCTGAGACCGTCGTGCGCCGAACGATTTTGCCTGGTCCCGCAGATGAGCGCCATACAGCACCTGCAATCGTTGATGGATCGCTTCCGGATCTTCGCCGGGCTTCACGCGAGCCCACGCGGTGAACCATCGAAAACCGGAGTCGAAGATCGACTCTTCGTTCATCATCGTGGGGATGTAAATATCGGTGAAGATGCCCGTGAAAGTTCCAGTGAACCCTTCCTGCATCACGCCGGCGATCTCGTACAGAACGCCATCACGCCGGAATGTCTTTCCCAGCACTTGTGGATCGCGGCCGAAACGGCTAGTCCAATATTCGTAGGAGACGACAGCCACCGGATGGCCGCCAGGTATCGTATCGTCCGCGGGTCCAATCAGACGGCCGAGCGCCGGCTTCAATCCGAAAACCCCGAAAACATTGCCGGAAATGTATTGGCAGTACGCCTTTTCCATTTCCGGATCACCTTGAAAAGTGATGTCCTGGCGATTGGGATAGCCGATTGCCAGCAGATCCGCCTGATCCTGTATGGCATCGCGCACCCGGCGATAACCGGGATAGTCGAACCCGTCGCCCACGACGCTCTTCCCCGCTTTGTCGTCGAAGAGAAGCCATCCGAGCGAGAACAGGCGATGGGGGTCCACTACTGGCATGGGGCGCAGCAGCAGAGCGTCGATCAACCGGAAAGCTGTCGTGCACGCGCCGATCCCGAGTCCCAGAGAGAGCACGGCGGCAAAGGTGACCGTGCGATTCTTGCAGAGCTGCCGCCATCCGAAGACAACGTCGGAACGGAGCGAATCGAGCCAAGGCAGAATTTTCAAATCGCGGCTGCGCTCGCGATGCAGTAGCGGACTCCCAAAGGCACGGCGGATTTCTTCCGCGCTCCGACCGTGTTCGCGAGCTTCTTCGAAGTGCGTCGCCACCTCCTCCTCCAACTCGCGACGGAGAGCATCCCTGCGGAAAATGTTGCGCACTCGCGACCAGAGAGACATCAGGCCATCCTGAGAACTCGATTGACGGCGGCTGTCACCGCGGCCCATCGCGATTCCACTTCGCCAAGCTGCTTCCGTCCGGCCGCCGTCAGTTCATAGACCCGGGCGCGCCGGCCATTGTCTTTTGTGATCCATTCCGCGCGGATCCAGCCGGATTCCTCCATTCGATGAAGAGCAGGGTACAAAGAGCCTTCCTCCACTCTCAGCACTTCGCCGGACATACCCTCGATGGCCGTCATGATGGCGTAACCATGCAACGGAGCCCGGCGGGTGAGGATCTTCAGCACCAGTAAATCGAGCGAGCCCTGCAGGGCGTCGGGTTTCGGCATACTCAGATATCTTACCCAGATGACTACGTATACGAACAGGCCGGCCATTCGTTCCCGAGCCCGGGCAAATTTTTTAGATTTGTTGGCCGATAAAATGACAGGCATGACTCGTCGTGAATTTGCGGCTGTGGGCGCCGCGCCGCTCCTGCAATTGCCGAAGAAGCGGTGGAACATCCTTTGGATCTCCTGCGAAGACACTTCGCCGACGTATGGCTGCTACGGCGACTCCTATGCGGTCACGCCGAATATCGACAAACTGGCGATGGAAGGCGCTCGCTATACCAACGCTTTTTCCGTATATCCGGTTTGCGCGCCGTCGCGGTCTTCGATCATCACGGGAATGTATCCGGCCACGATCGGCAGCCACCACATGCGATCGCTGGCGGTGCCGCCGCCGGAAGTGAAGTGCTTCCCGGAGTATTTGCGGGCCGCGGGATACTACTGCTCCAACAATGCGAAAACGGATTACAACTTCAACGGGGCCTCGGCAGCTCCCTTATCGGCCTGGGATGAAAGCTCAGGCAAAGCGCACTGGCGCAATCGCGACAAGGATCAGCCGTTCTTTTCCGTATTTAATCTGCTGACTACGCACGAGGCGCAGTATCGGGATCCCAGCCCGCTGACACAGAAACTGGTGGCGGCCTTGCCGCAGAAACACGATCCAGCGAAAGCGCCGATGCCGCCCTATTATCCCGACACTCCGGTAGTGCGGCGCGATATCGCGAACTACTACGACACCGTCACGGCGATGGATGGGCAGGTGGCGGCGCTGTTGAAGCAGCTGGATGACGACGGGCTGCGCGATAGCACGGTGGTATTTCATTGGGGCGATCACGGCTGGGGAATGCCTCGTGGCAAGCGCTGGCTGTACGATTCCGGCACGAAAGTCCCGCTGATCGTTCGTTGGCCGGGTCCGATTCCAGCAGGCTCGACACCGGACGATTTGGTGTCGCTATTTGATCTCGGACCGACCGCGCTCTCGATTGCCGGCGTTCCGATCCCCAGGCACATGCAGGCGCAGGCGTTCCTTGGCGATCAAAAGGCCAAGCCGCGCGACTATTGCTTTATGGCTCGGGATCGCATGGATGAAACCTATGACATGATGCGTTCCGTCCGGGACAAGCGCTTCCGATATACGAAGAACTATTTTCCCGGCCGGCCTTACGCGCAGTTCGTCCAGTACATGGAAGAGATGCCGACGATGAAGGAGATGCGGACGGCGAACAAGGCAGCAATGCTGAACGGGCCGCAGGGGGGAGGAAAGCCGCTCACTCCCGCGCAGGCGAAGTTTTTCGCCGCGGAGAAGCCGAAAGAAGAATTGTACGACTCCGTTGCCGATCCGCATGAGGTGAATAATCTGGCGGATGATCCGAAATTCAAGCCTCAGCTGGAACGAATGCGGGCGGCGCACGAGAAGTTCATGAAGCAGAGCAAGGATCTCGGCGAAGTTCCGGAACCGGAGCTGGTCGAACGCATGCGACCGGGCGGGAAGTGGCAGAAGACGGAGCCTCCCGTATTGAAGCGGAACGGAAAGCTCATCAGCGCGACATGCCCCACTCCCGGAGCGTCCATTGTCTATGAAACGCGGGGACGCTGGCTGCTTTATTCCAAGCCGGTGGAGCTGGAGAGCTCCAACATTGCCTTCCGGGCCTGCCGGTTGGGATATCTGGATAGCGATGTTGTCCGCGAAGTGAACTAGCGACGCTGACCCGCTTGCGCCGTGCTTCCGCAGCTTTATCGAACGAGGGAAGCCGCGCACGGAGCGAGCAACCGCGAGCGTAGTAAGCGGGTCTGGCCCAAGCTTCAAATGACTGCTACCGCAGCGTGTTACAGTCACGGCTTATGCTGATTCTCGCCGCGATTCTGGCGATCTTCGTCTACGGAATGATCGCTGCCATGTTGGGAACGATTCTTCCCGACCTTTCCAAGAAGTTTTCTCTTTCGCCGAAACAAAATGGAACGATCGCTATGCTGCAGGCCATAGGCCTGGTGATCGCCTCCATCAGTGTCGGTCCGCTGATCGACACGCAAGGGAAAAAGATCGGGATTGTGATCGGACTGGCGCTGGTGGCGGTGGCGTTGTTCGCGCTGCCGAAGTCGAAAGGTTACGGGTCGATCCTGGCCTATATTTTCATTCTCGGCATTGGCGGTGGAATCATCGTAACGGGTGCGAATGCGATTGCCAGCGACATCGACGACGCTCGCCGCGGGTCGGTGTTGAACTTCCTGAATCTCTTCTTCGGACTGGGTGGTCTGGCGACTCCCTTCATATCCGCTAACCTCTTAAACCGAGATTCGGTCAAGCTTTGCTATCTGACAGCCTTTCTGACCGTGTTGACTTTGGGCGTGAACCTGATCGCGCCAATTCCCGGAGCGGCGGCGGTCGCCTCCGCGGGCCCGAATTTCGGGGAGTTGCTGAGTTCTCCGATTCTCCTGATGCTCTCGCTGATGTTGTTCCTCTATGTCGCCGCGGAAGTCGGTGTCTGGAACTGGCTGGTGCGCCACCTGGTGGCCCAGGGAATTCCGGAAAGCAAGGCTCTCAACACCCTTTCGCTCGGCTTTGCCTTGGGACTGCTGTTGGGCCGCGTCGCCGTTTCTCCCATTCTGATTTCGGTTCCCGCGAAGCACGTGACCCTTGCGGCGTCCGTCATTATGGCAATTACGACTTTCATGATGCTGCGCGCCAAGACGTCGGTGAACGCCGGAATCTGGGTGTTCCTGGCCGGCATCGCCATGGCTCCGATGTTCCCAACGACGCTCGCCATGATTGGCGATAACTTCAAAACCGGCACGGCGACGGCCATGGGAATCGCGATTACCTGCGGCTGGTTGGGACTGGTAGCCAGCTCGCCGGTGATTGGCGGGATTGCGGGCGAAGATCCCAAGAAATTGAAGAGCGCGCTGTTGTTGCTGCCCGCTGTTTCCGTTGCGCTGGTTCTGGTGAACCTCGCGCTATAAACTTCTAACCAGTCCATCATTTCGCGCGGCCGCCGCAAGCCGGGGCCGCGCGAAACTGTTTTAAACGACTCCCTGATACCCGTCGGGGACCTTCAGCACTTCGCGAGGCCGCGATCCATCGGGAGGCCCGATAATTCCCTCGCGCTGCATGCGGTCCAGAATGCGCGCCGCTCGTCCGTACCCCAGGCGGAGCCGCCGCTGCAGGGTTGACGTGGAGGCTTTTCCCATTTCAACCACGACGCGGACGGCGTCCTGATACATCGGATCTTCTTCGCCCTCGAATTCCTCACCGCCAGGAAGTCCCTCGTCGCTGTCCTCGCTCGGGGGAGCAATCAGGAAGCTCTGGTCATACTCGGGCTCGGCTTGTTTCTTCCAGAATTCAACCACTCCGTTGATCTCGTGCTCGGTGACGAACGCTCCATGCATGCGGACCAGCCGGGAAGATCCCGGAGGAAGGAAGAGCATGTCGCCGCGTCCCAGCAGATGCTCGGCGCCCATCACGTCGAGCACGGTTCGGGAGTCCACTCGTGTCGCGACACGGAAACTCATGCGGGCGGGGAAGTTCGCCTTGATCAGACCGGTGATGACGTCGACGCTGGGACGCTGCGTTGCCAGCACCAGGTGCATTCCGACGGCTCTCGCCATCTGGGCGAGACGCGCGACGGACTCCTCGACGTTCGCCCGCTCCAGCATCATCAGGTCTGCCAGCTCGTCGATCAGGATCATGATGTAAGGCAGCGGCCGAAGGTCGTCTTCCTGGTCGCTCGCCGCTCCTTCCTCCTCGGCAAACAGGCTGCGCGGCTCGGCCGCCAGTACTTTGACCTTTTTGTTGTACTGGTCGATATTGCGCACCTGCCGTGACGCCAGCAGCTTCAGCCGCCGCTCCATCTCGAGAACCGCGTTTCGCAGAGCGTTCGTTGCCTTTCGCGGATCGGTAATCACTGGCGTCAGCAGGTGAGGAATGCCTTCGTAGATTCCCAGCTCGACGCGCTTCGGGTCGATCATGATCATCCGAACTTCTTCGGGTGTCGACTTGTAGAGAATCGACATGATCATCGAATTCAGCATGACGCTCTTGCCGGAGCCGGTGGAACCGGCAACCAGCAGGTGGGGCATCGTTTCCAGGCCGGTCACCTTGATTCGGCCGCTGACATCCTTGCCCAGGGGAATCACCAGCCGCGAGGGCGTGCCGTTAAACTCGTCCGACTCGAGAATCTGGCGCAGGCTGATGACTTCCCGCCGCGTATTGGGAACTTCAATGCCGACGGTGGGCTTGCCGGGAATGCGCTCAATCAGAATCGATTCGGCGTGCAGACCCAGGCAAAGGTCTTCGGTGAGCGTGACGATCTTCGAGTACTTGATGCCCGCTTCCGGCTTGTATTCGAACGTCGTGACGACGGGGCCGGGGTTGATCTGGACGACGTTGCCCAGGACATTGAACTCCTCGAATTTCGTTTTGATCCGGCTGGCCGTTTCCTTCAGCTCCTGGCTGTCGTAGCTATTCTTCTCTTCCGCTTCATGAAGAATGGTCGTAGGCGGCAGCTTCCAGAAGCTCTTTTTGCGTTCGCGGGCGCGCGCCGGAGATGCCGTGGACGCCGGGCGATTGGTGAACTCAATCGGCTGCAGTTCGCGGGCCGGCTCATCCGGTTCCGGCCTGAGATCTTGCAGCGCGACGATCGGAATCTCCGCAGGCTCCGCGGCGACAGCCTCCGTTTCTTCGGAGGTCTCCCACGGAGGTGTCTCCGCCTGCGACACAGGGACCGGCCCACGCTTGAGAATCGCCGGACGCTCGTCCACCTCCACTGCGGGACGCCGGCGGACGGCCGGCGGCATCGGTTCCTCTTCCGTCTTTGCGGATCTGGTTCTCTTCGGCAACGAAGGGAGCGAGAACTTCGGAAGCGTGATCTTGCTCAAGCCGGCGAACATCCGCCGCAGCATCGCAAGCGGACGCCGCATCCAGCGCTGCAGCAGCGCCATCGAAAATGTCGAAATCAAGTAGAGGGAAACGATCAGGCACGTCGCGGTGAACAGAATTGCGCCTGTGAAATTCATCACTCCCACCAGCGAACCGGCGATCATCAGCCCGAAAATTCCACCCGTCGGGACTCGGCCGCCGAACGCGTGCAGTCCGGGAGCCATCGCCAAAGCCGTACATGCTCCCATCAGAAGTAATCCGGAGCCCAATAGCTTGATCCCCGGAGATTCGACTTCCTTCGAATGGAGCCATCGCCACGCGAGCAGAAGAATCAGGCCCGGAAGGACAAATGCCGTGAGCCCGAAGAGCTGGAAGAGAAAATCGCTGAGATAGCTGCCGACGTACCCCAGGAGATTGAGCGGGCGAACGTCTCCGGCCGCCGTGTTCAAGGACGGATCATTGGGCCGGTAAGAGATCAGGCTAAGCGTGAGGCCGGCACCTGCGAATAGAAACACAAGTGCAACGGCCTCATTCAGCCTTTGGTGTCGAGTCGGACCTAATAGCTTCATTCCGCAGGTTCGCCACCGCTCCGGTTAAGGGCGGGACGTGCGAAAGAACGCCAGGGCGATTAACAGGATACCAAAAGCGATTCGATACCAGATGAAAATGCCGAAGCTATTCCGGGCCAGATACCGCATCAGGTAGCGGATGACCAACCATCCCACGACGCCGCTGACCAGGATTCCCACCATGCTTTCCGTCGTAAAGAGGGAGCTTGCGCCTTCTTCCTTGATGCCGTCGTAAAGTGCCTTCGCGCCCGCCGCCCCGATCGCCGGTGTGGACAGTAGAAAGCTGAACCGCGCCGCGGTGGGACGGTCCAGATCCCGAAACAATCCGGCGGTCATGGTGATGCCGCTGCGCGAAGTGCCCGGAACGACTGCCAGCGCCTGGGAAACTCCGATGGCGATCGCATCGGCCGGAGTCATTGTGCCGATATCTTTGTTTCGGCGGCCTACCCTCTCTCCCCAATACATCAGCAGCCCCACCGCGATCAGCATCCCCCCGATCACCCACGGTGTTCGCAATGAGGTTTCCGCGGCACTTTTGAAGGCAAGACCGGCCAGCCCCACGGGCACAGTTGCCGCCATCAACAGCCACAGCAGCTTCGAGTTCCGCGCCAGATTCGGATCCGGAGCGTAGTTCATGCCCAGACCGGCTGCGATGATCTGCATCCAGTCGCGAAAAAAGAAAATGATGACGGCGGCAAGTGTCCCCAGGTGCAGCGCGATGTCGAACGCCAATCCCTGGTCTTGCCAACCCAACAGCCAGGAGATGGCATAAAGGTGTCCGGAACTGGAAATCGGAAGAAATTCCGTCAGCCCCTGGATGATTGCTAGAAGAATGACCTGCGAGAGCGGCATAATCGAAAGTGCCATCCTAGCGCACGATCCATGCCTAATACGAAAGTTGTCGCCACACTTGGCCCAGCTTCGGAGTCTCCTGATACCATCCGCGCCCTGATCAAGGCGGGTGTCGATGTGTTCCGTTTGAATGCCTCGCACGGTACTCAGGACGGCTTGAAGCAGAAGATCGACGTGGTTCGCGCCGTTGCGGCGGAACTGGACGTCTACACCGGAATTCTCCTCGACCTGCAAGGTCCGAAGATCCGCCTGGGTACTTTCGAGACGGGAAAGTGCGCCATTCCAACCGGCGGCACGTTTGAAATTACAACCGAGCAAATTATTGGTAACTGTGAACGAGCCTCGACGACCTACCCTGATTTCGCCAAAGACGTGAAGACCGGCGACCGGATTCTGCTGAATGACGGAGCGGTGGAACTAAGAGCGGTGGCCGGCAACGGCGTCTCCGTGAAATGCCATGTCGTCTCGGGCGGCGAAACCGGCGATCGGAAAGGAATCAACCTTCCGGGAGTGAAGGTCTCCGCGCCCTCTTTGACGAAGAAAGACATCTCCGATCTACACTTCGGGCTCGATCATGGAATCGACTTTGTCGCCCTGTCGTTTGTCCGAAGCGCTACCGATGTCATGCGCCTGCGATTCCTGCTGGAGGAGCGTGAGACCGATATTCCGGTCATCGCCAAGATCGAGAAACCGGACGCCTGGCAAAATCTCGACGCGATCCTGAAAGAGAGCGATGGGGTGATGGTGGCTCGCGGCGATCTGGGAATTGAAATGGCGCTGGAGAAAGTTCCGTTCATCCAAAAGGCCATCATCCAGAAAGCGCGGATGATGCGAAAGACCGTCATCACTGCCACGCAAATGTTGGAGTCGATGATCGTTCATCCGTCGCCCACGCGGGCAGAGGTCAGCGATGTGGCAAACGCGATTTACGATGGAACCGATGCGGTGATGCTTTCGGCCGAGACCGCGGCGGGCAGTTTTCCGGTAGAGGCTGCGCGGATGATGAGCCGGATTGCCGCTGAAGCGGAAATGGACGATCGAAAGCGCGACTTTCATCAGATGGATCTGGATGATACGTCGGAGCCGGAGATCATCGCCCAAGCTGCCGTCGGCGCGGCCAACGCCTGGAATGCCCGCGCGGTCGTTGTTTTCAGCCTGCGTGGAACAACGGGGCGAATGGTGTCCCGCCACCGCCCGCCTGTTCCCGTTTACGTCTTCACTCCTTCGGAGGCGACGGCCCGGTTCATGTCACTGGTCTATGGAGTTGTGCCGCTGATCGCGCCGGACGTCAAAGAAACCGACGGGATGATTGCGCAGATGGAACGCTTCCTGATTCAGCGGGGACTGGTGCATCCCGGAGATCGCGTGGTCCTGACTTCCGGACAGCCGATCGGCCAGCCGGGAACGACGAACCTTTTGAAGCTCCACACGATTTCCCTGGCTTCTTAAAGCGGATCGCCCGCCGTTCCCATATCATGAAAAGACAGGTTCAAAATTTGCCACTCCGCCCGCTGTTCACCCTGGTTGCGCTTTGTGTGGCTGCCGGCGCCGCCGAAGTTCCCGCCGGCCAGATCCTGGAAGTCAGGCTACTCGAGACGACCAGCAGCCGAAGCTCCAGGGTCGGACAAAGGGTCCGCGCCGTGCTTATCGCTCCAGTGATCGTGGATGGGAATGTCACGGTTCCCGCCGGCGCTCTGGTGGAAGGCCATGTGTCCACGGTGGTGAAATTCGGATTCGGCGTGAAGAATTCCCACGCGCGGATCGGATACCGCTTCGATTCGCTGCGTCTCGAAAGCGGCAAGACGGCGCCGCTCGACGCTCAATTGATTCGCGTGGATGGTGCCAGGGAGCATGTGGATGAGATCGGACAGGTGCACGGCATTTCTCCGGTCGTCAGCGTCTCCTCGGCGCTTGCCTTCTATGCCTGGCGGCTTGTCATGATGGAACCGGTTGTGGGAACGGCGGTGTGGGGAACCAAGTTCATCCTCGCGCCGGCTCCCGACCCGGAAGTGACCCTTCCCACCGGAACGGAGCTGTTGTTGCGAACGCAGGTTACCGCCGACGTTCCGGCGGAAGAGCCTTCCACCGCCGTGCCCGCCATTCCGTCCGGGGACTTGCGGCAATTCAGCCTGATTGCCGGTGGAATGAGAGAGGGGCGCATTCGCCGCAAGTCCGGTGAGCTTGGCGACCGTCTGAATCTGCTCTTTGCCGGAAGCCGGCAGGAGTTGGAATCCGCCTTCGGTGCGACGGGTTGGATTGGCGCCGAGCACCGCTCGCCCATCACCTTCATGAAAACCTATTTTTCCATCGAGAAGCGAGAAGGACGTCCGACGGCGGCGGTGGCCCCGATGACGCTGAACGGCCGCCGCCCGGATCTGGTTTTTCAGAAAAGTTTGAATACTTTCTCCCGCCGTCATCATCTTCGCGTTTGGCAGACGGATTATGCGATCGACGGCAGCCCCGTTTGGGTGGCTTCGGCCACCGAAGATGTCAGTGTTTCTTTTTCCAAGGACTCCAAGCGTTGGGTGCACGACATCGATGCCGAAATCGACAATGAGAGAGCAAAGGTGCTCAACGACCTGATGTTCACAGGCTGCGTCTCCGGCGTCGGGCTGGTCATGGGCATTCCGGTTGACGATCCCTCGATTCAGACCGACGGACGTCTCGGCGTGGTGCGATTTGACTCCTGCGGCGATCCCCGGCAAATGCCCATTGCTCCGAAGAACCAGGAGAAAGATAATATCTTCGTTCGCGGCTTTACTTCCTTGGCGCGCGATATGTCTCGAACCAATGCGATGACTCTTGGACTGGCAACCGCCCGGTTTGGACCCGTGGCAAAGGCATTCGTCGCCGGGCAAAAGCCCTCGCTGAATGCGCGCCGCCTTCTTGCGGGGCAACAGGCGGCCTGGCTGGCTGCGCGAGGTGGTGTGCGGTGAACCGGCGCGCTTTCCTGGCGGCCTCGGCCTGGATCGGCGCGGCATGGGGTCAAAAGGCGCCCCGGCGTGTGTTGATTCTCCTGGGTCCACCGGGTGCGGGAAAGACGACCCATTCCAAGACCCTCTCCGAGAAATACAAAATTCCCATTGTCAATGCGACCACGCTGCTCAAGAAAAGCCATGGCGACAAGAGCAGTCTCAGCAAGCGGCTAAAAGTCCAGGTCGAAGGCGGCGATCTCCTCGGGGATCAGGGGCTAAATGATCTATTTCAGGCGCGGATTCGCCATGGTGACTGCTATAACGGTTTTGTTCTGGACGGCTATCCCGTCAATCGGAATCAAGCCGAATTTCTGACGGTCCAGTTGAAAGAATTGCAGTTTCCCCCGCCCACCGTTCTCCATCTTCAGGTTTCCGACGAGATTTCCAGGAAGCGGACACAGTCTCGCGGGCGTGCCGATGATAAAGCCGGCACGAATGAACAAAGGCTTGCCGAATATCACGCCGAGGAAGCGGCGGTTCTCGGCTTTTTCCCGGCCTCGCAGGTGCTCCACATCGATTCCTCCGGAACGGAGCGCGAAGTGTTTGCGGAGATCGAGAAGCAGCTCGCCGCCCGCAACTAGTCCAACTTCTCCAGGCCTACAATGGGGGCATGGATCTCAAGGGCAGGAAAATCGCGATTCTCGTCGACCAGCTTTACCAGGAGATGGAAGTCTGGTATCCGTTGTATCGCTTGCGCGAAGCAGGCGCCGAAGTCATTACCGTAGGGGCGAAAGCCGGTGAGACTTATCCCAGCAAGCTGGGTTACCCGTGCAAGGCGGACCGGTCCTACGATGAGGTTTCGGCGAAGGAATTCGACGGAGTCGTCGTACCCGGCGGCTTTGCTCCGGACCACATCCGGCGGCACCCCAAAGCTAACCAGTTCGTCCACGACATCGATAAACAGGGCAAACTGGTGGCGGCGATCTGTCACGGACCCTGGGTGCTGTGTTCCGCGCACGGAATGCTGAAGGGCCGCAAGGCAACCAGTTTCTTCGCCATCAAAGACGATGTCGTCAATGCCGGCGCCCAGTGGAGCGACGCCGAAGTAGTCGTAGACGGCAATCTGGTGACGTCCCGGAAGCCGGACGACCTGCCGGCCTTTTGCGCCGCCTGTATCGAAGTCCTGGCAACGGTGCCGGTACCGGTTTAACCGGATTGAACTTTCAAATACCTCCACAACGTCCTCGTAGACTGTAGAGGATGAGCGCTCCCGTGTTGGAGGTGCGAGACCTTCGAAAGAGCTACGGCACATTCGAAGCCGTCCGGGGCATCGGCTTCGAAGTGCAGCCGGGCGAAGTCTTTGGACTGCTGGGTCCCAACGGCGCCGGCAAAACCACGACGGTCGAGATTCTGGAAGGCATTCGCCCCCGCACCAGCGGCCACGTTCGCGTGATGGGCTACGACCCCGGCGTCGAGGTGATGTCGCTGAAGCAGCAGATCGGCGTTTCGCTGCAATCCACCGTGCTTCCCGACAAGATGAAAGTCCGGGAAGCGCTGGGACTGTTCTCGTCTTTCTACGATCGGGTTGTCGATTCCGATCAACTCCTGGAACGGCTCCAGTTGAAGGACAAGAAGGAGGCTTTCTACGGAACGCTCTCCGGCGGGCAGAAGCAGCGCGTCGCAATTGCGCTGGCGCTGGTGAACGATCCGCTACTGGTGTTCTTCGATGAACCCACCACCGGGCTGGATCCGCAGGTACGGCTGGAGATTCATACGCTGATCCAGCAACTGCGGGATTCCAAGCGCAGCATTCTGTTGACGACACACTACATCGAAGAGGCGGAGCGATTATGCGATCGTGTCGCCATTATCGATGAAGGGAAAATTATCGCGCTGGGAACGCCGCGAGAAATTCAGCAGCGGACGCTGAACACGTCCCGGATCGATCTGGCCACGGAGGCGCCCGTTCCCGATGTCGCTCCTCCTGCCACTCTGGATACGGAGCGGCTGTTATTTTCCAGCGACCGGAAGTCGCTCACGGTCCATTCGCAGAAGCCCGCGCGTTCCATTGTCGAATTGGTCAAATGGATCGACTCGCTGGGAGTCGGTCTGGCGGACATTCACCTGAGACGGCCCACTTTGGAAGATGTCTTTCTGGAACTGACCGGGAAACAGCTGCGGGACTAGGAATCTTCCGCACCATGAAAGCCTACCTGGCGCAAATTGTCATCAACCTGAAACTGACCTGGCGGGACAAGACGGTCATTTTCTTCAACTACATGTTCCCGCTGATTTTCTTCTTCATCTTTGCGCAGCTGCAGCGCGCAGAGCAGGGAGGGGCGATCAACCAGGTCTTTGCGATGGTCCTGGTGATCGGAGTCCTGGGAAATGGGTTCTTCGGCGGCGGAATTCGAGCCGTCGTGGAGCGGGAAACGGGAATCCTCCGCCGCTTCAAAGTCGCGCCCATCACGCCCGCGCCGATTCTGGTCTCGGCGATTGTCGTGGGCTTGGTGAATTTTCTTCCGGCGGCCCTGCTGATGTTCGCGATCTCGTATTTTCGCTACGGGATGCCGCTGCCGGTCCACTGGATCTCGGCACTGGTCATGATCGTCATCGGAATCGTCGCCTTCCGCGCCATGGGACAGATCATTGCATCGGTGGCAAACTCTTCCGCGGAAAGCCAGATCATCATCCAGGCGCTGTACTTCCCGATGCTGTTCCTTTCCGGAGCGACCTTTCCCATCGCTTTTCTTCCGGGATGGGTCCAGACCGTTACGCAGTTTATCCCCGCGACGCACCTTTTCAGCGGAGTGCAAAACATCCTGGTTCGCAACGAGACTCTGTCGCAGAACTTTCCGGCGGTCATTGCTCTGCTGCTGACGACGGTGCTGTGCCTGTTCATTTCGATGAAGTTGTTCCGATGGGAGAAGGAGGAAAAAGTCAAAGGAACTGCGAAGTTGTGGATTCTCGCGGCTTTGGTGCCTTTCTTTGCCATCGGCGGCTGGGAGATTTACAGCAAGGCCAATGTCACGAAGGCCAAAAGCGTTGCGCGCGAAATCCGCCGCAGCCGATCCCTGCTGATTCGAGACGTCCGGACGATGGGACCGGCCGGACAGGTCCTATCCCCGGTTTCCGTGCTGGTTCGCAATGGCCGGATCGAGAAAATCTTTGAAGGAAGCTCGCCGGACGCCAAGGAACTGCGGGCCGATCCGGTGGACGCGCAGGGAAAGACGCTGCTGCCCGGCCTGATCGATGCGCAGGTGTTCCTTTCCGCCCCCGGCGGAATTTACGACAAGCAGGAAGACTACCTCAATCCGAATGCAATCGGCCGTGCTCTGGCCGCCTACCTCTTTTCCGGAGTGACGGCCGTCCTCAGCGGCGGCGAGTCCAGCACCCGTGTGGCTGTAGAGGAGAGGCGGATTCAGGACGGAGAACGGTTGGGAGCGACGGCGCTCTGGACGGGACCACTCTTTACGGCCAAAGGAGGGCGGGGTACGGAAAATTTTCGCTTCATCCCCGGACAGGCGCGGGAGATGGTGGAAAAGGAGTTCACTCGTTCGCCAAACTCCGCCGGCGAAGCTCGGCAGATGGTGCGGGATTTGAAGGCGGCGGGCGCGATCGCGATCAAGGCAGCGCTGGACTCCGGTGTTTCCGGCCATCTGGTCAACCGCCTGGAGCCTCAGATCTTTCGCGCCATCGCCGAGGAAAGCGCAGCTCAGAAGCTTCCGCTGATGGTCGTCACCGGCGATAGCAAAGATGTCGAAGAGGCCATAGCGGCAGGCGCCGCCGTCATCGTCGGAAGTTCTCAGCGAGACCGTCTTTCGGATGGCGTCATCCAGCGGATCATCGCGAAAAAGACCGCCTGGCTCCCGATGCTGGCCGTTCACGAGGCGGAAACGGGAAACCCCGAACTGCTGGAGCGCTCGCTGGTGCAGCAGGTGGGACCGGCGGCGCTGCTCACCGCAACCAAACGGCGCTTGCCCCCGGTCCCCGGTGGTGTCGACACCGCTGCTCCGGCGCTCGAAATTCCCATGGATAACCTTCGCCGTTTTTACGGCGCGGGTGGCACCGTGGTCGCCGGTTCGGGCGGCGGATCTTTTCTGGTCGTCCACGGCCCGGGCATCCATCGGGAGTTGCAGCTTTGGGTCAAAGCCGGTCTACCCGCGCACGCGGCTTTACAAGGAGCCACTTCCGACGCCGCAAAGCTGTTGGGCATCGGAAATCGTGTGGGGGCGATCCAAACGGGCCTGGAGGCAACGATGTTGCTGGTGAACGGAAATCCTTTCCAGGACATCGCCGCCACCGAGGCAATTTCCCTGGTCATCTACAAGGGTGAGCGGATCAACCGGTCCGAATTGTTCGAAGAGGAAAACCGCTAGCGGCCGGCGCCCATTCATCCCGTATGCCTTGAGAAGGAGCGGTTGTGACAAAGATTTTCAGGAATTTCCGAAAACCATTTGAATATTTCATTCCACGAGCACTCAGACCGTTGAGGAAGATCTACCGTGATACGCCCAAGGAGGTCAATCTTAGATTGCCTCTGCCGTAGCGCTCTTTTACGAAGAGTTGCACAATCGGCGACTTTCCGCGTCTCCGCCGGTGTTATGCCTCTCGAACAAACGTCCTAAAATGTCGAAGAAGTTGAAAACAGTGGAATGAGAACGCTTATGCTGGGAGTCGGCCCGATAGCCATGACGTACAGACTCTGAATTCAACACAGGCCCGGCGTGACCGGGCAGGTAACTTCCGCACCACCAGGCTTGTAGCGGCCGGCATTCGCTCCGTCTACGTGGCCTGTTGCCCGAGACGAGAGGACGAATGAAGGCTAATTCTCAAACTTTCCTGGAAACACTCGAAAGAATTACATCGGACATCATCGCGAAGGCGGCTGATACCGTGGATCGCAACGGATCTTTCCCTTCCCGGTCCATTGAGGCACTTGCTAATGCCGGGCTACTCGGCGCGCTGAGTTCGGCGGAATCGGGTGGCCTGGACCTTGGCCTGGAGGGAGCCGCTCGTATCGTTCGCCGCGTCGCCGAGGACTGCGGCTCAACGGCCATGGTGCTGACGATGCACTATTGCGGAGCAGCTGTCCTTGAAAAATATGCCGCGGCGGAAGTACGGCGCGCCGCCGCATCCGGGCGCCACCTGAGCACCTTGGCATTCAGTGAAGCCGGTTCGCGCAGTCATTTCTGGGCGCCGGCCGGGACCGCCGAGGTTCGCGATGGACAGGTTGCGCTCGACGCGCAAAAGAGTTGGGTGACGTCGGCGGGACATGCGGCAGCCTATGTCTGGTCTTCCCAGCCGTTAGCGGCTGAAGGCGTCAGCACCATTTGGATGGTTCCTGGTTCTGCGCCGGGCATCACTGTTCGAGGACCGTTCGAGGGGCTGGGATTGCGAGGCAACGATTCGTCGCCGGTTACCGCAAATGATGTCCGGATCCCTCGCGCAAACATCCTGGGTTCGGACGGCCAGGGGTTCGAAATCATGATGGGCATCGTGCTGCCGGTTTTTGCGGTCCTCAATTCGGCCTGCTCCATCGGCCTGATGAATGGAGCTCTGCGGCGAACTGTGGAACATGCCGGCAAGACGCGCCATTCGGACACTGGCGCGACGCTCGCTGAACTTCCGACAATTCGAAACTACCTCGCCCGCATGAGGGTGAAGACCGACATGGCGGATGCTCTGCTTACCGATACACTGACCGCGATTCAATCCAACCGCCCGGACGCCACATTGCGAGTTCTGGAGTGCAAGGCCGCGGCTGGGGAAACCGCAAACGAAGTTCTCGATCTGGCAATGCGAATTTGCGGTGGAGCGGCATTCCGCAAAGAAGTGGGTGTGGAGCGGTTTTTCCGCGATGCCCGGGCGGCGGGGGTAATGGCTCCCACGACCGATGTTCTCTACGACTTCATTGGCAAGGCAGTATGCGGGATGCCGCTGTTCTGAAGGAGAACGATAAATGGCCGGTACTCCATTAATCCTCGGAGCGGTTGCTTATGACGCCAAGGTGGTCACGATCTGGGATGGCTTTCAACAATACTTCAGCGATCGAGGCCTTCCGTTCGACTACATTCTCTACACAACTTACGAGCGCCAGGTGGAATCGCACTTTGCCGGCCATATCGACGTGGCATGGAATTCGCCTCTGGCATGGCTTCAGTCCGAGCGCCTGGCCGCGGCGCTGAACCGCAGCGCCGAAGCTATCTGCATGCGCGACACGGATTGCGATCTCACCTCGATCGTCATTGCGCGCGCGGATGGTCCTGTGCGAACTATTTCCGATCTGAGCGGCCGCCGCATTGCCGTGGGCGCAAAGGATTCGCCGCAGGCAACGCTGATTCCCCTTCACTTTCTTGCCGGCAACGGAGTCGCGGATCCTCAGATCGTGCCGTTCGACGTGCTTCTGGGTAAGCACGGCGACCATATTGGAGGCGAGCGGGAGGCGGTTCGGGCCCTGCTGCGCGGTGACTGCGACGCGGCTTGCCTGCTGGACGGGAATCAACTGCTTTTTGCGCAGGAGGGAACGCTGGCTTCCGGAGCCACTCGCATCATCGCTCAAACACCGGTTTACGATCACTGCAACTTCACAGTTCTGGATGGCGCCCCCGCGCCTTTGATCGCCAGGTTCAAAGAACTCTTGCTGACTATGTCCTACGCCGATCCAGAGGTCCGCCGTTTGCTGGATCTCGAGGGATTGAAACAATGGCTGCCCGGACGGACGGAAGGATATTCGCTGCTGGCTGGAGCGGTAGATCGATTCCGGTATTTGGAGCGATTCCTGTCTACAGCGGTTTCGCGATGCGGATAGATCTGGAAGATCTCGAATTCGAGCAGGGCGGCGCGTTACTCGTCAAGCGGGCCTTACGATCCGTTGCGGACGGAGAAGCAATCTCCGTCGCCGGGAAATCGCCAGAGCTTCCGGTACAGCTTCGTGCCTGGTGCCGCATGGAAGGACATCAATTCCGGTTGCCGGCGGGTGACGGTGGACAGGCGATCGTGATCAAGGGACAGGCCGCAACGCAACGCTGGTCCGGCGCCGAACGCGCGGGCCATGCAAATTACCGATCCTCCGGCGCCGTTGCCGGGCATCCACCACAACGATGGGGTCTCGCTGCTCGCGGCGCGGTTGTCGAAGCGGGGTCGCCGGAGTTCAACTTTGTGCTGGCAGATAAGGTTGAGGTCTGGTCGGCCGATGCGGCCCGCATCTATGCGCAGGCAGCGGCAAACCAATGGGATCCCCAGACCGCGGTTCCCTGGCATACGCCAGTCGATCTTCCGGACGAGGTCGAAGACGCGGTCGTTCAGATCATGACGTATCTGGTGGAAAACGAGACCGCCGCCCTCATCATTCCCAGCCGTTTCGTCGCGCAGATTCATCCTCACTTCCGGGAAGTCATGCAGGTACTTGCAGTTCAGGCCTCTGATGAGGCCCGGCATGTCGAGGTGTTTACGCGGCGCGCGCTGCTGAAGCGTGAACAGCTTGGACTGTCGACAGCAGCCGGGCAGAGCTCCCTGAAGACGCTTGTCGATGAACCGGAGTTTGCGGTTGCGTCTTTCCTGCTGTCCGTTCTGGGCGAGGGAACCTTCTTGTCGCTTCTTCGGTTCATCGAGCACTTTGCGCCAGATGCGATCACCGCCGCGGTTTGCCGTCTGGCTGCCCAGGACGAAGCCCGGCATGTTGCCTTTGGAATGTCACACCTGAGAGAGCACATTTTGCAGGAACCCGCGCTGAAGGAGCGGCTTAGCAATGCGGTTCACAGGCGGCACGACGAACTTCAGCACACAGCGGGGCTGAATTCGGAAGTATTCGATGCACTGATTCTGCTGGCCGCCGGCTCCTGGCGGCCGGAGGACCTCCGGCGCGGGCACGCGGCAGTAGTTCAGTTATTGCGAGATATGCAGGAAGGACGGACAATGCGTCTGACCCGCTTGGGATTTGACGAGACTGAGGCTGATGAGTTGTCGTCCCTCCATACGCGGAACTTCATGTGAAAGAGAGTTCCCGCAGCTCTTAAGATGCCCGTCGCGCAGTTCGTTGGTACGCCAAGTTGCCGCGACAATTCGGCGGCGCTCATCTGTAGCGTTTCCAGTTCCTCCCGCAAGTGCTCGCCGGTTGGATGTGAAAATCCGGAAATTCGTTAAAAGTGAAGAAACAGCCGGAGCATCATCAAAAACGACGCCGCCGTGAGGGCGAGGCACCCATAGGCGGCCCAACGCCAGAGCACTTCGCCGGCGGCGTCGTACATCCGGGGCATACCCGTCAGGAAAGCGGCGGCGAATCCCGCGGCCAGGCCGCCGAGGTGGGCAGCCAAATCGATTCCGGGAAGGAAGCTCATCACCAGGCCAAAGATCGCCCACCGGGTATATAGCCCCGCAATCTGGTCGCCCAGCGCGTTGCGAGCTTGCCGGCCCAAGGCGATCATGACCCCCAGCAGCCCGTAGATTCCCGCCGATGCGCCAACCGCGCTATGGCCCAGAAACGCGCTTAAGGCGAATCCGCAGATCGTCGAAATGAAATAAAAGACGATCAGCCGCTCCGACCCGTAGACGTCTTCCACCTGGCAGCCAAGATCGAATAAGACCCATGAATTCATCAGGATATGGAAGACTCCGCCATGGAAAAAACCAGCCGTAACCAGCCTCCACCATTGCCCGAAGCCGAAAACCAGCTGCCCGTTGGACATCGCCGCGTTCACCAGGCGCCCGTCAAACTCCGAGGCCAAAAACAGCACCAGATTCAGCAGCAGAATCATGGATGTGGTGAACCGGGCGTGGGGGATCAACCCGGCGATCGTGTCCGGCTGCGGGCGCCGGCGGGCCCGGATCTCTGGACGGGGAGCTTCAATCTCAAACTCACAATAGGGGCAAACTCGATCTGCTTGACTGATAAAGGCCCTGCAGTTCGGGCACGTGCGGCGGCTTTCCACTTTCTTCATTCTACCGGCGAAGCCGGGTTTGGCCCTGCTTGGTACAATCGAATTTCCAATGGAGTCGATGGAACAAGACCTGCGCCAGCAGATCGTGGAAGTAGGCCGCCTGGTGTACCAGAAGGGCTGGGTAGCGGCGAACGACGGAAATATCTCGTTCCGGCTGGACTCCCGGCACATCCTTTGTACGCCTACAAAGATCAGCAAGGGCCGGATGACGCCCGACGACCTGATTATTGTCGATCCGGAAGGAAATAAGCTGGAAGGCCGTCGCGAGTGCACCTCTGAGATTGCGATGCATTTGACGATCTACAAGCTGCGTCCGGATGTTTCCAGCGTCGTCCACGCCCATCCGCCGATCTCAACCGGCTTCGCGGCCGCCGGCCGCGCGCTGGACATTGCCCTTTTACCGGAGGTCTGCATCAGTTTGGGATCGGTTCCTCTGGCCGAATACGGCCTTCCCGGCACCTCGGCTTTGACGGAGGGCATGCTGCCCTTCATCCCGAAATACGACGCGCTCCTGATGGCCAACCACGGCGTGGTTGCTTATGGCAATGGCCTGTACGACGCTTTCCACAAGATGGAAATGGTGGAGCATTTCGCCAAAATCACCTTCGTTGCGGAACTTCTCGGCGGAGCGCGAGCATTACCCCGGCGGGAAGTGGAGAAGCTGTTCGCCGCCCGGGAGCGATACGGGATTGTTTCGAATGCCCGAATGGAACCGGGATCGCCGGTGGTGGCCGAGGAAAGAAACGGGCACCGTTCCGGAAAGATTGAAGTGGACCGGGATGAGCTGTTCGCGCTGATCGAAGAGGCTCTGCGGGCGCGCAGTCTTTCTTCTTAGCTAAGCAGAACCGTACATATTAGAAATGGCTTCCGGGCTATTGTTTCCCCCTGAATCGTGGATCGGATCGCTTGCTAAAAGCCGTCACCGCTGGATTAGGGTATTTAGCTGCCGGATCTAGGACATTGGCTAAGTTGCCTCGATTACGTTTCGAAAGATCTTCGCTGTCAATCAGCCGCGCATAAGTGCCAAAACTACGAACCAATTCGGCTTCCACTTGCTCGACAGAAATAATCTCAGTAGTGAATTCGAACGTAAGCCGACTGTGATTTTGGGCCGCGATCGCTTTGCTTCCAATGTTGCGTGAATGTTTATAGAGGCGATGACGGACATTGGATATTGACCGGCCTATATAGAACGGTTTGCCATCCTTGTAGACGATGTAAACTCCTCCGTCTGCGCCGCTTTCTGAGATTGCGTCGACATTTTCTTGGGTGAAGGCTTTGATTTCTCCGCCGAACATCCCGCGCATAATGCTCTCTTGAAAAGTACCCGTTAATAGTAGGGTCGGACGAGGCTTATGTCAATGCCACCAGCTGATCCATCATCAGACGGTCCTCGAAGAAGATGTATCTCTTCGAGTTAGGCGTCTAAAGTTACTTTTGTTAAGAAAGCATGTTTGCTCAGAGTCCCGCGTGACGTAACTTCATGTCGCGGCACACTTCAATTTAACTTGCTACGTTCTCCAGAGTTGAACGAGTTCCTTCGACGCTGTCCGCCAGGATTGGGAAAGACGCGTTTTTCGCCACGCTCTTAGCGGACAGCGTAAGGCTTCATTTCGTCGATTTCGCGAATTTTCCGGTCCTGGCGTTTCCGGGTTTGCGGCCAGACGAGAAGTCCGCCCAACACCGCGCCCAGTAGCAGTTTCACCAATTCCAGCGCCGAGTACACCGCGTGCCGCGCCTGCAATTGCGACCGGATCAGCGGACGGGCATCGGCTGGCTGAAAATCGATTTCCCGCCCCAGGCCCACGATATGAGGTGTCACAAGGAAATGCATCGCCACGACAACCAAAACCATGGCCAGGCATAAGACAAGCGGCATTTTCCCTTCGGCCGTCCCAAATAGCAGGAAGCCGAAGAGAAACAGCCCCATGACGATCTGAAATATCTCCCAAATTTCGAACAACTGCCTGTTCTGTTCCGCCACTTCATACCGGAGAATTTGGGTCATCGCTTCCTGGCCGCCGGCTTTCTCGGTTAGCACGCGCATCTGCGGCGGCGCTTCTTCGAGAAGCGTTCTCGCAGAACGAAAACTAAGGATTGCGACAGCTCCCATGAAGAGGCTACAGCCTAACCAGGCGCCGAGCAGAAGAGAGGACAAGCGGCGGGAATGCATTTCTATCGAATCAGCTACTTTATCACCTTAAAACGCGCAGGTTTTAAGGTCCAAGCCTCAATCTTTCCAAGATCGTAGAGCTCCGGTGCACAGAAACCCTCGGGGTGAATCACCCAATTAAAGTTTCGGCAGGAATCGGCCGCAACGTGAGTCTCAAATAAAAGTTTTCCTCGCTGGACGGAAATCGACGGCTCTGTCGCCTTGTCCTCAATGACGGTGGCCACAAAATCTCCGATCGACAACGTGTCGTCGCCGATCCACACCTCGACGGGCAGCCGGCCTTCCGTCCGGATGAATTTCTGGGCGTCCCCAAGGGCACGCTCGAAATTCGCCCGGTAAATTGCCGCTCCTCGATACGTCGATTCCCGCCGGGCCAGAGGCGCGCCAACGCCAGGTGCTGGAGCCCCCAAAGCGGCGGCCGCCAGTTCCGCGGCCGACCAATTTTCGTGCCAGGTAATGGACTCCCGCAGCAGTTGCTTGGCCCGTTCCGGGTCTGGAGCCGCTCCCGCCGGAGGCTGATACAAATTCAGCAGATCCATGGTGGTCACGAACTTCGCGTTCGGGATAGCCTTCAATTGATCGACATAGTTGTTGAGGATTCGGTAGCAGCGCTCGGAATCTTCCTTCGTCCGTAGCTTTGCCGGCTTCCATTGGTCGCGCGGCGGATTGGCTCCGTGCGAGAAATTCACGCCATCCCAGAATTCGGTCGTGACGAACTCGTTTGGGTGATACCAGAAATGCATCACGCCCCCGCCTTTCTTCTGCAACTCCTGCGCGAGCGATCTTGCGTTTTGAATCGCGGCCTCTGACTTGGATTCGTCGTTAATGTCCACCCGGATCGTGTACGGCGCCAGGTTGAAGGCGTACAGCAGACCCCCGTACCAGAACGGCTGGCTGTTGACGCCGACATGCCGTCCTTCGTCCACGTAGGTCGGGATATTCATTCTTCGCAAGGCTGCGTGGCTTTGCGGACCCCAGGAGGATCCGGGCTGCCCGTAGGTGGTGAGCTGCTTCACGCCGAAAATGCGCTGCACATCGCGAGCGCCGGGTCCTTCGCGGCGATAAAATTCTTCGGCGCCTTCCGTCATTCCCAGCTTGCGCAGATATACGGCGGGTGCCGGCGGGATGGAATGATTCTCGGAATGGTAGGCGATTTCATGCTTCTTGAGCGCCTTGATCACATCGCTCCGCTTGCGAGTTTCAAGAACGCGGGCTCTTTCCGCGACGATCTTGAATGTCGCTCGGATGCCTCGCGCGGTGAGATCGTTCGCCAGCCGGAGACACGCTTCGTCGTCCTCGGGAGTGATGTAGTCCTCGGTATCGAACCACAGCAGAATGTATACCGGCGGCTCGGCCGCGGAGACCGCGAAGGCCGACAGAAGAAGCAGCAGCACGAATGACATAATTCGAAGGATGACACGGCGAACGCTGCTCGGCGCAATGATGGTTCCTCCGGCACTCCGGCTGCCGCGGAAAGTTCGGGTGGGCATCATCGGAATGGAAGGCCATGTCGACCAGGTCGTCCGCCCACTGCCGGATCTTCCGGATGTCGAACTCGCGGCGTATGTCCACACCAAGGATCTCGACCGGCCGTTCTTCAAGACTGCCAAGCGATTCTCCACTGCCAAAGAGATGCTGGATGCCGAGAAGCTGGATGTTGTGGCCGTCGCTACGGACGATGGAGCCCGCGCAGCGGCGATCCTGGAATGCGCTTCGCGGAAAGTCAACGTCTTTGCGGAGAAGCCTCTCGCGACGACCAAGGCGGATCTGGCCAAGGTGAAGCAGGCGGTCGCCAAGAACGGAATCAAACTCGGAATGATGTTGGAGCTGCGCTTTGCGCCGCACTTTCTTGCCCTGCGCGAGATTGTCCAAAGCGGGCAGATCGGAGAGGTCGCGCAGATCCAGGGGCAGAAGTCGTATAAGCCGGGCATCAGTTCGGGGTGGCGAAACAAGCGGGAATCGTACAGCGGCACCATCCCGTGGGTCGGAATCCACATGGCGGATCTGATGCTCTACACCAGCGGACGCCGATTTGTGGAGTGCGCCTCTTTCCAAACAAGAATCGGTTGGCCGGAACTGGGGGTTCGCGAAAACTCCGCGGCGGTGCTCTTTCAGATGGACAACGGAGGGGCGGCGACTCTCTCGATGGACTACCTGCGCCCCGATACCGCCGAAGTTCACGACGACGACCGGCTGCGGTTAGCCGGAACGAAGGGCGTCGCGGAATACATGCGAGCGACGGGCGTCACGCTGATGACGACTACGGAGAAGCCTCGCGTGATGACTCTGCCGCCGAAAAAGGAAATCTTTATCGATTTCCTGGAGCATGTCTACGCCGGAAAGCCTACTCTTCTGCCGATCGAGGATATCTGGCGGGCGAATGATGTGGTGCTGGCCGCTCGCGATGCGGCCAATACCGGGAAAGTCGTGAAGCTCGGCGCCTAGCGCGACACGCGAATTTCGGCGTCGAGAGCCTTGCTGGTATCGCGAGCAACACCGACGATCAGAAACTCCAGCGGTTGCGAGCCGGAGTTCTCGAACGAATGCGTTTCGCCCAATTGAATGGGCACCGCGTCGCCCTTGGCGATGGAAGCGGTTTCGGAAGATTGGCCCTGACTGTCGATCGTGACTTTTCCTTCGCCGGTGATGACGTAGTAGAACTCAGCGACCAGCCGCCGAAGCTGCGGACCCATCGCCGCGCCGGGTGGGAGCACCAGGTGATCGACGTAAGCCCACGGGCCGGAAAATACCGTCGGACTCAGCGCGCGCCGATACTGGGGCGAGCCTTTACTGCCGGTCATTCCTTCGATTCCCTTCAAGAGCGCCCGGTCCAGACGCATGGTCATAAATACGGGAATCGTGTCCTTCTGGGCATCCACGCGAGAATCGCCCAAATCGAACGCGTCGTATTGGCCCTTGAATGCCGAAACGTTGATGTTCATCCATTCGACGGGTTTGTCCGTGGGATTGTAGATCGCGTGAGAATGCCCCATTTTGCAGGGAGCACCAGCGGGACCTTTCAGCAGCGATGTCCGGCCATCGATGGTGAACTCCGCCTCTCCATCGAAGATGACGAACATCTCTTCGCACTGGTTATGGAAATGCGCGCCGATGCCGCCCTTCGGCATGAGGAGACCACGGTGAAGAAAGAAAAGATTCGTATCGAGCGAGTGATGGTCCAGAAGGCCCGTGTAATGCAACTCGCCGGCGCCGCCGTGAACGGATTTGGCGACGCGATACTTTTTGGGATCGGTGTGCGCGATTCGCTGCGCCAGCGGCTGGCCCGCCACAAGGGGGCCAATCAGCAGCGCGAGGCCGAGGAATCCCGCGGCTAGAGATTTCATAGAGGCCATGATTATATGCCTACTGCGGTGGACTTATCCGGCCTTCCGAAAAGTGAGGTTGATGCGATACCTGCCGGTGAGCGGATGCTCGCCGTCCTTCAGGGCCAGGACGCCGTGATAGCGCAGCCGGGACGGACCACCCCAGACGACAACGTCACCATGTGCCAGTGCATAGCGTTTCGGACGCTCGGATCGCGTCAGTCCTCCAAACTGAAACACCGCCGGCAACCCGAGTGAAACCGATACGATCGGCTGGCTGTAATCCTGCTCGTCTTTGTCCTGGTGTAGTGTCAGTCTCGCGCCGGGTTCGTAGCGGTTGATCAGACACGCATCCGGTTCGAATTCACGGAATCCTGCTTCTGCAGAGGTTCGTGTGGCCAGATCGTGAAGGACAGCGGGCATCGCCGGCCACGGCGATCCGCTCTCCGGATCTGTGGATTGGTAACGGTATCCGGAGCGATCGGTCACCCAGCCCAGCGGACCGCAGTTTGTCATCGCAACCGACATCCGGAATCCGCCGGGAGTGATCATATGCCGGAACGGAGCCTGCGCTGCCACTTCCTGAATGCTCGCCAGCAGAGCCGCGTCCGCCGGTGTTGCGAACTGGCGGAGGATTACCGCGCCGGGGCCGATGGGCTCGGTCGAAGGGAGATCCTGCTCCAGAAAACTGGTCTGTTTACTGAGCGTCATGGAAAATGATCCCGAGGGTGTGACGACTGCCGCTGCGAATGCGGCTGACGCCGTGGCGGAGGTTTACGCGATAGCTTCCTCGTGTTCCCTGCACAGGCCGGTGATGAACCGCAAAAATAACGCCATCGCCCTGCCGGAGAGGAACCACCATCGGACGGGTTTGCATCCGGGGCCGCTGCTCCGTCATGACGAACTCTCCGCCGCTGAAATCATCGCCGGGTTGAGACAACAGGATCGCGAGTTGGAGAGGAAAGACGTGCTCTCCGTACACGTCCTGGTGGAGGCAGTTATAGTCGTCTACTCCATATTGCAGCAGCAGGGGCGTGGAACGATTCTGGCCCGCGGCGTGGCAGCGCGCGAGGAATTCCGAGTGCTCCTCCGGGTAGCGAGTCTCGATGCCCATCGCCTGATTCCAGCGATTCGCCGTGGGAACCAGCCGCGGATACACGGATGTTCGAAGCTCCGCAATGAGATCCGGGAGAGGGTAGCGGAAATACTTGTACTCACCCCGGCCGAATCCGTGACGGGTCATGACGACGCGGCTGCGAAAGAAATCGTCGGTCAGATAGAGGCGGGCGATGTCGCTGCATTCTTCCGGCAGAAGGAGATTCCGGATCACCGCATTCCCCTCCGCATCCAGGTGGCCGGTGACGGACTCCCAATCGATATCGTTGATTCGGCCGGAAACCGATTGCGCCAAGATTTGATTCCTGCTCATGCGCTTTCAAGCTATCCGCGGCAGGCGGGAAGGAACACTCCGGTTCTTGCGGTCAGAGAGTCGCGTTACTGCCTAGGCAGAGTGGCGGAGGAAGAGGGATTCGAACCCCCGTGCGAGTCACCCCGCAAACGGTTTTCAAGACCGCCGGTTTCAACCACTCACCCATTCCTCCACTTCCCATCCTAGCAACCCTGTTGATTTCGCCGCGACAAATCCGGTCCGAAGCGGGTTGGATGGATGCGGTGGCGCACCGGAGCCGCACAGCGAAGTTTTGTTTTTTCGAATTTCGCGTAAGTTCCTTTATTTTCATGAAGCATGTCACACAAAACAGTGTTTTTTCCACAGGCGCCGTCCGGCGCACGCCGGAGAGAATCGGC
This sequence comes from uncultured Solibacteraceae bacterium, assembly GCA_964515165.1. Lineage (GTDB taxonomy): Bacteria > Acidobacteriota > Terriglobia > Bryobacterales > Bryobacteraceae > JAPKYZ01. Next base: position 13,433 of record CAZETQ010000046.1, on the reverse strand, counting down.
GTGAGAATCCCCGCGAGCCTGAGTTTAGACCAAGCCTCCAGCGGTTGGAGCGGGCGATTTGCGAAGTGGGGGGAAAGTAAGGAGATAAATTGCGGAGAAGCCGGGGAACGAGGTTTTCAGGTTATTGCTTCCGTGAAAACGCACTACATTTCAGAGAGACCCGCTCCGTCAGACGACAGAAAACGATCGTCCGCTCCACGAGTAACTTCCGGACCTCCGATCCGTCAAAATTGATTAGCAGGTTTTATCGCCCATGACCACTCTGCCCATCCTGTATCTTGCCGCCGCCCTGGCCCAGACGTCCACGCCGACTCAAGCGAAGAAGGGAACAATCAGCGGCACGGTCGTGAACGGCGTCACCAAAGAGCCGTTGAAGCGTGCGGAAGTGACGCTGATGCCGATGCGCATGGCGCAAGCCGGCGGGCAAATCATGGGTATGACGGGCGCTGGCGCCGGGATGATGCAGGGGCCCGCAGGCAGCCGCCGGGTGCAAACCGACAACGAAGGAAAGTTCACGTTTGCCGACGTCGATTCCGGGCGCTTTACTTTGATCGGGCAAAAGGCCGGATTTCTCAACGGGCGGTTTGGCGCGCGCGGTATCAGCGGTGGCGGCACCCAAATTGAGGTATCGGGCGACCAGACTGTGGGCAATATCAAGGTTGAACTCACGCCCCAGGGAGTCATTTCCGGGCGTGTGCTGGATGAAGACGGCGAGCCGATGCAGGGGCAATCGGTGCAGGTGCTTCGTTCGCAGACGCTGCGAGCCGGCGGAGGAGGCCGTCGCATGATGGGCATGGGCCAGCAAATGACCAACGACCGCGGCGAATTCCGGATTCCGAATGTCGCGCCCGGCACGGTGTACCTGCAGGTGAATCCCGGCCGGGGAGGATTTGGAGACTTCGGCGGCCGTCCGCCCCTGGAAACTTCCGCGAACCAGGGAGACAAGCCCGAGATGGGGTATGCGCCGACCTTCTATCCCGGCACCACGGATCCGGCACAAGCCACCAAAATTGACGTGACGCCCGGAGCCGACATGAGCGGGTTTGAATTCCGCCTCCAGAAGGTTCGCGTCTTTCGCGTCAAAGGGAAGATTGTCGACGAGGCGACCGGGCAGCCTCCGCGAAGTTTCTTTGTGAATCTCCAGCCGCAGGCGTCCGGATTTTCAGGTATCGTGGCGCAGCAGTTCAATCGGGGCGGCGACGAGGGGATCTTTGAGTTGCGAGGCGTCCCTACCGGCTCCTACAGCTTGAATGTCCAGGCGGGAGGAGGTCCGGGGGGCGCAGGTTCCGGAATGGGGCCGGGCGGACCGAATCGCGTGGGCCATTCCGAGCCGGTGGAAGTGGGTAGTCAGAACGTGGAAGGACTGGTCATCCGGATTCCCGTTCCCGTGAAGGTGGCGGGCCAGGTAAGCCGGAACGCCGACAGTAAGGACCTGGACGTCAGCAGCGTCCGCGTGGTGCTGATGGCAGCCGCGCAGGGTTTTGGCGGACGCCCGATCCAGCTGCGGGAAGACGGTACGTTCGAATCGGAAACCGTTTCTCCCGGCAAATATCGCGCGCTGCTGAACGCCCCCGGCGATCTGATGTGGCTGGAGGCGGTGAAGTATGGGGAGCAGGACGTGCTGGGGCAGGAGTTTGAGATTACCAGTTCCCCCGCGCCGATCCGGTTCGTCGTCGGCTCCGACGGCGGGGCCATTTCCGGTACCGTTCTCAACGGAGAAGGCCAGCCGGCTCCTTCGGCTTCGATCGTCCTGATTCCCCAGGACAAGAATCGCCGCGGGATGCCCAACGGCGTCCGAACCGCGCAGACCGATCAGAATTCAGCCTTCTCGTTCAAAAACCTGGCGCCCGGGAAGTACCAGGTTTACGCTGTCGATCAGTATGAATACGGCTTCTGGGACGACGAGGAAACCATGCGTCTGCTGGATGGCAAAGGTGTATCGACGGAAGTAGAGCGCAAGGGTTCTCAGGCGGTCACGGTGAAGATGTCGACGATGCCCTGATTTTCCGGCCGTCAGCGGCCCGAAGACGTTTGCCGGAGTGTCTTATCCGGATAGGACGGCACCACGGGATCCGGAACGGGTTTGGTTTTGATCAGTGCGTCCAGGTGCTTGATCGCAGCCTCCAATTGGAGATCCCTGCCGTTGAAGGTGGCGTGGGGCGAATTGTCGACGACGATATCCGGCTCGACACCGTGGCCTTCAATCAGCCATTGCTTTTCGGGCCCGAAGACTCCGATCTCGGCCGCCGTCGCAACTCCCCGGTCTGCCAGAACGTTACTGCCGGTGAGCCAGATTTCGCCGCCCCAGGTGCGAGTTCCGATGACCTTTCCGAGACCTAAACGGCGGAAGCCCTCGGCAAAGGCTTCGCCGTCGGAGGCGGTCCATTCGTCGCATAGCACCACCATGTGGCCGCGGAAGGCGTACTGCATATTCCAGGTGGGTTCTCCCACGCGCGGTTTCCAGAACATCCATGCCTTTCGCAGCAGTTTTCCGAGGACCCAACTATCGATATTGCCACCCCGGTTGTGTCTCACATCCACGATCAGGCCCTGGCGGTTGAACACCGGGTAATAGTTTTCGGCGAACTGGGCGATGTCGTTCGGCCCCATCGCCCGGAGGTGGACATAGCCGATACGTCCGGCCGATGTCTTCTCTACTTCCAGACGGCGTGTGTACTCCCATTCGTGGTAGCGAAGGTCGTTCTCCTGTTGCGGAGAGATCGGCTTGAAGATGACATCGCGGGTCTCCGTCTTTCCGGCGGGCTTCACGCGCAGGAGCACCTGTTGATCAACCTGATTTCGCAGCAGCTCCAGCGGATGGACGGCGGTCAAAGTGGAGCGGCCGTTGATGTGTGTGATGACGTCGCCTTCCGCCACGTTTACTGAAAGCCGGGCGAGAGGCGAGCGCTTGTCCGGACGGTCGGGATCGTTGCGGTAGATGTGCCGGACGATCCAACCGCCAGAGGGTTCTTCGCGCTCCAGGTACGCTCCCAGCGCTCCCAGGGGAACACGATCGGGAGCCTGCCGCAGGTCGCCACCGCCGACGAAGGTGTGCAGCGCCGAAATTTCGCTGACCATCTTGGCGATCAGATCGCTTAGCTCGGCCCGGTCGCGAACCCGGCTCACCAGTTCCGAGTACTTGCTTTTCATCAGCGTCCAATCGATGCCGTGCATGCTTTTGTCATAGAAATAGTCGCGGTGCAGCCGCCAGGCATCGACCAGAGCTTCGCGGAACTCGTCCGTTGGAATTACGGTGAAGCTCCAATCTTTCAACTCCACTTTGGACTCGGTCAATGTCTTGGGAGTCTTCGCCGCTCCCTCGCGAATGCTGGAATCGAAAACGAAGAAGTCGTTCTGCTTCCTGACCAGCATCTTCTTGCCGTCCGAGGAAAGCTGCCAGTTGCCGACGCCTTCCATCAGGGTTTCGGGTTTCTCTCCTTTGTTTGCGATCTCCAGACATTGGAGGGCATTTTTGGCAGGGGTCTGGCGGTCTCGGTCGATCCAGCACAGCCGTTTGGCCGGCGCGGCGAGGTTGGTGTAGTTGCCGGCAGGCACAGGAACTTCCTCCAGGCGATCGGCAATGCCGTCGAAGTCGATCTCCACCTTTACGACGTCCGCTTTCTTCTCGGCGGGTTTGGCTTCGTCCGGTTTCCCGGTCTCGGCCGGTTTGGCCGGATCCGGCTTCTTTTCCTCTTTATCGGCTTGCAACTCATCGTCCGGCTCAAAAGGCGAGCGTTGTTCCTTCTTCAGCGCCACCTGATAGATTTTCATCGAGCGATCGAAGAACGGATCCGGCTGGCGAGAGCCCCACGGCGAGAAGACAATCGAGCGAAGAGAGCGATCCGAGAGAAAGTAGACGTATTTTCCGTCGGCGCTCCAGGACGCGTTGCCGCTGTTGTAGCGATCGGTGGTGAGAGCGGCGGGTTTGCCGCTTTCGACGCTGCAAAGAAAAATCTGGTCGAACTCGTTCGCCGCGGGTGTTTCGTAGGAAAACCACTTGCTGTCCGGCGACCAGGCGATGCTACTGAAGACGGGGCTGGAGTTCCCTCCATAAACGGTCGAAGCAATCTTGCGCTGCGTTTGCGAGGCGATCTCCAAAAGCCAAAGCTGGTTGTCCTTGTCGCTGTGAACCGCCCATTTTCCATCGGGCGAAATGTTCACCTGCCAGCGAAGCACTTTTCCATCGGTCGTCAGCCGCTCACCCGCGCCGACTCCATTGGCGGGCAGTTTCCAGATTTCGATTTCGCCGCTTTCGGTGGAGAGGGCCAGCAAATTCTTCTTGTCGGGAAGGAGCGTGGCGAATCGGATTCGAGCGGGTTTGGGCCCGGTTGCATCCACCAGGCGTCCTTGTTTGACCGGAACGACGAACGCCCGCCCGCGGGCAGTCAGCACCAGGCGGGTCCCATCGGGAGATAAGGCCGCCGAGGTCAGATAGTCCAGGGGGGTCTTCACCCAGCGTTCGCGCAGCTGGTCGAAATCCGAGGGCAGGACAATCTCGATGCGGGCATCTTTGCTTGAACCAATGTCGTAGAGATGGATGTCCGCTCCCAATTGATAGACGATGCGGCCGTCGTTCAGATAAAGGGTCGAAACGTCCCAACCGGCATGGCGCGTGTGTTGCCGGAGGCCCTTGCCATTTTCGTCCATCGACCAGAGGTTCATCGTTCCGTCGCGATCGGAAGCGAAGTAGATGCGGCCTTTCCAATACATGGCGTCTTTGCTGGTACCGCTGTAGTCGCCGGTGAGGGGAACGGCCTCGCCGCCCGCGGTGAACTTCCACAGCTTTTGCGCCGTGCCGCCCGAGTATCGCTTGGCGTAGCTGCCCTGGAACGGAAGGCGGCTGAAATAAAGCGTCTTGCCGGCGTCGTCATAGGTTCCCTGCGCGGCTTGCGAAAGAGGGATGCGTTGGATCCGGTTTGCGTTGTCGATTGCCACGAGCTGCTGGTCCGGCACTCCGGAATAGATCCCGGTGGCATAGAGCACTCGTCCGTCGGGTGTCCAGCCGACGGTGGTTCCGCCGCCGAAGGAGCGGCGCTGGGGCAGTCCGCCTTCGGCAGGCATGGTGTAGATTTCGTTGAGACCTTCATAGTTCGCGTCGAAAGCCAGCGTTTTTCCATCGGGAGAAAACCGGGGGTTGGATTCGGCGGCCGTATGGGAGGTTAAGCGCCTTGCCACTCCGCCCTGCAGCGGCACCTGCCAGAGATCGCCTTCGGCCACAAATACGATGGTGTTTCCGGAAAGAGCGGGATTCCGGTAGTAGCCCTTATTGACCTGTGCGAAGGCGGGGGCAAGCCAGATGGCGGCTGAGGCGAGGAAAATGGCGGTCCGCATACACGGAAGTATACGGATGTTCGGTCCTGGTAGTCGCTTCTCCGGGGCGGAATTCCGGCGAAGTGCGGATGCCGCAAACCTGGGGGAAACCGCTGGTACTATGGAAGTTGCCGCTTTTTCGGTGCTGCAAAATCCTGCGGGTTCTTCCAAGTCCCTTCAATTCATGAAGATCGAAGCAATAACGGGCGGGCTGCCGCTCAGCCAGGCAACAACCGGCATCCGTTTGTCCGAAGAGAAGTAGTGTTGCATGGAGCCAAGCAAGCCGCACGTGATTCTGGTCGCATACTATTACCCGCCCTCGACGAGCATCGGCGGCATGCGGCCATACCGCTTTTCCAAGTATCTGAAGCGGCTGGGGTACACCTGCGATGTCATTACGGCTTCGGAGCAAAAGACACCGGCGGCCGATGTCGTCGTGGTGCCCGATCCGGTAGGAGCGGTGCTGGAGGGACGCAGCAAGGACCGGCTGTCGTCGATGGGCTGGCACGTGGAACGGCTGATCCGGCGGTTCGTGATTCCGGGATGTATGGGGGTGTCGTGGTCGATGGATGCGGCCCGGAAGTGCCAGGAGATTCTGGCGGCGCATCCGGATCGTAAAACAGTGGTGTTGACGACGTTTCCTCCCGTAGGCACTGTGCTTGCCGGTCTGTTGATTCATTTGCGCGCAAAGGCTGCCTGGATTGCCGACTTCCGGGATCCGATGTCGAGCGGCATCATTGCCAAGACTCTCCATTCCCGCGCGCTGTACTGGTTGCGGCAGATGGAAGACCGGGCGATTCGCCGGGCCAGCGCCGTGATTGCGAATGTTTCCGGCGTGGGAGAGCTATGGCGTTCCACCCACCCGCGAGAGGCCGGCAAGATTCACGTGATTTGGAATGGATACGATCCGGAAGACCGCCCGCAGGCGCGGGAGATTCCCCGGCGGGCGAAACGGGAGATCGTACATGCGGGATCGATTTATTGGGGACGCAGTCCGCTGACGATTCTGCAGTCTTTTGCAAGACTTCGGGATCGGGAAGAACCGGCGGCGGCCGATGCCCGGTTTTCGCTGATCGGTCCGATTGTGGACGGCCAGATCGATCCTGCACTTTGCGAGCGGGCGATTGGGGAAGGGTGGCTGGGCATGACCGGTGGGTCCGTTCCCAAGGCGGAGGCGCTGCGGGCTACCGAGGAGGCCGACGGGCTGCTGCTGCTGCAGCCGGAAAGCGATCTTCAGATTCCGGCCAAGCTGTTCGAATACATCGGCATCGGCCGGCCGGTTCTGGCTCTGGTGCCGCCGAACTCGGCGGTGGAATATGTCCTGAAGGGCGCGGAAATTCCGAATGTCTGCATCTATAAGGACGATCCTCCGGAGGTTGTCGATGAGAAGCTGGTTCGCTATCTGAAGCTGCCGAATCGGCCGGTCCCGTTTTCGGCGTGGTTCGAGACCAATTTTGAGGCGAGTCACCAGGCCCGGCAGCTTGCCGGCATCCTCGAAAGCGTCAGCCGGTAGCCGTCAGGCCCAGGTGAGTTTTTCAACTAGGCGGTATAGCCGCCGTCCAGAACAATGTTGGCGCCCGTAATCCATCGCGCCGCGGGAGCCAGCAGGCAAGCGATGGTGTAGGCCACATCGTCGGTCGTGCCGAGTCCCAACGGATGTTTCTTTTCGAGCTGCTCCATGTTTTCGGGCGGCAGGGTATTGCGAACGTCGTCGGCCATCTGGGTCAGGACAAGAGCGGGGGAAATGCAGTTCACCCGGATTTTCTGCGGAGCCAGTTCGATTCCGAGCGTTCGGGTTAGGGAAATCAGCGCGCCTTTGGTTGCCGAATAGCCGGCCAGGGCGGGTTCGCCCTTCAGCGCGGCGACCGAGGCGATGAATACGATCGAAGAGCCGGCCGGGTCGCAAACGCCCAACTGCCGGAAGCCTTTCGCCAGCAGAATTCCGGCATCGACGTTAACTCGCTGCATGTCCAGCAGATTCTTGTAGCTGATGACCTTCAGGGGGCGGTTGTAGGCAATTCCGGCGCTGTGCACCAGTCCGGACAGCGGCCCGGTTCCCGCGGTCAACTCCTTCATCCACGCCGGAATTTTCTCAACGTCATTGAGATCGAAGGGGACGGCGCGGTGGCCGTCTCCCTCCATTTTCGATACGGTGTCGTTCAAGCGGCCCTCATCCCGCCCGACGGCGACGATTTTGGCGCCCAGCCGGCTGAGGTAGATGGCGGTACCCTGGCCGATTCCGCTGGAAGCACCGGTAATGAGAATTGTTTTTCCAGTTAAATCGAGCGGATTAAGCATGCATCTCCTGCGGTTCCGTAAGAATCGAGGAGAGATTTTCTGTATCGACGTAAATGATGTCGGGCATGACGAGGGGTCCCAACTGCGTGGCGACCGCCGCCCAACTCCAGCCAACCCCGAAGCCGGCCATGACGACATTGAGCGAGCCATTGCGGAGCTGGCCGGCCATCCGGAGATTCATGGTCAACGGAATCGAGGCCGAGCTGGTGTTTCCGAATTCACCGATGCTGAGCATCAGCTTTTCTTTGGGAACTTTCATGCGTTTGGCTAAGTGCTGTAGCATGAATAAGTTAGCTTGATGGGGGACGAATGCGTCCATGGTGTCGACGGTCCATCCGGAGGCTTCGAACAGGGACTTGAGCAGGGGGGGCACTTCGCGGAGCGTGAAGGCGAACACCTCGGCCCCGTCCATGTGCAGGTCCATGCCGCGGCGCGGATTGCCGTCGGGTCCCACCTTGGCGTCGAAGCTTTCTTTGGTGGGGCGATTCCGGCAGCCGCTGTCGGGAACGCACAGATGCTTGGCTCCGGACCCGTCGGTTCCGAGCACGTGGGTCGCTTCGGGAGCGTTTTCGTCGAATTCTAAGCCAGTCGCCGTTCCGGTATCCCCGAAAAGGAAGACGGTGGACTTATCCTCCGGATGGGAGCCGCGTTCGGAAGTATCGCCGATGAGCAAAAGGACACGTTTTGCTCCCGTGGCGATGATGCCAGAGCCGGACCAGAGGCCGTAGGTGTAGCCGGAGCATCCCAGGGGAATATCGAAAGCCGCGCAGGACTTGGGGAGGCCCAGCCGATACTGAAGGATGCAGGCGGTATTGGGAAGGTGATAATCCGCGGTTTGAGAGACAAAGAGAAGGGCGTCAATAGTTTCCGGGGCCCAATTGAGGTCTTGCATTAAACGCTGCGCGGCGATCAACGCAAGGTCAGAAGTACAACAGTGGGGATCGGCGATGTGGCGTTTTTGGACACCGGTCATCGCGATCACTTTCTGCGTTTCGTCTTCGCTCATCCCCAACGGTGCGGCAGTCTCAAAGGCGGTTCTGGACGTCTTTGGAACGGCGCAGGCGATTCCAGCGATTCGAACGTTTTTGATCTTACTGGTCATCTTCTTTCCATCTTACAGAGGTGCGGATTTCCAGCGGGACGAGGCCCAAAGCTATTTCAAGGAACTAAAATTTGCTACAGTCTAGACTCTGACCACGTCCGCGGGTTGCGTCCGTAGAATGGTTATAAGAGCCGTGTAATGGGGGTTTTGTTTCAAAAAAACGTACCCCTTTCTTCAGTTGACATTATCTTTACGATGACGGTAGACTGAGAGGGTTTGGCGAGTTGATTCTCCGCTGCCGTGCTACCACCGCCGAGGCGGACTTGGTTTTGTTGTTATGGCCAGGTTCGGGCGGTCCGGCCGGGAGCCAGCCCCGAGGTTCCTGCGGTTCCCGCCGCATGTGAGCATGGGCTGATCCGAAGTCACTGCCCCTAAGTGAAGTCCGGTCAATCATTTAATGATTGTCGCCTGATGTAATCCTGGCCGACGCCGTGGTTGTTCCCCGCAGCCGAAGGTGGGCCAAAACGTAGAGTTTGAAAGAGTTTCGAGAGGCTGATTCGTGCCGACGTTTAACCAACTCGTGCGCAAGGGCCGGAAGCCGACTAATTATAAGACGGCTAGCCCCGCGCTACAATCCTGTCCGCAGCGCCGCGGAGTGTGTACCCGCGTGTACACGACGACACCCAAGAAGCCGAATTCGGCGCTTCGTAAGGTGGCACGTGTCCGGCTCACCAATGGAATTGAGGTCACGACCTATATTCCCGGTGTCGGCCACAACCTGCAGGAGCACTCGATCGTGTTGATCCGTGGCGGACGTGTGAAGGATCTGCCCGGTGTCCGGTATCACATCGTGCGCGGCACGCTGGATACGGCGGGTGTTGCCAATCGTAAGCAGGGCCGTTCGAAGTACGGCGCCAAGCGCCCGAAGAGCTGACCGGGAGGAATTTGAATGTCACGACGTCATAGAGCGGAGCCGCGGGAAGTTGCTGCCGATCCGGTCTACAACTCGACCCTGGCGGAGAAGTTCGTGAACTCGATGATGTGGGACGGCAAGAAGACCGTGGCCCAGCGGGTGTTTTACGGAGCGATGGATCTGCTTGGCCAGCGCGGCGGCGACGACGCTTTGAAGCTGTTCAAGAAGGCTGTTGAGAACGCCAAGCCGCTGCTTGAGGTCAAGACGCGCCGCGTTGGCGGCGCCAACTACCAGGTTCCCGTGGAAGTAGCGCAGAATCGCCGGACATCCCTGGCGATCCGCTGGATTCTGATCAATGCCCGCCACCGTCCGGAGAAGGGCATGGCGGAGCGGCTGGCGAATGAATTGAACGATGCCGCGAACATGCGCGGCGGGGCGGTCAAGAAGAAGGATGACGTTCACCGTATGGCGGAAGCCAACAAGGCTTTTGCGCATTACCGGTGGTAGTTAGGGGCTGGTGGTTTTAGAGAGACGCAGAAGGATTTATGGCACGCACGGTACCGCTCCAGCGAATGCGAAATATCGGCATCATGGCTCACATCGATGCCGGTAAAACGACAACCACGGAGCGCATCCTTTATTACACTGGCCGGACGCACAAGATCGGCGAGGTTCATGAGGGCACGGCCACCATGGACTGGATGGCGCAGGAGCAGGAGCGCGGCATCACGATTACGTCGGCCGCGACTGCCTGCCAATGGCGCGATATTTACGTCAACATTATCGATACTCCCGGTCACGTGGACTTCACGGCCGAAGTGGAGCGCTCGCTGCGCGTTCTCGATGGTGCGGTTGCGGTATTCGATGCGGTGGCCGGTGTTCAGCCTCAGTCGGAGACGGTGTGGCGACAGGCGGATAAATACGGTGTTCCCCGGATTTGCTTCATCAACAAGATGGACCGTGTCGGCGCGGACTTCTATCATGCCGTCGATACCATCGTTCAGAAGCTGAATGCGCGCCCGGTGCCCATTCAGATTCCCGTGGGGGCCGAGGATAAATTTCAGGGTGTTATCGACTTGGTGACGATGACGGCGCGCATTTGGCGCGACGAGACGCTGGGCGCCAAGTACGACGATGTCGAGATTCCCGCGGACCTTCAGGCGAAGGCCAAGGAATATCACGACAAGATGATCGAGGCGATCTCCGAGACCGATGACGTGCTGATGGAGAAGTACATCGGTGGCGAGTCGATCACGGTGGATGAGATCAAAGCTGGGCTGCGCTCGGCGACGATCACCCAGAAGATTTTCCCGGTCATTTGTGGTTCGGCATTCAAAAATAAAGGCGTTCAGAACATGCTGGACGCGGTTGTGGATTATTTGCCGCATCCGCTGGATGTTCCGTCAATCGAGGGCACGTCTCCGGATGACCCGAATGTGAAGTTGGAGCGCAATGCCGACGACGGCGCTCCGTTCTCGGCGTTGATCTTCAAGATCATGACCGATCCATTCGTCGGGCAGCTCGCGTTCTTGCGCGTGTACTCCGGCAAGATGAACGCCGGTGAGTCCGTCTACAACGCTTCTCGAGGCAAGACGGAGCGGGTGGGCCGCCTGGTGAAGATGCACGCCAACAAGCGCGAGGAGATCACCGAGATTCTTGCGGGCGATATCTGCGCGGCGGTTGGTTTGAAGCTGGCGGGTACAGGCGACACGATTTGCGCGGAGAATGCTCCGGTGCTGCTGGAGTCGATCGATTTCCCTGAGCCGGTGATCCAGCTCGCGGTGGAGCCGAAGACGAAAGCGGATCAGGAAAAGCTCGGCATGGCGATCGCCAAGCTGGTGGCGGAAGATCCCACGCTGCGCGTGAATACGGACCACGAAACGGGCCAGACGATTCTCGCCGGAATGGGCGAGCTTCACCTGGAGATCATCGTGGACCGCATGAAGCGCGAGTTCAATGTGGAAGCGAATGTCGGCAAGCCGCAGGTGGCCTATCGCGAAACAATTCGCAAGGCGGCGGAATCCGACTACACCCACAAGAAGCAGTCGGGCGGCCGCGGCCAGTACGCTCGTGTGAAGCTGCGCGTCGAGCCGAAGCCGGGCGATTTCGAGTTCGTCAACGAGATTTTCGGCGGCTCGATTCCGAAGGAATACATTCCGGCAGTGCAAAAGGGTGTGGCCGAAACGCTGGAAGCGGGCGTGATGGCGGGCTATCCGATGTCGGGAATTAAGGCAACGGTTCTGGATGGCGCCTATCACGAAGTCGATTCTTCGGAAATGGCGTTCAAGATTGCCTCCTCGATCTGCGCCAAGGAAGCGTTCGCCAAAGCGAAGCCGGTTCTGCTGGAGCCGATCATGAAGGTCGAAGTGGTGGTTCCGGACGAGTATCAGGGTGCCGTCAACGGCGATTTGATCTCGCGCCGCGGGCAGCTGCAGGGGACGGAAAAGAAGGGTTCGACAACGCTGGTTCACGCAATGGTGCCGCTGAGCGAGATGTTCGGTTATGCCACCGATCTTCGTTCGCGTACGCAGGGCCGCGGGGCGTTCACGATGCACTTTGGGGAGTATCAGGAAGTGCCGAAGAACATTGCCGAGGAAATTGTTGCGAAGGTGCAGGGGAAGGTGGCCCGTTAGGGCCGGTTTTCAAACGAAATTCGGGAAGCTAAGGATTCTGGAGAGCATTCATGGCGAAGGAAAAATTTGATCGCAGTAAGCCGCACGTGAACGTGGGGACGATCGGACACATCGACCACGGCAAGACGACCTTGACGGCGGCGATTACCAAGGTGCTGTCGAAGCACAATCCGAGGAACACATTCCGGGACTTCGATTCGATTGACAATGCGCCGGAAGAGAAGGCGCGTGGAATCACGATCGCCACGGCGCACGTGGAGTACGAGACGGCCAAGCGGCACTACGCTCACGTGGATTGCCCGGGTCACGCCGACTACATCAAGAACATGATCACCGGCGCGGCGCAGATGGACGGGGCGATTCTGGTGGTGGCGGCCACCGACGGGCCGATGCCCCAGACTCGGGAGCACATTCTGCTGGCGCGGCAGGTGGGAGTGCCTTACATCGTCGTCGCTCTGAACAAGGTCGACATGGTCGAGGACGCTGAGCTTCTGGAGCTGGTGGAGCTGGAAGTTCGCGAGCTGCTGAAGAGCTATCAGTTCCCGGGGGACGATCTGCCGGTGGTGAAGGTTTCGGCGCTGCAGGCGCTGCAGGGCGACGCCAAGTGGGAAGCGGCGATCGACGAGCTGATGGAGGCGGTGGACACCTACATTCCGCAGCCGGAGCGCATGATTGACCGTCCGTTCCTGATGCCGATCGAAGACATTTTCTCGATCCAGGGGCGGGGCACGGTGGTGACGGGCCGAATCGAGCAGGGGATCTGCAAGGTGGGCGAGGAAATGGAGATCGTCGGCTTCGTGGAGACGAAGAAGACGGTGGTGACGGGCGTGGAGATGTTCAAGAAGCTGCTGGACGAGGGTCGCGCGGGCGACAACGTGGGGCTGCTGCTGCGGGGCATCGAAAAGGATGCGGTGGAGCGCGGACAGGTGGTGGCCAAGCCGGGGTCGATCAAGCCGCACAAGAAGTTCAAGGCCGAGGTTTACGTGCTGTCGAAGGAAGAGGGGGGACGGCACACTCCGTTCTTCAACGGGTATCGTCCGCAGTTCTACTTCCGGACGACGGACGTGACGGGAGTGGCGCATCTGCCGGCGGGCACGGAGATGGTGATGCCGGGCGACAACGTGCAGATGGAGATCGAGCTGATCACTCCGGTTGCGATGGACAAGGGGTTGCGGTTTGCGATTCGCGAAGGCGGACGCACCGTCGGCGCCGGCACCGTCGCCGAGATCGTCAGCTA
>CAZETQ010000045.1:44267-48554 GCA_964515165.1 uncultured Solibacteraceae bacterium | reverse complement strand
CGACAGCAAACGGGTCGTTCCACCTGAACAATCACCAAGCTCCGTGAGGTCGGGGAAATGACACGCACTGACCGCCCTATTTTCACTGAGTCCGCCATGGCGCACGCGTGGGGCGGACGATCGTTTTCTGTCGTCTGCCATTGGGGGTCAGTCCATTCCCACGGCCGGGGTACAAAGGCGGACGGTGTCCGCCGTGCGGAGCAGACGACGAAAAAACGATTCGTCCGCTCCACGAGACGCGTGATGCCGTCTATATCCGGACAAACCCTCTCGGTTGAAAAACGTCCCGTGCATTCGTGTTTTTGGCGTTACGTTTATACGTTACGCGTGAGGATATGGCCTTAGCGGACAATCGCGCCGTCGCGGTGGAGGTCCAGCGCGTTGATTTCCTGAAGAGGCGATTCTTCAAATACCAGTTCAGGGAAAAGATGCGGCCGGGCATTTCGGCGATAGGTCCAGAATTTGACGAGGGCGAGGAATGCCAGCAGCTTGAGAAAGCGGATCGGATCTTGCAGGGCGTTCTTTTCGATGATGGCGAAGATGTCGGTCAGGATCACCAGAAGGAGGGCGGACGCTCCAAAGGCGAGATGGATGTTCGCCTTGCCCGGCAGATAGGAACAGGTGAAGGGGATTTTACGCAGACCGTGAACGCAGAAATCTGCCAGGATCTCACCCAGCAGCACCAGGACAATCACATGGCCCACAGCTTGAGGCAGCGGCCATATCGTGAGGAATAGAGCTGCGCCCGTGACCCAGATCGGCAAGGCCGCGAGGACCAGCAACGCTCGTCGAAGCGCTTTGAGATAGTCCGCCGTGGGGCGAATGGCGGTGATCCGGAATGTCCAGTTGGCCTTCAAGGCGATGGGCATGGTGAAGACCACGCGGACGCCGATCATGCTGAAGCAGAGGACGATGATGCTGCCGATCAACAGCGGACCGTCCATCGAGTTCCAATGGTGGCGAGCCTTTCCGTAGAGCACTGCCCGAGCACAGGCCAGCGCGATGGCTCCGCCGATTCCCAGGTAGAGCGCCAGGATGACCCGATGCTGGCGGCTGCGCAGCATGGTTCGAATGCTGAAGCCAACAATGGCGGCTTGTAGAGAATCGGCGAAGGGAAGACGCCATGACTTCCCGCTTGCGCCGGGAACAATGTCCGGTTCATCCACGATCTTCTTGAGAGTCCGGAAGTAGGAAAACAGGAATGCGAGAGTGGCTCCCGCGATGACCAGCGCCCAGCCGAGCGCTGCGCGGTGCGCGAGGGGAGCAAGGGCCGGATGCATTTCGCCACTGAGCTGCCCGAAGAGTCCCAGAAACCAATACGACGGGAGTCGCGACAACAGCGCCTGGTTCCGAGGATCGGTTAGTGGACCGGGGGCGGCCATCGGCGGCTGTAAGAAATAGACGCTGATCAGCAGGCAGAACGCCGCCAACTGGAGAAAACCCGAGAGTCGAAGAAAGTGCCGGCGGGGCAGCAATTGAGCGGCGATTCCCTGCACGGCCAGAACGGATCCCAGAATGAATGATCCGGCGGCGATCATGGTCAGCCAGTAGGCCGCGAAGATCCGGAGAAATCCGAAGAAGCCGCCGGTTCGGGCTCCGAGGACGGCCGGATAGCTCAGCCCGGTGAATGTATTCCCCAGCAGGATCGTCAACCCGAGGGCGGCGCCGAGGGCCGCGAGTTTTGCTGCAAACATGGTGCCGGCGCGCAGCGGCAGCGGCCCGAGAACGAGCGCATCGCGGCGGTCCGGAAACATCGAGTCCCACGAAAGGATCGTGAACAATCCCACCATCAGCATCGTGGTGGCGATCAGAAAATGGATCATCGGCCACGCGGCGACGGCGACATCGGCATCGGGAATGTTGCTCTCGGCAAAACGCCGCGCGCCTCCAGCCACCATCAGGCTGATCGCTGCCACTAAAGCTGCCAGTTGGCCCAGCAGCTTGGTTAGATCTCCGCGCGATGCGAGGATCTCCAGGTCCACGATGCGGAAGAGAAACTCCCGAAACAGCACGCGGAACGGAGAACGCTGCATAGGTCAGGTTTCGATGAGATCGGCAATTTCCCGGGAGATCGCGACCGTGTCTTGTTCCACCGCGAGTTGGGAAAAGATGTCTTCCAGTGTTTCGAGTTTCATCAGTGTCTGCAGCCGCTCGATGGAATCGTTTGCCACGACACGGCCCCGGTGGAGAATCACCACGCGCGAGCACACGCGCTCGACAGTCTCCAACTCGTGAGAGCTGAACAGGACCACTTTTCCCCGCGCCGCCAGCTCCTGAATCAAGCCGCGAAGCACCAGGGCCGCGCCGATATCGAGGCCCGAAAACGGTTCATCGAGGAGAATCACTTCGGGGTTGTGCAGCAGGGCGCCTGAAAGAAGAATCTTCTGGCGCATGCCCTTCGAATAAGAGGATATGGGCGAGTGCCGGTCGCTCCAAAGTCCGAACAGCCGAAGGAGGCCCATGATTCGGTCGGCGGCGGCCTTGTGCGGGATTCCGCGAAGCTGTCCGACCATCTCTAGGTACTCGGTTCCGGTCAGGTGGGTGTACAGGTGCGGCTCCTCCGGGACGTAACCGAGAATGCGCTTGAAAGCGATCCAGTCACGATCGATTCGCTCGCCGCGAAAGAGGATCTGGCCCGCGGTCGGCTCAATCAGCCCCGCGATCATTTTCATCGTGGTGGACTTGCCGGAGCCGTTGGCCCCCAGGTAGCCGGTGACCTCTCCGGGCGGAGCGGAGAAGCTGACATCATCGACGGCCGCGATGGAGGTATAAAGCTTGACCAGTCCCTGGAGTTCCAGCATGGCTCACGGGCGGCGAAGACGGACGTGGCTGCCGAGAAAGACGAAGAGCGGCAGCAGCGAGAGCAGCGTGGCCACTCCGAACATGCTGATGATGATCGGACCTGCGAGCGGATCGGTGGCGGGCAGGGAAGCCCGGCGAAGCGCGGTGTCCACAGCTCCCATCAAGCGAAACATTCCGGAATAGAAGCAATAATGGATCACCGCTGCCAGGAACACTCCGCCGAAGACCGGCGTCAGGGGAACGTGAGAGCGGCGCTGGCGGAACGCTCCCTGGAGCAGACCAGTGAATTCCAAGGCCAGGAATTGAGCGTAGGCCAGGAGACCTTTCTCGCGATGTTCCGCCGCGGCCTGGCGGAAGACAGAAAGCATCTCGTCGGCGAAATTTATCTGGTGCTCGACCGGATACAGGTGAAGCAGCAGGCGGTATAAATCCATCGGCTAGGCCTCCCGTGTGCGGAGAACGCTCGCGGCGATCCGGTTGAGCTGCTTCAGGCGATCCCGCTCCTGTTGCAGAACGGCCAACCCTGTTTCCGAAAGGCGATATGTCTGTTTCTCCCGCGATGTATCGTCGGTTTGGAATCGTTCGATCCAACCCTCGTCGAGCAGCCGGCGGAGCGCTCCGTAGAGGGTGCCGGTGCTGAGGCGGACGCGGCCCTCGCTGAGTGCTTCGATCTCTTTCAGCAGCGAATATCCATGACGAGGCTCGGACGCCAGGCTGGCCAGGATGAAGAAGACGGGCTCCGAAAGAGGCAGTGCCTCCGCGACATGTCGCATGACGACATATTGAGCGACGGAATAGCCAAAGTCAAGCCCGTTCGATTCGATTTTTGTTTTTCCGCAGGAACCATCGGAGTACCTATCCGTATAGAGGGGGAGGAGCCGTGTCGAAAATGCTGGGAAACGTATGGGATGCGGTGTGGCAGGACCTGAAGTTCGGCGCCAGGCAGTTGCGGTTGAATCCCGGATTTACAGCGGTGGCAGTGCTGTCGCTGGCGCTGGGAATCGGCGCGAATACGGCAATCTTTCAGCTCGTCGACGCCATCAGGCTGCGTACTCTTCCGGTGGAAAAGCCGGAGGAACTGGCGTATGTCGACTTCGTGAAGGGAGCGGCCCGGTCGGGCTGGTTCTCCACCCGGAGCGCCCGGTTCACCTCGGCACTTTGGGAACAGGTGCGGGATCAGCAGCAGGCATTCTCCGGACTGGCGGCGTGGAGCGCGGGCCGGTTCAACCTGGCGACGGGAGGCGAGGCGCGAAATGCCGACGCCCTGTACGTCAATGGAGATTTCTTCCGGGTATTAGGAACCCAACCGGTTTTGGGGAGACTCTTCAGCGCGGCGGACGATCGCCGTGGATGCTCACCGGCGGCGGTGATCAGCTACGCCTTCTGGCAGAGCGAATTTGGCGGGGATCCTGCGGTTCTGAATCGTACCTTGACGCTGGATGGCCGCACCTTTGCGATTCAGGGAGTGACCCCGCCGGAGTTCTT
>CAZETQ010000045.1:36529-44167 GCA_964515165.1 uncultured Solibacteraceae bacterium | reverse complement strand
TTCCTTGCCAACAAGCTGGAGGCGACTGCCGGCGGCACCGGAGTATCGGGGTTGCGGCGGAACTACGAAACCCCGCTTTGGCTGCTGCTTGCCACAACCGGAATGGTGCTGCTGATTGCGTGCGCCAACCTGGCCAATCTGCTGCTGGCTCGCGCCAGCGTGCGGGAACGCGAGATTGCGGTACGGCAAGCCATCGGAGCCTCTCGCGCTCGTGTGACTGGACAACTGCTCGCCGAGAGTCTGCTGCTTTCGGTGGCCGGCGCTGCGCTGGGGCTGGTGCTGGCGCAGATTCTCAGCCGCGGCTTGATCGCGTTTCTCACCACCGGCGAGAACAACCTGTTCGTCGGCCTGGGCGTGGATTTGCGGGTTCTCGCTTTCACCGCCGGGATCGCCATTACGACATGTGTCCTTTTTGGACTGGTGCCCGCGCTTCGGGCCACGCGGGTTGCTCCGGCAGCGGCGATGCGTGCCGGAGGGCGCGGAATGACGGCTGGTCGCGAGGGCTTCAGCTTGCGCCGGGTGCTTGTGGTGACGCAGGTTGCGCTTTCGCTGGTGCTGCTTGTCGGCGCGCTGCTGTTCGTGCGGAGCTTGCAGAAGCTGATCACCGTCGATGCGGGATTCCGGCCCGAAGGCTTGCTTTCCGTACAGATCGATTTGCGCGGCGGCCAATTTTCGAAAGAGCGGCTGCCCGAGGTCACCCGGCAGATTCTGGAGAAGCTGCGCGCTGTCCCGGGAGTTGAATCGGCGGCGCAGGTGGGTTTTACTCCGGTCAGCGGCTCCGGGTGGAATGAAACTCTTCGGCCGGACTCCAGCACCGATGCGGCCAAGGAGTCCCACTTCAACCGGGCGGGGATCGGCTATTTCAAGACAATGGGTACCGCCTTGGCCGCCGGACGCGATTTCGATGAGCGCGACAATTTGAGTTCGCCAAAAGTGGCGATTGTCAACGAGGCCTTTGCCAAGAAGATTTTCAACGGAGAGAATCCGGTGAGCCATACGTTCCGCAAAGAGGGCCAGGCGGGCAAGCCGGACGATGTCTTTCAAATTGTCGGGGTGGTTCGCAATACCAAGTACTACGAGCTTCGGGAAGAGTTTATTCCGATTGCCTTTCTTCCGATCCTGCAGGAGGACGAGCCTCGCCAGGGAGGGACTTTCGTTCTGCGAGTGAACGGGCCATTGCGCGGGATACGGCAAGGGGCGGAGGAAGCCATCGCGGGCGTTCACTCGAAGATCGGCATCGAATACCGGGTCTTGACCCAACAACTGAAAGACTCTCTCCAGCGGGACCAACTGATGGCCACACTCGCCGGAGCGTTTGGATTGCTGGCGGGGCTTCTGGCGACACTGGGACTGTACGGGGTGATTTCCTACATGGTGGCACGCCGGCGCAGCGAGATTGGCGTTCGCATCGCCCTGGGAGCAGACCGCGGCCGTGTCGTGCGCATGGTTCTTCGAGAGGCGGTGCTGCTGCTGGTTGTGGGCATGGCGGTTGGGCTGGGCCTGTCTCTGTGGGCGGGGCAGACCGCGGCGAGTCTCCTATATGGCCTGAAGCCGAACGATCCGGCCACCCTGGCAGCAGCCGGGGCTCTGCTGGCTTTTGTCGCCTTGATGGCCAGCTATGGCCCGGCGCTCCGCGCCTCGCGCGTGGATCCGATTCAGGCGCTGCGCGAAGAATAGCCCGGAACCCGCGCCTCGTTACAACCCTGTGAGAGGATTTGGCGGACTGAACTCTTAGAATAGAAAGAGTGTCTTTTCGCCACGCAATCTGTAACGAAATTTTCAAAAACTGGGATTTTGCCAAAGCCTGCCGATTTATTAAAGAGACGGGCTATGAAGGCATCGAAATCGCCCACTTCACCCTGGCGGACGATCCGGCCGGCATTTCGGTCGCACAACGCCATGAATATAAAACAATTATCGAAGGCTCGGGGCTGACATTCGTCGGCCTGCACTGGCTTATGGTGGCTCCTGCCGGACTTCATGTCACCACTCCGGACCGCCCGCTGCGGGAGCGGAGCTGGCGGCACATCGACCATCTGATCGATTTGTGCGCGGATCTAGGACCGAATGGCGTGATGGTATTCGGCTCGCCGAAACAGAGAGGTACCACCGGCGGATCGACCCGGGAGGAAGCAACGGGGCGTTTTGTCGAAGGCCTCGCCGGTGTCGCGTCTCATGCTCAGGAACGCGGCGTGAAGCTGCTGGTGGAAGCGCTTCCGATCGAGCAGACGGACGTCGTGCTGACTCTGGCGGAGGCTGCGGAAATTGTCCGGCAGATTGGAAGTCCCGCCATTCAAACGATGTTCGATACGCATAACGCCGTTGACGAAAAAGAGCCTCATGACGAGTTGGTCGATCGATACTTCGACGTGATCCGCCATGTGCACGTCAATGAAATGAACGGCGGACATTGCGGCACGGGCGACTATGATTTCAAGCCCCTATTCAGGATTCTCAAGAAAAGAAACTACCGGGGATGGGTATCCTTGGAAGCATTCCAGTTTGAACCGGGGGCGGAAGCGATTGCACGGGGGTCGCTGAATTACCTGAGAGCGGAAAGCGAAAAAATATAAATGACTAAGAAATATGTAGTGACCGGTGGAGCGGGGTTCATCGGGTCCACCTTGGTGCGCACCCTTCTGGAGGAGAATGGCGCACGGGTGGAGGTAATCGACAACTTGTATTCCGGCAAGGAATCGAATTTGGCCGAGGTTGCAAACGTTGTGCCGTTGCACAAAGTCGACATCCGAAATTATGACGATGTCGCTCCGATCGTGAACGATGCGGATGTTGTTTTCCATCTGGCCGCCGTGCCTTCCGTGCCGAGGTCGATTTCCGAGCCGGTTCCTTCCCATGAAGTGAACATCGACGGAACATTTCAGGTATTCCGGGCTTGTGCGGATGGGGGCGTCGGCCGGGTGGTTTATGCCGCATCGTCTTCCGCTTATGGAGATACCGAGGTCCTTCCGAAGACGGAGAAGATGGCTCCTCATCCGCTGTCTCCCTACGCCGCCCAAAAATTGATGGGCGAGTACTACGCCAGCACCTTTTCGTCGTGCTTTGGACTGGAAACTGTATCCCTGCGGTTCTTCAATGTCTTCGGACCGCGGCAGGATCCGTCGAGTCCGTATTCCGGAGTGATCAGCATTCTCCTGAAGTGCCTGGAAGAGAGAATCTCGCCGACGATTCATGGTGATGGCGAGCAATCGCGCGATTTCACCTATGTCGAAGACGTGGCCGAGCTGTGCGTCAAAGCATCTCGGGTGAGCGGGGTTTCCGGAGAGGTCTTCAATGCCGGAAACGGAAATCGCTACACCCTGAATCAGGTGTGGGAGCTGCTTCAAAAAATCGAAGGCATCTCACTGAAAGCGAAGTATGGACCGCCGCGCGCCGGCGACGTGCGCGACTCCCAGGCAGACACGGCCAAGGCCGTCAACATCTTGGGCCATGCCCCCAAGGTATCGCTCGAAGAGGGGTTGCGGCGAACGCTGCAGTGGTATCGGGCCAACGCCGCCACCAGTTCGCGTTAAGGCTCGGTTCTCATTCTGCCGATAGGCCAGTAAGCGCTACTGAGCGTTTTACTGGAGGCAAAAAATGAGTGTTCTTAAGCCCAGAAACCGGCTGGTGAACTTTCGCTTAACGGAAGAAGAGTATTCGGCGTTACACCTGGCCAGCGGCAAGTCTGGCGCCCGCAGTCTCTCGGATTTCGCCCGGAGCGCGGTGCTCCGCGCCATGGAATCCGTCGAGGGTTCCAATGGCCACAATGGCAACGGCAGCCTGATCACGCGCGTTAACGCGTTGGTTGAGCTTTTGGAGGGGCGCACCGCCGAGGCGATTCCTCCCGCAGTGGAATCGTTGCACAACTAGATGAAAGTTTCGGGGCCGCTCCACGATCCCCTGCCTGCTGCCGGACGCATCACGGTAAATGTGGTGCTGGAAACGGGTGGAGCGGCCGCTCACGATTCTTTCGCGGGCTTTCCTCACGTGGCTGCGCAACCTTGCCGCCATGGGGCGCCCCGCGCCTTTTGTTGATTCCTTTCTTTCAAAACACCAGCAGCGAGTGCTGCGTGTGGCTCTACCCTGCCGCCGTCGCCCGGCCGATGGAGCCTTCAGGAGAAGACATATGCGCCTGACCATCGTTGTGGATCAGCGTTATTGGATGACTCCCGACGGAGCAATGTGGACCCGCATGCCGCCGGACTGGCGCTTTTTCCAGCGGCACACCGAAGTGTTCGACGATGTCCGGGTCCTGGCGAGAGTCCTCGATGTAGAGCGGCCGCCGGAGCGTGCAATTCGCGCCGACGGTCCCGGCATTTCCTTTCTGCCGGTCCCCCACTATGACGGTCCCGCTCAGTTTGCCGCTCGCACGCTGCAGGTGTCGCGCTGCCGCCGGGCTCTTCGAGCCTCGGAAGCGGTCCTGTTGCGCGTCCCTTCCCATCTGGCAAACTATCTGAATCTCCGCGATGCCACCTACGGAGTCGAAGTGCTGGCCGACCCCGAAGAGTTGCATTCTCCCGGAGTTTTCCGCGGGATATACCGGGCCTGGTCCCGGCATCGTCTACGCCGACAGTGCCGCGACGCGATTGCCGTTTCCTATGCGTCGGAAACGTTCGCCGCGAAGTACCCGTCCTCGTCACAGCACATTCTTCCGGATATCGAGCTTCCGGGCGAAGCCTTCGGATGCACCCGCCGCCCTCGAATGAAGGAGTTCGATCTGGCCCCATCCCAGTGGTCGCGCCGCCAAGAATTTCTCTTTGCCTTAAAGGACGGATGCCGTGCGAGACGGCTGAACAGGAGTATTTCCCTTGCAACGCGTTGAAGCTTTCGATCGGTGGTGGGCGCCCCGCCCCGGCTCCCGCTCCGGAATGGGCGAGGCGGCGTATCGCTTTCTGGCGAAAGAACGGGCCCGAAAGATCCAGCCTTGGATCGCGCGGCAGCACCGTGTTTTCGAGTATGGCGTTGGAAACGCTCTGAATCTCGCCGCCGTGAAATGCAGAGAGCGCTACGGCTGGGATAACGGCGCCCATTTCCGCGCCGGTGCCGAGCGCCAGGGTATTCGATGGGTGCGCGCGATCGAAGAGATTCCCGATGCGGCCTTCGATGTCGTGATCTGCCATCACGCGCTGCAGCAGGTGTCCGAACCCGGCTTGGTTCTACAGTTGCTCTCCCGCATCCTGCGCCCGGATGGCGCGCTGCTTCTCTTTGCTCCCGGCCAGGTGGAAAATCTTCTCGCTTCCACGGACTTTCAAGTGGAATCCCTCGCCTGGCGCGCATACGGCTATGAGAATTTCGCCGCCGCGCAGGCCAGCCGATGGAGCAGGGAATGGGTCTACCGGGCGACGCTCAGCGTACTGCGCGCGCTTCGTCCCGTTCAGGAAGTGCGAGTCGTCGCCCGAAAGCCGGCATAAGCGCGATCGAAACTCAGGCGGCCTTCCGCGTCACATCCGATGTCTGGTCGGCGGTCGGAATCAGCTCTTCATCCGGCCGGATCCGGGTGAAGAGAAACGCGCTCAGCGCCAGGCTGGCCGAAAACGGAATCAGGGGCAGGTTGTAGTCGCCAAAATAACCCACCAGATACCCGAAGGCGATCGACGATAAAAACGAGCCGAGCTGTCCGGCCATATTCATGGAACCGGAAACCGCTCCCGCATACTTCCGGCCCACATCGAGGCAAGTCGCCCAAGCCACCGGCAGCATGCAATCCATCGAAAAATAGCCGAGGCTGAGAAACACCACCGCGGATATCTTGCCGGTCGTCAGCGCGGTGGCCAGCATAAAGATGGCGGACAGGAACAGGCCCAGGCTGCCCACCAGCCGGCGTCCCTTCACGATGCCGATTCGCTTCACCAGTATGTCGCTGGTGGTGCCGCCCACCATGTTCCCGATGGCCCCCGCAATGAAAGGCAACCACGACAGGTCCCGCATTTCGTTCTCGGAGAGCCCGCGGCCTTTGACCAGGAACGTGTGCAGCCAGGACAGGTAGAAGTACGACCCCCAGCAATAGGTGTGGTACATCAGCAGGATCGTCCAGAAGTTCCTGCTCTTCAGCGCGATATTCCACGGCAGTCTGTGGTGCTGCTCGCCGCGCGGAGCGCCCACCTCGGCGATCTCTTCTTCGGTCACCCCGGCCTTCAACTCCGGACGGTCGCGATACCACACGTACCAGAAGACGCACCAGACAAAGCCGATGACTCCGAAGACATAGAAGGACATCCGCCACCCGTACGCCTGCTGGATCGGAACCACCAGTAGAGGCGAAAGCGCCCCTCCCAGCCGGCTGGCCATCCATACCGTTCCCGACGCCCGGGCGCGCAACTGTGTGGGAAACCAGCGGGAGATGGCGGAAGTGGCGCCGGGATACGCCCCCGCTTCGCCCGCCCCGAACGCGAATCGCGTGGCCAACAGAGCCCAGAAGCTGGAAACGGCCCCCGTTAGCGACGTAAACGTGGACCACCACAACACGATGCGGGTCAGCACGCGCCGCGCGCCGACGCGGTCGGCCAGCATTCCGGACGGAATCTCGAACAGGGCGTAGGAGATCGTAAAAGCGCCCACCACCCATCCCCATTTTTCCGGCGTGAGCCCCAATTCTTCTTGCATTCGCGGCCCCGCAACGGAAATGCAGACCCGATCGATGTAAGTGATGATCGAAAGAAAAAAGAGCAGACCCAGAACGCCGTGGCGATAACGCATGAATTGGAAATTATGTCACACGAGCAGTTTCCAGCGCGATTTTTGATTGAAACCTTAGCGGTTCGAAGGTTGCACGAAGGCGATCTTGGCGAAGTTGGAGTGGGTAACCCGCGGCCCCGGCGGCGAGGTTGTCACGCGGATCGCAGGCAGGAGATTCTCTACGCCACACCTGCGGGTGGCGCGGATTCCCTCAATTTCGATCAGCTTCGCGGCGGCGGGACGTAGTCGGGCGGCAGGGCGGCGCCTTCGCCGAAGAAGTACTTGTCCATCTGCTCCAGCAGAAATTCCTGGGCTTCGCGGGTGCCGAGATTCAGACGATACTCGTTCATGATCATCTTCATCTGATCCACCCAAAGCTTCCAGGCTTCGCCGGAGACATTGTCGTAGATCTTCTGCCCCAGGGGGTTATCGAAGGGAGTTTCGTCCAACCCATACATTTCCCGTTGGAACTTGACGCAGAAGACTTTTCTTCCGCTCTTATTCGGCTCGCCTTCCGGACCTGCTTTTTGCGCCATCATTCCACCGCCGCAACCCATGGATTCGAGAGATCTCCTAAACCTCTACGATACCGCGGTCAGGCCAGGAGGTTCGGCGGGGCACGCCACCCGTGTAGCCTGGCGGACGCGCAGGCTTTCCACGTAGCTGGACAAGCTCATCGGCATCTCCCGGCGGCGGGAGAGCTGCCGTTGTACCGCTTTCTGGTAGCGGGGCAACAGATCGCGGCGGGTGGCGATTTCATCCGCACAGGCCTGAATGTCGAGCATCAACGCCATCTCCCAAGGCGTAAAGGAATTGCGGCGCCAGTCTCCCTTGATTACGTCCTGCATAAGACGGTTGAAGCGAGGCAGCAGATCGTCGCTGTCGTAGAACTCCATGTCTTGCTGTATCGGCGGGAAATCGCCGATGCATGAATCCTTTCTAAAATTGCTGGGTGGCTGATCGGTA
>CAZETQ010000045.1:28979-36429 GCA_964515165.1 uncultured Solibacteraceae bacterium | reverse complement strand
CAAAGAAATGGATTGCTGGTCATCCACCGGGGAATGCAGGTGAGATTCTATGAATTCTCCGCCGCCGGAGAGCGGTGGCCTTATCGCGAAATCTATTCGTTCTACACGGCTTCCGAGCAAGGAGGACTGCTGCTCCATGATGTCGATGGCGATGGCCGTCCTGACATCCTATGCGGGAATTACTGGATTCAGGCTCCGGCGGAATTTGCACTTCCGTGGCGGTTGTTTGCGATCAATCTGATCAACGACACTCCGCTGGCGGCTTCCGCTCGTTTGGCTTGGAGGAACGGGCGGTTGTTTTGGCTGGAATCGAAGAGCCCGAACGCCCGGATGTTCTGGTTCACTCCACCGGCGGATCCCCGGCAACTGTGGCGTCAGGAAGGCGTAGAGGTGGCCCCTCTGGCGTATCCGCGGGCGATTCTGACGCGTGGGGAGAAGGTGTGGATCGGTCATCAGGCGGGCGTCGTCGAGCTTCCGGGAGGGCGGGTGGTCCGGGAGTGCCGGGATGTGCGGCAGCTGGTGGAGACTCCCGAAGGAGTGGTGGGAGTCTTGCGGGACGACGTGATTTGGCTGGGGCGGTAGTTCCGGGACGCCGGAGGGCTCGTGGCGCAGGCAACTACCGCCCACTCGCTCAATCAATTTCTCGCGAAGTACAGCTGCGCCGCCCGCTTCAGGCCTTCCTGTGAGGCGCGCGGCTCGCATTTTTCGTACCGGCTGATGGAGATCAGCAGCTGGCAAATATCGGATGGATAGCAGGCGCGCAATTCTGTTCTTCCGTTGGCCAGGCACAGCTCCGTGAGGTAGGAAGCCGCGCCACCCTCCACCGGAATTCCCCGTTGTTCCGCCGCTGCTTCGAAGATCCGCTCAAACGCCCGCTCGTCCACCGGTTCGATCTGGATCTTGTTGTGGATCCGGCGCAGAAACGCTTCGTCCGCCAGCGAAGACGGCTCCAGGTTGGTGGAGAACACCACCATCAGCTCAAACGGAATCTGAAACTTCACGCCATGCCGGAGAGTCAGGTAGTCCACCCGCCGGTCCAGCGGCACAATCCACCGGTTCAGCAGGTCGCGCGGCGAGATCAGCTGGCGTCCGAAGTCGTCTATGATCAGAACTCCATTGTTTGCCTTCATCTGCAGGGGAGCGGCATAGATTCCCGAAGCATCGTCCAGGCGAACTTCCAGCATCGAAGGAACCAGCTCTCCTCCCACCACGATGCACGGCCGCCGGCACACCACCCACCGGGGATCGCAGTCTGCGCCGTCCCGCTCCGGAATTGCCTGGTGTACCACCGGGTCGTAGACGCTGATCACCTGGCCGTCCACTTCGACGGCATAGGGGATCCGCACGGCATCGCGATAGATGCGCAGCATCCGCTCGGCGATGGAAGTTTTTCCGTTGCCCGAGGGTCCGTAGAGGAAGATCGAATTCTGGGAGATCAGCGCGGGCCCCAGCTGGTCCAGCAGCCGGTCGCTGATCACCAGATCGCCAAACGCCTCCCGCAGCGATTGCCGTTCCAGATCCACTTGCGCCATCTGCCTCCGGGTCGCCTGGTGATACTGCTCCAGCGGGACGGGCGCGGCGCCGGCATATTGCGATACCTGAAAGCGGTCGCTGGCCAGGTTCCGCCCGGCCTGGGATAGAACGAATGTGTAATCATTGCCGATCATCCCTTTCACTTCCACCAGGTTCTGCTGGCGCAAGTGGCGGAAGATCGCGTCGGCAACAGGAATCGACAGCTTCAGCGACCGGCTGAGCCCGGTCAGAGAACTTTGCCCTTCCAAAAGCAGCCGCCGCAGCGCCAGATCCACCAGCAGCGCTTGGGATAACCCCAATTCTTCTATCGTTTGCGGGACCGACGGGCGGAATGCGGGCTCCAGGGCCGGGAAACTCATGCAAGTCATATCGGCGAACTCTGCACGTTCCGGCATCGAAAAACGTCAGTTCTCTTGTGAGATGGCGCCGCTTCGGGACTCTACTTGTGTGCTCGGCGGCATTTCTGCGCGCCGAAGACCCTCTGGGCTGGCAAGCGGAAGAAGCGGAACGAAATGGTGAAGTCCTTCGCGCCTGGAGCCTGTACACTCACGCGGCCGCCATGGAGCCGAAGAACTCTCGATGGGCGGGCAAGGCGCTCGCGCTCCGCACCACCGCTCTCGATGAGGCGAAGATCGTCTACCAGGATCGCGGAGGCGAGATCCCTCTCGACCCGTCGCTGGTCCGGCCGATCACCGATGACGAGCTGAAGGAAGTGGAGCGGCTGCTGCCGCCGCCGGCGGTGAAACCAACGCCGGGCCGCCGGTCCGTCGATCTGCGCGGCACTTCGCGCACTCTCTGGGAGCAGGCGATGAAAGCCTGCGGATTGGAAGCGGTTTTTGACGGCGACTACAACCTGACCGACGACATCCGGCTCCGCCTGGACGATGCGGATTGCCCGGAAATCGTGCGGACCTTGGAGATGATCTCCAAGTCCTTCATCGCCCCGATTTCCGCGAAGCTGGTGCTGGTGGTGCGGGACACTCCGGAGAAACGCCGTGAGCAGGAGCGTACCGTGGCCGTCACCATTCCGTTGCCGGAACCGGTAGCCGTTCAGGAGGCTCAGGAGATGGCCAAGGGCGTTCAGCAGCTGTTTGAGATTCAAAAATTCGCCGTCGACAGCACCCGCCGGATGGTCCTGATGCGCGACCGCTATTCCAAGATCAAGCCCGCGCAGCTGTTGTTTGTCGAACTGCTGTTGCACCGCCCGCAGGTAGTCATCGATGTGGAATTCATCGAAGTCAATCGCCAGAATTCCAAAAACTTCGGTCTGAATCTGCAAAACATGACGCAGATTGTGAATTTCGGCACGTTCATGAACAACACGCCGAATATTATGGCCGGGTTGACGGCGGCGAACTTCGCGACATTCGGCGGGGGGGCGACGCTTTTCGGAATGGCTCTCACCAGTGCCTCGTTATTCGCGTCCATGAGCACATCCAACGCCACCGTCAAGCTTGACTCGCAGATCCGCAGCCTGGACGGACAGCCGGCGACGTTTCACGTCGGCGACCGGTATCCCATCATTACGCAGGGTTATTTCGGCGAAGTTCCGACTCAGGGCGATCAGCGGGTCTATCGCCCGCCGCCGACGATCCAGTTTGAAGATCTGGGCCTGACGCTGAAAATTACGCCGCGGGTCCACAATTCCGACGAAGTGACGCTCGACGTGGACAGCGAATTCAAGGTGCTGACGTCGCAAACCGTCAATGGAATCCCGGTCATTTCCAACCGGAAGTATGCCGGACAGGTCCGTCTGAAGAACGGCGAGTGGGCGGTCTGCGCCGGGCTGATCTCGACGACCGATTCCAAGGGCTACACCGGAATCGCCGGACTGTCGCAGATTCCCGCCGCCGGCTGGGCCCTCCGGGCCAATCAGCTGAGCAAAATCCACAGCCAGATTCTCCTGGTCCTCAAGCCGCGTATCGTCAACCTCGGCCCCGCGGAATACACGACCAAAGACATCTGGGTGGGCACGGAAACCAAGCCCCTGCCGGCGCTGTAGCTGCCGTATGAGTGGGATTCGGCAAAACATCGTCTTCATGTGGTCGCATTTACCGTTCGTAGAGCGAGCCTTTCGGAACAACAATTACATTGCCGGGCTTCACCTGCTCTGCCGCGAAACGCAGTTCATCGAACAAGGGCTGGTAACAGGCCAGCATGTTGCTGCGGACTCGCACCAGGATGATACCGATTTTCAGCTTATCCAGATCCAGTTGTCGAACCAGGTTTCGGTCTATGGTGACAAAGACGGTAACTTCTCTTGAGCCAGGGAGAGTAACTCCTGATCCTGAGTACTTCTCCATCCCATATTCGCCACTGTCTTCGTTACATAGCCGGAAAAAGCGGCTCGTACCCCGGCATGCACACACTCGTCTAAGAGGATACGCACGCCAGAAGATTTTTGGTCGCCAGCTCGATGAATGCGATGGCTTGGTCACGGCTGACCGATGGAAAGCCTTCGAGAAATTCTTCGAGCGTCGCGTTTCCTTCCAAATGATCGATCAGCGTTTGAACCGGTACGCGAGTCCCGCGAAAGCAGGGAACACCGCTCATCCGCTCCGGATCGACCCAGACGATGTCGTGCAGTTCCGCTTGCTGTTCAGCCGTCACAACTTCACCTTAGCTCAAGATTTCCTTGATCACATTCCCACTGACATCGGTGAGCCGCATGTTCCGGCCATTGTAGGGATAGGTCAGCTGCTCATGATCGAACCCGAGCGTCTGCAGAATCGTCGCGTGCAGGTCGTTGATCGACTTTCGATTCTCCACCGCCTTGTAGCCGTATTCGTCGGTGGCGCCGATCGCCTGCCCGCCCTTGATGCCGCCGCCGGCCATCCATACCGTGAACCCATAAGGATTGTGGTCGCGCCCGTCCATGCGTTGCGAGATCGGCATCCGGCCAAATTCGCCGTGCCAGATGACCAGCGTGGATTCCAGTAGTCCGCGCTGCTTCAAATCCGTCAGTAGAGCCGCGATCGGTTGGTCTGTCTCGCCGCAGTGCATTTCGTGGTTCGATTTCAGATCCCAATGCGCATCCCACGATTCCTGGAAATTGCCGCCGCCGGAATATACCTGCACGAACCGCACGCCGCGTTCGACCAGGCGCCGGGCCATCAGCAGTTGCCGCCCGACATATTTCGTCCGCTCGCCTTCCAACCCATACAGGTCGCGGATGTGACTCGGCTCGTTGTCGATGGCGACGGCTTCGGTCGCGTGCTTCTGCATCTGGTACGCCAACTCGAAGCTCGCCACGCGCGCGGCGAATTCGGTGTCCGCCGGATTCTTGCGGTCGTGCTCGGCGTTGAGCTTGTCCAGAAACGCCAGCCACTTCCGCTGCTCTTCCGGCGACTTTCCCTCCGGCGGCTTCAGATCGACAATTGGATCTCCCGTCGCCCGAAAGGGAGTCCCTTGAAAGGTAGCCGGCATGAAGCCGTTGCCCCAGTTCGGAGCGCCGCCGATCGGTCCGCCGCGCCAGTCCTGAAATACGACGTAGGCGGGCAGATTCTGATTCTCCGTTCCCAGGCCGTAAGTTACCCAACTACCCATGCTGGGGTATCCCGTCAGCACCGATCCGGTGTTCATCTGGAACAGCGCCGGAGCATGATCGTTCGACAGCGCATACATCGAGCGAATGAACGCAATGTCGTCAACATGTTTGGCCACGTGCGGAAACAGTTCGCTGACATCCATCCCGCACTGGCCGTGCTTGGAAAACTTCCAGGACGTCGGCAGCAGCCCGCCGGGGTGGCCCTGCGACACTACCACTTCGCCTTTGCCCGTCATCGCTTCGCCCGCCCGCTGATTCAGCAGCGGCTTGGGATCGAAGGTGTCGACGTGGCTGACGCCGCCGTAGCAGAAGACCGATATGACGGCCTTGGCCTTGGCAGGAAGCGGAGGAGTCTTCGGGCTCATCGGCGAGACTGTCGCCGCTCTCGCCATCATGTCCGTCATGGCCAGCGAGGCGATACCGCCGCCTGCTCGCCAGAACAACTCACGCCGGGATAGAAATCGGGAACTCATGGTGCGTAGGAAAACTCGTTCAAACTCAAAACCGCGTGGGCGAAGTTCACCAGCCCGTCCGGACTCTGCTGGATGAAGCTGATGGATTCGTCCTTCTCGGAAGGCCTGGGATCCCGAGCCAGAGCCAGTTCGAACGCCAGCTTCACCTGTGCTCCGGCGTCGTCTCCGGCTTCTTTGTGCAGCCGGGCCGCAAATCGCTTGGCCTGATCCAGGATGAACGCGTTGTTCATCATGATCAGCGCCTGGGTGGCCACCGTCGAGCGGTTCCGGCGGGCGCAGGACCCGATGCCATTCGGAGCGTCGAACAGTTCCATCATCGGGACGGGAATGGTCCGCTTCTGGAAAACGTACACGCCGCGCCGCCAGGTGGACGGGTCGTCGATCGGTTTGCCAGGCCAGGTGCGCCCGCTGCTTCCCGCCCAGAGCGATGGGTCGATATAGGGATGCACGCCCGGGCCGCCCATCTTGTCATCAAGTGTTCCGGCGACCGCAAGAATCGAATCGCGCAATGTTTCGGCTTCGAGACGCGTACGGCCCTGGCGCCAGAACGACCGGTTCTCGGGATCGGTCTTCAATCCCGCGTCATTATCGACACTGGACATCTGGTAGGCCTGCGAATTCATCATCAGCCGGTGCATCGCCTTGATCGACCAGCCGCGCTGGACGAACTCGGAAGCCAGCCAGTCGAGCAGTTCGGGATGGGAGGGACGCTCGCCGGTCTTGCCGAAATTCGAAGTCGTCCGGACGATGCCCTCGCCGAAATGATGCTGCCAAAGCCGGTTCACCATCACGCGAGCCGTCAGCGGATTGGCGGGCGACGTCACCCATTCGGCAAAAGCCACACGTGCCGGCTTGCCAGCAGGCGCCGACCACTCACCGCTGAACGCGACGCTCAGAATTCCCGGCTGCACGACCGAGCCGGGGGAATCCACGCTGCCGTGATGGAGGAAATGCGCCGGTTCCTGCTTTTTCTCTTCCACGCTCAGGGCAGTCTCGATAGCGGGCTTGGCGGCTTCCAGCGCCTTGATCTCTGTTCGGACGCGCTCCCACACCTGAAGATCTTCGCCGTGCATCGCGCTCTTCAACTCGTCGTCGGAAACGGTGAGAGTCTTCTCGATCTGCAGGACGTTCAGGCGCTGCCCTTCGGTGCGCTTGTCCGGCGGAGTCTTCAACGCCACCTGCAGGAAGTCAGCCAGCTTGCTCTTCTTCCGGTCGAGAATCCCGTCTTTGAACGGCTTCTCAATTCGAGCGCGCTCTTCGCGTAGCGGTTTGATCTTCGCTTCCCAGTCTTTCAAGGCTTGCTTGTGCGCGGAAATCTCTTCGGCTGAAACTACCGGCACATCCGTGGGCTGGGCGTTGAAAAACACCGCCTGCATCCGGTAGTAGTCTTTCTGCGGAATCGGATCGAACTTGTGGTTATGGCAGCGCGCGCACCCGATCGTCATGCCGAGAAGTGCGCCGCCGTTCGTTGCCAGAACGTCGTCCAGCTCGTCCATGCGAGTTTGGGCGGTCTTGATATTCGCTTCCGGACCCAGCCGCAGATAAGAAGTCGCGATGATCGCATCGCGGCGGCCGGGGTAGATTTGATCGCCGGCAATTTGCAGCCGGACAAACTCGTCGTAGGGAACGTCTTTGTTGAGAGCGTCGATCACCCAGTCGCGGAACAGGTGCGCCGACGGACGGTCGCGATCGAATTCGTAACCGGCGGAATCGGCATACCGTGCCAGGTCCAGCCAGTGACGGCCCCATCGTTCGCCGTAGTGAGGAGACGCGAGCAGCCGGTCGATCAGCTTGGGCCAGGCGTCCTTGGATTTGTCGTTGACGAAGGCTTCCACTTCCGCGGGAGCCGGCGGCAATCCGACCAGATCCAAGTAAGCCCGGCGGATCAGCGAGCGCC
>CAZETQ010000045.1:24297-28879 GCA_964515165.1 uncultured Solibacteraceae bacterium | reverse complement strand
TCGGTACCGCTGGCAAACAGGAACAGGCGGCTGGTCTCCGGATGCCCGGGCATCAGCGCCGACCCTCGCTCGCCGCCCTGGATCATCGACTCCCGGGAGCGAAGATCGAGCTTCGAGCTTTGCAGCGCCGCTCCATGGCAGGCGAGGCAATTCTGGCTGAGAACTTTCTGGGCGCGGGAGCTGAGATCGTCCGCAAAGGCGCACGCCGCAAGCAAACCGGCCAACCATCGGCCGAGGGTCATCACTTAGGAGAATATCATTGGCAATCTGTTAGAAAGCCCGCTTGACCCCGACTAATCAACTTGTGCAGGACGATCTGTATCAGCGGGCGGCGGAGGAGCATCGGCTCGCCCTGGAAAGGGTCTCGCGAGCCTATGAAGCCGACCCTGACAAGCGGCGCGACCTGTTGCAGGAAATCCACCTGCAAGTCTGGCGGAGCTTTGCGAATTTCGACAATCGGTGCTCGTTGCGGACGTGGGTTTACCGGGTAGCGCACAACGCGGCTGCGTCGTATGTAATTCGGGAGAAGCGGTCTGCCCTGTTGAGTATTGAAGATCTGGAAGCCCGCCCCGGCGAGGATCGCCTGGAATCGGAAGGCAGCCGCCAGCATGCACTGGAGCGGTTGGCCGAACTGATTCGCCAACTGAAACCGCTGGACCGCCAGGTGATCGTCGCCTACCTGGAAGGTTTGGACGCGGCCGCGATCTCCGAGATGACCGGCTTATCCCCGGCCAACGTCGCAATGAAAGTTCACCGGATCAAGAATGTCCTGGCGCGGCAATTTCATCAGGGAGGCACCGATGCCGAACAGCAATGACCCTCAGGAACTCTGGCAATTGCAGCCATCGGAAGCTCGCGCCATTGCTTTATACGAGATTCACCGGAAGGCCAAAGAGGAAGAACGGAAATCGCGGCGGCAGGCCATCGGCAACCTGGCATTTTCGGTCATGCTGATCGGCTTCTCCGTGTGGCAGGCGGTGATGGGCAGAAATCTTCTGCAGCGAATCGCCTTTGCGTTGATCGGAACCTGGACGTTGATCGCATTGATCTTCGCGATTCGAAAATTTCGTTCCGCCGGGGTTGCGGTTGCCAGTACCGGTGTCGATTATTACCGGGCGATGCTCGGGCGGAGGCGCGACCAGATCCAGGGGGCGTGGCTGGGCTTGTTCGGGCCGACTCTTTGCGCGTGCGCCGCTTTTGTTGTTCCGGTGATTCCGAATCTTTCGCAAGCGAAGAACGCAATTCCTTTCTTTCTTCTCCTGGCCGCCTGGGCCGTGATGTACACCTTCAAAGCCGCCAGCGAGCTGCGATATATCCGGCGAGAGCTGGCGCAGCTCGAACACCCGATAGCCTAGAAGGATGGAAGAGCTTCGGGTGCAGAGCTGGACGGAGTTGATCGATCGGCTTTATGAAGGCTCCTGGCACCAGCCGCATGGCCGGTTTCGATCGCCTTACGTTTTCCGGGGATTGCCCGATTACCGGTATGACCGGCGCACCAGTCTGTGCCGGCTGGGCGGGGATTTTGCGAGCGTCGAAGACGACCTGCTGCGGAACTTCCGCAAGTACGCGCATCGCAGCGAATCGCCTGGAAGCTCCTGGTGGAACTGGCTGGCGCTGGCGCAGCATCATGGGCTTCCGACGCGCCTTTTGGACTGGACATTTTCTCCGTTTGTCGCGCTCCATTTCGTGACGGAGAAGTTCGACCTATTTCAGACCGACGGCATCGTCTGGTGCATCGATTTTGTCGAGCTGCGGCGGTTTCTGCCGAAGGCGTTGAACGACATTCTGGAGCAGAACGGAGCCTCCGTTTTCGCGGCGTGGATGCTGGATCAGTATGCTCCGACCTTGGAGGAATTCGACCGCAAGGTGAAGGAGGCGAACACCGAGTGCGTTCTGTTTCTGGAGCCGCCTTCGCTGGACGAGCGGATCGTAAATCAGTCCGCTTTGTTTTCGATGATGTCGACTCCGTCGCTGCAACTGGAGGAGTGGCTTTATGAACATGAGCGCGAGAATCCGAAGATTTGCCGCAAGATCGTGATTCCCGCGTCGTTGAAGTGGGAGGTTCGCGACAAGCTGGACATGGCCAACATTACGGAGCGGGTGATGTATCCGGGGCTCGACGGGCTGAGCGCGTATTTGCGGCGGTATTACTCGCCTAACCACATGATCGACGTGGATGGGCAGACGGCGATGATCGAGAAAATGGAGAACGGCGCGATGACCGTTCGCTTCGAGAATGGAGCGTGTACGACCATCCGCTCCGGCGAGCGGAACTATTGGACAGACGAAGCCGGCAAATCGATTTCCGTCACGCCGCGGATTCTGCCAACTCGCACAGATAGACCTGAGTAGTCCCGGTGCGGTCACTGGCAAAGGCGATCTTTTTTTCGTCGTGCGACCAGGACGGATGCGGGTGCGTCCATTGAGGACCGTAGACGGTGTCGGTGGCGGTTTCCATCCAACTGAGCGTGCCGCCGGTTTTCGCTTCGCTGCGGGCCTTCGCAAAATCTTCCGGTAGAGCGTAGCGTGACAATTTCCACTGCGAGCCGCCGTTGGATGCATCGCTCATGCAGACTTGTTCGCGAGTTCCCGTGGCGACGTCGACGATCTGAATTCCTTCATCGGGATGGTTGGTGTCGCACAGAACTTTTGTGCCGTCGCGGTTGGGAGCGATGTGCCAGGCGTTGTAGTCGCAGATGGTCGAGATCTGGCGCGTCGTCCAGTCCATGCGTAAAAGATGCCTGGGCCAAACGGTAAACACGAGGTCGCCCGTTGAACCCAGGCCAGACCCAAGAAAGGTCTCATGCACGATGAATTCATCGTTTGTATGTCCGTGCATACATTCCAACCCGGTGCCGTCGCGTTTGACTCGGTGGATTCTCGGAGCGGGATCGCCGGAAAATTCGATCCACTCCGGCTCCAGTGGATGAAATTGCGGATGGATGACGGTTCGAGGGAAGGGAATGGTGCGAGCGCCGGTACCGTCGATGCGAACTACCACCAGGCCCTGTTCAACGCCGCGTTTGAACGCGGCCGTCAGCCATTCGCCATCGGAGGAAATCGACGGCTCGCCGAGTTGAGCCCCTTCCCAGGCATAGATGAGACGGTCTTGAAGCGAGGCGATGTTCACGCCCCAGAGAGAACCGCCGCGGGTGAAAACGATCTCCTCGCCGCGAGGATGAAGCGCGGGCGAGAACGGATGAATCGCGTCTCCGTTTGTCAGTTGCCGTGCTTTGCCCGTCAGTACCTGAGCTTCGAACAGTTGGGCGGAGCCCGTTCGATACGAGGTGAAGAAAATCTTTTCATCACCCGGCAGGAACGAGCTCTGCAGGAAGTACGTCGGATGGCTGATCGCATCCGCTGCCGTCATCTGCCAAACGCGCCGGCCGGTGACGCGGTCGCGAAAGCTATAGGGCGTCATCGTCCGAGATAGAGATCGCGACCTTTGACCAGCGCTGCCATCTTGCGATCCGCGACCGAACGTTTCAGCATCCAGAAGCCGCAGTCGGGATGGATCCATCCGACGCGATCGGGGCCGACCTTCTTTTCGATCGCCTCCAGGTGGCGCGCGATCTCTTCCGGAGTTTCGACGTGGTTGACTTTGACATCGATCACGCCGACGCCGAGCTTGATTTCGGGCTTGATCTCTTTGAGCGCGTCGAGATCGGCGGCCGGCCGGTGGGCCAGCTCCAACACCAGGTGATCGCAGTGCAGCGAATTCAGGAATTCGATCAACGCCGCCCAGGTACCCTTTTGAATCGTTTGTCCGCCGTAGTTGCCGAAGCAGAAGTGAACCGCGCGTTCGACCGTGATGGCATCCAGCACGACGTTCATCGACTTCGCCGCCAGCGGCGCGTCGGCGGGGTTGCCGGGGATGTTCGCTTCATCCACCTGCACGCAGGCGCACGGCAGATCGCGAACTTGACCGGCTAGCACTTCGGCGATGGCCATCAGCATGGCTTCGAAATTGCCGTAGTGCCGGTCATCCAAAGTACGGGCCAGCATATAAGGACTGGTGACCGTGAACTTGAACGGGCCTCCGGCGACGGAAGCCGCGGTTTCGCAATCGGCGAGCAGATTCAGCGAGCCTTCGCCGATAGCGGACTCGACCACTCCCGCGGCTTTGCGGCGGAAGCTCATGGTCTGCTTCTTTGCGAAGATCTCGTGATCGCTCCGGCCCAGGTGAGAGCGAATGCCGCTCATGGGGCGGATGAAGTAATCGATCATCCCGTTGGTGTCGGGATGGTTGATGTCGAAGCGGTACAGCTCGCCGTCGGTGGCGAGGTCGATGCCGGCCTGTTTCTGGATGTCGAATACGACGCGGGTGGCGTCGGCGCGAGCCTGCTCGCTGGGCAGGGCCGCGAGCCAATCCGGAACGGGGTAGCTGCCTACCGTAGTGGTTTTAATTTTTGGTTCTGACAAATTCTTCTCTCGAACAGGAATATGGCGGAGCGGCGGGCAGACGACGAAAAACAATCGTCTGCCCCACGGGGACGGGACGCCGCGTTGGCTAGACTTTCTCCGGGACGGCGTAGGGGGCGCGATACGGATTGCGCGTCATCAGCTTTGTCGCTTCGGAATC
>CAZETQ010000045.1:22711-24197 GCA_964515165.1 uncultured Solibacteraceae bacterium | reverse complement strand
CCGTTGCCATCGACGGCCATCCAGCCGTCGCTGCCATAGAACAAGTCGCCGACGACATTACCCTTTTTCACCAAGCCGCCTTCGCTGCCGGTCAACAGGCCGCGAACCTCGAACTGGCCGACGACTCCGTCTCCCCAATCGTAGGTGACCATTTGGGTGTTCGGTGTCTCCTGGTCGTCGTTGTAGACGAGCTTGCCGCCGCTCGAAAACACGCTCTTGGGGAGAGTGGTCTTTCCGAGGCCCCACAGCAGGATGTCCATTTCGTGGACTCCCTGGTTGCCGATGTCGCCGTTGCCGGTGTCCCAGAACCAGTGCCAGTTGTACTTGAAGCGCAGCTCGTTAAACGCGCGCATGGGCGCCGGACCGAGGAACATATCCCAGTTGAGACCTGCCGGCACCGGCTCATCCGCTTTATGACCGATAGACTTGCGGCGCTTAAAGCAGAGTCCCTTGGCCATGTATACCTTGCCGATCACTCCTTCCTGGAGGAGCTGCATGGCCTTCACCTTGTGGGCGATGGACCGCGATTGCGAACCGATCTGGCACATGCGGTTGTATTTGCGGGCCGCCGCCACCATCTGGTAGCCCTCGAACATGTTGTAGCTGGCGGGCTTTTCACAGTAGACGTCCTTGCCGGCCTGCATGGCCCAGATCGCTCCGAGGGCATGCCAGTGGTTGGGAGTGGCGAACGACACCGCGTCGATTTCCTTATCCTCGAACAGCTTTCGCATGTCGGAATACGGCTTGGGAGTGGGGTTCGCGCCTCCCTTGGAAACTTTCGCCTGCCCCCGCTCGACCGCGGCCTGGTTGACGTCGCACAGCGCCGTGATGTTGGCCGCCGGGATCTTCAGGTAGAAATCCATGTGGTTGTTGCCGCGCCCGCCGAGGCCGACGACTCCGACGGAGACACGGTCATTGGCTCCCAGGATGGGATGCGCCTGGGTGGCAATGGCGGCGGCCGCCGCGGACTTAAAGAATGTTCGACGAGTGGAATCAGACATGGGAAGCCTCTCGAGGGATTGTATCGAATGGTGGAGATGGCGGTCTGACTGGATAGGTTACTTGGACTTGGTCAGTTTCGGGAATCCCCACTGCAAGGCCGACTCAAACTCGCGAAGTTCCCGCACGAGGCGGGCGAGATGGTAAGGGGAGAATGCGGGAGCAGCGGGTTGGTCCGGCGATGCGGTGGGAAGGGCCGCGGGCAGGGTAGCTTCGACGTGGGTCAGAAAATTCTCGACGAACTTTTCATAGACGGTTTGCACACGCTGCCGCCGTTCGGCTCGGCTGGCGGCGTGCTGGTTCTGGGCGAGCTTCTGGTCCCGAAGCCGCTGGTCGTCGACGAAGGAGTCGTAGTAGTGCACGCGCTGGACCCAATTGAACTTTTTCGACCAGACGAACCAATGCCTGGGTACTGGCCGGCGAGAGGGTACTGTATGCGCTTCGCCGCTGTTTCGCTGCTGTTCTGCCGCTGTTTCGCTGTTGTTTC
>CAZETQ010000045.1:11781-22611 GCA_964515165.1 uncultured Solibacteraceae bacterium | reverse complement strand
GTATGCGCTTCGCCGCTGTTTCGCTGCTGTTCTGCCGCTGTTTCGCTGTTGTTTCCAGTCAAATTCGGCGGCGGCGCGGATGCTGCGGCCGATGCCCATGTCGCGATAGATGGAGAAGGCGCGATAGGCGCGAAGGCTTTCGTTGGCCTGGCGCTCCCACATTTCGCGGCCGGGATCCAGCCAGATTTCATCCACGTGGACGTGTTCGAGATTCGGCTCAATGTCGAAGGGTTGATCAGGCATAGGTTTGCTCTGCTGGCACCAGCTTTAGCAGCCGGGGAGGGCGCGTTTGCAGGAGCGCGGGGTGTAAGTGCTGGAAAGACCAGCGAAAATAAATCTGCAACATCCGTTATGAAGAAGCGCTCTTAAGCCCAAGGAGTGTGTCCATGGCGGAAATGTTGGGCGAAGTGATCTCGAAAAAGTGGTGGGTTTTGCTGCTGCGGGGCCTGGCTGCGATTGCCTTTGGTCTGATGGCCTTTGCATGGCCGGGAATCACGCTGGCTTCCCTGGTGCTGCTTTGGGGAATCTGGGCGCTGGCCGACGGGATTGTGGCGCTGTTCGGCGGAGTGTCCGACAAGTGGTGGGTTTCGGCGTTGATCGGCCTGGCGGGCATTGCGGCGGGTATTTGCACATTTCTGATGCCGGGGATCACCGCCGTGGTGCTGCTGTATTTCATCGCCGGCTGGGCCGTCGTACACGGCGTGATGGAAATTGTCGCGGCGATCGCCCTGCGAAAGGTGATTACGGGCGAGTGGTTCCTGATTCTTGCCGGGACGCTGAGCGTGTTATTCGGCTTTCTGCTGTTTGCCAATCCGGCGGCAGGAGCACTGGCAGTGGTGTGGATGATTGGCGCCTATGCGGTGGCTTTCGGGATTCTGCTGGCGGCGTTGTCCTTCCGGGTGAAAGGCTGGGGCGGCCGGGCGCGGAGTGTTGCGGCATAGGCTGTTGACCCGCCTGCGGGTTCGCTCCCGGGATGTTACGCCGGCAGTCCTCTGACGGACGGTGTCCTTCGAGCAGATGACCCAAAAACGATCGTCCGCTCCACGGACGCCGGCCTGCCGGCTCTTGGTTAATCTAAGAAGCGGTGCTGGCCCTTTTCCTTCTTGCCGCTGCTCCTTTCAGCGGCGCTTCCGCCTTTGAGTTCACGCGGCAGGCGGTGGCGTTCGGACCGCGGCCACCGGGATCTCCGGCCATTCAGAAGCTGCAGGGCTTCATTTCGGCCAAGCTGAGATCTTTTGGGTGCGAAGTTTCCGAAGAGAGCTTTACCGCCGCCACTCCGGCGGGCGCGATTCCGATGAAGAACATCCTGTGCCGGCTGAAAGGATCCGGCGGGCGCCGGGCGCTGGTGGTGTCGGGCCATTACGATACAAAGCCGATGCCGGGGCGTCCATTTGTGGGGGCCAACGACGGCGGGTCATCGACGGGGTTTCTGTTGGAACTGGCCCGGTCGTCGGCGGGGCAGTCACGAAAAGCCGATTTGTGGATCGTGTTTTTCGACGGTGAGGAGGCGCAGATTTCGTGGACCGCGCAGGATAGTCTATATGGAAGCCGTCACCAAGCCCAGAAATGGGCGCAATCCGGCTTTTTGGCTCGAATCGAGGCTCTGATTAACGTGGACATGATCGGCGATAAAGACTTGAATCTCCTCCGGGATTTCAATTCTTCGCCGAAGCTTGTGAATCTGGTTTGGCAAGTGGCCCGGGATCTGGGGTATTCGAAGTATTTCGAGAGCTCCGGCACGGCGATGGAAGACGATCACATGCCCTTTCGCCGGATGGGCGTGGAAGCGATCGACCTGATCGATTTCGAATACGGGACGTTGAATCGAAATTGGCATACCGAACGGGACACGATGGACAAGCTGAGCCCCGGGAGTCTGGAGATCGTCGGCCGGGTGGTGGTGGAGACCTTGAGGAGACTGGATCAATCATGAAACGCAGAAAACTTCTGGGCGCGCTACCGGCGCTAGCGCTGGGCGAGAATGCGCTCTTTGCGGCGGCAATCGACGGTCCGCTGCCGAACGTCACCTTCAACACTTCGGAATCGAAGCTGATCAAGGAACCGTTCGGCGATTTGCGGATCTATTTCGACGGTCCCACCGATCAACTGAAGCGGATTACCGCCGGGAGCCTTCGCCTGAACGCCGGAGCGACGCCGCATCCTCCGCATCAGCATCCGGAAGAGGAATTTATGGTGATCACCGAAGGCTCGGGGGAAATCCTTTGCGACGGAAAGACGGTGAAAGCCACTCCCGGAGCGATGATGTACTGCGCCGCCAACAAATTGCACGGGATCGTGAACACGGGCAAGGCGCCGCTGCTCTTCTATTTCTATAAGTGGAAGGCTTAACTCTTGATTCGGCGATTGCTGCCGCTGTGCTGTGCTGTCGCGTGGGCGCAGCCGCGGCCCATCGAGGAAGCGCTGAAAATCCTCCAGCGGGATAATGCCTGGACTCTGGAGCAGCAGGTTTCGATCTGCCACATTCCGGCTCCTCCTTTTAAGGAGACGGCTCGCGGGGTGGAGTTTGCCAAGCGTCTGCGGGAGCTGGGGCTGAAGGATGTCCGGACCGATCCGGAAGGCAACATCCTGAGCGAATGGCCCGGTTCGCAGGCCGGCAAGCCGCTGATCGTCATCTCGGCGCATCTGGATACGGTCTTTCCCGAAGGCTCCGACGTTCGCGTCAGCCGGGACGGAACGCGCCTGAAGGGTCTGGGAATCGGCGATAACTGCCGCGGGCTGGCGATTGTGCTGGCCATCGCGCGCGCATTTCAGCAGGCCAAAGTCGAGTTTCCCGCAACGGTGATGTTTGTCGCGACGGTCGGCGAGGAAGGGCAGGGCGATCTTCGGGGCGTCCGGTATCTGTTCGAGAAGAGCGAGCTGAAGAACAAGGTGGACTTCTTCATTTCCGTGGACGGCCAGGGAGCGCGGATCTCGTCGGGCGGGGTGGGCAGCTATCGCTACCGGGTGACGTACCGGGGACGGGGCGGACACAGCTACGGCTCATTTGGGATGCCGAATCCCTCCCATGCGATGGGGCGGGCCATCGCCAGGATCGCCGACTTTCAGGTGCCGGTGTCTCCGAAGACGACGTTC
The DNA here is from genome assembly GCA_964515165.1 of uncultured Solibacteraceae bacterium. GTDB lineage: Bacteria > Acidobacteriota > Terriglobia > Bryobacterales > Bryobacteraceae > JAPKYZ01. The sequence continues at coordinate 19,518 of CAZETQ010000045.1, read as the reverse complement.
AATGTGGGGACGATCACCGGGGGGACGTCGGTGAATTCCATCCCGATTGAAGTGTCGGCGGAGGTAGATCTGCGTTCGGAATCTCCGAAGGAATTGCAGGCGCTGGACGAGCGATTCAAGGCGGCTCTCCAATCGGCGCTGGAAGCGGAGCGGTCGCGCTGGCCGGATTCGAAAGCTCCGCTGGAGCTGGAGCTGAAGTCGATCGGCATTCGTCCGGCAACGGAGTCCAGTGACAATCGCCCCATCGCCAAGGCAGCACTGGAAACGGCGAAAGCGGTGGGGTTGCCGGTGTTTTCGACCGGTGCGGGCAGTACGGATTCGAACATTCCGCTGGCGATGGGGATTGCGGCGGTGACGATTGGCGGTGGGGGAGTTGGCGCGGGAGCGCACTCGCTGGATGAGTATTACGATGACCGGTCGGACGGATATAAGGGGCCGCAGTGGGCGGCTCTGCTGGTGGCGACACTGGCGGGGATGCGGTAGGGACTCTTTCCGGTTTAAGCAGGCCGCGGAGACTCCGTCGAACCGGCATAACCGTTCTGTCCAGCTCCGGACTTAACTTGCTCCGCCGAAAAACGGCTGCGGGCGCTGGGTCTTCCGGTGACCTGAACAACGGCGAAACGGTACTCTGAAGGTATCCCGTAATGAAGACAGCCATTATCGGTCTGCCCATGACCGGCAAGACCTCGCTTTTTACCATCCTGACCGGTGTTCACGAAGCCACGCGCATGGGGCAAATGGAAGCCCGGGTGGGAATCGCCAAAGTTCCGGACGCGCGGCTGGATGCGCTGGCGAAGATTTTCAGTCCGCCGAAGGTGACTTACGCAGTGGTCGAATATCTCGACTATCCGTCCATTTCGAAGGAAGCGCTGCAGAACGCCAGCTACCTGGCGGGACTGCGCGTGGCCGATTCGCTGGCGCATGTTCTGCGAGTGTTCGACAGCGATACCGTTCCTCACGAGAAAGGTTCCGTCGATCCGTTGCGCGATGCCGATGACGTCGAGACGGAGCTGATTCTCAGCGACCTGGTTGTCGTGGAAAAGCGGCTGGAGCGGCTGGAGAAAGACCGGAAAAAGCAGAAGAGTCCGGAACTGGACCGCGAGTTTGAGCTGCTGATCGACGCGAAGAAGCTGCTGGAAGACAACAAGCCGCTTCGCGAGATGGAGCTGGATGCGGCATCGGAGAAGCTTCTGCGGGGCTTCCAGTTCCTGTCGCAGAAATCGATGCTGTATGTCTTGAACCTGGGCGAGGAAGACGCCGCGAAGCTGCATGAAGTGGAAGAGAAGTTCCGGTCCGGCCCGTTAGGCACGCGAAAGAATACGGCGATTGCCGCAGTTTGCGGAAAGATCGAAGCGGAGCTGGCAGAGCTGGGGAAAGAAGAAGCGGCCGAGCTTCTGGCCAGCTACGGGTTGAAGGAATCCGGGCTGGAGCGGTTGATCGCCGCAACTTACCGGCTGCAAGGGCTGATGTCGTTTCTTACCGCGGGCGACACCGAGGTGCGCGCCTGGACGACTCCGATTGGGTCGAAGGCTCCGCAGGCGGCGGGCGCCATTCACACGGACTTCGAGAAGAAGTTCATCCGGGCGGAAGTTGTCAACTGGCAGTTGCTGGTGGATCACAACGGCTACGGCGGGCTGAAGGAGAAAGGGTTGCTTCGGCTGGAGGGCAAGGAATACGTAGTTAAAGACGGCGACGTGCTGGTAATTCGGCACGGATAACCAGGGCGGCCGCCAGAGCGAGACAGCTCCAGGCAAACCAATCGCCGGCGCGGGAATATAGCGTGGTTTCCGGGATGGGATCGAAGCGCAGCCGGGCCGCGGTGGCTCGAAATTCCGCCTGCTGCTGGCGTACGCGGCCCGATGGATCGATGGAAGCGGTGATGCCGTTGTTGGTAACGCGGATCAGCCAGCGCCGGTTTTCGATCGCGCGCATTCTGGCAAGCAGCAGATGCTGCTCCCGCGCGGCGGTGTCGAAGAACCAGCCGTCATTGGAGATATTGATCAGGACGTTGGCGCCTTCCTGCGCAAAGCGGCGCACGAAATGCGGAAACGCCGATTCGTAGCAGATGAACGTGCCTGCTTTGAGATCGTTGACCGGAAGAACCGTCAACTGTTCGCCGGGAGCAAAGTCTCCGGCTTCGGTGGAAATCTTCTCAATCCAACCGAAAAGCGGCGGAATAAACTCTCCGAACGGAACCAGGTTCATCTTGGAATAGCGCCCCAGTTCTTTCCCGTCTGCTCCGATGAGGATCGCGGAATTGTAAGGGCGGCCCTGACTGTCAAAGGTGACGCCGCCGAAAAGGACCGGCTTGTTGGTCCATCGGGCCAGCCGGTCCATGGCCTGCTGAAAGTCCGGATCCCGGTCCCAATAGAAGCCTGTTGGCACCTCCGGCCAGACGATCATTTCCGGTCCGGCAATGCTGGCAGCGGCCGACCGCACGCCCATGCCGAGCAGGCTGGGTTTTTCATTCTCCTTGAGATTCGGCTGCAGGGCGACGATCGATCGGGAACCGGCGGCAGCGTCGGATTTGCCCTGCGGCTCCGGAAGGGCGGGGAATCCGAACAATCCCAGGAGAGGGAGAAGCCAGAGCAGATGAAGCCGCGGCCGGCGAAGCAGAATCAGCGCAACCGCCATGTTCATCGCTACGAAGAGGAACGAGAGTCCGTATACGCCGGTGAATGGGGCGATCCGGGCGGCGAAGTCCATATCGGCTCCCGCGTTGCCGAGTGCCAGCCATGCGAATCCGAATGTCGAGTGTGTGCGCTCGATGCCGACCCAGAGCAGAGCGATGGCGGGGATGGCCCATGGCCGGTGAATGACGGCTCCGGCGGCCGCGGCAAAAACCGCGGTATGGAGTGCCTTCACCAGCGCGAACAGCACGACCGCCAGCCAGGCGAGCGGCGGAGTGAGTCCGCCGTAAGCCGCCAGGACCGGACGGATCCAGTAGCAGACCCCCATCCAGAACACGAATCCGCAGAGTTCGCCCAGTAGAAACCGCCGTCTCCAACTGGCCTGGTGGGCAATCGCCACCAGCAGCGGAACGAGGGCGAATGCAACAAGGAGTGTGAGATCGAACTTGGGGAAGATCAGGATCAGCAGCAGGCCGGATAAACCGGCCAGCAGCCATCTCATTCGTTTGTCCCGGCGTGTACCATATCGGCCATGTAGGAACTGCGGACGAACGGTCCGGCGAACACGTTTTTCAAGCCGATCGAGAGTCCGTAGTCACGCCAGGCTTCGTATTCGGCGGGCGGAACGTAGCGGCTGACTTTCCGGTTGCGGCGCGACGGCTGGAGATACTGCCCGATGGTCGCAATGTCGGTTTTGGCGGCACGGATGTCTCGAAGCAGCGACTGCACTTCTTCGTGCGTTTCTCCCAATCCCACCATCAGTCCGGACTTGGTCAGCGCCTGGGGACGATACGTCTTGGCAAATTGGAGAACATCCAGCGACTGGCGATAGTCCGCTTGCGGCCGCACCGAGCGGTACAGCCGCGGGACGGTTTCCATATTGTGGTTGAACACATCGGGAGCGGCGTCAAGCACCGTGCCGACCGCATCGAGATTGCCATCGAAATCCGGAGTGAGTACTTCGACCTGTGCGCTGGGAAGGGCGAGCTTCACCTGGCGGACGGTTTCGGCGAAATGATGGGAGCCGCCGTCGGCGAGATCGTCGCGATTGACGCTGGTGATGACGACGTAACGGAGCTTCATCCCGGCGGCCATCCGGGCGACATTCTCCGGTTCGTCCGGATCCAGCGGGGAATCCTGCCGGCGGGGATTGAACTTCGGCACGCTGCAGAAGGTGCACCCGCGCGTGCAGAGATTGCCGAGGATCATAAAAGTCGCCGCGCCGCGGTGGAAACATTCGTGGATGTTCGGACAACGCGCCGACTCACAGACGGTATGCAGCTTCAGACGGCGGAGGTCGCGCTTCAGCCCGGTGAGCGATTCGAAATGCGTTGTGCCACGGCGGAGAAACTCCGGCAGGCGCGGCCGGGCGGGCTCCAGTTGAACCAGGGTATCCAAGTTACTTGTATTCTTTCCGGAAAGATTTACGGAAACCGAGCTTCTCCAGACTTGCCTTGGCTTTGGCCAAGTCCGCTTTGTCGGCATAAGGGCCTACGAGAACGCTGAACAGGTCGGGGCTCCTTTCATTCGGCGCGACCCAGGATGGAAAACCCTGCTTGCTGAGCGTGGTGGCTTCGATTTGCGCGTCCGCTTTGGAGGTTGCGGAAACCTGGACGAAAACAGATCCCGCCGGCGGTGGACCGAATTTATAGGGAGCGTTGGCAGCCGCCGGTTCGGCGGAAGTTTTCTGCGGCGTGGTTGCCTTTGGCGCGGGCGGCGGAAGTTCCTCTTCCACCGGCAAAGCCGAAGGCTGCTTCGACGCCGGATCGCGAGCCGGCTCGTAGGGAGCGGGCGGGTCCAGCTTGACGTCCGAATCCGGAGTTTTTGCCGCAAGACTTTCCGAACTCAGCGCTGAGGCGGACACCGAGTTTCGACCCATGATGTATCCGATCGTAAACCCCGCGCCGAGGAGCACCACGACCATAAAAAAGATCGTCAACAGTTGGCGGTTTCCGAGTATCAGTTCGTACTCACCGTCTTCTTTTCGAGCCATTTCTCTCTAGCTTACCTGCCGGACCCCACGGAAAGCATGACACGCGAAGCAGGAAGGTGGACCGTGATCCGAAATAGCGGCTATACTGAAGATCTCGGGGCGTGGCTCAGCCTGGTAGAGCGCCTGGTTCGGGACCAGGAGGCCGGAGGTTCGAATCCTCTCGCCCCGACCAATCCATCTCATGGGCTCTACGTAGTGGCTCGATATAACCCAGATCGTAATCCATAAAGCTGACCAACCAGATTCCGTCGTCGACTTCCTTCACTCCCACTGCCTGGCCGGCGAGAGAACGGCTCAGATTGATCTTCTTCCGATACAGGCAAAGCCGGCCACAACAGGTAACGTTCACCGTTCGGTCGTGGAACGGGTAGTGAGGCTCGACGATGCCCCGATAGGGGCGCGGCGAAGCCGAGTACAACTCCGCCGGGCACTTCATCTGGAGCGCCTCATGCGGCTGCTCGCCATTGAACTCGGCGATGAAGTCATCGAACTTCGCCTGCTGCTGCAGAATGTTGGAGCCGGCGGGCCGAGTGGCTTCTTTTTTCAACGTCAGGTGCATGCGCTCGTGCCGGCCGTTCTGCTGGGGGTGCCCGGGTTTGATCCGTTCGATCGAGATGCCCAGCCTCAACCACCACACCGAGAGCTTTGACAAGTTGAACAATCCATTCGGCGAAGCAAACGGCACACCGTTATCGGAGCGGATCGCTCGCGGCAGACCACGTTCGCGGAAAAGCCGTTCGAAGGCGGTAAAAGCGGGCCTTTCGGCGTTAGACTCCATGGCTTCGCATAGCAGCAGGTAACGGGAGGCGTGATCGGTGACCGTCAGCGGATAGCAGTAGCGTTTGTCGCCCAGCATGAACTCGCCCTTGTAATCGGTCGACCATAGATCGTTAGGTTGAAGCCCTTCCGACAAAGGCGTGCCCTGGGTGCGCGTTCGCGACCGTACCGGGTGGGTGACTAGTCCGTGGCGGTCGAGCACGGCATGGATCGTGCTGCAGGCCGGGACTCGGACGGCGTGCGGCAATCGCCGCAGCAAGCGCTCGCGAATCTTGCGAGCTCCCCAGTGCGGCTTGTCGCGCTTGGCTGCCACGATTGCCGCTTCGATCTGTTCGGGCAGCTTGGTTGGCGTAGCGGAACGGCCGGCGAGTCCGGTCGCTGAGCCCTTCCAGGCCGCATTCTTCGTAGCGCTCCAAGATCTTGTAGCCGGTCTTCCGGGAAATGCCGAACTCCCGGCACAGGGAAGCCATGCTTTCCCCGTCCTTGAGCCGAATCACCAACCGCATCCGTTCGTCCATCACAGAACTCTCCTTCCATGGCATCCCCTTTTCCGCCTCCCTTCGGGCGAAAAAGTGTAACCCATGTCTCCGGTACGTTCTGTTACCTATGTCTCGGTTCGGTCACTCATTTCATCAAGCCGGCTCTACGCAGTTAATGCCGCCGTTTCCGCTAGATCGGTCAGGGGCATTCCTCAACAGGGAAACATAGGGACCTGAAGATTCCCTTCGGCACCAATTAGGCAATTTTAAGGCTGGTACGAAAGAATGAAAGCCAACGATTCATGCGAGTCCTTGTGGTCGAAGACGACAAGACGATGGCTTCCCTTCTGGAGCAGGCTCTGCGAGAGGAGGGAGATGCTGTCCTCGTTGAACGCCACGGGCTCGCGGCGGTTGAGTTGGCTCTCACTCACGAATTCGACGTAGTCGTCCTCGATGTGATGCTGCCTGGCCTTGATGGTTTTGGAGTTGTACAGAGGCTGCGGCAGCAGGGTTGTCAGACTCCGATCCTGCTCCTTACGGCGCGCGATACCGATCTGGATGTCATTCACGGTCTGAACCTCGGAGCCGACGACTATCTGACAAAGCCGTTCGTACTTGACGTTTTCCTGGCTCGCCTGCGCGCCGTGGCCCGGCGTGGAAATATCCCGCAATCCGTCACTCTCGTGGTGGATAGCCTGACGCTGAATACTTCTACGCGCGAAGTCGTCCGGGGAGATCGAACGCTGGACTTGACCCGCACGGAGTACGGACTTCTAGAATTGCTGTTGCGCAACAGCGGCCGCGTCGTACCTCGAGACAAGATCATAGAAACCGTTTGGGGATTCGGTGCGGAAGCGGAAAACAGTACGCTGGACACATTCGTTCATTTGTTGCGCAGGAAGGTGGATCAACCGGGCGAGCTCAAGTTGATACAAACCGTGCGCGGAATTGGCTATTCGATTCGGGAGGTACAACGATAGCGCGATGCTGCCGATCCGGCTGCGGCTCACCTTGATCTACGGCGGCCTGTTGTTTCTCGCGCTTGTTCTTTCCGGCGCGGCAGTCGTTACGCTCCTGCGCCTTCATTTGACCGCCCGGATGGATGCAGCGCTAGATCATCGGCTAAAAGGCGTCGAGAACTTCCTGCTGCGAGAGACGACCGCGGCGGCGGCTGACACGATTCCGCTGGAGCTCGAAGAGTACGCATCCACCCAACCGGAGGGTCATCTGATCGAAGTAACGGACGAAAGCGGCGAGGTCCTGCTGCGTCCGGAACCGGTTGCCGGGCCGCTGCGAAGCCGGGAAAGGTCGTTCGGCTTATATGGGCATTCCTACCGGACGAAGGCCTCTGCTGCAGTAGAACCGATTGAGGAGCCGGTTCAGGAAGTTGCTGTCTTGTTCCTATGGTCGTCTCCTCTACTGCTTGTCCTGATTGCCCTCACTGGTTATTGGATTAGTAGCCGATCCTTGCGGCCGGTGGATGAAATGACCCATGCGGCGCGATCCATCAGCGGAACCAATCTCAGCGGACGCCTCTCCGTCCCTCCCGTAAACGATGAAATCGGCCGGTTGGCAGAGGCGTGGAATGAAATGCTGGGCAGGTTAGAAGAGTCTTTCGAACGCATGCAGCGTTTCACGGCCGATGCGGCTCATGAGCTGCGGACTCCGCTCGCGGCCTTGCGAACAACAGCCGAACTGGCCTTGCGGCGGCAGCGCGATTCGGAGGAATACCGTCACGCGCTCAAATAGATCGTCGGGATCTCCGAGCGATTGGAGTACCTGACAAGTGCGCTTCTATCGGTTGCTCGCGGCGAGCATCCGCCCGCTCCACAGAGTATTGGACGTATCAACCTTTCCG
>CAZETQ010000045.1:0-11681 GCA_964515165.1 uncultured Solibacteraceae bacterium | reverse complement strand
GCTCGCGGCGAGCATCCGCCCGCTCCACAGAGTATTGGACGTATCAACCTTTCCGCGCTGATCCGGGGAATCGCCACGGAGCTAGAGCCGCTCTTTGCCGGGAAGGGAGTCCATTTTGGCGTAAATATTCCCGAACCGCCCGCCTACGTACAGGGCGATGCCGAAGGCCTGCGGCGACTAGTGGGAGCCCTTCTTGACAACGCGTTGAAGTACACAAAACGGCGTGGCAACGTTAGTCTTCGCTTGGAGGAAACGAACGATGGGGTCGAGTTGGAAATCGCAGACACCGGCTGCGGCATCCCTCAGGAATCACTGCATCGCGTCTTCGACCGTTTCTACCGTGCCGAGTCCTCTCGGGATCCCGAAACAGGCGGGTACGGCCTGGGGTTGTCGATCGCTCAGCAAATCGCTCGATCACATCTCGGACGACTGGAAGTATCAAGTGTCTTGAACGAAGGAAGCAGCTTTCGGCTTCATTTGCCGAAGAATAGTTTACATGGCGCGACGTCTGGGCTTCGTCTTGCCACCAAAACGATATTAGCAATTGATTGCAGTGCCGATTCATCACGGCACCTTTAACTCTCCTTTAAATCGTAAAATATCTAAAAGTCCTGAGGTTCGAAGTCGATAGGGCGAATGGTTTCTAATCGGAGGAATCGCCAGGGCGGCAGTGACTCGGGCCAGCAGTTCGCTCGAATCGAATGGTTTGACAAGGTAGTCATCGGCTCCTGTCGGGATCCCTTCGATGCGGTCGTCCACGTTCGCTCTTGCGGTAAGCATCAGAATCGCGCCGTCAAAACCTTCTTCGCGCAAGATCCGGCAAACCTCGAAGCCGCTCCTCCGCGGAAGCAACACGTCGAGAATGATCAGATCGAGTTCCTGATGACCGGCCGTCTCCAGGGCAGTTTCGCCATCCGCGCAAACGGTGACGTCATGAGAGTGGCCTCGCAGCAGTCAGTGACGGCCAATTGGACGTCGGAGTCATCCTCGACCAACAGGATCTTCGACGTCACTTCGGTTCCCCGGCCGCCGGAAGCCGCACCGTGAACTGCGTGCCCTCCATCTGCGAGCTCCTTACTTGGATGCTGCCTCCGTGCCGCTCGACGGCATCCTTCTCGTCTAATATCGCAACTGGTTGCAGCAGTAAAAGCGACTAAGGTTATCCGGCTTTTATTTTAAAAGCGATCCTGTTGCAGAACACAGTTTTTGAGAATCATCGTAAATTCCAGTAAATCGCCGCTATTCCAAATATGACCATTGTTTATTGCAACTCATGCATAAACTGATATAGTTTGCGAAACACCGGAATCGCTCCGGCTGTTCCCTTCAGGATCATGAAACGAAACTTTTTTGCTTTGGTTGATCGCCTACTGCGGCGTGTCCTTCGCTTCGCGGCCACCGCGATCGCCGCCGCTGCCGTTATGAGCCGTTCGGATGTCCCTGTATTTGCACAGTACAGTCCGGATCCCAAGGCGGGTCCCCGGGGAGAGCCGGAATCCACCGACGACGGCGAGGCATCTCCCGCCGACGTGGTGTGCACAATCTCGACATTCCCGCCGGATCGCTGAGCGATGCGTTAGCCGCGCTCGAGAAAGCCACCGGCCTGAATATTGTCATTTCGAACGCGTCCCTCGGCTCGCTCAATTCCGCTGGAGTCAAGGGCATCTTTACCGCGCAGGAGGCTTTGGCGAAGATCCTCAATGGCACTAGCGCCGCCGGCCGCTTTGTATCGCAGACCCGGGTTGTTGTGGAGTTGCGCGGCGCGGGGGAATCGATCACGGTCAGCGAGTCGACCGGCCAGATCCTTCCGTCGCCCAAGTACACAGCACCGATTCGAGATCTACCGCAGACCATCACGGTCATCCCGGAAACGGTCATTCAGAGCACTGGGCCGGTCAGTCTGGTGGAGGCTCTCCGCACCGTGCCGGGGATCACGTTTGGCGCCGGAAAGGGCGGAAACCCGGTCGGCGACCGGCCGTTCCTCCGGGGCAGCGATACGCAGTCGAGCACCTTTGTCGACGGAATGCGAGACATCGGTTCACAGTCGCGCGAAGTGTTCAATTTGGAGTCGGTGGAAGTGGCGAAGGGTCCGAACGGCGCCTTCGGCGGGCGTGGAACTTCCGGCGGAAGTTTGAACTTGAACAATAAGGCTCCCCGCGGACAGAACCAGGTGGCTGCCAGTTTCAGTCCGGGTACCGGCAACTTTTACCGTGGAACTCTGGACTTGAATGCCAAGATCACTGATGCCATCGCGCTCCGGTTCAATGCATTGGGGCATGATGCGGGAGTGGCCGGCCGCGATGCCGTTCATTCGAACCGTTGGGGCATTGCGCCCACGCTGTTGGTCGGATTGGGTAAGAAATCCCGGGCAACGTTCAGTTACTACCAGTTGAACAGCGACGACATGCCGGATGCCGGCATTCCATACAACAACCCCGTCTTTGTGCCCCGAACCGATGGGATGCCTCGGATTCTGGAAGCCGGTGACGGCTCACCACTGAGCAATGTCGATCGCCGCACCTTCTATGGGCTATCGGACAGGGATTTCCGGAAGGAAAAGGTAAGGACCGGCACTGTGCGTCTGGAGCATGATTTCAGCGAGCGTCTCTTTCTTCGCAACACAACGCGCTATAGCAAGAGCGATCAGGATAATATTTGGACGCAGCCCGACGATAGCAAGGGCAACATCTATTACGGATTGCTGTGGCGGCGCACCAATACTCGCGTGAGCGACGTGGATACCATCGCCAATCAGACGGATTTGTCCGGCAACGGCGAAACCGGTTCGCTACGGCACACCTTCGCTACTGGCTTGGAATTCTCCTGCGAGCGGGGCGAGAACGACGCATACACTGTGGCGACAGGAACCAACACGTGCCCCAGCGGCGCGGGCGCGGCATCGGGCTACAACTGCACCGACCTGTTCAAGCCAAATTTGACCGATCCTTGGAATGGCGCCATCACGCGCAACAACAATCCAACCAACTCGCAGACTGTCACGAAGTCTCTGTATGGATTCGACACCGTGACGATCATTCCGAAGCTGGAGGCCACGGTGGGACTTCGGCTGGATAATTACTCGGCGAATTTCGTCAGCGCGCGTGCGGCTGGTACAAACGTCCGCAGCGCGTTTGATCGCGACGATCTACTCTTCAACTACCGTTTGGGTTTGACTTATAAACCGGCCCAGGCGGGCAGCATTTACGGCGGGTTCAGCACATCTTCGACGCCCGCGGGAAGTTCTCTGGCCTAGGGTTCCGACCCGAATGCGCTGAGCAGCACGATCAACGAGAACTTGGCTCCGGAGAAGAATAAGACCTTGGAATTCGGTGTCAAATGGGAAGCATTCCGGCGCAGGGCACTTCTCACCGCTGCAGTGTTCCACAACGAAACCAAGAATGCTCGTATTACCTTGCAAGACGGCACCGTGGCCATGGCTGGCGAGCGGCGGGTCAACGGATTCGAAGTGGGTGTGGCAGGGCGGATAACGCAGAAGTGGCAGATCTTCGGAGGTTACAGCCTGCTGGACGCAATTCTAGTCAGCAATGGGGGAAATGGTGCTGCCTACGGATTGCAGGACGGCGCCAAGTTCCCGAATACGCCGGACAACAGTTTCAGCTTGACCAGCACGTATACGATTACGGAATCGATTTCGGTTGGCGGCGGCGTTTACTACATGTCCAAGGTTTGGGGCAGCCAGCCGAACAACAAGTGGGTACCCTCTTACGTTCGAGCGGATTTGTGGGGTTCTTATCGCTTCAACAAGCATTTCAATTTGCAGGTGAATGTTCAGAACCTTTTCAACGAGCTGTACTATGACCGGGCCTACCCCACGCACTACGCGACCCTCGCGCCGGGGCGGATGGCGCGCGCTACGATCAACGTCCTGTTCTAAGAGCCGATGGCGCCCACCGAAGACGCTCTGGAGTTGATTCAAGAGGCTGCCGGGCGCGGTGTGCCCGAGGCCCAGGCGCTCTACGGACAGATGCTGTTAGACGGCATTCACATTCCCGCTAATCCGTTCCGGGCGCTGCATTGGTTTGAGCGTGCGGCGCTCGGCGGTCACCTGATGGCCATCAATATGGTGGGCCGTTGCCTCGAGAACGGTTGGGGTGCAACGCCAAGTCCCTCTATGGCCGCACGCTGGTATCGAAAGGCAGCGGAACGTGGGCTCGACTGGGGCATGTATAACCTGGCCACCCTGCTCACGCTCGGAAGGGGCGTTGCCGAAGACCGCGTGGAAGCAATTTACTGGCTTCGGAAAGCGGCGGCCTTGGGACACGCGAAGTCGTTAAACCTTCCCGGCGGTTTTTACGAAGACGGGTGGGAGCTCGAGCCGGATTGGACGATAGCGCGCGATCTTTACCATCGGGCGGCCGCCGGCGGCGACTTCCGCGGACAGTTCAATTTCGGGCGGCTACTCGCGCAGGAAGGGAAGATGGAGGAAGCGTTGTTCTGGCTTCGCAAGGTTCCGGAAACGGCCACTCCTGCGTTCCTGTCCAAGATGCAATCGTTTCTCGAGCCGTCGCCGATCCCCGCGTTGCGCGACTTCGCGCAGGCGAATGCCGGGAGTTTTCAGGTCAGCCGGGTGCGTGAGAACATCGCAGTCGCTACCAGCGATCCCACCACGGCGCAGGATAGGCAGTAACTGCCTGCGTCTCGACGCAGTCCCTTTGATACCGGGATTGCTTGTAATTCCGGTTCTGCAGCCTGAGGGACAGCCACCGCGATGAGCCGAAGCGGCAAAGGCTTCCGCGCAAGTGTGACGGAATGTATAGGGCGTGAACGGCTCGATCCTGGCTGCGGTATACGTCGAAATCATCCTGCGCCGGGGATGGCGGCTTGCGGACGCTCCGACCAGCTTGCGCGAAGGAAGTCTGCGTTCATCAGGGCGATATTTTCGAGCGTGATTCCCTTGGGACAGGTGGCTTCGCATTCGCCGATGTTTGTACAGTTGCCAAAGCCTTCCGTATTCATTTGGCGAACCATGGCGAGGGAGCGCTCATGGCGCTCAGGCTTGCCCTGAGGCAGGTGTGCCAGATGGGAGAGCTTGGCACTGGTAAAGAGTGCGGCGGAGGCGTTAGGACAAGAGGCAACACAGGCTCCGCAGCCGATACACGCTGCTGCGTCCATTGCGATTTCCGCGTCCTGTTTGCGAATCGGTAAAGTATTTCCATCCGGTGCGGAGCCGGTGGACACGGAAACGTATCCTCCAGCGGCGATGATGCGATCGAACGGCGTCCGGTCTACGACGAGATCTTTGATGACCGGAAATGCGGATGCTCGCCATGGCTCAATCCATATCTCATCTCCGTCCCGGAAATGACGCATATGGAGTTGGCAAACGGTTGTGTTCTTATGACCACCGTGGGCAACGCCATTGACCATGAAACCGCAGGAGCCACAGATACCTTCGCGGCAATCATGCTCAAATGCGATTGGCTCCTGTCCCTTCTGAATCAAATCTTCATTCACAACGTCCAGCATCTCCAGGAACGACATATGCTCGTTGACGTTGGGCGCCTCGTAACGCTCCATTCGCCCGGAGGAACTGGCGTCTTTCTGTCTCCAGACTTGTAAGGTCAGTCTCATTTGTAGCTGCGTTGCGTGGGTTTTACGTATTCAAACTGAAGTTCTTCGCGGTGACGGACAGGAAGTTCGTTCTGCCCTCGATACTCCCAGACAGCGGCATGTTGAAACTGATTATCGACGCGCTGAGCTTCGCCATCCGGCGTCTGGTACTCTTCACGAAAATGACCGCCGCAGGACTCGTTGCGCTGCAGGGCGTCCATACAGATCAGCTCCCCGAGCTCCATGTAGTCGGCGACCCGGCCGGCCTGTTCCAGGTTCTGGTTGAACTCGTCGGGACTGCCGGCAATCTTCAGGTTCTTCCAGTATTCCTCCCGGAGATCGCGAATCTTACCAATGCCCGTCTCCAGGCCCTGGGAATTCCGGGCCATGCCGCAATAGTTCCACAGGATCTGTCCCAGTTCGCGATGGAAACTGGTCACTGACCTTTGCCCCTGGATTGCCAGTAATTGGGCAGTGAGAGATTCAACGTCTTTCTTCACCGATTGGGCGGACGGATGTGTCTCATCGGCCTTTTCCAGTTTCGTGGATGCCAGATAGTTGCCGATGGTGTAGGGAATTACGAAGTATCCGTCGGAAAGTCCCTGCATCAGCGCGCTGGCTCCGAGGCGATTGGCCCCGTGATCGGAGAAGTTTGCCTCGCCGAGCACGAACAGTCCCGGGATGGTGGACATCAGGTGGTAATCAACCCACAGACCGCCCATTGTGTAGTGGACGGCGGGATAGATGCGCATGGGAACCTTGTATGGATCCTCGCCGGTGATCCGCTCATAGATCTCGAACAAATTGCCGTAGCGTTCTGCGATCGTGTTCTGTCCCAAACGGCGGATCGCGCCGCCGAAATCGAGATAGACGCCCAAGCCGCCAGGACCGACTCCGCGGCCTTCGTCACAGACGCGTTTCGCGGCCCGTGAAGCGATATCGCGAGGAGAAAGATTGCCGAAGCTGGGGTACATCCGTTCCAGGTAGTAATCTCGTTCGTCTTCCGGAATCTGACCGGGAGGGCGAGTGTCGCCTTGCTTCTTGGGCACCCAAATGCGCCCGTCGTTGCGCAAGGATTCGGACATTAAGGTGAGCTTGGATTGATAATCTCCCGACACCGGGATGCAGGTGGGGTGGATCTGCGTATAGCAGGGATTTCCAAACGCCGCCCCGCGCTTATAGGCGCGCCAGATCGCCGTGGCATTCGATTGCTTGGCGTTTGTGGAGAGATAGAAGGCGTTCCCGTAGCCGCCGGTGGCAAGAATCACCGCGTCGGCAATGTGGATGTCCAAGCGGCCGGTCAACAGGCACCTTGTTACGATTCCGCGAGCGCGACCGTCAATGACGATCAGATCGAGCATCTCGGTACGCGGAAACATCTTCACTTTGCCGGATTGAATCTGGCGCTCGAGAGCCTGATAGGCCCCCAGCAGTAGCTGCTGGCCCGTCTGGCCACGAGCATAAAAGGTTCGGGAAACCTGCGCGCCGCCAAAGCTGCGATTTGCAAGCAGGCCGCCGTACTCCCGGGCAAAGGGGACGCCTTGTGCGACGCATTGGTCAATGATGTTGACCGAAATCTGCGCCAGCCGGTAAACGTTCGACTCGCGAGCGCGAAAATCGCCGCCTTTTACGGTGTCGTAGAAGAGGCGGTAAATGGAATCGCCGTCATTCTGATAATTCTTTGCTGCGTTGATGCCGCCCTGCGCCGCGATGGAATGCGCACGCCGCGGAGAATCCTGGAAGCAGAAGCACTTGACGTTGTAGCCCAGCTCGCCGAGAGTCGCCGCTGCCGAGCCACCAGCCAGCCCGCTTCCAACGACAATCAGGTTGTACTTCCGCTTGTTCGCCGGATTCACCAGCTTCATTTCAAACTTGGCTTTGTCCCATCGATTCTCAATGGGGCCGGATGGGGTACGCGAGTCCAGATTCATGCGGCTACCGGATGATCCCCAGAAGAACGGAAACGGGAATGGAGATATTCCCGGCTGCGAGAGCGATGGCCGCCGCCTTGGCGAAGGTTTTCATTTTTGGCGCGTAGCGAGGATGACCGAATCCGACTGTTTGAAGCATGCTCCAGATGCCGTGGTAGAGGTGCGTACACAACAGAACCATAGCGAGGATGTAAAAACCGGAGACCAACGGATTGCTGAATCCGCGCACCAGGTTTTCGTGGACGGCTCCTTCTTTGAAACCGGGCAATACCGTTCCCGTTGTGAAGTGCAGCAGATGATAAACGATGAACGCCAGCAGGATCGGCCCGCTCCAGTACATGGTGCGCGAAGCGTACGTCGAAGTTGTGGGGATTTTCTTGGCGTAGCCTACGGGCCGCGCCCGCTTCTTTAGCAGGTAAAGCTGCGTTGCCGCGGTAATATGCAGGACGGCCGTGCCCAGAAGAAACCCGCGAATGGTCCAAAGCAGGCCAGGGTTCTGGTGAAGCAGGCGGCCGTATTCGTCCAATTTTCCCGGACCGAAATAAACTTGCAGATTGCCCAACAGATGCGCGATCACGAAGCCGAAAAGCGCGACTCCCGTGGCGGCCATGACCACCTTTTTCCCGTTTGCCGAGTCGTAGAAGCGCAGTGTCCGGTCAAGCCGGCTGTCGACCGCGATGGATGCCAAGGAACGTACCTCCGGAAGTCCGGGGCTAACAAAAGAGCCCAATTCTTTGATGAAGCTGAGACTCTATTGTTGCAGAATTTGTTGGCCCGCCATAGCCTGAGGCGGCTCGCCGGGATCGGGCTTTTCCCATTCCATCCGTTCCTGCTCCAGCATCCGGAGAAGCGCCATAACGACGGAAACGATCATCGGGCCCAGAAACAACCCGATCACTCCGAAGGCTTGAGCTCCGCCGAGCAACGAGAAGAAGATTAATAACGTGTTCATCTTGACTCGTCCACTGAGCACCAGCGGCCGGACGATATTATCTGCCGACGAAATGATGCCTGCGCCCCAGGCAAGCATAAACACCGCCTTTCCCCAGCTTGCGGTCGCGGCCAGGTAGCCGCAGGCGACCACCCAAACGCATGCCGTCCCCACGACGGGAACCAGCGAAAAGGCCGCTGTGACGACACTCCACAGCATGACGGAGGGGAGACCGACGATGGTGTAGCCGATCGCTCCCAGAATCCCCTGCGCCAGCGCGACCGACAGCACTCCATACACATTTGCTTCGATGGAGGCGACGATTGTCGAAACCAGCTCCTGATAGCGCAGAGGTTCCATCGGCAGGAGGCGGCCAATCCGGTTCCGGAGGCGCTCGCCATCGCGGAGAAAGAAAAACAGAGTCAATAGCGTGGTGAACAGGTCGACAACCGTCGCCCCGATATTGATGACCAGCGACTTGCCCCATTGCACCATGGCGGCGCTGATCGCTTGCAAGCGGGAGAGCGTGGTGGTTCTCAGCTGCTCCCGGGAGACTCCTGTGCGCTCGGCGACCCATTGGAGGGGGCGCTCGGCCAAACTGCCGAAATATTCGCTCCAACTGCCCTGCTGCGATTGTTGTTCATTCAGCCAGCCGTAGAGTCCGGCGATGTCATGAGCCAATTTGTTGATCAGCAGGACCGTTGGAACCAGAATGACTACCAGAACGAGCAGAGTCGTCAGCAGCGCGGAAGCCGTCGAGTTTCCCGTCAGCCGGAGCAGGCGCCGGAACAGGGGAAATATGGCGATGGCCAACAGAGCCGCTGTGATGATCGGCACCAGAAACGGCCGGGCGATCACCCAGGCCAGGTAGACAAATACCGAAGTTAGAACCAACAGAAAGACGATCGAAAGTTTCTTGGCCGGCGCAGGCGTTGCCATCAGCACCAATCGTACGACAGCAACTTTTCGCCGGGCGGGGGGTTGATCCGGATAAGCAATTTATCTTCTAGGGCGGAGAGATTTTTGAATGTTTGTTCGATGGGCCATGCTCAGCATGGCTTTGGCCACTGGTGTGGCCGCACAAACCTGGGAGGTCGCGCCGGTTGTCAGTTATCTGCGTCTCAGCCACAAGCCTATCGGATCGGCCAACAGCGTCGACGATGCCAATGAAAACGACACCACGCTGCAGGCCAGGCAGCCCGCCTATGGAGCTCGTGTAACTCTCAATACCAAGGGTTACTACGGCCTGGAGCTGAGTTACCTCCAGAGTCAGGCGGGCATTCAGTCCGCCATCATTCCCACCGATGCCGGCGAGGCGGTCGTGCAATCCACCACGGTATCTCTGCGGCAGGGCGGTTTTAACGGGATCTGCTATTTCATGCCGCGCGGCGAACGCTGGCGCCCGTTCGTAACAGCGGGCTTCCAGCTGCAGTACTGGTCCAATCCCGGATTCAGCGATTGGATTTATGGCGGATCCAAGAACATTGGAATCAACTGGGGCGGAGGGCTAAAGCTGCGGCTGAATAAGAATCTGCTAGTGCGGCTGGATGGACGGCAGATCATTGCCGGCGCGCCCTATGGGCTGAACTACCCGAACGATGCAAACGATGCTCCTCGCAATGCCGGAACGTTCAGCCAGTTGGAAGCGTCGCTCGGCCTCGGGTTCACGTTCTGACTAGCCGTTGGCAAACGGCGACCGCTTCAGCGCGTAATCGATCGCTTCCTGGGGCACCTTGAACTCGGATACACCGGCATTGCCTTTGTAGCCGATCTCGGCGACTCCGGCGGGACTGGTGTAATAGCCGTCGATCACCATAAAGCGGGCGGTTTCAAAGAACTTGATTCCCGGATCGAGTTCGGGAGAACTGTTCTTGCGGAAGGCGATCTTATCCAGCAGCGCCGTCTGTTCCGCCGCCGTGGCTTCGTGGAACGGTTTGCCGAGCTTTCCTGTCACCCAAGCCAGCCCGCCGGTCCAGATGGCGCCCAAGGCAGGATTCGACGAGCACAGCAGGTCAATGTATTCCGGAGCGCTGGCCTTGACGGCGCCGGGACAGATGATCTCCGCCAGAACTCCCAGTGATTTCCATTCCCCTTCCTGGAAAAGCTTCGGGGTGTATTTTCCCGTTGCCGCTTTTTCGTTTGCCGCAGCCTGGTGAACATGCTGTGCGGCCGCGGGCTCAACAGCGCCGAGAGTCGCCGCCAACGCAACCGTGCGGAGCAGATCGCGGCGCGTGGCTTCGTTTTCGCGATGGTCAGACATTGCCTTTCCTCATTTCCTCGGCGATATATTCGGCGGTGCGCCAAGCCATCGCGCAAATCGTGAGCGTGGGGTTCTTATCGGGATTCGATACGAATGGAGCGGCGTCGGCAACGAAGAGATTCTTGGCGTCGTGCGCCTGGCAGTACTTGTTGAGAGCCGATTTTTTGGGATCGTCGCCCATGCGAACGGTCCCGAGTTCGTGGATGATTTCTCCTCCCGCGGAGATTCCGCTGGAACCGTCCGGACGCCCGTTGCGCGGGCCCATCACTTTCCCTCCCATGCCTTCGATGATCTGGGCAAACGTTTCATGCATGTGCTTTGCTTGCTTGTGCTCGTACTCGGCCCAGCGCCAATGGAAGCGAAGGACGGGAATGCCGAAGCGGTCGACGACGGTTGGATCGATCTCGCAGAAGCTTTGCTCGTTGGGAACCATTTCGCCACGGCCGGCGAATCCTACGAAGCAGCCGTACTCCCGGTTGATGTTCTTCTTCAACGAGTCGCCATAGCCTTCGTAACGGCGGCATTGACTGCCAAACGTTCCGACGTAGGGCATGCCGAAACCTCCGCCGATCTCGACGTGATAGCCGCGGGGAAAATCCTTGTTCTTCTTGTCCCACTGCCACCACGGAATGTACATGTGCATTCCGCCGATGCCGTCGGAATCGTGCTTGGGCATCCCTTCCAGCGCGGGAATGTATCCGCCCAAGGCATAGCCCACGGAGTCCGTCAGGTAACGACCCACGACACCGGAGGAATTGGCCAGACCGTTTGAGTGCCGGGACGACTTGGAATTCAGGAGCAGGCGAGCGGATTCGCAGGCGCTGGCCGCGAGAACCACGGTGCGGCAGCGAATCTTTTTCTCCGTGCGCGTGGCCTTGTCGATGTAGCTGACGGCGACTACTTTTCCGCTGTCATCAGTGATCAATTCTCGCGCCATGGCGTTATTGATCAGCGTGACCTTACCGGTTTTCATCGCCGGGAAGATTTG